>DASURB010000131.1:0-11113 GCA_036280235.1 Nocardioides sp.
CTGCTGGCGCAGGAGGGGGTACGGCGGGGCGACCGGGTCGCGGTGCTGGCCCGCAACGTCCCGGTGGCGCTGCTCGCGCACTTCGCGGTGCCGTGGGCCGGCGGCGTGCTGGTCGCGCTGAACCATCGCCTCTCCGCCGGCGAGCTGCACGGGATCCTGGAGCACGCCGAGCCGCGGCTGCTCGTCGCCGAGGCGGGCCTCGCGGACCTGGCGGCCGAGGCGATCGACGGTCTCGACGTGCCGGTGCGGGCGGACCACGAGCTGCTGTCGGCCGCGCCGGACGCCGTACCGGAGCGGCACGGGGTGACCGACGAGCTCGACCTGATCACGCTCAACTACACCAGCGGCACGACCGGGTCGCCGAAGGGCGTGATGTACCGGCACCGAGGTGCGGCGCTCCAGTCGATCGCGATGGCCTACCACCTGCGCCTCGAGATGGCCTCGGTCTACCTCTGGACGCTGCCGATGTTCCACTGCAACGGCTGGTCGTTCCCGTGGGCGGTCGCGGCGGCCGGCGCGACCTCGCTGTGCACTGACACCACCGATCCCGAGCGGCTCTGGCAGCTGATCGAGGAGGAGCGGGTCACCCACTTCTGCGCCGCGCCGACGCTGCTGACCTCGCTGCTCCACTCGACCGCTGCCAGGAAGGTCGAGCATCCGCTGACGGTCGCCACCGGCGGTGCGCCGCCGACTCCGGCGCTGATCCGGCGGGCCGAGCAGCTGGGGCTGCACGTCGTCCACCTCTACGGCCTGACCGAGACCTACGGCCCGTCGCTGATCTGCGACTGGCAGCCGGAGTGGGACGCGCTTCCGGAGGAGGAGCAGGCGGTCAAGCTGTCCCGGCAGGGCATCCCGAACGTCATCGGCGCGAAGGTGACCCTTGAACCGGTCCCCGGTGACGACGGCCGCGGCCTGTCGGAGCTCACCATCGAGGGCAACACGGTGATGGCCGGCTACTACCACGACGAGGCGGCGACGTCGGCCGCCACGGTCGGTGAGGACCGGTTCCGCACCGGGGACCTGGGCGTGCAGCACGACGACCGCTACTTCCAGCTCCAGGACCGCGCCAAGGACATCATCATCAGCGGCGGCGAGAACATCTCCTCGATCGAGGTGGAGCGCGTGCTCGCCGAGCACCCGGCGGTCAGCGAGTCGGCGGTCGTCGCCCGGCCGGACGAGAAGTGGGGCGAGGTGCCGGTCGCGTTCGTGACGCTGGCCGACGGCGCCGACGCGGTGACCGAGGACGAGCTGATCGAGTTCGTGAAGTCGCGGATCGCGCGCTACAAGGCGCCGCGCCACGTGGTCTTCGGTCCCCTGCCCAAGACCGCGACCGGGAAGATCCAGAAGTTCGCGCTGCGGAACATGACGTTTACGCAGTAGCCCGGTTCACGCAATCAGGCGATGCCTGTCGGCGGCCGTCCTCCTAGCGTGCGCGACGCAAGCCCCCGTGGCCCCCGTCGACAGGAGGTCGACATGTCCGGTCTCTCCCCCAGCCCTCGCCGTCGCTACGCCGTGCTCGGCGCGACGGCCGCCCTCACCGCCACCGTCGTCGTGGCGGGCAGCCAGGCGACCGCATCCGCTGCGGTCACCATGCGGTTCCGGTTCGAGCAGGTGAGCTTCAAGTTCGTCGACGTGCCACCGCTCGCCAAGGACGAGAGCTCGCCCCCCTCGGCCGGCGACTACTTCGTGCTGGCGAACAAGATGCTGCGGGGTGGCGAGCCCGTCGGCAGTCTGCACGCGACGTGCGTGTTCCCGACCAGGGCGAAGGACCCGGCTCGGGCCAAGCTGCTGTGCACCGGCGCGTACTCACTGCCAGGCGGCACCCTCGTCGGCGCCGCCGTGCTCGGCGCGACCGGAAATGTGAACAACATCGCGATCACCGGAGGCACCGGTCGGTTCGCCGGCATGAGCGGTACGGCGGTCGAGCACACCAACGAGGACGGGTCGGGACGGGTGGTCATCCGGGTCCAGTAGTCGTCCAGTGGTCCGGTGCCCCCGGTCAGACTCGAACTGACACTGAGAGGTGTTTAAGACCTCTGCCTCTGCCATTGGGCTACGGGGGCCGTACGGCTAGGGGTCAGTCTTCCAGCGTCCGGGCCAGTTCGGCCGCCCGGCCGAGCACGTCGTCGAGCATCGCCTCGGTGAGCCTGCCGGTGAAGGTGTTCTGCTGGCTCGGGTGGTAGCTGCCGAGAAGCACTACCTCGTGCCCGTCCGGGGCACCGAGTGCCGCCTCCGCGCCGTGCCCGAACCGCGGTTTCGGCCGGGGCACGGTCCAGCCGATCGCCCGGAACGTGCGCAGCGCGGCGTCCCAGCCGTAGGAGCCCAGGCAGACCACCGCACGCAGCCGGGTCGAGACCAGCGCGAGCTCGCGGTGCAGCCACGGTGCGCAGGTGTCGCGCTCATCGACGGTCGGCTTGTTGTCGGGCGGCGCGCACCGGACGGTGGCGACCATGCGCGTGTTGATCAGCCGCTGGCCGTCGCCGGCGTGCAGCGAGGTCTCCTGCGCGGCCAGGCCGACGCGGTGCAGCGACGCGAACAGCCAGTCCCCCGACTTGTCGCCGGTGAAGATCCGGCCGGTCCGGTTGCCGCCGTTGGCCGCCGGTGCCAGCCCGAGGATGAGTACGGCGGGCTCGGGGTCGCCCCAGCCGGCGATCGGCCTGCCCCAGTAGGGCTCTGCGGCGAACGACGCCCGCTTCTGCACCGCGACGGCCTCGCGCCAGGCGACCAGCCGCGGGCACGCGCAGCACACCGAGATCGCGGCGGTGAGGTCGTCGAGCGGCGCGCCCTCGGCGATCCGTCGTACGTCGTCGGC
Organism: Nocardioides sp.; assembly: GCA_036280235.1. GTDB lineage: Bacteria > Actinomycetota > Actinomycetes > Propionibacteriales > Nocardioidaceae > Nocardioides_B. Next base: position 2,813 of record DASURB010000131.1, read on the forward strand.
GGAGCGCGCCACCGGCGTACCGGCGGAGGCAGGATCGTCGGGCCACCCGGTGCCGGGCGGGACCGGGCTGTCGAACAGCGCACCCGTCACCGGGTGCGGAAGTGGAACGGGCCGGACCATGGCCCCATCCTCCAGGGGTCCATGGCCCGGCCCGTTGTCCGGGGTGCAGCCGGTTACGACTGCGGGTAGGGCGTCGTCTGGTCCGGCCCGCCGCTGTGGCTGCCGACCTTCTCCTTCGCGGCCTGGGTGGCGTGCGAGGCGGTCTCCACGACCTTGTCCTTGACGTGCGGCGCCTGCTCCTTGATCACGTGGCCGGCCTCGTCGACCTTGGAGCGGACTCGCGGGTCCTTGGCGATCTTCTGAGCGCCGCTCTTGATCTGCTCGTAGCGCTCGCGCCCGGCGCGGGTGCCGAGGACATAGCCCACGGCGCCGGCCGCCAACAGGGGCAGCTTCTTCATCGTCGTCGCTCCTTGCTCGTCGTCGTCCTGTCATACAGGACTACCCGACCGGTCAAGAGGTCATGCGTGCGAAGTGACCAGGGACCACGCGATCCCGTCCAGGATGTCGGCGTCGGAGACGAGCAGATCGTCCGCCGGCGTGCGGCGCAGCACGCGGTCGAGCACGAGCGCCCCGGCACCGATCACGTCCGCACGGCCCTCGGGCACGTGGAGTGCGCGACGCTCGGCCACGGTCATGTGCAGCAACCGCTCGGTCAGCGCGTGCACCTCGTCGACGGGGAACGTCGCGTGGTGGATCCGGTCCCGGTCCCAGTGGTCGAGGCCGGCGAGGAGCGTGGCCACGGTGGTGACCGTGCCGGCGACGCCGATGACCGTGCCGGCCCGCTCCGGCTGTACGCCGTACGACGGGAGGGTGTCGAGCGCCTCGTCGATCGCGGCGACCGCGGCGACCACCTCGTCGTAGGTCGGCGGGTCGGACGGCATCAGCCGTTCGGTCAGCCGCACCGACCCGATGTCGAGCGAGCGCGCGGCGTCGACCGTGCCGTCGCCCAGCACGAGCTCGGTCGAGCCACCGCCGATGTCCACGACGAGGAAGGGCCGTGGGTGGTCCGCCGCCTGCAGCGACCGGGTCGCGCCGTCGTACGACAGCGCCGCCTCCTCGTCACCGGACAGCACCTCGGGCTCGATCCCGAGCCGGTCGCGCACCGCCGCCCGGAACGCGTCGCCGTTGGACGCGTCGCGGGTCGCCGACGTGGCGCAGAAGCGCACCGCCTCGACGTCGTGGGCGGCCAGGATCTCGGCGTACTCGTCGACCGCGGCCAGCGTGCGCGCGACCGCCTCGTCGGCCAGCCGGCCCGTGCGGTCGACGTCCTGGCCCAACCGGACGATGCGCATCTCGCGGACCAGCTGGTGCTCGGTGCCGGTGGCGGGATCGAGGTCCGCGACGAGCAGCTTGATCGTGTTGGTGCCGCAGTCGATGGCACCGACGCGTTTCATACGCAGGGTCCTGGCTTCCAGTACTCCCCCAGCGCGTCGACGACCTCGTCCCCGAGCGGGTTGACGCCGCGGCCCATGCCGAGCGACTGGCCCGCGAGCACGTGCAGGCACTTCACGCGGTTCGGCATGCCGCCGGCCGAGACGCCGGCGATCTCCTCGACGTGGCCGATGGACTCGCGGTACTCGAGGTAGCGCTCGTGGGCCCGCCGGTACGCCGCTGCGAGCTCCGGGTCGTCCTGGAGCCGCTGCGTCATCTCGGCCATCAGGCCGGACGCCTCGAGCGTGCCGATGCGCGACGCGGCGCGCGGGCAGGTGAGGTAGAAGGTCGTCGGGAACGGCGTGCCGTCGTCGAGCCGGGGCTCGGTGGCGACGACGTCGGGGTTGCCGCACGGGCAGCGGTGCGCGACCGCGTGGATGGACCGCGCGGGTCGGCCGAGCTGCTCGCTGACCTTCTCGACGTCGGCGGGGTCGATCGGTGGGGTCATCGGTGCGCGGGCTGCTGGTTCGCCCGGATCCGGCGGATCGGCTGGGGCTCGTCCTCGATGTCCTCCGGGTTGCCGGCGGCCTCGACGCTGTCCCAGGCGGTCTGCCACCACGGCGGCGGCTCCTCCTCGGTCTCCACTTCCACGTCGGGCAGGGAGTCCTCGTGGTCGAGCGCCTCGCCGTTCTCGTCGATGACCTGGAAGCCGATCTCGCCCGGCAGCACCCAGCCGAACCGCTCGCGCGCCTGGGCGCGCACGAAGGCCGGGTCCTCCCAGCGCTCCTTCTCGCGCTCCAGGGCTTCGATGTCGGCCTCGGACTGGGCGATCTGCGTCTCGAGGGCCTCGAGGTGCGCGCGCTGCTCGAGGTAGGCGCGCATGCTCGACGCGTAGGACACCGTCAGCACCGCCAGCACGAGCACGAGGATCGCCGCCCGCCCGGTGAACCGTGGCCGCGGCGGCGCCGTCGTGGCCGAGGCACCCCGCGCCGCGCCCCGGCCCGGCGTACGAGGCCCGGGGCGCTGCGGCCGGCTGGGGCCGCCGCGGGGTCGCGAGGACGCGCCGGGAGCCCCGGGGCGGTGTCCCCGGGACGTCGGGCGGCGGTCGGCCATGGTGCGCTGGCTCCTCGCGGTCTCTGGTGCTGCTCGGTCTGCTCGGTCAGGCGGTGTAGCGCGGGAACGCGCCGCGTCCGGCGTACCGCGCGGCGTCGTCGAGCTCCTCCTCGATGCGGAGCAGCTGGTTGTACTTCGCGACCCGCTCGGACCGGGCCGGGGCGCCGGTCTTGATCTGGCCGCAGTTGGTGGCGACCGCGAGGTCGGCGATCGTGGTGTCCTCGGTCTCGCCGGAGCGGTGGCTCATCATGCAGCGGAAGTTGTTGCGGTGGGCGAGGTCGACGGAGTCGAGCGTCTCGGTGAGCGAGCCGATCTGGTTGACCTTGACGAGCAGCGCGTTGGCCGCGCCCTCGGCGATGCCGCGGCCGAGGCGCTCGACGTTGGTGACGAACAGGTCGTCGCCGACGAGCTGAAGCTTGTCGCCGAGCGCGGTCGTCATCGCCTTCCAGCCGTCCCAGTCCTCCTCGTTGAGGGGGTCCTCGATGGAGACGATCGGGTACGCCGCGGCGAGCTCGGTATAGTAGGCGATCATCTCGTCGCTGGACTTGGTGGCGCCCTCGAACGTGTAGGAGCCGTCGTTCCAGAACTCCGTCGCCGCGACGTCGAGCGCGAAGACGATGTCCTGGCCGACCTTGAGCCCGGCCTTCTCGACCGCGGTGCTGATCAGATCGAGCGCCGCGCGGTTGTTCGCCAGGTCGGGGGCGAAGCCGCCCTCGTCGCCGAGGCCGGTGGCGAGGCCGTTCTCCTTCAGCACGCTCTTGAGCGCGTGGTAGACCTCGGCGCCCTGCTGCAGCGCCTCGCGGAACGTCGGCGCACCGATCGGCGCGACCATGAACTCCTGCACGTCGACGCCGGTGTCGGCGTGGGCGCCGCCGTTGAGGATGTTCATCATCGGCACCGGCAGCAGGTGCGCGTTGGGCCCGCCGACGTACCGGAAGAGCGGGAGGCCGGCGCTGTCCGCGGCGGCGCGCGCGACGGCGAGCGAGACGCCGAGGATCGCGTTGGCGCCGAGCTTGGCCTTGTTGGGCGTGCCGTCGAGGTCGAGCAGGCGCTGGTCGACGAGCCGCTGCTCGGAGGCGTCGAACCCGACGAGCTCGGGGCCGATCACGTCGAGCACGCCGTCGACGGCCTTGCCGACGCCCTTGCCGAGGTAGCGCTTGCCGCCGTCACGCAGCTCGACCGCCTCGAACGCGCCGGTCGACGCGCCGGACGGGACCGCGGCGCGGCCGATCGTGCCGTCGTCGAGGGCGACCTCGACCTCCACGGTGGGGTTGCCGCGCGAGTCGAGGATCTCGCGGGCGCCGACGGCTTCGATGCTGGCCACGGTTGTGCTCCTGAGGGGAAGACGGCAGTCGAACGGCCTCAGCCTAACGGCGTCGCGGGGTCTCGCCGCGACGGCTCGCCCCGTGGTCGGCGGCCGGCCGAACACGCTGCCTGGCACACTCCGGCGGGTGACCGACGAGTACCTGAGCCGCCCCGCGACCTCCCGCTGGCACGACGGCGTCACCGTCGGCGAGCGGTACTACGCTGACGAGCTTCTCGCGCACCCGCTCGTGCCGCTCGAGGAGCTCCGGCTGGAGCCGCTGGCGCCGATGCTGGTCCCCGAGGAGCCGCGGTCCGGTGTGCTCGACCCCTCGGAGTGCTGGCACTGCCCGGAGCGCGGCCGCGACCGCTGGATCTGGACGGACGAGCACTGGCACGTGGTGGGGGCGTTCGACACCGGTCTGCCGTGGCTCGGCGGGCTGGCGCCGAACGCACACCTCCGGCTCGACGAGCTCGGGCCCGGCGAGCTGGCGACCCTCGGGACGGTGATCCAGCGTCTCGCCGGCGCCGTACAGGGGCTGAAGGGGGTGGCGCGCACGCACTTCGCCCGCTGGGGAGACGGCAGCGCGCACTTCCACATGTCGTTCTCGGCGCGGCCGCTCGGGATGATGCAGGCGCGCGGCTGGATGCTCCAGCTGTGGGACGACGTGCTGCCGCGGACCGACGCCGAGCTGCTGGCCGAGCACAACCGGCAGGTGGCGGCGGCGCTGGCGGAGGGCGGCGGCGAGGCGCTGGTCTGACCAGCCGAGCCCGCCCGGCTTTGTGAACGATCCATTGGTCGCGAACCGCACGCCGCAACGCCGGGATGTTGCGGTTGGGGACCAAACCGCAAGCGGCCCGGCGGTCAGACCTCCGCGGCCCGTACGGCGTCGGCCAGGCGTCGTACGGCGTCCCGCAGCTCCTGCTCCGGGTCGGCGCCGGCTGCGCGGGCTTCGACCACGAGCGCGAGCAGCCGGTCACCGAGCGAGTCGCCCGGCTGCGGGGTGACCCCGACGCGCGAGGCGCGGCCGACGACCTTGGCGGCCAGGTGCAGCGCGGGCAGCGCCGTGGGCACGCCCTCGAGCACGGAGCTGCGGCCCTTCTCGGACGCCTTGAGGGCCTCCCAGTTCTCCTCGACCTCCGCCGCGTCGGCGACGTCGAGACCGGCGAACACGTGCGGGTGCCGGTGCACGAGCTTGTCGACGATGCCGCCGGCGACGTCGTCGATGGTGAAGCCGCCGTCCTCGGGCGGAGACTCGGCGGCGATGCGCGCGTGGAAGTACACCTGCAGCAGCAGGTCGCCGAGTTCCTCACGCAGGTGCACGGAGTCGCCGGTCTCGATCGCCTCGAGCGTCTCGTAGGCCTCCTCGACCAGGTACGTCGCCAGCGACCGGTGGGTCTGCTCGCGGTCCCAAGGACAGTGCAGCCGAAGCTGGTCCATCACCGTGACCAGGTCGAGCAGCCGCGCCCCCGGGACGTCGTACGACGCGTGCAGCACCTCGATGTCGACCGGGCTGTCGCCGGACACCAGTGCCGTGGCGAGCTCGGTGGGGAGCCGGTCGGCCTCCTCGTCGCTGGCGAGGTACACGACGTCGCCCGACGACGCCGCAGCAAGCAGCGCCGACGTCGACGGGTCGTCGACCACCGTGACCGGACGGCCGGCGGCCTCGACGGCGCGCGCGACCGGCAGGTCGGCGGACCCGGCCAGCACGGTAACCGCGCCGGTGACCGCCTGCCACGCCGGCCAGGTCATCAGTCCCGGGGCGACCCGGGGGCTCGTGACGAGGAGTGTCAGCACTTCTGGGACAGCGGGAGCCCGGCGGTCCACGCCTCCCCGGGGTCCTGGCTCGCGCCCTGACGCGCGCGGTCGGACGCGGCGATGGAGATCGAGCCGTTCTTCGGCGTGATCGAGCCGTTGGCGTACTCGCCGAACCGCGGGTCGACGTCGACCTCGAGGCCCTCCTCGGCCGCCCACTGGTTGCGCAGCCGCGTGCCCTCGGCGGAGATCTCCTCGGGCGTCGGGTTGGTCTTGCCCTGGTCGGCGAGCGACGCGGTGGCGGCCTGCTCGAGGATGCTCTGGCTCTCCTGGAAGCCGCGGAACAGCGCGCGGAAGTCGGCCCGCTCGGGCTTCGGCAGCAGGTTGATCTGCTGGGCGCTCTGCTGCATCGCCTGGGTCACCGCGCGGTTGTCGACCTTGATGCCCTTGGCCTCGCCGAACTGACGGCTCAGCTCGTTGTCGAGCAGCAGCTGGATCGCCGCGGAGCGCGCGTCGCGCGAGGCCAGGTCGGGCCGCGGCTGGCCCTGCGCCTCGGCCGCGCTGACCGTGGAGCTGCACAGCGCGGCGGCCGCGTCGTCGACCTCGGTGTTCGTGATGCGCTCGCCACCCACGACCGCGGCGGAACCGGGGTGGGTGCCGCAGCCGGACAGCAGGGTGGTCGCGGCCACGCCTGCCACGAGCAGGCTCGACAGCTTGACCTTCGCTCGGGTCACGAGTTCCTCTCCTACCGGTGCTACTGGCTCGCCGCGGCCGGCGCCGGGGTGGCGCCTGCCGGGTCGACCACGGTGTCGACGACCTGACGGGCCCACGTCAGCAGCGCCTCGTCGCGGATCGGCTTGCCACCCACGACGGCGGTCGAGGGACGGGGCACGAGCATGGTACGCAGGTTGGGCTTGACGATGCTCTTCGGGTACAGGCGGTTGAGCCGGACCGTCGCGGAGTCGGGCAGCTCGACCGGCGCGAACCGGACGTACTTGCCCTGCACCGTCACGTCGGTCAGCCCCGCCGCACGCATCCGGGCCCGGAACCGCGCGACCTCCAGCAGCGATGCGACCGGCGCCGGCGGTTCGCCGTACCGGTCGACCATCTCCTCGCGCAGCAGGTCGACGTCCTCGTCGGCGCGGACCTCCGCGAGGCGCTTGTACATCTCGAGCCGCAACCGCTCGCTCGGCACGTAGTCGTGCGGCAGGTGCGCGTCGATCGGGAGCTCGATCTTGACCTCGGTCGGCTCCTGCTCGGCCTCGCCGCGGAACTCGTTGACCGCCTCGCCGACGAGCCGGACGTAGAGGTCGAAGCCGACGTCGGCGATGTGGCCGGACTGCTCGCCGCCGAGCAGGTTGCCGGCGCCGCGGATCTCGAGGTCCTTCATCGCGATCGCCATGCCGCCGCCGAGGTCGGAGTGCTGGGCGAGCGTCGCGAGCCGCTCGTGCGCGGTCTCGGTCAGCGGCTTGTCCGGCGGGTACAGGAAGTAGGCGTAGGCGCGCTCCCGCGACCGGCCGACCCGGCCGCGCAGCTGGTGCAGCTGCGACAGCCCGAGCATGTCGGCCCGCTCGATGATCATCGTGTTGGCGTTGGACACGTCGAGGCCGGACTCGACCAGCGTCGTGCAGACCAGCACGTCGAAGCGCTTCTCCCAGAAGTCGACCATCACCTGCTCGAGCTGCCGCTCGTTCATCTGGCCGTGGGCGGTGGCGACGCGCGCCTCCGGCACGAGCTGCTTGATCCTCCCCGCGGCCTTCTCGATCGACTGCACCCGGTTGTGGATGTAGAAGACCTGGCCCTCGCGCAGCAGCTCGCGGCGGATCGCGGCGACGACCTGCCGGTCCTCGTAGGCGCCGACGTACGTCAGCACCGGGTGCCGCTCCTCCGGCGGGGTGGTGATGGTGGACATCTCGCGGATGCCGGTGATCGCCATCTCCAGCGTGCGCGGGATCGGCGTCGCAGACATCGACAGCACGTCGACGGACGTGCGCAGCCGCTTCATCTGCTCCTTGTGCTCGACGCCGAACCGCTGCTCCTCGTCGACGATGATCAGGCCGAGGTTCTTGACCTTGATGTCGGGGTTCAGCAGCCGGTGCGTGCCGATGACGATGTCGATGGAGCCCTCGCGCAGGCCCGCCATCACCTCGGCGGCCTCCTTGTCGGACTGGAACCGCGACAGCGCCTTGAGCACGACGGGGAAGCCGGCCATCCGCTCGGCGAACGTCGAGAAGTGCTGCTGCACGAGCAGCGTCGTCGGCACCAGCACGGCGACCTGCTTGCCGTCCTGCACCGCCTTGAACGCCGCGCGCACGGCGATCTCGGTCTTGCCGTAGCCGACGTCGCCACAGACCAGCCGGTCCATCGGTACGACGCGGCGCATGTCGGCCTTGACCTCCTCGACAGTGCTCAGCTGGTCGGGGGTCTCGTGGAACGGGAAGGCGTCCTCGAGCTCGGTCTGCCACGGGGTGTCCGGGCCGAAGGCGTGGCCCTGCGTGGCCTGGCGGGCGGCGTACAGCTTGATCAGCTCGGCGGCGATCTGGCGCACCGCCTTGCGGGCACGGCCCTTGCGCTTTGCCCAGTCGGAGCCGCCCAGGCGGTCCAGGCTGGGCTGCTCGCCACCGACGTAGCGGGTCACCTGGTCGAGCGCGTCGGCCGGGACGAAGAGCCGGTCCGGCGGGGCGCCGCGCTTGGAGGCG
>DASURB010000132.1:0-50549 GCA_036280235.1 Nocardioides sp.
AGCCGTTCGCCCTCCCACCGCCGCCGCAGCCAGCGGTCGTGGCTGGCCACGACGACCGCGGCCGGGGTGTGCCGCAGCGCCTCCTCGAGCTCCTCGGCGAGCGCCAGGGAGATGTGGTTGGTCGGCTCGTCGAGCAGCAAGAGGTCCGGCGCCTGGGCGACGAGTACGGCGAGCGCGAGCCGACGGTGCTGGCCGAGGCTGAGCTCGCCGACCGGCCGGTGCAGGTCGCGTGGCGGGAGCAGGCCGAGCTCCGTCAGACGTGGTACGTCGGTGGAGTCGTCGTCGCGACCGGTGAGCCCGTCGTATACCTGGCGGGCGCTGAGGTCGGGACGGCGGAACGTCACGTGCTGGGGAAGGTAGCCGACCTGGCGCGCGGCCACGTCCACGCGGCCGGAGGACGGCGCCAGCACGCCGGCGAGCACCTTGAGCAGCGTCGACTTGCCGGAGCCGTTCGCGCCGGTGACGAGCAGGTGCTGGCCGCCGTCGACGTCGAGCCGCGGCACGTGAACGCGGTCGGCGACGACGAGGTCGCGCACCTGGACCACCCGGCCGGGACGCGCCGACGTGTCGGTGAGACCCGCGAAGGTGAGCTCGCGAGGCGGCTTCAGGATCCGGTCCTTCTCGATCGCCTCGATCCGCTGCTCGATGTCCCGGACGCGCCGACTGACGGTGCGTGCGACGTTCTCGCCCTTGGAGTGGTAGATGAACTTGTCGTTGTCCCGCGGCCCGCGGTTGTGCGCCACACGACGGGCGGTCGTCGACGCGGCGACCTTCAGAGCGTCGAGCTCGTCCTGCTGCTGCTCGAACGCCAGCTGCCAGCGTTCACGGGCCCGGCGCTTGTGCTCGAGATAGGCGGAGTAGCCGCCGCTGAAGCGGTTGCCGCCCACGCCGTCGGTGCCGAAGTAGCTCGGGTCCACGTCGACGATCTGACCGCAGACCGCGTCGAGGAAGGCGCGGTCGTGGCTGGCGACCACGACCACGCCCGGCAGGCCGGTCAGGAACTTCTCGAGCAGCTCCACCGCGTCGTCGTCGAGGTGGTTGGTCGGCTCGTCGAGCAGCACGCTCGGCGGACGTCCCGCGACGAGCGCGGCCAGCGCGAGCCGCGACCGCTGGCCGCCGGACAGCCGGGACACCTCGGTCGCACGATCGACGGCACCCAGGCCGAGCCGGTCGGCCGCCTCGAGAGCGCGACGGTCGGCGTCCCAGACGTCGCGCAGCTCGCACCACTGGAGCAGGTCGGCGTACTCCTCGACGACCGCAGGGTCATCGAGGCGCGCCGCGAGCTTCTCCAGGCGCGAGGCCGCGGCGTGCAGCGGGGTGAGAGCCCGGTCGAGCACGTCTCCCACGGTGCGGGCGTCGCCGAAGTCGGGCTCCTGCGGCAGATACGCCAGGTCCGGCGGGCGGATCACCGTGCCGGCGTCGGCGGGCTCGGCGACGGCAAGCAACCGCAGCAGGGTCGACTTGCCGGCGCCGTTCTCACCCACCATCCCAAGGGGCAGACCCGGAGTGGCGACGACGTCGACGCCGTCGAGGACGACGCGGTCGCCGTACGTCTTGGCGAGGTCGCGCGCCACGAGAGGGAGCGCGCGCGAGGACAGGGAAGGAGCAGTCATGAGCGAACCACCGGTTGCCAGAGATGCGATCCCTCGCCGGGCACATTGGGCACACTGGGGCCGCGGACGCGAGGGAGGACGGGGTCAGCTCTTCATGGCCGGACCAGTGTGCGCGAGGGAAGCGCCCCGCACAACTGTTTTCATCGATTCTGGTGATGCCCGCCCGCTGCACCGCCCGAAGACTGACTGCGTGCACCTCCGTCGTCGACTTGCCGTTCTGCTCGCGCCCGCGGCGATCCTGCTCGCCGCGCCCGCCGCGCAGGCCACCGCCGGCATCGACGTCGACATCCCGGGCGGCGGGCTGCGGCTCGAGCGGCTCGCCCCCGGGTACGGCGGGTCGGCGGAGGTCCTCGTCAGCAACGGCTCGAGCCACGACGCCGACGTCACGCTCCGGGTCCAGGATCTCGCCGACGACGAGAACGGCTGCCTGCCCCAGGAGACCCGTGACGGCGACGTCACCTGCGACGACGCCGGCGGTGAGCTCTCGGCCTGGCTGCGCGTCTCGGTCGAGCACGACGGGTCGCTGCTCTGGCAGGGCCAGATGCGGGACCTCGCGGACGACGGCGCACTGGTCGCCGAGTCCATGCCAGCCGGAAGCGGACTGCCGCTGACCGTGCGGGTCGAGCTGCCCATCGAGGCCGGCAACGACACCATGACCGACCGCGTGGACTTCGCACTGCGCGTCGACGCCAGCGCCGACCTGGACTCGGACACCGAGGTGCTCGGCGTCGAGGCGACCGCCGACGGAGAGGGCGACGGGGACGGGGGCGTGGCCGGCGTCGAAGGGTTGCTGCCGTTCACCGGCAACGACGTGCGGCCCTGGGTCCCGCTCGTCGGTGCGTTCCTCGTCGGCGCCGGCGGCTACCTCGTCGTCTCCCGCCGGCGACGCGACCCCGCCTCGGCCTGAGCGCGCGACACTCGCCCCGCCGTTCCCCGGTCTCGGCGTGAGGCCCCACTAGCGTTTTCGATATGAGGTTGCGGTGGGTGCTGCTCGGGCTGCTCGTGACCGTTCTCCTCGTTCCTGCGCTCGCGCTCACCGCCGCGCGGCTCGTCCAGATCCCCGGCGGCACGTGGGTGCGGCTGGTGTCGTTCACGCCGTACGCGCTGCCGCTGTACGTCGTCGCCCTGCTGCTGCTCGTGATCGCGTGGGCCGTGGGGGAGGGGGCCTGGCAGCGGGTCGCGGTGACGCTGGCGGTCGTGTCCATCGGCGGAGCCGTGCTGCACGGGGTCCTGGTCGCCGGCACGTTCCTCGGCGGCACGGTCGCGGCTGATCGCGGCGATCCCATCCGGCTGATGACCGTCAACCTGATGCTCGGCCAGGCCTCCGCGGACGACGTCCTCGAGACGGCGCAGGCGCACGACATCGGCGTTCTGGTGATGCAGGAGGTCGACGCCGCCGCGCTGGACCGCCTGGACGAAGCCGGTCTGGCTGACGCGTTCCCGCACCGCGCCGGTGCGGCCGAGGACGGACCGACCGGCACCGTGGTCGTGTCCCGGCGGCCGATCACCGACGTGAAGCCGCTCGACACCGCGTTCGGCGGATGGAGCATGTCGATCGGTGACCTGACCCTGATGGCCGTTCACCCGCGTCCGCCGGTCGGTGACGCGTCCGGCTGGTCCGACGACCACCGGGTGGTCCGGCGTGCGGCGTACGACCGTCCCGGCCCCGCGGTCATCGTCGGCGACCTCAACGCCACCACCGACCACCGCGTCCTGCGCGAGCTCGCGGGCCGCGGCTGGACCGACGCGGCGACCCAGGCGGGCTCGGGTTGGCAGCCGACCTGGCCGGCCGACGGCGAGATGGAGGTCGCCGGCGTCCGGCTGCCGCCGCTCGTCGCCATCGACCACGTGCTCGTCAACGAGCACCTGCACGCGGTCGACACCGAGACCGTCGCTATCGAGGGCACCGACCACCGCGCGCTGGTGGCCATACTGTCCCGGTGACGCACCAATCTGACGGTCCTGAGCTGGCCTGGGCGCCCGACCAGGAGGACATCGCCTTCTACGACGTGTACGGCGATTGGGACCCGCTCACGCCGCCGCAGCTCGCCGAGCTGATGGACGGTTTCCCCGAGCCGTGGTGGCTGGTCGGCGGCCACTCGATCGAGACGTTCACGGGCGTACGGCGCTTCCACGAGGACATCGACCTCGTGGTGTTCGGACGCGGTCCCGGCGTTGCGCGCCCAGCTCGGGTCGACATACCACCTCTGGGGCAACGACGGCGGCACCCTCCGCGTCATCGACGACGACCGGCCCGAGCCGATCGCGCCGCTGGCTCAGATCTGGATGCGCGAGAACGCCCGCGCGCCGTGGCGCGTCGACTGCATCCTCAACCCGAAGCGGGACGGCCGCTGGCAGTCGCGCCGGCACGCCGACCTCGTCGCCGACCTCGACGAGGTCACCTGGGTCGCGGCGGACGGCGTGCGCTACATGAACCCCGAGGTCTCCCTGCTGTTCAAGGCCAAGCAGAACCGGGAGAAGGACCGGGTCGACCTCGGCAACGCCTGGCCGCTGATGTCGACGGAGCAGCGCGCATGGCTGCGCGACCACGTCCGCCGCTACCACCCCGACCACCCCTGGCAGGAGCGGCTCGACCGTGGGTGAGCCGTGTCCGTGCGGCTCGGGCCGGGCGTACGTCGCCTGCTGCGGTCCGCTGCACGACGGCGAACCCGCGGCGACCGCCGAGGCGCTGATGCGGTCGCGCTACTCCGCCTACGTCCTGGGCCACACCGACCACGTCTTCCGCACCTGGCACCCGCGCACCCGTCCCGACGACGTCTCGTCGGACGGCACGACGTGGCTCGGGCTCGAGATCGTGCGCACCGAGGACGGCGCACCGGACGACGACACCGGCGTCGTGGAGTTCGTCGCCCGCTACCAAGGCCCGCGCGGTGCCCAGGAGCTGCACGAGGTCAGCCGGTTCGAGCGGCGCGGCGGACGGTGGGTGTACGTCGACGGGGACGTGTCGTGAGGCCGCCGACGCTCTCCACCGAACGCCTCGTGCTGCGCGGCTGGCGTGAGGAGGACCGCGCGCCGTTCGCCGAGATGAACGCCGACCCCGAGGTGATGGAGCACTTCCCGTCGACGATGACGCGCGAGCAGTCCGACGCCTTCGTCGACAAGATCGAGCGGCACTTCGCGGAGCGCGGCTACGGCCTGTGGGTCGTCGAGGCCGAGGGGGAGTTCCAGGGGTTCACCGGGCTGCAGGTGCCGTCCTGGCACGCGGTCTGGATGGACGAGCGCGAGCAGCCGGTCACCGAGGTCGGCTGGCGGCTGCGACGCAGCGCGTGGGGCCACGGCTGGGCGACGGAGGCGGCGCGCGAGTGCCTGCGGTTCGCGTTCGAGGAGCTCGGACGGCAGGAGATCGTGTCGTTCACGGTGGTCGGCAACACCCGCTCGCGCGCGGTCATGGAGCGGCTCGGCATGCGGCTGCTGACCTACTACGACCACCCGATCCCGGGCCGGCCGGCTCTGCCCTCGGTCTGCTACGTGGTCGACCGGGGGAGCGTCGTACCCTGGAAGGCGCTATGACCCAGCCCCGCCCGGCGCCCACGCAGCTGGTCTACCTCGATCACGCCGCCTCGACGCCCATCCGTCCCGAGGCCGCTGCCGCGATGACGGAGCAGCTCACCCACATCGGCAACCCCTCGTCTCTGCACGCCGCCGGCCGCGCTGCCCGCCGGGTCGTCGAGGAGTCCCGTGAGGCGATCGCGGCGGCGATCGGTGCGCGGCCGGGCGAGATCGTGTTCACCTCCGGCGGCACCGAGTCCGACAACCTCGCGCTCAAGGGCCTGTTCTGGGCGCGTCGTGCGGCCGACCCGCGCCGCACCCGCATCCTGTCCACGGCCGTCGAGCACCACGCCGTGCTCGATCCGCTGCACTGGCTGGCCGAGCACGAGAAGGCCGACGTCGAGCTGCTGCCGGTCGACGAGCTCGGCCGCCTCGACGTCGACGCTCTGCGAGAGGCGGTCGACCGCGACCCCGAGTCCGTCGCGTTGGTCTCGGTGATGTGGGCCAACAACGAGGTCGGCACCGTGCAGCCGATCTCCGCCGTCGTCGAGATCGCGCACGCCCACGACATCCCGGTGCACACCGACGCGGTCCAGGCAGTCGGCCAGGTACCGGTCGACTTCGCGGCGAGCGGCGTCGACCTGCTCACCCTCACCGCGCACAAGGTCGGCGGCCCGTACGGCGTCGGCGCGCTCGTCGTACGGCGGGAGCTCGAGCTCACCCCGCAGCTGCACGGAGGCGGCCAGGAGCGCGACGTACGGTCCGGGACGATCGACACCCCGGCCATCGCCGGCTTCGCCGTCGCCGTCGAGCTGGCCGTGAAGCAGCAGCCGGAGCATGCCGAGCGGCTCTGCGCGCTGCGCAACGACCTCGTGCGGCGCGTGACCGAGGTGGTCCCCGACGCCGGCGTCAACGGCGACCCCGACTGCGCGCCCGACCACCGGCTGCCGGGCAACGCGCACCTGACGTTCCCGGGCTGCGAGGGAGACTCGCTGCTGATGCTGCTCGACGCCCGCGGCATCGCCTGCTCGACCGGGTCCGCCTGCTCCGCCGGCGTGCCCCAGCCCTCCCACGTGCTGCTCGCCATGGGCCACGACGTCGAGAAGGCGCGTTCCTCGCTGCGGTTCTCGCTCGGCCACACGTCCACCCAGGCCGACGTCGACGCGCTCGTCGAGGCCATCGGGCCGGTTGTCGAGCGCGCCCGGGCGGCCGGCGCCGCGTCCGGCATCGGCGGCGCCCGCAAGGTGGTGTGACCCGGCATGACCCCCTACCACTTGGCCTGCTGCGCGACCACGGACGGGCACCCGGCGGCGTTGTCGTCGGGGCACGATGCTCCGCATCGCACGCCCTCCTCCGCCTTGCCGGGCACTCCGCCCGCGGCCGCTCGCGACGGCCAGCGGCAGGGGGGCATGCCGTGAAGCTACTCGCCGCCATGTCCGGTGGCGTCGACTCGGCCGTGGCCGCGGCGCGCGCCGCGGAGGCCGGGCACGACGTGACCGGCATCCACCTCGCCCTCTCGCGCAACCCGAAGTCCTACCGCACCGGCGCCCGCGGCTGCTGCACGATCGAGGACTCCAACGACGCCCGCCGGGCCGCCGACGTCATCGGCATCCCGTTCTACGTCTGGGACTTCAGCGACCGGTTCCACGAGGACGTGGTCGAGGACTTCATGGCGGAGTACACCGCCGGCCGCACGCCCAACCCCTGCCTGCGCTGCAACGAGAAGATCAAGTTCGCCGCGGTCCTCGAGCGCGCGCTCGCGCTGGGGTTCGACGCCGTGGCCACCGGCCACTACGCCCGGCTCGAGACCGGCGCCGACGGGCTGGTCGAGCTGCACCGCGCGGACGACGACCGCAAGGACCAGTCCTACGTGCTCGGCGTGCTCACCCAGGACCAGATCGCACACGCGCTGTTCCCGCTCGGCGACACCCCCAAGAGCGAGGTGCGCGCGGAGGCCGAGCGCCGCGGCATCCAGGTCGCGCGCAAGCCCGACAGCCACGACATCTGCTTCATCTCCGACGGCGACACCGGCGGCTGGCTCACCGAGAAGCTCGGCCAGGGCACCGGCGACATCGTCGACGCCGCGACCGGCGAGGTGCTCGGCCACCACGGGGGCGCGTTCGGCTTCACCATCGGCCAGCGCAAGGGCCTGCGCATCGGCCGGCCCGCGCCGGACGGCAAGCCGCGCTACGTCCTCGACATCGAGCCGGTCTCCGGCACCGTCACCGTCGGTCCCCGCGAGGCGCTCACTGTCGACCGGATCGAGGGCATCCGGCCGCGCTGGTGCGGCACCCCGCTGACCGGAGAGCTGCACGGCACCGTCCAGCTGCGCGCCCACGGTGACGAGCACCGCGCGGTCGTGCGCGTCGAAAAGGACGGCGTCGTGATCGACCTGCTCGAGCCCGCCCAGGGGATCGCACCCGGCCAGGCCGCAGTCGTGTACGACGGCACCCGGGTCGTCGGCTCGTGCACGATCAGCGCCACCCGCCGAGTCCCGGCCCCCACCGGATGAGCGCCGGATGACGACAGCCACCGCGATCGGGTCGTGGCCCGGCACGGACGCGACGTCGTACGCCGAGGCCGTCCGCATCGTCCTCGACGAGCTGCCCGACCTGCCGCACCTGCCGGAGCTGCCCGGCCGCGGCGCCGGCGCGTCCATGACCGGCCGCGCGGTCGCGGTCCTCGCCGGGCTCGACGCCGACCTGCAGCCGGCCGGCTGGCGCCTCACCGGCAGCAGCGGCTCCCCGGGCATGGACCACCGCCGGGCCCGGTCGCTCCTCGCGCAGGACCTCGACACGCTGGAGGAGCGGGCGCAGGAGTGCGAAGGCCGGTTCAAGGTCCAGGTCACCGGGCCGTGGACGCTCGCCGCCACCGTCGAGAAGCCCCGCGGCGACCGGATCCTCTCCGACCACGGTGCCCGCCGCGACCTGGCGCAGGCGCTCGCCGAAGGCGTCGCCGACCACGTGAAGGACGTCCGGCGGCGCGTGCCGGGCGCGACCGAGCTGGTCGTCCAGGTCGACGAGCCGGCGCTGCCCGCCGTGCTGGCCGGTCAGGTCCCCACCGCGTCCGGGTTCCACCGGCACCGGTCCGTCGACCTCCCGGTCGCGTCGGCGCTGCTCGAGGACGTGTTCGCGGCGATCACCGGTGCTGGTGCGACCCCGATCGCGCACTGCTGCGCGGCCGACGTACCCGTCTCGCTGCTCACCGGCGCCGGCGCGCAGGGCGTCTCCGTCGACCTCGGCGTGCTCGCCGTCTCGGCGTACGACGACGTGGCGACCCTGCTGGAGAAGGGCGCTCCGGTCCTGCTCGGCGTCGTCCCGTCGACCGACCCGGAAACGCAGCCGGGGGAGAAGGCGCTCGTCGAGAAGGTGCTGCGCTTCCTCGAGATGCTCGGGCTCGACCCGGAGACGACTTCCGGCCTCGTGGTCACGCCCACCTGCGGGCTGGCCGGCGCGTCGGCGGGCTGGGCACGCGAGGCACTGCGGCTCAGCCAGAAGGTGGCGGAGGAGATCGGCTAGGCCGAGGCGCGGCGCACCAGCGCCGGTGGGAACAGCATCCGCACCGGCGTCCCGTCGGAGGTGCCGTCGAGCTGCTCGAGCAGCAGCCGTGTCGCGCGCTCGGCCATGGCACCGATCGGGTTGCGGATCGTGGTGAGCGGCGGGTCGGTGGTCTCGGCCAGGCCGATGTCGTCGTAGCCCACGACCGCCACGTCGTCGGGCACCTTCAGGCCCCGCGTGGCGAGCACTCGCAGCGCGCCGATCGCCATCAGGTCGGAGGCGACCGCGAGGCCGTCGATGTCCGGGTGCCGGTCGAGCAGCCGCTCGGTCGCGGCCGCGCCGCCCTGCTCGGTGAAGTCGCCGTGCTCGACCGCGTCGGTGGCCAGGCCGGCCGCGGCCAGCGCCTCGTGCCAACCGTTGAGGCGGTCCTCGCCGGCCGACATGTCCGCCGGTCCGGCGACCGTGCCGATGCGCTTGCAGCCGCGCTCGACGAGCACGGCCGCGGCCTCCCGTCCGCCGCCGACGTTGTCGGTGTCGACGTACGCCACCTTGTCCCCGCTGCTCAGCGGCCGGCCGACGAACACGCAGGGCAGCCCGATGCCGGCCAGGTGGTCGGCGAGGCTGTCGCTGCGGTGGTGGGACACGACGATCGCGCCGTCGACGTGGCGGGCGCGCAGGTAGCGCAGCATGCGCGCCTCCTCGTCGCCGGGGCGGGCGAGGAGCAGCACGAGCTGGAGGTCCTTCTCGGCGAGCACCCGGTTGACCGCACGCAGGGTGTGCGCGAAGAACGGGTCGGAGAAGACACGCTCGTCCGGCTCCGGCACCACGACCGCCACCGACCCGGTGCGGCGCGTGACCAAGCTGCGCGCGGCGGGATTGGGGGAGTAGCCCAGCGTCGCCACTGCGTTCTGCACGGCCGCGAGCGCGGCGGGGCTCACCTTGTGCCCGCCGTTGATCGCGCGCGAGGCGGTCGCCCGCGAGACCCCCGCCAGGCGTGCCACCTCGTCCAGCGTCGGGGAGCCGTCCACGGACGTCACGGTAGCGACCCGAGCCTTCCGTCGGCGGCGACCTGGGCGTAGAAACGCGCACTGGTCTTGGGGGTACGGCGTTGGGTGGCGTAGTCGACGTGCACGATGCCGAACCGCTTGGCGTAGCCGTAGGCCCACTCGAAGTTGTCGAGCAGCGACCACTGGAAGAAGCCGCGCACGTCGGCGCCGGCCTCGATGGCGTCGTGCACGGCGCGCAGGTGCGCCGCGACGAACGCGGTGCGCTCCGGGTCGTGCACGGAACCGTCGGTGTCGACCCGGTCGTCGTAGGCGGCGCCGTTCTCGGTGACGTACATCGGCGGAGCGGCGTACTCCTCCTGAAGCCGGACCAGCAGGCGCGTGAGCCCCTCGGGCTGCACCTCCCAGTCCATCGCAGTCGTCGGCAGCCCGCGGCGCGGGAACGTGACGTGCTCGGAACCCGCGAACGGCGAGCCCGTGGTCCAGCCGAGACGGCCGCTGCCGAAGCCGGGGGCGCCGGGCTGCGGCCGGCCGGACACCGCGTCGCCGTGGTAGTAGTTCACGCCGAGCACGTCGAGCGGCTGGGAGATCTGCGCCAGGTCGCCGTCCCGGACGACGTCCTGCCACGGCCGGCCCGCGAAGCGCAGGTGCGCGGTGTCCTCGAGCAGGTCGGTGGGGTAGTGGCCGCGCAGCGTCGTGTCGAGGAACAGCCGGTTGTGCAGGGCGTCGATCCGCCGCGCGGCGTCGACGTCGGCCGGGTCGCTCGGGTCGTACGGGTCGGCGACGGTGAAGTTGAACGTGACGCCGAGGTCGGCGGTCGTGCCGCGGCGGCGCAGCTCGTCGACGACGAGCCCGTGCCCGAGCAGCAGGTGGTGCGCGGCGACGAGCCCCGCGGCCGGGTCGCGCCGGCCGGGAGCGTGCTGCCCGCCGGCGTAGCCGAGGAACGCCGAGCAGAACGGCTCGTTGAGCGTCGTCCACACCGGCGACCGGTCGCCGATGGCGTCGTAGAGCGTGAGCGCGTAGTCGGCGAAGCGGTACACCGTGTCGCGGTTGGTCCAGCCGCCCTCGTCCTCGAGCGCCTGCGGGAGATCCCAGTGGTAGAGCGTGATCCAGGGTCGGATGCCGCGCTCGAGCAGGGTGTCCACGAGCCGTGAGTAGAAGTCCACTCCCGCCTGGTTCACGGAGCGGCCGTCGGGCCGGACCCGCGGCCAGGCGGTCGAGAAGCGGTAGGAGGCGAGGTTGAGCTCGGCCATCAGCGCGACGTCGTCGTCGACGCGGTGGTAGTGGTCGCACGCCACGTCCCCGTTGTCGCCGTCGGCGACGGCGTCGGGCACGCGGCAGAAGGTGTCCCAGATCGACGGCAGGCGGCCGTCCTGGGTGGCGGCGCCCTCGATCTGGTACGCCGCAGTGGCGGCGCCCCAGAGGAAGTCGGTCGGGAAGCGGACTGCATCGCGCGAGGACTCCAGGACGTGGGTGCGGGCGGCGGTGTCGGTCATCCCTTGACGGCTCCTTGCATGATGCCGGCTACCAGCTGGCGGCCGGTCAGGACGAACAGGACGAGCAGCGGGATCGTGGAGAGCACCGCGCCGCAGAGCACGAGGGCGTAGTCGACGTAGTAGCCGCTCTGCAGCTGCTGCAGGGCGATCTGCACCGTGGGGTTGCTGGCGGGCAGGGCGATCATCGGCCAGAAGAAGTCGGTCCACACGGTCATGAACGTGAACAGGCCGAGGATCGCGGCGGCCGGCCGAGCCGCGGGTACGGCGACGTTCCAGAAGATCCTGATCATCGAGCAGCCGTCGACGCGGGCAGCCTCGATGAGCTCGTCGGGGATCGCGTCGACGAGGTACTGCCGCATGAAGAACACGCCGAACGCCGTGACCAGCGTCGGCACGATCACCGCCCACAGCGTGCCGGTCCAGCCGAGGTCGGCCATCAGGATGAACAGCGGGATCACGCCGAGCTGGGTCGGTACGGCGAGCGTGGCCACGACGAACACCATCAGCGGCGTGCTGCCGCGGAAGCGCAGCTTGGCGAACGCGAAGCCTGCCAGCGTGCAGAAGAAGACCACCGAGGCCGCGCAGACCGTCGAGACGATCATGCTGTTGGTGAGCGCCTTCCAGAAGTCGACGGTGTCGAAGACGCGTGCGGCGTTGGCGAGGAAGTGCCCGCCGGGCAGCAGGGGAGGAGTGTCGCGGTTGACGATCTCCTTGGTGTGCGAGCCAATGATGAACGACCACCACAGCGGCATCGCCGAGCCGAGCACGAACGCGGTGAGCAGGCCGTAGACGAGGAAGCCGGGCCGGCGGGTCATCGACGCCTCCTTCGGATGGCGGGCGCGTGCCCGTGGTGGTGGCTCAGCCGCCGGCCGAGCACGAGGTTGACCAGCGCGAAGGCGGTGATGAACAGGAACAGCAGCCACGCCACCGCCGACGCCGTACCGAGATCGCGGATGCGCCAGCCCAGCTCCCAGAGGTAGAGCGTGACCGTCTGCCACTGCCGGTCGGAACCGCCGAGGCCGACGTTGTCGAACAGGCGAGGCTCGGTGAAGATCTGCAGCCCGCCGATGGTCGAGGTGATCACGACGAAGACCAGCGTCGGCCGGATCATCGGGATCGTGACGGAGACGAACTGCCGGAACCGGCTGGCCCCGTCGAGCGCAGCCGACTCGTAGAGGTCGCGGGGGACCGCCTGCATCGCGGCGAGCAGGATCAGTGCGTTGTAGCCGGTCCAGCGCCAGTTGACCATGCTCGCGATCGCGACGTGGCTGGCGAGGGTGTCGACGTGCCAGCGGATCGGGTCGATCCCGACGACGCCGAGGACGGAGTTGACGAGGCCGTACTTGTCGCCGAACAGGTTGCCGAAGATCAGCGCCACCGCGGCCGGGGCGACCACGAACGGGACCAACACGCTCATCCGCCACAGCACCTTGCCGCGCAGCTCGTTGTCGAGCAGGCCGGCGACGGCGAGCGCGATGATCACCTGCGGCACCGAGGAGAGCAGGAAGATGCTGACGGTGTTGCGGAGCGCGATCCAGAAGTACTGGTCGCCGAAGACCTTCGTGTAGTTGTCGACGCCGACGAAGTCGCCCTTGCCGCCGAGCAGGCTCCAGTCGTGGACGGAGACCCAGCCCGTGTAGAGCAGCGGGAACATGCCCACGAGCAGGAAGAGCACGAAGAACGGCGCGACGTAGAGGTACGGCGAGAACCGCACGTCCCACCGCGACAGCCGCTGTCGCCAGGTCAGCCGGGTCTCCTGGGTCACTGCAGGCACAGGCCGATCATCCAGGCGGGGGAGAGACTGCGCAGCCACCCCGGCCACTCCGGGGTCAAGGGCCGGCTGCTCCCCCGGGAGCTCGGTGGAGGGGACCGAGCTACCGGCGGGCGCGAGGGGACGGTGCGTGCTCATGGAAGGGTCGGGGAGTCAGGCTCAGGACAGCCGCTCGACGTCGGAGACGAAGGTGTCCCACGACTCCTCGGGCGTCGCCTGGCCCTGGTCGACACGCAGGATGGCGTTCTGGAACGCGGCGATGATGTCGGCGTACTTGGGGCCCTTGTAGGGCTGCACCGTCACCGCCTGCGCGCGCTCGGAGAGGATCTCCCCGGTCGGCGCGTCGTTGAAGAACGCGTTGACCTGGTCGGTGAGGACCGGGTCGTCGAGCGCCTCGACCTGGCTCGGGAAGGTGCCCTTGGCCTCGAACGCCTTGAGCTGCTGCTCGGGGGCGGTCAACCAGGCGGCGAGCTCCTTGGCCTCCTCGGGGTGCTCCGACTGCGCGGGCACGGTCAGGAACGAGCCGCCCCAGTTGCCGCCACCGCCGGGGAAGGCGTTGGCGATGTCCCAGCCCTCGACGCCCTCGGCGTTGCCCTCGATGACGCCGAGCATCCAACCCGGGCAGGCCATCGTCGCGAAGCCGTCCTTCTGGAAGGCGGCCACCCAGTCGTCGGACCACTGGTCGAGGTTGGTCGCCAGCCCGGCGGCCTGCATCGACGTGACGGTGTCGAACACGTCGCGGACCTCGGGGTTGCTGGTCGCGACGATCGTGCCGTCCTCCTCCTCGAAGGGGTGCTCGATCTGGTTGACCATCGCCTGGCTGACGCCCTTGGAGGAGTCGTACCAGGCGGTGTCCGGCATCTTCTTCACGAACTGCTTGCCGGTCTCGAAGTAGGAGTCCCAGGTCTCGAAGAGCGGGGCGACCTCGTCACGGTCGGTCGGCAGGCCGGCCTTCTCGAAGAGGTCGGCGCGGTAGCAGATGCCCTCGGGGCCGATGTCGGTGCCGTAGCCGATCAGCGTGCCGTCGGTGGTGGTGCCGGCGGCTTCCTTCCAGTCCAGCCAGCGTCCGTCGAGCCCGGGGTCGGAGAGGTCGACGAACGCGTCGGCCTCCTCGAGGATCGCGGGCATGCCGTCGCCCTCGATCGCCTCGATGTCGGAGAGGCCGGAGCCGGCCGCGAGCTTGGTGTAGAGGTTGTCGCGGTGCTCCTCCCACGTGCCGGTCTTCTTCTGCACCACCTTGATGTCCGGGTGGAGGTCCATGTACTCCTTCAGCAGGTCCTCGTAGCCGAACTCGTTGAAGGTCGCGACGGTGAGCGTGATCTTGCCGCCCTCGTCGGTCGCGTCGGCGTCGGAGCCTCCGCCGCAGGCGGCGGTGACCCCGAGGAGGAGGGTGACGGCGCCGACGGCGAGGCCTCGGCGGGTGCGGGTCCTGTGGCCGTTGCTTGGGCCGCTGGTGGGGCCGGGGGTGGGGCCGGGGGTGGGGCCGGGGGTCGTGTTCGTGTCCACGGTGTCGCTCCCTCGAGCTACGGGCGGGATGAGGATGTGGTCCGGCCCGGGGGCGGGACCGGCTCGCGAGCGTGGTCGGCCGGGCCTCGTCCCGCTTCCGCCGTACGGCGAGAGAGGTGAGAGCGCTTCCACCACGATGGCGCGATCAGCGTCGCACGAGTGGCAGAACGTGTCAACGGTCACACTGAGCCAGGCGTGAACTGGTCCAGATGCGGTCTGGAAGCGCTCTCACCAAGACGGTGGATGCGCGGGCGATCCGAAGCCGAGACCCTGCCAACCGCAACTCGTCGGTCCGGCACGGCAGGATGGTGCTCATGACCGAGACCCCCCAGGTGGCCGCGGCTCCGCCGGAGGCCCGCGAGGAGCACCGCGAGCTCGTGGAGATCGTCGAGGAGGCGCGCTGGCGCTACTACGTCCTCGACGACCCGACGCTGTCCGACGCCGAGTTCGACCAGAAGATGCGCCGGCTCGAGGAGCTCGAGGAGCTGTACCCCGAGCTGCGCACCCCGGACTCCCCGACGCAGAAGGTCGGCGGCGCGGTGTCGACGGAGTTCACGCCGGTCGAGCACCTCGAGCCGATGATGAGCCTGGACAACGCGTTCACCTTCGAGGAGCTCGAGGCCTGGAAGGCGCGGCTCGCGCGCGAGGGCGTCGAGGACCCGGCATTGCTCTGCGAGCTCAAGGTCGACGGTCTCGCGGTCAGCCTGCTCTACGAAGAGGGTCGCCTGGTCCGGGCCGCCACGCGCGGCGACGGCCGCACCGGTGAGGACGTCACGCCCAACGTCCGCACGATCGACAACGTGCCGCACCGGCTCACCGGCACCGACGACTACCCGGTGCCCAAGCTGGTCGAGGTGCGCGGCGAGGTGTTCCTCCCCGTGGAGGCGTTCGAGCGGCTCAACGAGTCGATGGCGGACGCCGGCAAGCCGATGTTCGCCAACCCGCGCAACGCCGCCGCGGGGTCACTGCGGCAGAAGGACCCGCGGGTGACGGCCACGCGCGCCCTCGCCATGGTCTGCCACGGTCTCGGTGCGCGCGAGGGGTTCACCCCGAAGTCGCAGTCCGAGTCCTACGTCGCGCTGAAGGCATGGGGCCTGCCGACCAGCGAGCGGACCAAGGTGCTGCCCGACCTCGAGGCGGTGAAGGACTACATCGCCTACTACGGCGAGCACCGGCACGACGTCGAGCACGAGATCGACGGCGTGGTGATCAAGGTCGACGACGTCTCGCTGCAGCGCCGGCTCGGCTCCACGTCGCGGGCTCCGCGGTGGGCGATCGCCTACAAGTACCCACCCGAGGAGGTCAACGCCAAGCTCCTCTCCATCGAGGTCAACACCGGGCGCACCGGCCGGGTCACGCCGTTCGGCGTGATGGAGCCGACCCGCGTCGCGGGCTCGACCGTCGAGCGCGCCACGCTGCACAACGCCCACGAGGTCAAGCGCAAGGACGTCCGGCCCGGCGACACGGTGATCCTGCGCAAGGCCGGCGACGTCATCCCCGAGATCGTCGGTCCCGTGCTGGCCCTGCGGCCCGAGGGTCTCCCGGAGTGGGTGATGCCGACGGAGTGCCCCTCGTGCGGCACCAAGCTCGTGCAGGAGAAGGAGGGCGACAAGGACCTCCGCTGCCCCAACCACCGCACGTGCCCGGCCCAGCTGCTCGACCGGGTCTTCCACATGGCCGGACGGGGCGCGTTCGACATCGAGGGCCTGGGCGCCGAGGCCGCCTACGCGTTGCTCAACGCCGGGGTCATCGTCGACGAGGGCGACGTCTTCGACCTCGACGAAGAGAAGCTGCTCAAGGTCCCGCTGTTCACCCGCGCGCCCAAGAAGGGCGAGGGCGACGGTCCCGTGCTCAACGCCAACGGCCGCCGGCTGCTCGACAACCTCGACAAGGCCAAGGATGTGCCGCTCTGGCGGGTGCTCGTCGGGCTGTCGATCCGGCACGTCGGCCCGACGGCGGCACGGGCGCTGGCGACGCAGTTCGGCTCGATGCAGGCGATCCGCGAGGCCGACGAGGAGGCGCTGGCCGCGGCTGAGGGCGTCGGACCGACGATCGCCGCGTCCGTGCGCCAATGGTTCGACGGCCCGGACGCCGAGTGGCACAACGCGATCGTCGACAAGTGGGCGGCCGCGGGCGTCACGATGGAGGACAAGCGCGACGAGTCGACGCCGCGCACCCTCGAGGGCATGAGCATCGTGGTGACCGGGTCGCTGGAGGAGTTCTCGCGCGACCAGGCCAAGGAGGCGATCCTGGCCCGCGGCGGCAAGGCGGCGTCGTCGGTGTCGAAGAAGACCGACTTCGTCGTCGTCGGCGACTCGCCCGGCTCCAAGGCCGACAAGGCCGCACAGCTCAAGGTGCCGATCCTCGACGAGGACGGCTTCCGGGTTCTGCTGTCCGACGGCCCCGACGCCGCGCGGAAGGTCGCGCGGGTCGGGGACGCCTGACAGCTGACCGCGGGTCAGGTGCGGGACGGCTCCTCGAGCGGCTGCACCTCGGTGTCGATGCCCGGCACGCCGGTGCCACGGATCGAGGCGCGGGCGGTCTCCGGCACGAACAGCAGGGCCACCGCGCCGATCGCGCAGGCGACCATCATCGAGAACGCCGGCACCAGTGCGTTGCCGGTGCGTTCGATGAGCGCCTCGTTGAGGTACGGCGCCGTACCGCCGAACAACGCGGTCGACACGTTGTAGGCGATCGCGAACCCGGCGAAACGCACCTGCGTGGGGAACATTGCAGGGAACGTCGCGGAGATCGTGCTCAGCTGGATGACGTAGAGCAGGCCGAGCACCGCGAATCCGACGACGGCCATCGCGAAGCTCTGCGCGATCAGCAGGTACATCGGGATCGCGAGCACGAACAGCCCGCCCAGCGACACCCACCACATCGGCTTGCGGCCGAACCGGTCGGAGAGCCGGCCGGACAGCGGGATCACCAGCATCATGGCGAGCTGACCGAGGATGATCACGGTGAGCGACGCCTTCGACGACAGCCCGATCTTGTTCTCGAGGTAGGTCGGCATGTAGGCGAGCAGCGTGTAGTTGCAGACGTTCAGTGCCACCACGAGGCCGCCGAGCGCGAACAGCGGACGCTTGTACGTCGTCATCAGCTCGCGCAGCTCAGCGCCGAGCCCGCGCTCCTCGTCGCCCTGCTCCTCCTGAAGCTCGTTGAACACCGGGGTGTCCTCGAGCTTGCTGCGCAGGTACAGCCCCACCGCGCCGAGCGGACCGGCCACCAGGAACGGGATGCGCCAGCCCCAGTCCTCCATCGCCGAAGTGCCGACGACCAGCTCGGTGCCGAGCACGATCAGCGCACCGGTGGTGAAGCCGGCCAGCGTGCCGAACTCGAGGAAGCTGCCGAGGAAGCCGCGGCGGCGGTTCGGGGCGTACTCCGCCATGAACGTCGCGGCGCCGCCGTACTCACCGCCGGCGGAGAAGCCCTGGATCACGCGCAGGAGCACCAGCAGCACCGGCGCCCACACGCCGATCGTCGCGTGGCCGGGCAGCAGGCCGATCGCGAACGTCGCGCCCGCCATCAGCATGATCGTCGTGGCCAGCACGGCCTTGCGGCCGAGCCGGTCGCCCAGCGGGCCGAGCACGAGGCCGCCGAGCGGGCGGAACACGAACGAGACCGCGAAGACCAGCAGCGTCGCCGCGGTGCCGGCCTCCGGGAAGAACTGTGCGGTGATGTAGCTGGCGGCGTAGGCGTAGACGCCGTAGTCGAACCACTCGGTCATGTTGCCGATGGCCGACGCACCGATAGCCCGGCGGACCGTGGTCTGCGCAGGCTGGTCGGGATCCGTTGTTGCGGAAGAGGACATGACTCTCCTAGGTCGGGGACTCGCCTCCTGTGTGCCTACCCCCTTGCGCGCGGATGACACGTGGTGTGTCACTCGGAGTGACAACTCGGTCGGATGTCGCGACCGAGGCGACCGAGCCGGTCGACGAGGTCGCGGATCGCCTCGCGCAGCTCGGGCGGTTCGAGGACCGTGCCCGGCGGGTCGATCCGGGCCAGGTGGAACGCCAGCGCGTCCAGCCGCTCACCGCCCGCGACCAGCACACAGTGCTCGTCGTCCAGCGGCTCGACGGTCGCCGCGGTCGCCGGCACCTGCGCGCGCACCACGTCGGCAGGGACGTCGTAGCGGACCCGCACCTCGAGCGGGTACGGCGCCCGGCTGATCGCGCGAGCGACGTGCTCTCGCGCGTCGGGCGCCTCGCGCGGGCGGAACGTCCACGTCGTCGTCTCGACGTCGCGCATCCGGTCGAGCCGGAACGTGCGCCAGTCGTCGCGGTCGACGTCGTGGGCGAGGAGGTACCACCGGCGGCCCGTCGCGACGAGCCGGTAGGGCTCGACCGTGCGGGCCGTCTGCTCGCCGGCGTGGTCGACGTACCCGAAGCGGACGCGGTGGTGGTCGCGGCAGCCGCGGGCGAGCGTCATCAGCGTCGCCGGGTCGGCCGGCGTGGCGGTGGTATCGAGCGTCTCGGTCGCCTGCTGGACCGCGGCGACCTGGGCGCGGAGCCGGGCCGGCAGCACCTGGTCGAGCTTCGACAGCGTGCGCAGTGCCGCCTCGTCGATGCCTGCCACCGACCCGCCGGCGGCGAGGCTCAGGCAGACCGCGACCGCGACGGCCTCGTCCGGGTCGAGCAGCAGCGGCGGCAGTCCCTGTCCGGGGCCGAGCTGGTAGCCGCCGCCGACGCCCTTCGCCGACCGCACCGGGTAGCCGAGCTCGCGCAGCCGCTCGACGTCGCGCCGCACGCTGCGCACGGTGACACCGAGCCGCGCCGCAAGCTCCGGCCCCGACCAGACGGGACGCGACTGGAGCAGGCCGAGCAGCTGCAACACCCGCGCGGTGGTCTCGGCCATGCCGCCAGTCTCGCGCACTCAGAGGACCGAACCTGTCCTCTTTCGATGGCAGCGTGGAGGCATGACGACGAGGACCGACCTGAACACCACGCTGCTCGACCAGCTCAGCTTCCACTGGGAGCGACAGCTGCGCCCGCGCCTGGACGGCCTGACGACCGAGGAGTACCTCTGGGAGCCGGTGCCCGACTCCTGGAGCGTCCGGCCGCGAGGCACGAGCGACGCTCCGGTGCAGGGCGGCAGCGGCGACTTCACCATCGACTTCGCGTTCCCCGAGCCCGCGCCGGCGCCGGTGACGACGATCGCGTGGCGGCTCGGCCACATCATCGTGGGCGTGCTCGCCGTCCGCGTGAAGGACCACTTCGGCGGCCCGCCGGCCGACTACTTCTCGTGGGAGTACGCCGGCACCGCGAAGGAGGCCCTGGCCCAGCTCGACGAGCAGTACGACGCCTGGGTCGCCGGCGTGAAGAGCCTCGGTGAGGACGGTCTCTGGCAGCCGTGCGGCGAGGCCGAGGGCCCGTACGCCGACGAGCCGATGGCCACGCTCGTCCTGCACATCAACCGCGAGCTGATCCACCACGGCGCCGAGATCGCCCTGCTCCGCGACCTGTGGGCCCATCGCGCCTGACGACAACGATTCGTCTGCGGTTTACGGGGTGATCCAGGCGGGCGGACCGCAGACGAATCGTTGTCGGGCGCGGCGCGGTCAGGCCTCGGAGGAGAAGCCGGCGAGTCGCAGGTCGTCCGCGGAGCCCGGCGCCGTCATCAGCGTGTCGCCGCTCCGCACGTCGAGGACGCGGTAACCCCGTCCGCCGTCGTGGACGACCGCGCGGCCGCCGCTGTCAGATGCGCGCACCCGGAAAAGGCATGGTCGCTCGCGCAAATAGGATGGCGGGCATGCCTGACATCTCCCGCGACGACGTGGCGCACCTCGCCACGCTCGCCCGGATCGACCTGTCCGACGAGGAGCTCGACCACCTCGCCCCGCAGCTCGCCGTGATCCTCGAGTCGGTCGCGTCGATCAGCGAGGTCGCGGCCGGCGACGTGCCTCCGACGTCGCACCCGCTGCCGCTGACCAATGTGTTCCGCGAGGACGTCGTCACGCCCGGCCTGACCGCCGAGCAGGCGCTGTCCGGTGCGCCGGAGGTGGAGGACCAGCGGTTCTCGGTCCCGCGGATCCTGGGAGACGAGCAGTGACCGCCGTGACGAGCTGGACGCACCGCACCGCCGCGGAGCTCGCCGACGCGCTGGCCAACGGCGAGACCTCGTCGGTCGAGCTGACCAAGGCGCACCTGCGCATGATCGAGCTGGTCGACGGTGCCGTGCACGCCTACCTCTACGTCGACGCCGAGGGCGCGCTCGCCCAGGCCGAGGCGTCCGACGCCCGCCGCGCCGCGGGCAACGCGGCCTCCCGCCTCGACGGCGTGCCGATCGCGGTCAAGGACGTGCTCACCACCGAGGGCATGCCGACGACCTGCGGGTCGCGCATCCTCGAGGGCTGGGTGCCGCCGTACGACGCCACCGTCGTCGACCGGCTGCGCCGCGCCGGCCTGCCGATCCTCGGCAAGACCAACATGGACGAGTTCGCGATGGGCTCGTCGACCGAGCACTCCGCCTACGGCCCGACGCACAACCCGTGGGACCTCGACCGGATCCCGGGCGGCTCGGGCGGTGGCTCCGCCGCGGCGGTCGCGTCCTACCAGGCCCCGCTCGCGCTCGGCACCGACACCGGCGGCTCGATCCGCCAGCCCGGCGCCGTCACCGGCACGGTCGGCGTGAAGCCGACGTACGGCGGTGTCTCCCGCTACGGCCTCGTCGCGCTGGCCAACTCCCTCGACCAGGTCGGCCCGGTCACTCGCACGGTGCTCGACGCGGCGCTGCTGCACGAGCTGATCGGCGGCCACGACCCGCGCGACTCCACCTCGATCGACCAGCCGGTGCCCGACGTGGTCGCGGCTGCCCAGCAGGGCGCGAGCGGCGACATGAGCGGCGTCAAGATCGGTGTCGTCAAGGAACTGTCCGGCGAGGGCTACCAGCCCGGCGTGCTCGCTCGCTTCGAGGAGTCCGTCGAGCTGCTGGTCAAGGCCGGCGCCGAGGTCGTCGAGGTGTCCTGCCCGACGTTCGTGCACGCGCTGGCGACCTACTACCTGATCCTCCCGGCCGAGGCGTCGTCGAACCTCGCGAAGTTCGACGCGATGCGCTACGGCCTGCGGGTCTACCCCGAGGGCGTCGAGGCCCCGAGCGCCGAGGAGGTCATGCGGGCGACGCGCGACAAGGGCTTCGGCGACGAGGTCAAGCGCCGCATCATCCTCGGCACCTACGCCCTTTCGAGCGGCTACTACGACGCCTACTACGGGCAGGCGCAGAAGGTCCGGACACTTATCAGCCGCGACTTCCAGGCGGCGTTCGAGAAGGCCGACGTGCTGGTCTCGCCGACCGCACCGACGACGGCGTTCAAGCTCGGCGAGAAGGTCGACGACCCGCTGGCGATGTACCTCAACGACCTGGCGACGATCCCGGCCAACCTCGCCGGCATCCCGGGCATCTCGGTGCCGAGCGGCCTCGCCGACGAGGACGACCTCCCGGCGGGCTTCCAGGTGCTCGCGCCCGCGCTCGCGGACGACCGCGTCTACCGCGTGGGTGCCGCGCTCGAGAAGCTGCTCGCCGACCAGTGGGGCGGTCCGCTGCTCGCGCAGGCGCCGACCCTGAACGGAGCCCCCCAGTGACGATGACCGAGAACCTGCTGTCGTACGACGAGGCGCTGGCGGCGTACGACCCCGCCCTCGGCCTCGAGGTGCACGTCGAGCTCAACACCAACTCGAAGATGTTCTGCGGCTGCCCGACCGCGTTCGGCGCCGAGCCCAACACCCAGGTCTGCCCGGTCTGCCTCGGCCTGCCCGGCGCCATGCCGGTCGTGAACGGCAAGGCGGTCGAGTCGGCGATCCGCATCGGCCTCGCGCTGAACTGCAACATCGCGGAGTGGTGCCGGTTCGCGCGGAAGAACTACTTCTACCCGGACATGCCGAAGAACTTCCAGACGTCTCAGTACGACGAGCCGATCTGCTTCGACGGCTGGATGGACGTCGACGTGGACGGCGAGACCTTCCGTGTCGAGATCGAGCGCGCGCACATGGAGGAGGACACCGGCAAGTCGACCCACGTGGGTGGCTCGACCGGTCGCATCCACGGCGCCGACCACTCGCTGGTCGACTACAACCGGGCCGGGATCCCGCTGATCGAGATCGTCACCAAGCCGATCCTCGGCGCGGGGGAGAAGGCTCCGACGGTGGCGCGCGCGTACGTCACCCAGCTGCGCGAGCTGATGGTCGCGCTCGGCGTCTCCGAGGCCCGGATGGACCAGGGCCAGCTGCGCGCCGACGTGAACCTCTCGCTGGCGCCGAAGGGCTCCGGCACGCTCGGCACCCGGTCGGAGACCAAGAACGTCAACTCGTTCCGCTCCGTCGAGCGCGCCGTGCGCTTCGAGATCCAGCGGCACGCGGCGATCCTCGCCGGCGGCGGGAAGGTCGTGCAGGAGACCCGGCACTGGCACGAGGACACCGGCATCACCACGCCGGGGCGCGAGAAGTCCGACGCCGAGGACTACCGCTACTTCCCCGAGCCCGACCTGGTCCCGATCGCGCCGTCGCGGGAGTGGGTCGAGGAGCTGCGCGCGACGTTGCCCGAGAACCCCACCGCCAAGCGCGCCCGACTGCAGAAGGAGTGGGGCTTCTCCGACCTCGAGATGCGCGACACCGTGGGGGCCGGCGCGCTCGGCCTGGTCGAGGAGACCGTCGCCGCCGGCGCCTCACCGCAGGCCGCCCGCAAGTGGTGGCTGTCCGAGCTGGCCCGACGCGCCAACGACGCCGGCGTCGACCTGGTCGACCTCGGCGTCACCCCGGCGCAGGTCGCCGCCGTCCAGGCGCTGGTCGACGCGGGCACCGTCAACGACAAGCTCGCCCGCCAGGTCTTCGACGGCCTGCTCGCCGGCGAGGGCACGCCCGAGGAGATCGTCGAGAAGCGTGGCCTCGCGATCGTCTCCGACGACGGCGCGCTGTCGGCGGCTGTCGACAACGCGATCGCCGCCAACCCCGACGTCGCGGACAAGATCCGCGACGGCAAGGTGGCGGCGGCGGGCGCGCTGATCGGTGCGGTGATGAAGGAGATGCGCGGTCAGGCGGACGCGGCGCGGGTGCGCGAGCTGATCCTCGAGAAGCTCAGCTGACGCACCCGCCGGCCGGGGTCACTTCACGGTGAAGGTCTTGGTGTCCTCGAACGGCTCGGGGCCCTCGCCCATCGACATGTCCTCGTCGAACACCCGCAGGGTGAACTCGCCCGGGGGCTCGTCGTCCGGCAGGTCGACGGTGAACTCGTAGGGCGACATCGCGCAGCACTCCTTGGTCATCACCGGCTTGCCGGTGCTCTGCTGCGAGACGACGACCGGTCCGTCGAGTCCGCCCCGGTGCAGCTCCCACACGACGTTGGCCTCGAAGAACGCGCCGACACCGCGGACCGTGAAGCCGTCCTCGACGGTGGCGCCCTCGCCCGGGTCGATGATCCAGACCTGCGCGAGCGTGTCCGTCTCGGGGCCGCGGGCCAGGGGCTCCGCGGTCGGCACGCCCAGGATCGCGTCCGCCGGCTTGCCGTCGAGGCGGAGCGCCACCGGGGCGGTCGTCTGGGTCGCGGCCTGGGCCGTCCAGACGAGCTGCTGGACGGCCATCTCGGCCTCGGCCTCGGTCATGCCGGCCGGCCGGTCGTGGGGCACGCCGGTCAGGTTCAGGCCGATCTGCCGGTCCTCGCCGATCCCGTCGAAGCTCGCGTCGACCTCGGTGCCTCCCGGCCACGGGGTGCGGTAGTCGGGGTCGTCGGGGGTGCGGCTGACCGCCTCGGTCACGGCCTGGTTGAGCGGGTCGGCGCCCGTGCCGGGGTGGAACTCGCGGAAGAGCCGAGGGCCGTGGCCGGTGTCGCCGACGTAGTAGACCGGCACCGCGCCTTCGGTGGCCTGGGGCGGTTTCGTCACCTCGCCGCTCCCGTCGGGCTCGTCGGAGGAGTCCATCGACTCGTCCGGCGACTCCGTAGGGGACTCCGCCGCGCTCGGCGTGTCCGCCGGCCCCGCGGCCGGGTCGTCGCCGCCGCTGACCATCGCGACGACGGTGATCGTGGCGGCGGTGGCGAGCACCGCTGCCGCCGTACCGAGGAACCAGGAACGAGAAGCGGACACGTTGCTCCCCCTGCTGGTGCGGGACCGGATGGCGTCGAGGCCGTCGTGCGGGTGCACGTCGGCGGTGGCTTCGTCGAGCAGCGCGCGGAGGCGGTCCCGCTCGCCGGGCGTGAGGTCGGGGCCGGGACTCATGGCAGGTCCTCTCGGTCGTGGAGGAGGGGGCCGAGCGTGGTGCGCAGCGCGGCGGCCGCGCGGGAGGCGTGGCTCTTCACCGCGCCGTTGCTGATGCCGAGCGCCTCGGCGATCTGGGACTCGGACAGGTCGAGGTAGTAGCGCAGCGCCACGACCTCGCGCTGTCGTTGGGGGAGGGCGCGGAGCGCCTCGAGCACGTGGGTACGGCGTTCCGCCTCCACCGTGTCCTCGTCCGCGCCGGGCCGGGGTGGCGCCGGCTCCGGGACGTGCCGCGCGGCGACGACCCGGCGACGCAGCACCGAGCGGGAGCGGTTGACGACCACCTGGCGGATGTAGGCCAGCGCCTTGTCCGGGTCGCGCAGGGAGCGCCACCGGCCGTGCATGGCGACGAACGCGTCCTGCACGACCTCCTCGGCGGTCTCGGGGTCCCGTACGAGCAGCACCGACATGCGGACCAGCTGGCGGTAGTGCACGGCGTACAGCCGCTCGACCGCGTCGTCCGCGTCCCACGCACGCGCGTCGGCACGGTCCGCCGCGTCTGGGCCGGACATGTCACCCCCCGGTCGGGGTCGCAGGAGCAGGGCGTGCCTCACGGTAGTTCCACGCGCACCCCCGGGATCCGGTTGACACACCCCCGCCACTGATTCTGCTTAGGCTGACCCCATGGCCGACTTCGTGACCGACCCGGACTGCCTGTTCTGCAAGATCGTCGCCGGTGACATCCCGGCCGACGTCGTGCACGAGACCGACACGACCGTGGCATTCCGCGACATCGACCCGCAGGCGCCGACCCACGTGCTGGTGATCCCGCGTGCGCACCACCCGAACGCCGCGGCCCTCGCCTCCGCCGAGCCGATGGTGCTGGTCGACCTCGTCGAGGCCGCCGCCGCAGTGGCGAAGGCGGACGGGATCGACGAGGATGGCTACCGCCTTGTCTTCAACACCGGCGCGTCCGCGCACCAGACCGTCTTCCACGCGCACCTGCACGTCCTCGGCGGGCGCGCGATGACCTGGCCACCGGGATGAGGTCCCGGCTCGCGGTCGCGGCGGCGTGCTCCGCTGTGCTCCTGTCGGGTGTCCTGGCGGGCTGCGGCGGGTCGCCCGCGGCCGACGAGCCCTCGCCCCCGACGTCGACCGAGTTGTCGACCACGTCAACGCCCGCGACCACGGACGGCCCGGAGTCTGACGGGTCCGGCGACGACCACGGCCACGGGACCGAGACCGCCGCCGGCCCGGCCGCCCGGACCCCGCTGCGTGACGGCGAGCGCTTCGTGCGGCTGTCGATGCCCGAGCCGTACACCCCGTCGGCGCCGAACGGCGTCGGCACCGACGACTACCGGTGCTTCCTGCTCGATCCGCACCTGGACGAGAAGGCCTTCCTGACCGGCCTGGACGTGCTGCCCGGCACCGACGAGGTCGTGCACCACGTGATCCTGTTCCAGGTCCCGCCCGACGCCGTACCGCTGGCGGAGCGCCAGGACGCCGCAGAGCCGGGCGAGGGCTGGACCTGCTTCGGGGGCACCGGGATCGGCGACGGCTTCGACGGCGGCAACCCCCTCGACGACGCGCCGTGGCTGGGCGCCTGGGCCCCGGGCGGCGGCGAGACCGTGCACGCCGACGACGTGGGCGTCCCGCTCCGGCCGGGCGCTCGGGTGGTCATGCAGGTGCACTACAACCTGCTCGCCGGTCCGCGGCCCGACGTGACCTCGGCGCGGCTTCGGATCGCCCCGGGCGCCGCGGACCTGAAGCCGCTGCGAACCGTGCTGCTCCCGGCGCCCGTCGAGCTGCCGTGCCGGCCCGGCCGGACCGGCGAGCTCTGCCAGCGCGAGGCCGCCATGGAGGACGTGATCGAGCGGTTCGGCCCGGCCGGAAACACCGGCAACATGCTGCACCTGCTGTGCGGCACCGGGCCCCCGGGACCGGTGCAGCGCTGCGACCGCACGTTCGACCGGCCCGCCACGATCCGCGCGGTGGCCGGGCACATGCACCTGCTCGGGCGCAGCCTGAGCGTCGACGTCAACCCCGGCACGCCCCGCGAGCGGCGCGTGCTCGACATCCCGGTCTGGAACTTCGACGACCAGAGCGCCAAGCCGGTCGACCCCGTGCGCGTGCGCGCCGGGGACACGGTGCGCGTGACCTGCGAGCACGACCAGGCGCTCCGCGACGTACTCCCGGCGTTCGAGGGCCAGGAGGAGCGGTACGTCGTCTGGGGCGAGGGCACCACCGACGAGATGTGCCTGGGCATCCTGCTGGTGACCCGCTCGTGACCGCCTCCAGTCACCCGTCTTGGCGCGCTGGAACCCCGTCGCGGAAACAAAAGGGCGTTCCTGGGGTACCTCTGAGTAGCATGGAAGGGACAGATCGCCCCGCGACACAGGGAGGGCAGGCCGGACCGGCCACCCCATGACAGAGACCGACACTCCCCAGCACACGATCGTCGTGCCGGCGAGCGTCCCGATGGTGGCCCTGCTCGGTCCCCGTGACGAGCACCTGGCCCTCATCGAGAAGGCGTTCGAGGCCGACGTCCACGTCCGCGGCAACCAGGTCACCCTGCGGGGCGAGCCCGCCGAGGTGGCGCTCGTCGAGCGGCTGCTCGACGAGCTGGTCACGATCATCCGCACCGGCCAGGGGGTCACCCCCGAGACCGTCGAGCGCGCGATCGGCATGCTGCGCATGGAGACCACCGAGCGGCCCGCCGACGTGCTCAGCATGAACATCCTGAGCAACCGCGGCCGCACCATCCGGCCCAAGACGCTCAACCAGAAGCGCTACGTCGACGCGATCGACAAGCACACGATCGTGTTCGGCATCGGCCCGGCCGGCACCGGCAAGACCTACCTGGCGATGGCCAAGGCCGTGCAGGCGCTGCAGTCCAAGAACGTCACCCGGATCATCCTGACCCGGCCGGCCGTGGAGGCGGGGGAGCGGCTGGGGTTCCTGCCCGGCACGCTGAGCGAGAAGATCGACCCCTACCTGCGGCCGCTCTACGACGCGCTGCACGACATGCTCGACCCCGAGTCGATCCCCAAGCTGCTCGCGGCCGGGACGATCGAGGTGGCACCGCTGGCCTACATGCGCGGCCGCACGCTCAACGACGCGTTCATCATCCTCGACGAGGCGCAGAACACCTCGCCCGAGCAGATGAAGATGTTCCTCACCCGCCTCGGGTTCGGCTCCAAGATCGTCGTCACCGGCGACGTCACCCAGGTCGACCTGCCCACCGGGATCAAGAGCGGCCTGCGCGTCGTCGAGGACATCCTCGACGAGGTCAAGGACATCTCGTTCAACCGGCTCACGAGCAACGACGTGGTCCGGCACCGGCTCGTCGGGCACATCGTGGCGGCGTACGACGACTACGAGTCGCGCCGCGAGCAGGGTCCCGACCGGGCCCGCACCACCCGGTGAACGGGGACCGGTCATGAGCATCGAGATCCTCAACGAGTCCGGCGCCGACGTCGACGTCAAGGAGCTGAGCCGGCTCGCCCGGTTCGTCATCGACCGGATGCGGGTGCACCCGCAGGCCGAGC
Organism: Nocardioides sp.; assembly: GCA_036280235.1. Classification (GTDB taxonomy): domain Bacteria; phylum Actinomycetota; class Actinomycetes; order Propionibacteriales; family Nocardioidaceae; genus Nocardioides_B. Next base: position 28,132 of record DASURB010000132.1, read on the forward strand.
TGTGCATCAAGCTCGTCGACGAGGACACCATCGCCGAGCTCAACAAGCAGTGGATGGACAAGGAGGGCCCGACCGACGTGCTGGCCTTCCCGATGGACGAGCTGCGGCCCGGGCTGGTCAACGAGGAGCCCGAGGAGGGTGTGCTCGGCGACCTGGTGCTGTGCCACGCCGTGGCCGAGCGGCAGGCTGAGACGGCCGGTCACGCGACGGCCGACGAGGTCGACCTGCTGACCGTCCACGGGATCCTGCACCTGCTGGGCTACGACCACGCCGAGCCCGAGGAGCATCGCGAGATGTTCGGCCTGCAGGCCCGGCTGCTGGCGGAGTGGCAGGGCGCCCGTCGCGGCGAGGTGCTCGCCGGCGACGAGCCCACGTGAGCCGAGTGAGCCGATGAGCGGCACCGACATCTGGCTGCTGGTCCTCGCCGGCGTGCTCACCGTGCTGGCCGGGGCGTTCAGCAGCGCCGACGCCGCGCTGTCGTCGTTCAGCAAGGCCCGCGCCGAGCAGATCGCCGAGGACGGCAAGCCCGGCGCCGCGCGGCTGCTGCGCATCGTCGAGGACCCGCCGCGCTACCTCAATACCGCGCTGTTCCTGCGCATGCTCTGCGAGATCGCCGCGATCGTCATGGTCACGGTCGTGTCGCTCGACCTGATCATCGCCGGCGGCAACGCCGAGACCGGTCCGGAGGTCGGCGACCGGCGCTGGCTCGCGATGCTCACCGCGATCGCCATCTCGCTGGTGGTGTCGTTCGTCGTCATCGGCGTGGCCCCGCGCACGATCGGCCGCCAGCACGCCCAGCGGGTGGCGCTGCTGTCCGCCGGGCCGCTGCTCGTCTTCACCAAGGTGCTCGGCCCGGTCCCGCGAGCGCTGATCCTGGTCGGCAACGCGATCACCCCGGGCCGCGGCTTCTCCGAGGGCCCGTTCTCGACCGAGGCCGAGCTGCGCGAGCTCGTCGACCTCGCCGAGGCGTCGTCGGTCATCGAGTCCGGCGAGCGGAAGATGATCCACTCGGTCTTCGAGCTGGGCGACACGATCGTGCGCGAGGTGATGGTGCCGCGCACCGACGTGGTGTTCATCGAGCGGCACAAGACCCTGCGCCAGGCGATCTCGCTGGCGCTGCGCAGCGGCTACTCCCGCATCCCGGTCATCGGCGAGAGTCTCGACGACGTTGTCGGCTTCGCGTACCTCAAGGACCTCACCCGCCGGGTGTTCGACCGCCACGAGGCCGAGCAGACCGAGCGGGTCGACTCGGTGATGCGGCCGGTGATGTACGTCCCCGACTCCAAGCCCATCGACGGGCTGCTGCGCGACATGCAGGCCGAGCGCAAGCACATCGCGATCGTCGTCGACGAGTACGGCGGCACCGCCGGCCTGGTCACGATCGAGGACGTCCTGGAGGAGATCGTCGGCGAGATCACCGACGAGTACGACGTCGAGCAGAAGGACGTCGAGCACCTCGCCAACGGCAGCATCCGGGTCAGCTCCCGGTTCGCCATCGACGACCTCGAGGAGCTCTGCGGCGTCGCGGTCGAGGACGACGACGTCGACACCGTCGGCGGCCTGCTCGCCAAGCACCTCGGCCGGGTCCCGATCGCGGGCTCGGTCGTCGAGGTCAACGGTCTGCGCTTCGAGGCCGAGGCGCCGACCGGCCGCCGCAACCGGATCGGCACCGTGCTCGTCACCCGGGTCGACTCTGAGGAGGGCCTGCAGCTGCGCGACTCCGACGAGTCCTACGCTGACGCCCATGCCGACGAACGCGCCGAGCGCGCTCACTGACCCCGACGACCTCAAGCTCGTCACGCTGGCCCGCTCCACCCGGGCGCGGACCGGCGCCGCCGAGGGCGCCTGCCTGCGCGACGGCGACGGCCGCACCTACGCCGGCGCCACCGTCGACCTGCCCAGCCTGCAGCTGAGCGCGGTCCAGGTGGCCGTGGCGATGGCCGTCGCGGCCGGCTCACGCGCGCTCGAGGCCGTCGTCGTGCTTGGTGGCTCGGCCTCCCTCGACGAGCGCGACCTCTCCGTCATCCGCGACTTCGGCGGCTCCGACGTACCCGTGCACCTGGCCGCGCCCGACGGCACCATCGTCGCGACGCTGACGTCATGAGGCCTCCTGACGCGTGGCTGTCTCTCGTACGAAACGTCCGAGCGGATGCCCGTCCTTCCGGAGTAGATTGCGAGACGTGGCAGACCCGGTAGGACGGAACCGGCACGACGCAGCGGTGCGCCGGCTGAAGGAGTCGTACGACGCCCTTCCGCCCGACGCGCCCGTGCGGCTGGCCAAACGCACCTCCAACCTGTTCCGTGCGCGCGCCCGGACGGACGCGCCCGGGCTCGACGTCAGCGGGCTCGACGGAGTCATCGAGATCGATGCCGAGGCGATGACGGCCGACGTGCAGGGCATGTGCACCTACGAGGACCTCGTCGACGTGACGCTGCCGCGCGGCTTCCTCCCCTACGTCGTCCCGCAGCTGCGCACGATCACGCTCGGCGGCGCGGTGACCGGGCTCGGCATCGAGTCGACGTCGTTCCGCAACGGGCTGCCGCACGAGTCCGTGATCGAGATGGACGTGCTGTGCGGCGACGGCGAGATCCGCACGGTCGAGCCCGGCGAGGACCTGTTCGACGCGTTCCCCAACTCCTACGGGTCGCTCGGCTACGCGACCCGGCTGCGGATCAAGCTCGAGCGAGTGCCCTCCCACGTCGAGCTGAGGCACGTGCCGTTCTCGGCCTTCGACGAGATGGCGCGCGTGATCGACGAGGTCACCGAGACCCGCAGCCACGACGGCGAGCGCGTCGACGGGATCGACGGCGTGGTGTTCGAGCCGGGCGAGGCATACCTGACGCTCGCACGGTTCACCGGCACGCAGTCGAGCCGGCCCGCGAGCGACTACACCGGCCAGGAGCCCTACTTCCGGTCCATCCAGCGGATCGGCCGCTCCTCGTCGCAGGGCGGCCGCGACCGGCTCACGATGTACGACTACCTGTGGCGCTGGGACACCGACTGGTTCTGGTGCTCGGGCGCGTTCGGCCTGCACGACCCGCGGGTGCGCCGGCTGTGGCCGCGCCGGCTCCGGCGCAGCGACGTCTACCACAAGATCGTCGGGCTGGAGAACCGCTACCAGGTCAAGACCCGCCTCGACCGTCGCCGCGGCCTGCCCGACCGCGAGCGGGTCATCCAGGACGTCGAGATCCCCGCCGGACGGCTCGCGGAGTTCCTCGCTTGGTTCGACGACGAGATCGAGATGCGCCCGGTCTGGCTGTGCCCGCTGCGCAGCACGCGCCGCTGGCCGTCGTACCCGCTCGAGCCCGGCGCCACCTACGTCAACGTCGGTTTCTGGGGCACGGTGCCGATCCGGCCCGGCGCCCGCGACGGTGACCGCAACCGCGCCGTCGAGGCCAAGGTGACCGAGCTCGGCGGGCACAAATCGCTCTACTCCGACGCCTACTACGACCGGGCCGCGTTCGACCGGCTCTACGACCAGGACTTCGCTCGCACCGTCAAGAAGCAGACCGACCCCGACGGCCGACTTACCGACCTCTACGAGAAAGCAGTGGAACGTCGATGACCAGCACGCTCAACCGCGCGACCCCCTCCAGCCCGCACTCGGTGACGATCGGTGAGGCCATCGAGCGCCTCATGCCCGGTGGGCTGCCCTTCCGGTTCACGGCGTACGACGGCAGCGCCGCCGGCCCGGAGGACGCGCCGGTCCGGCTCGACCTGCGCAACGAGCGCGGCCTGTCCTACTTGCTCACCGCCCCCGGCGACCTCGGCCTGGCCCGCGCCTACGTGCGCGGCGACCTCGAGGTCGAGGGTGTGCACCCCGGCAACCCCTACGACGCGCTCGTCCACCTGCAGAAGCGGCTGAAGATCAGGGTGCCGCCGCCGGGCGAGGCGATGCGGCTCGCGCGCGGTCTCGGGCTGAGCCACTTCCTGCCGCCGGAGCCGCCGCCGCAGGAAGCGCTGCCGCGCTGGCGGCGAATGATGGAGGGCTTCCGGCACTCCAAGGGCCGCGACGCCGAGGCGATCCACCACCACTACGACGTGTCGAACCGGTTCTACGAGATGGTCCTCGGCCCGTCGATGACCTACACGTGCGCGTGCTTCCCGTCCGAGGACGCGACGCTCGAGGAGGCGCAGGCGTTCAAGTACGACCTGGTCTGCCGCAAGCTCGACCTGAAGCCCGGCATGCGGCTGCTCGACATCGGCTGCGGCTGGGGCGGCATGGTCCGGCATGCCGCGAAGAACTACGGCGTCACGGTCGTCGGCGCCACCCTGTCGCGGGAGCAGGCCGCCTGGGCGCAGGACGCGATCAAGCGCGACGGCCTCGACGACGTCGCCGAGGTGCGGTTCAGCGACTACCGCGACGTACCCGAGACCGGCTTCGACGCGATCAGCTCCATCGGCCTCACCGAGCACGTCGGCGTGCGCAACTACCCGGCGTACTTCTCCTGGATCCGCGACCGCCTGGTGCCCGGCGGGCGGGTGCTCAACCACTGCATCACCCGGCCGCACAACAGCCGCCAGGAGACAGGGGCGTTCATCGACCGCTACGTCTTCCCCGACGGCGAGCTCACCGGCTCCGGCAGGATCATCACCACGATGCAGGACGTCGGCCTCGAGGTTCGCCACGAGGAGAACCTCCGCGAGCACTACGCGCTCACGTTGAAGGGCTGGTGCGAGAACCTCCAGGAGCACTGGGACGAGTGCGTCGAGGAGGTCGGGGTTGGCACCGCCAAGGTCTGGGGCCTCTACATGGCCGGCTCCCGCCTCGCCTTCGAGCGCAACGAGATCCAGCTCCACCAGGTCCTCGCCGTGAAGACCGACGAGAACGGCCGCTCCGGCTTCCCCCTCCGCCCCACCTGGGGCTCCTGAGCTCCGCAGATCTCGCAAGCTCCGCTTGGAGCGGGGCAGCCACAGGAGCCCCCGCCCCTGCGGGGCTGTCCGCCGAGGAGTCACTAATTCAGCCTCGTGGGCGGCGTGTCGCGACACAACTGACCCCTCGCCGAGGGCTGAGCAGGAGGGCTGGTCGGCGCGTCGGTCGGCGGGTGGGAGAATCGCCGGGTGCCAGAGACCCCCGCGCCGTCCGGACCCCCTGCCGCTGCTGACGGGTCGTACCGCAGCGGGTTCGCGTCGTTCGTCGGCCGCCCCAACGCCGGCAAGTCGACGCTGACCAACGCGCTCGTCGGCACCAAGGTCGCGATCACCTCGTCGCGACCGCAGACCACCCGCACCGTCGTGCGGGGCATCGTGCACCGACCCGACGCCCAGCTCGTGCTCGTCGACACCCCCGGCCTGCACCGCCCGCGCACGCTGCTCGGCGAGCGGCTCAACGACCTGGTCACCACGACCTGGGCCGAGGTGGACGTCGTCGCGGTCTGCTTCCCGGCCGACGAGAAGATCGGGCCGGGGGACCGGTTCATCGTCAACGAGCTCGCGAAGGTACGGCGTACGACGAAGTTCGCCATCGCCACCAAGACCGACCTGGTCGCGCCGGACCGGCTCGCACAGCACCTGCTCGACATCCAGGCGCTCGGTGACGAGACCGGCACCGAGTGGGCCGAGATCGTGCCGGTGTCGGCGAGGTCCGGCGACCAGGTGTCGCTGCTCGCCGACCTGCTCGTCGAGCGGCTGCCGGAGGGGCCGCCGCTGTACCCCGACGGCGAGCTCACCGACTCGCCCGAGGAGGCGATCGTCGCCGAGCTGATCCGGGAGGCCGCGCTCGAGGGCGTGCGCGACGAGCTGCCGCACTCCATCGCAGTCGTCGTCGAGGAGATGGGGCTGCGCGAGGACCGACCCGCCGACAAGCCGCTGCTCGACATCCACGCCAACGTGTTCGTCGAGCGGTCCTCGCAGAAGGGCATCGTGATCGGCCACAAGGGCGGCCGACTGCGGCAGGTCGGGACCGACGCGCGCCGGAGCATCGAGGCGATGCTCGGGACACCGGTGTACCTCGACCTGCACGTCAAGGTCGCCAAGGACTGGCAGCGCGACCCCAAGCAGCTGCGCCGGCTGGGGTTCTGAACCCACCGCTGAGTTTCGCGGCCCTCGCGGGTCGATCCTGGTGACGACGACCCCGGGAGGACGCGATGGACGAGCGGTTCGAGGCCACCTTGCAGAAGAGCGATGCGAAGGGCGGCTGGACGTACGTCGTCTGGCCCCGGTCGGCTGAGTACTTCGGCACGCGCGGCCTGGTCAAGGTCAGCGGCACCATCGACGGCGAGCCGTTCCGCTCGTCGTTCATGGCGATGGGCGACGGGACCCACAAGCTGCCCGTGAAGGCCGACGTACGCAAGAAGATCGGCAAGGAGGCGGGCGACACGGTCGCCGTCCGCCTCCTCGAGCGGCACTGAGCTGCCTGGGGGCTCGCGCCGAGGGGTCGATTGTGTCGCGACACGCCGCCCACTGCGCTGATCAACTGACTCCTCGGCGACGGGAGCGGCAGCGACCTGCCCCGTCGCCGAGGAGCCTGCGGAAGTGAGCCCTCGGGGTCAGCGGACGCGGCCGGTCAGCAGCAGGTACTCCCACAGCATGGTGCCGGCGTCGGGGGTGCCCTCGGTGGCGGCGAACGCCTCGCGGGAGAGCTCGGCGAGCTCGGCGTCGAGCGAGGCGACCTTGTCGGGCTGGTCGGCGATCTGCTTGTAGGCCGCGATCGTCGGGCCGTAGTTCGCCTTGAAGAAGTCGCGGAACTCCTCGGGCGAGCCGAACCGGTCGATCCGCTGCATCCGCCGCTCCGCGACGACCCTTTCGACGCGGTCGCCGAACAGCTCGCGTACGTGCTCCTCCTTGCCCCACAGCGGCGGGGGCGAGGCGCCGGGCGGGGGCGGTGCGACGTACGGCTTCATCGTCGCGAACATCCGCCCGATGAACCCCTCCGGCGTCCAGTTCGCCAGGCCGATCGTGCCGCCCGGCCGCGTCACCCGCACCAGCTCGTCCGCGCTGGCTTGGTGGTGCGGCGCGAACATCACGCCCACGCACGACAGCGTCACGTCGAACGTGTCGTCGTCGAACGGCATCGCCTCGGCGTCGGCCTCGCGCCACTCGAGCTTCAGCCCCTCGCCCTCCGCCGCGGCCTTGCCTCGCTCGAGCAGCTCGGGCGTCAGGTCCGCCGCGACCACGTCGGCGCCCAGCCGCGCGGCCGGAATGGCCGCGTTGCCGGAGCCGGCGGCTACGTCGAGCACCCTCTGCCCGGGTTGTACGCGGCACGCCTCGACGAGTGCCTGCCCCATCGTGGGGATGACCTGCTCGGCCACGCCGGCGTAGTCGCCGGACGCCCACATCGCGCGGTGCTTGGCCTTCAGGTCGGTCGCCGCCGTCGTCGCAGCGCCCCGGCTCGATCCGGTCACCGTCATGTCGTACTCCTTCGTCGCCCCCAGTTGGTCTCTGGTCTCTCTCTGGGAACGACGCTAGGGAGCGGCCGGACCACCGCCTAGTACCAGATGTGTACCGCCCGTCCGCCTCATGGTGGCGGGAGTACGGCGGGCCTAGCCTCGCGACATGGGTACGTCGTACGGGCAGTTCTGCCCCGTGGCCAAGGCCATGGAGCTGCTCGACGAGCGGTGGACGATGCTCGTGGTCCGCGAGCTCGTGCTGGGCAGCGAACGGTTCAACGACCTGCGGCGCGGGCTGCCGCGGATGTCGCCGACGCTGCTGTCCAAGCGGCTGCACCAGCTGGTGCGCGCCGGCATCGTGGAGAAGGTGGTCGACGGCCGGGAGACCCGTTACGTGCTCACCCCTGCCGGGCAGGAGCTGCGCCCGGTCGTCGAGGCGGTCGGCACCTGGGGCGCGCGGTGGATCGGCGAGCTCGGCGACGCCGACCTCGACCCCAAGCTGCTGCTCTGGGACATGCACCGCAACGTCGACCACGAGGCCGTGCCGCCGAGGCGGACCGTAGTGCAGTTCCGGTTCCCCGAGCTCCGGGGCTCGGCCGGTCGCTGGTGGCTGGTGATCTCGCCGTCGGAGGTGGACGTCTGCGACAGCGACCCCGGCCACGATGTCGACGTCGTGGTCACCGCGAGCCTGCGCGACCTCACCGACGTGTGGCGCGGCGCCCGTACGTGGGACGACGCGCTCCGCTCCGAGCAGGTGCGGCTCGACGGCCCGACCTCGCTTCGGCGGGACGTACCGCGATGGTTCCCGCCCGGTGGGTTCGCCCTCGTCGAGCGCGCCGACGGAGTGGTCCGGATCTAGCGACCACAACGATTCGTCTGCGAAGCGTCCGTGTGATTCACCCCGTAATCCGCAGACGAATCGTTGTCAGGTGTACAGGCAGAACGGGTGGCCGGCGGGGTCGAGCATGACCCGGACGTTGTCCTGGGGCTGGAAGTCGGGCAGCTCGGCGCCGAGCTCGAGGGCGTGCGCGACGGCGGCCTCGAGATCGGTGACCTCGAAGTCGAGGTGCATGCTCATCTGCTGCTTGCCGGGCTCGGGCGGCCAGACCGGCCGGACGTAGTGGTCCTCCCGCTGGATCGCCAGGTAGGCGACGCCGCCGTCCTCGGGCGCCATCGACGAGCCCTCCTCGTCCTGCTTGCTCACCGGCCAGCCGAGCAGCGACGACCAGAACGTCGTCAGCACCGTCACGTCGGGGGCGTCGAGCACCACGCCCCACCAGTCGTGGCGGCTCCAGCGGTCGGTGCTCGAGCTGCCGTCCTCGCGTCCTCGCATGGGCGCCACCCTGCCAGCGCCCACCGACAGGGTGAAGGGTGTGGGTGCCGGATGGCAGGGTGACCGCGTGGGAACACCGTGGACGCTGACCGTCGACTGTCGCGACGTCGCCGTGGTGACGGCGTTCTGGAAGGAAGCGCTCGGGTACGTCGACCGCCCGCCGCCGCGCGGCTGGGACTCGTGGGAGGTGTGGCTGCGCGACATGCACGTGCCCGAGGAGGAGTGGGGCGACGGCGCCAACCTGGTCGACCCGGAGGGCGAGCTGCCGGCCATCTCGTTCCTGCGGGTGCCCGAGGACAAGACCGTGAAGAACCGGGTCCACCTCGACCTGCAGGTCAGCGGCGGCCGCGACGTCGACCAAACGCTGCGCGAGGAGCGGATCCGCGCCGCGGTCGAGCGTCTCACCGCCGCCGGAGCAACCGTGCTCGCCGAGCACCACGACGGGGACCGGCTGGACCACGTCGTGCTCGCCGACCCCGAGGGCAACGAGCTCTGCGTCGTCTGACGCGACTCGTCAGGGAGCGTGTGCCTTCTCGCCGACGGCGGCCTTCTCGGCGATCAGCCGGACCCGCTTGGCGCGGGTGGCCTCCTGCTTCGCGGTGACCACCCAGGTCAGCATCATCTTGCGGGCGGAGGGCGAGAACGAGTCCCACTGCTCCCGCGACCCCGGCTGCTCGGCGAAGGCCGCCTCGAGGTCGGGCGGCACGATGAGGTCGTCCACCGCGTCGAGCAGGCTCCAGGAGCCATCGGCCTTGGCGGCCTCGACCATCGCGCGTCCGGGCGGCTCCATCCGGCCCTCGGCCTCGAGCCGGGCGACGCGCTCCTTGTTGGGCCGCGACCACATGCTGCCCTTGCGTCGCGGGGAGTACCACTGCATCACCCGCTGCTCGTCGATCGGTCGCACCGTCGAGTCGATCCAGCCGAACCGCAGCGCCTCGCACACGGCCGACTCGTAGTCGAACGCCTGGTCGGCCGCACGCCGCGGCGCGATCAGCCAGACACCACGGGCGTCGGCGTGGTGAGCGGCCAGCCAGGCCGCCCACTCGTCGAGCGTGGCCGGCTCGATGCGCTCGGCATCGTCCATCACACCCATGGCCCCATCGTGCCGGACCCCACCGACAGGAACGGGTCGTTCAGGGGCGGCGCCGCAGCGCCACCGGCGCCCGTCGGATCGCCCGGGCCAGTCCGTCCAGCACCCGGCGGCGGCGCAGCACCGGCGTCCCGCCGGCCTCCCGCCGCTTCATCCCGTCCAGCACCTCGCGCATCACGGCGTCCGCCGAGCGGGTCGGCCGCCAGCCCAGCTCGCGCTGAGCCCGGCCGGTGTCGAGCAGCGGCACCGAGAAGCCCATGTCGAGCCAGCCGGTGTCGACCGGTTGGAGCCGCGCGTGCCAGGCCGCCGCCATCGCTACTCGCACCGCTGCCGACGGCACGTGCACGAGCCGCGCTCCCAGCAGCTCGGCGAGCATCGCGCTGGTAACGGGAGGCTCGGCGGCCAGGTTGACCGCCCCGGTCGCCTCCCGGGCGAGGATCCGCACCAGCGCGTCGGCCACGTCGTCGGCGTGCACCACCGGGATGGTCAGCCGCCGGTCGAGCGGCAGCACCGCTACGAAGTCCAGCGTCCGCGCCGGCACGATCGTGGGTACGCCGTACCGCAGGAGCGCGCTGGCGGCGGCCCGCTGGCCGACGATCCCCGGTCGCACCCGGGTCACGCGCACGGTCGGATGGGTCGACTCGAAGCCGTCCAGCAGCCGTTCCGCCGCGGCCTTGTGCCGGCTGTACTGCGAGGTCGGGACGCCGCCGGTGGGCCAGGACTCGTCGACCGGCGCGTCGTCGCGCTTGGGGGAGTAGGCGCCGACGGACGACATGTGCACCACGTGCCCGACCCCGGCTGCAGCAGCGGCGGCCAGCACGCGGCGGGTGCCGCCCACGCCGAGGTCCTCGAGGTAGGCCTCGTCGTGCGAGGGCTGGAAACCCCAGGCCAGGTGCACGACGGCGTCGACGCCACGGAACGCCTCGTCGAGCAGCCCGCCGGCCCGCTCGTCGGTCAGGTCGACCGGGTACCAGGTGACCGAGGGGAACAGGTCCTGACGCGGTGGGCGCCGGGCGATCCCGACAACGGAGTGCCCCTCTGGTCCGAGCCCGTGGTCGAGGTGGCGCAGCAGGGCGGTGCCGATGTTGCCGCTGGCTCCGGTGACGGCGATACGCATGCCGCCCCGGTGCCCGCCGGCCGAGCGCTCACACGTCCCGGCTCAGTCCTTGGTCCTCGCCCAGCAGATCGACCGGCGGTTGCCCGCCTCCCACTCCGCCTCGTGGAACCAGGTGTAGCCGTAGTCGTAGTCGACGGGATAGTTCAGCCACGCGCCGACTGAGTCGGAGCAGTAGTCGCGGGTCCGGGCGGCCACGACCTTGTCGCCCGGGTACTCCTCGTCCGGCTCACCCAGCACGATCGTGGTCACCGCCCGCCAGGTGTGCTCCTCGCTGCACGGGATCTTCTCCGAGTCGGCCACGGTCGGCCCGTCGACGCAGACCAGCCACTCGTCCTCGGGCTCGCCGAGCAGCAGCCCCTTGGCCGTCTTCGGCAGCGTCACCAGCGACTCCGACTCCTCGCCGCCGCCGACCACGTCGCAGCGCCACCATCGCGCGCCGTTCTCCCACGCCTTCTCGCCGGGCCGGAACCACGCCCAGGTCACCGTCGCGCGCATGACCGCGCTCTCGTCGCCACCCAGGAAGCGCCGGAACTGCTTCTCGCACTCGGTGAACACGTGCTCGCCCAGCGCGGGGTCGTCGATGTCGGCTGTCGACCCGGCCACGTCGTCCGGGAAGTCGCCGACGGCGAACGTCTCGGCGGTGTGCTTCTGCTTGCAGGGGACCGGTGGCGAGGCGTCGTCGGGGGACAGCACGTCGCCCGGCTCGAGGAGGCGGCACTGGCCCTCGACCGGTCGGCGTTCGCGCGCTCCGTCGTCGCCGCCGCCGATCGCGGACAGCGACGTACATCCCCCGAGGACGAGCAATGCCAGCAGCAGCGGCATGCGGAAGGGCAAAAGGACGAACCTCAGCTATCGGGGGCGATGAGTGCGGCGATGGTACCTCCGAGCTCGTACGCCGCCGCCCGGTGCTCCTCGGTCACGTCGCCCAGCACGCTCAGCACCTCGGCCGACTGCCGCCAGCCCAGCGCGCCCACGATCGAGCGGACCGCCCGGACCGCACCCTCGGTGTCGTAGCGGCCGTGCACGTAGAGCCCCCACGGGCGCCCGCGCGTGGTCGCCCGCTCGTCGTCCGACCCGTCGCCGGCTGACCCGTCGTCCGCCAGCGCGCCTCCGACCTGCAGGAACGTGGAGTCGAAGAAGTGCTTGAGCGCACCGCTCATGTAGCCGAAGTTCGCCGGCGTGCCGAGCACGTAGCCGTCGGCCGCCAGCACATCCTCCGCGGTCGCCTCGAGCGCCGGCTTGGCGACCACGTCCACGCCGGTGATCTCGTCGTCGTGCGCGCCGGCGAGGACGGCCTCGGTCAGCGCCGCGACGCCGCGCGTCGGGGAGTGGTGCACGACCAGCAGCGTCGCCATCACACGCTCCGCTTGAAGACCGTGTTGCGGGCCACCTCCCGCATGCCGAGCCGCTCGTTGACCGCGATCATGTGGTGGTTCGTGACGTCGTTCCACGTCTCCAGCGCGGTCACCTCCGGTCGCTCCCGGCGCAGCCACTCGATCATCTCGAGCTTGAGCAGCAGGCCGAGCCGGTGCCCGCGGTGTGCGCGCACGACGGAGGTGTCCTCCTGGTGCGCGACCGTCGGGTCGAACTCGTCGACGCAGACCATCGTCAGTCCGGCCGGATCGCCGGTGGCCCGGTGCCGCGCGACGATCGTGTACTGGGTCTGGCGGCGGCGCACCAGCGCCTGCTCGTACGCCGCGATCCGCTCGACCGGGTAGCTCTCGTACTCCAGCGCGTCCGGCGCGTCGTTGATGGCCTCGCGCAGCACCACCATCTCGGGCAGGTCGGTCTCCGGCGTCGGGCCGACCCGGCGGACGAGCTCGTAGTCCCCGGACCGTTGCCGGGCCGCCTCCGCCTCGCGCCGCATCGCGCCCCAGGACGGGTCCGGGTCGTCGAGCTGCTGGCGCCGTACGGCGGAGGTGTGGGACCGCTCGAAGCCCCACGCATTCAGGGACGCCGGCCCGGGAGTGCCCTCCCAGGCCCGGGCGCGCAGCCTGGTGCGCTCCGTCCCGTCGACGATCCGCTCGAGCAGGGCGCGGCCGATGCCCTGGCCCTGCCGGTCCGGGGCGACGCAGCCGGACAGGAAGAGGCAGTCTGTGTACTCCCGCACCGGCGCGGTCGCGCGGGCCCAGCCGACGAGGCGGTCGCCGTCGCGGGCGAGCAGCACGGTCTGGTCCTCGGGCTCGCCCGACCCCTCCACGAGGTCGAGCAGCAGCGCCGGTCCTGAGTACGGCGCCACCTGGACCCCGGCCAGGCAGGAGCGCCGCAGCGCGGCCAGCTCGTCGGCGACGTCGAGGTCGAGGTCTCGCGGTTCGACCGCATCGATGCGCATGGCGCCATCCTCGTCTATCGTGGTCGGGTCATGAGCGCGCGCCCTCGGTTCCTGAGCCCCGTCGAAGGGCTTCTTGGCTGCCGCAACGAGGTCTGACCCAGCCGGACCCCTCGTTGCGGAGTTCGGCACGTGCCAGCAGCCCGGCGCCCACCCGCTCGATCTGACGAGGAACTCATGACCACCTCAGGCTCTACGCCGATCTACCGCGCCGGCCACCACCAGAAGCCGGGCGGCATGCCGCACCACCGCTACCGGGCGTTCCCGCCCGTCGACCTGCCCGACCGGACCTGGCCGAGCAAGACCATCACCCACGCGCCGCGCTGGCTCTCGACCGACCTGCGCGACGGCAACCAGGCGCTGATCGACCCGATGTCGCCGGCCCGCAAGATGGCGATGTTCGAGCTGCTCGTCCGGATGGGCTACAAGGAGATCGAGGTCGGCTTCCCGGCGGCCTCGGAGACCGACTTCACCTTCGTCCGCCAGCTCATCGAGCAGGACAAGATCCCCGACGACGTCACGATCTCGGTGCTGACCCAGGCCCGCGAGGACCTGATCGAGCGCAGCGTGCAGTCGCTGGTCGGCGTACCCCGGGCCAACATCCACCTCTACAACGCGCTGGCGCCGCTGTTCCGCCGCGTGGTGTTCCACGCCGGCAAGGACGAGATCCGCAACATCGCGGTGCGCGGCACCGAGATGGTGATGAAGTTCAGCGACTCCTACCTCGACAAGACCGTCATCGGCTACGAGTACAGCCCGGAGATCTTCACCGGCACCGAGCTGCCGTTCTCCGTCGACGTGTGCGAGGCCGTCACCGACGTGTGGCAGCCCGAGGACGGCCGCGAGATCATCCTGAACCTGCCGGCGACCGTCGAGATGGCGACGCCGAACGTGTACGCCGACCAGATCGAGTGGTTCACCCGCCAGCTGACCCGGCGCGAGCACACGGTCGTCTCGCTGCACCCGCACAACGACCGCGGTACGGCGGTCGCCGCCACCGAGCTGGCGCTGATGGCCGGCGCCGACCGCGTCGAGGGCTGCCTGTTCGGACACGGCGAGCGCACCGGCAACGTCTGCCTGGTAACGCTGGGGATGAACCTGTTCAGCCAGGGCATCGACCCGCAGATCGACTTCACTCTGGGTGGCCAGGGCATCGACGAGATCCGTCGCACGGTGGAGTACTGCACGCAGCTGCCGGTCCACCCGCGCCACCCCTACGCGGGCGACCTGGTCTACACGGCCTTCTCCGGCTCCCACCAGGACGCCATCAAGAAGGGGCTCGAGGCGCTGGAGCAGACCGCCGCCGAGGCCGGCCGCCCGGTCGAGGAGATGCCCTGGGAGGCGCCGTACCTCCCCATCGACCCCAAGGACGTCGGCCGCACCTACGAGGCGGTCATCCGGGTCAACAGCCAGTCCGGCAAGGGCGGCGTGGCCTACATCCTCAGGGCCGACCACAAGCTGGACCTGCCGCGCCGGCTGCAGATCGAGTTCAGCCGCGCGGTGCAGCGACACACCGACGACGAGGGCGGCGAGATGACGCCCGAGGCGATCTGGGACGCGTTCCGCGCGGAGTACCTCGACCGCGAGACGCCGCTGAAGCTCAACTCGGTGCACACCTCCTCGGCCGCGGGCGAGAAGGACGCGCTCACCGTCAACGTGTATGTCGACGGCGAGATCCGCACGCTCGAGGGCACCGGCAACGGCCCGATCGCGGCGTTCGTCGACGCGATCAACGGGCTCGCCGCCGACGAGGTCGCCAAGGGCAACGCGATGTTCGACAACAGGACCGACGTGCGCGTCCTCGACTACCACGAGCACGCGCTGTCCTCAGGCGGCGACGCCCTCGCGGCTGCGTACGTCGAGTGCGCGGTCGGCGACCAGATCGTCTGGGGCGTGGGCGTGGACGCGAACATCGTCACCGCCTCGCTCAAGGCCGTGATCTCGGCGGTCAACCGGGGGTAGTGCCTGGGGCGGGGTGGTGGTCTCGACAGGCTCGACCACCCGGTCCGGCGCGCCCGGGCGCTGGCAGGATGAGCGGCATGGACGCCGCTGACTTCCTCGCCGTGGACGACCTCTTCTCCCAGGAGGAGCGGGACGTCCGCGACACCGTGCGCGCCTTCGCGCAGGCGGAGCTCGCGCCGTACATCTCCGAGTGGTACGACGCGGGCGACCTGCCCGGCGAGGAGCTGGCGAAGAAGTTCGGGTCGCTCGGCCTGCTCGGGATGCACCTGGAGGGCCACGGCTGCGCGGGCACGAGCGCGACGGCGTACGGCATCGCCTGCCGCGAGCTCGAGGCGGTCGACACCGGGCTGCGCAGCTTCGTCTCCGTGCAGGGGTCGCTGGCGATGTACGCCATCCACCGCTGGGGGAGCGAGGCGCACAAGGAGGAGTGGCTGCCGCGGATGGCGGCGGGCGAGGCGATCGGCTGCTTCGGGCTGACCGAGCCCGACGCCGGCTCCGATCCGGGATCGATGCGCACCCGCGCGCGCCGCGACGGCGACGACTGGGTGCTCGACGGCAGCAAGATGTGGATCACCAACGGGTCGCTGGCCCACGTCGCGGTGGTCTGGGCGCAGACCGACGACGGCCCTTCGACAGGCTCAGGACAGCGGATCCGCGGCTTCGTGGTGCCGACGGACACGCCGGGCTTCTCGGCGACCAAGATCCGCCGCAAGCTCTCGATGCGCGCGTCGGTCACCGCCGAGCTGGCGCTGGACTCGGTGCGGCTGCCGGGGGACGCGGTGTTCCCCGAGGTGATCGGGCTCAAGGGACCGCTGTCGGTGCTCAACGAGGCGCGGTTCGGCATCATCTGGGGCGCGGTCGGCGCCGCGCGGTCGTGCTACCTGGAGGCGCTGGACTACACCAAGGGGCGCAGCCAGTTCGGCCGCCCGATCGCGGGCTACCAGCTCTCGCAGCGCAAGCTCGCCGACATGGTCGTGGCGGTGAACCAGGCGTCGATGACCGCGCTGCACCTCGGCCGGCTCAAGGACGCCGGGCGGCTGGAGCCGGCGCAGGTGAGCTTCGGCAAGTACGCCAACGTGCGTGCCGCGATCGACGTCGCCCGCAGCGCGCGCACCATGCTCGGCGGCGCCGGCATCACCCTGGACCACTCGGTGATGCGGCACATGAACAACCTCGAGACCGTGCTGACCTACGAGGGCACCGAGGAGATGCACCTGCTCACGATCGGCGCCGCGGTCACCGGGCTTCCGGCGTTCCGCTGAGCCCGGACAACGATTCGTCTGTGATTTACGGGGTGATTCACGCGAGAGGTTCGCAGACGAATCGTTGTCAGCCGCCGAGCACCATCCGCTCGACCAGCTCGTCGGAGCCCTCGCGGAGCGGACGGGTCTCGCCGGTGGGCACGTAGCCGCGGCGTTCGTAGAGCGCGCGTGCCGCGAGGTTGGCGGTGTTGACGTCGAGGTGCAGCCGGTACCCGCCGCCGGCGGCCCAGCCGGCCAGCGCGTCCAGCACCGCGGCGCCGACGCCCTGGCCGCGGTGCTCCGGAGCGGTCCACATCGCGACCACGTGCACGAACCCGGGCAGGTCGCCGAACCCGGCGCCCATGCCGACCGGTACGTCGTCGCGGCAGGCGAGCACGGCCACGCTCGTGGGCTCCCTGGCGCTGAGCCGGTCCCGCCAGGTGGTCTCGTCGAACGCCGCTTCGCGCTCGTACGTCGAGCCGAATGCGCTCGGCGAGTCCTGCAGCGCGCGCAGCCGCAGGTCGCGCCAGGCCTCCCAGTCGTCCGGCCCGGCGAACCGGACCGTCACGTCCGTCCTCGTCTGCATCTGGTCGTTCATCAGGCCTCCTCCGGCTCCGCCAGGCACGCCGTACCGACGCGGCGGAAGCCGACCCGCTCGTAGACCCGGGCGACCGCGTCGTCCCGAGCCGACAGGAACACCGTGTCGACGGCCCGCGCGGCGGCGTCGTCGACGAGCACCCGGGTGAGGGCCTCGCCGACGCCTCGCCCGCGGGCGCGGGGGAGCACCGCGATGCCCGCCAGCTCCGTGGTGCTTCCGCGCGGCACGTGCGAGCCGCCGCCGACGACCGTGCCGTCCTCGTCGACCGCGACTGCCGTGGCGACCAGGCCGGCGTCGATCCGCCGTCGCCAGCGCGCGACCGTCGACTCGGACCGGACCGCGACGGTGTCGGTGCCCGCGAAGCCGGCGCTGACCGCGGCCAGCGCCGCCGGGAGCAGGTCGCTGTCCGCGCCGAGGACGCTGACGTCCGCCGCCACCGGCCGCGACGGCGGCAGCGACTCGGCCAGCACGAGCAGCGGGCACTCCTGCACGGCGAGTCCCGCCTCGCGGGCGACCGGCAGGAGGTTCGGCGTCGTCTCGTGCACCCACTCGAACGTCTCCGGTGCGCCGACCTCGCGCTGGCGCTCCCGCACCCGCCGTACCTCGTCGGCGGTGAGCTCCTCTGAGGCGAGAAGGCCGAGGCGCGGGCGGGCGTAGTAGGGGTAGCTGTCCTCGTCGGCGCGGAGGAAGAGCGTGAACGGGCCGACCTGCTCCGTCGTGGCCGATGCACGGGGTGCCATGTCGTAGTAGCTCTCGAGCGTGGTCAGGATCGTCACCCGGTGATCCTGCCATCAGCCCGGGCCCGCTCCGTACCGGTTTTCCCACCCGGGCGACGCGCCTCGGCCGTTCACCGGATGGAGAGGTGACCGGCGGGTAACATCGGTTCATGGTGACCCTGGTGTCCGAGCGCATCGGCCAGCTCTTCGTCGGCCACGACCGGCTGGAGTACACCGAGTACGGCTCCGGTGACCGCTGGGTGGTGCTGATCCACGGCCAGCTGATGCCGCGGCGGATGCACGAACCGCTCGCCCGGGCGATCGCCGGCGAGGGCTTCCACGTCGTCACCGTCGACCTCCTCGGCCACGGCCGGTCCGACCGGCCGGAGGACCCGAAGGAGTACTCCCTGTTCGCCTTCGGCGAGCAGGTGGTCGCGCTGCTGGACCACCTCGGCGCGGAGCAGGCGGTCATCGGGGGTACGTCGCTGGGGGCGAACGTGTCGCTGGAGGTGGCCGACGTCGCGCCCGAGCGGGTGCGCGGGCTGCTGCTGGAGATGCCGGTGCTCGACAACGCGCTCGAGGCGGGGCTGATGGCGTTCGGGTCGTTGATGTTCGCCGCGCGCTTCGTGCCGGCGAGCGTGTCCGCGGTCCGCCGGCTGAGCCGCGCGGTGCCGCGAGGGCTGGTGCCGTTCTGGACCGGCATCGTGCTCGACACGCTCGACCAACGGCCGGCGGCGATGGCGGCGACGATCCACGGGCTGTTCTTCGGCCGGATCGCGCCGCCGAGCTCGCGGCGTCGCCGGATCGAGGTGCCGGCGCTGGTCGTCGGGCATCCCCGGGACCCGATCCACCCCGCGGCGGACGCGGCGATGCTCGCCGAGGAGATGCCGAACGCCCGGTTCGTCGCGGCCCGGGGGATCCTCGAGTGGCGGCTGTGGCCCGAGCGCCTGGACGGCGAGGCGATCGCGTTCGTCGAGCAGTGCTGGGCGGCGCCGGTGCGCAGGGCGCGCTCCCGGCGGGCGGGTGCTCGCGTCTAGCGCGAGATGCGGTGCAGTCGGAGCGCGACCTGCAGCTCGAGCTGACGCTCCGGGTCCTGCCAGTCCTCGCCGATGAGCTTGCCGACCCGGTCGAGGCGTTGGGCGACCGTGTTGACGTGGACGTGCAGCGCCTCGCGGGTGCGGGCCAGGTTGCCGCCGGCGTCGAAGTACGCCTGCAGGGTGCCGACGAGGTCGGTGCCGCGGCGCTCGTCGTAGTCGAGCAGCGGGCCGAGCGCGCTGGTCACGAAGCCCGGCACGTCCGGCTGGTCGCCGAGCACGAGGCCGACGAAGCCGAGCTCGGCCAGCGAGGCGCCCTGGCCGGCGCGACCGAGCGACCGGAGCGCCGTCACGCAGCGCACCGCCTCGTCGTGGGCGGCGGACAGCTCGGGAACCGAGTCGACCTGACCGGCGCCGCCGACGGTGACCGGGTGGGCGAGCGTCGAGCCGAGCTCGTCGGCGAGCTGGCGAGCGACGGCGTCGGGGCCCGAGCCGTCGTCGGCCGGGGGCAGCACCAGGGCGAGCCGGCCCTCGAACGCTCCGGCCAGCCCGTTGCGCACCGCCGCGACGTGCTCGACCGCGCTGGCGCCGCGACGCCGGTCCGCGCCGTCCAGCGATACGACGTACACCGAGAGGGGCTTGGACAAATCGGTACCGAGGCGGCGGGCACGCTCGACGAGGGTGTCGGGGTCCTGGCCGCCGGGGCGTCCGGCGCGGAGCAGGTCGTCGACGAGCTCGCCGCGGACGCGGTTCTCCGCCTCGATGCCACTGCGCAGGCTGAGCATCAGCAGCGCGGTGACGAGCGCGGCCCGCTCGATGATCCGTTGGTCGGCGTCGTCGAGTGGCTCGTCCCGCTGGAGGACCAGCGAGCCGAAGTGCTCCTGGTCGACCGTCACCGCGACGACCGACCAGAAGGTGCCGTCGCCCGGGACCGCGACGACGCGGCCGGACGACAGTGATGCGGCGACCGCCGTCTCGAGCGCGTCGTCGTCGGGACGCTCGGGGTCGCCGACGCTCTCGAGCAGCCGGCCCTCCTCGTCGAGGACGAGCAGCCGCCCGCCGAGCACGTCGACGAGGGCGACGCCGATCTGCGCGACGCCGCCGCCGTGCAGCACGGCGTTGGCCATCCGGTCGTGGGCGTCGGCCGCGCGCTCGACGCTGCGGGTGCGCTCCTGGAGCAGGAGGTGCACCGAGCGCAGCTCCTCGAGCGCGACCCGGGTCTCGTCGAGCAGTCGGGCCTTGTCGATCGCGGCCGCGGCGTGGGCGGCCAGCGACTGCAGCAGCGCCACCTCGGACCGCGAGAACGGTCGCTCGTTGCGGTTGGCGGCGTACAGGACACCGATGACGGTGCTGCCGAGCTGGAGGGGGACGCCGAGGATCGCGACGAGGCCCTCCTCGGCGACGGCGCCGTCGATCGGGCCGGTGTGGTTGAAGCGAGGATCGTCGAAGTACGACGCGGTGGAGTACGGCATCGCGCTCTCCGCCACCAAGCCGCCGAGCCCCTCGCCCATGCCGAGCCGGACCTGCTTGAACTTCGCCGACGTACACCCGTCGGTGACGCGCATGTAGGTGTCGCCGCGGTCGGCGTCGTTCATGGAGAGGTACGCGACGTCGGTGCGGAGCAGCTGGCGCGCGCGGTGCACGATCGCCTCGAGCACCGAGTCGAGGTCGGAGAGCCGGGCGAGGTCGTAGGCGGTGTCGTAGAGCGCGGTCAGCTCGTCCTCGCGGCGGGCCTTGGTCAGCAGGCTCTCGCGCACCTGCAGGGCGAGGCGCTTGCCCTCCTCGAGCTGGGCGATCACCTCGGACGGCTGGCCGTCGGCGCGGGCGGTGAGGACCGGCGCCTCGTACTCCACCGCCGGCGCGTCGCGCGCGAGCAGCTCGAGGTAGGCGGTCCACATGGCGCCGATTGTGCCGCGGCGCGACCGGACGCTCAGTGCGCGGTCCACCCGCCGTCCATCACCATCGAGGCGCCGGTCACCGCGGAGGCGGCGGGGGAGCAGAGGTACGCCGCCATCTCGGCGACCTCCTCGGGCTCGAGCAGCCGCTTGAGCGCGGCCCGCTCGAGGATCACGTCGGCGAGCACCTCGTCCTCGGAGATGCCGCGCACCTTGGCCTGGTCGGCGATCTGCCCCTCGACCAGCGGGGTGCGCACGTAGCCGGGGTTGACACAGTTGGCGGTGACCCCGTGCTCGGCGCCCTCCAGTGCGGTCACCTTGGTCAGCCCCTGCAGGCCGTGCTTGGCGGCGACGTACGCGGCCTTGTACGGGGACGCGACGAGCCCGTGGACCGAGGAGATGTTGACGATGCGGCCCCAGCCGCGGTCGTACATGTGCGGCAGCGCGTGCGAGGTGAGCCAGAAGGGCGCCTCGAGCATCACGCGCAGGATCGCGCCGAACGTCTCGCGAGGGAACTCCTCCAGCGGCGCGACCTGCTGGAACCCGGCGTTGTTGACGACGATGTCCAGGTCGGCCGGGAGGGTGTCGAGGAAGTCGGGAGTGGACAGGTCCGCCACGACCGGCTCGCCGCCGGCGTCCTCGGCGGTCTGCTTGGCGCCGTCGGCGTCGAGGTCGACGGCCAGCACGTGCGCTCCGGCCTCGGCCAGTCGCAGGGCCACCGCTCGCCCGATCCCGCTCGCGGCTCCGGTCACCACTGCGCGCCGGCCGGACAGGTCGAGGACGAGGTCGCGTGGCGGCGCGGGTGCGGCGGTCATGCGGTGAAAGTACCCACGGCGCCCGCCACCACCCACGGCTCGATCCACCACACTCCGGCCGGTTTCGGTGGGTGGGGGCCACATGCCCCACTCATGTAAAGCGGAGTTATTGCGACCTGCGCGCCGCCCGGCGCCCTCGGGGTCGCGATAACTCCGCTTTACATGAAGCCCGCCCGCGAGCCCGCCACCCCTCCGCTGGGGCGGCGGGGGAGAATGCCGGGGTGGGGCTCTACCGGGACGAGGCGGTCGTGCTGCGCACCCAGAAGCTGGGTGAGGCGGACCGGATCGTCACGCTGCTCTCCCGCGAGCACGGGCGGGTCCGCGCGGTGGCCAAGGGGGTACGGCGTACGACCTCACGGTTCGGGTCGCGGCTCGAGCCGTTCACGCACGTCGACCTCCAGCTCGCCGAGGGGCGCTCGCTCGACGTGATCACGCAGGCCGAGACGCTGCACCCGTTCGGGGCGCGGGTCGGGGCCGACTACGAGCGCTACACCGCCGGCACGGTCATGCTCGAGACCGCCGAGCGGCTCGTGGTCGAGGAGAAGGAGCCGTCGCTGCAGCAGTTCCTGCTGCTCGTCGGCGCGCTGCGCGCCATGTGCGAGCAGGACCGCCCGCCGGGGCAGGTGCTCGACTCGTTCCTGCTGCGCTCGCTGGCCGTCGCGGGGTGGGCCCCGTCGTTCGACGGCTGCGCGCGCTGCGGGCTGGAGGGGCCGCACCGGGCGTTCAACCCGGCCCAGGGCGGCATGCTCTGCGCGACCTGCCGCGTGCCCGGCTCGGCGAGCCCGGCGTTCGAGACGGTCCGGTTGCTCGGCGCGCTGCTCGCCGGCGACTGGGACGTCGTCGAGGCCAGCGAGCCCCGGCACCGCCGCGAGGCGACCGGCCTGGTGGCGGCGTACCTCTCCTGGCACCTCGAGCGCGGGCTCAAGTCCCTCGCCCACGTCGAGCGCTGAGCGTCACTG
>DASURB010000133.1:0-5052 GCA_036280235.1 Nocardioides sp.
CCCCTTGAAGTCGTCGCCCTCGACCGAGGTGACGGTGGCGCCGGGGAAGCACCCGGCCACCGACTCGATGTCCTGGAACGCCGCCCAGGTCTCGTCGACGGGGGCGGGGACCGTGAACTTGTGCGTCAGCTCCATGCCCATACCGGCCTAGCCTTTCCTCGGGTAGTCGAGCTTGTCGAGACCACTACACACCCGCGGCGGCCAGGACCGCCCGCCGGGTGAGCACCGTGGCGAGGTGCTTGCGGTAGTCGGCGTCGCCGTTGAGGTCCGACGGCGGGTTGGTGCCCTCGGCGACGGACGCCACGGCCGCGCGCACCGCCTCGTCGGAGGCGGCCTGCCCGACCAGCGCCTGCTCGACGCTCCTCGCCCGTAACGGCGTCGACCCCATGTTGGTCAGCCCGACGCGCGCCTCGCTGATCGTTGCCCCAGCGTCGGTCGAGGCGACCTTGACCGCGGCGCCGATCGCCACGATCGGCCACTGGTGAGCGACGCGCACGAACTTCTCGTAGTGCGCGCCCCAGCCGGTCCGCTTCGGGATCCGCACCTCCGTGAGCAGCTCGGCCTCGCCGATGGCGGTCGTGAACAGGTCCACGAAGAACTCGTCCGCCGGCACCGTCCGGGTGCCACCCGACCCGGCGATGACGAACTCCGCCTCCAGAGCCAGAGCCGGGGCGCCCAGGTCACCCGCGGGGTCGGCGTGTGCCAGCGCGCCGCCGAACGTGCCGCGGTGCCGGATCTGCGGGTCGGCCACCTCGGTGACCGCCTTGGTGATCAGCAGCGCGTGCTCGCGCACCAGCGGGTCGTTCTGGACGTCGGCGTGCGTGGTCATGGCGCCGATGACGATCGCGTCGCCGTCGTCGCGCACGCCGCGCAGCGACTCGATCCTGCCGATGTCCACGACCAGCTCCGGCGCGTTCAGCCGCATCCGCAGCACCGGCAGCAGGCTCTGCCCGCCGGCGATCACCTTCGCGTCGTCGGACTGCGAGAGCGCCTGGAGCGCCTCCTCGACGGTGGAGGGCGCGACGTAGTCGAACTTCGCGGGAATCATTCGGGGCCCCCGTTCGAAGCGGAACGCAGTGAGCATTCGGATGGGGTGAAGGTCACTGGGCACCTCCAGCGGCGTCGTCGGCGCCGGCCGAGCGGTCGGCGACGTCCTTCTCGTCGAAGTGCGGGGCAGCGTCTCCGGGTGTCGGCTCACCGCCGCCTCCGCCGTGGTCGTGGACCGCCTTCCAGATCCGGGCCGGCGTGCACGGCATCTGCACGTCGTTGACCCCGAAGTGGCGGATCGCGTCGACGACGGCGTTGACCACCGCCGGGGTCGAGGCGATCGTGCCCGCCTCGCCGACGCCCTTCGTGCCGAGCTTGGTGTACGTCGACGGCGAGGTCGTGTTGGCCGTCTCGAAGCTGATCAGGTCGGCGGCCGTCGGCACGAGGTAGTCGACGAACGACGCCGAGACCAGCGTGCCGGCGTCGTCGTACACCGCCTCCTCGAACAGCGCCTGCGCGATGCCCTGGACGAGGCCGCCGTGCACCTGGCCCTCGACGATCAGCGGGTTCACGATCGTGCCGACGTCGTCGACGCAGACGTACTTGCGCAGCTTGACCCCACCGGTCTCGGTGTCGACCTCGACGGCGCACAGGTGCGTGCCGTGCGGGAAGGAGAAGTTGTCCGGGTCGAAGGTCGCCGAGGCGTCGATCGACGGCTCGGTGCCGTCCGGCAGGTTGTGCCCGGTGAACGCCGCGAGCGCGACGTCCTGGATGCCGAGGTCCTTGTCGGTGCCGCGCACGGAGAACCGGCCTCGTGAGAACTCCAGGTCGTCGACCGAGGCCTCGAGCAGGTGCGCCGCGATCGGCTTGGCCTTCTCGATCACCTTGTCGGCCGCCCGCACGACCGCCTCGGCGCCGACCACCAGCGAGCGCGAGCCGTAGGTGTCCATGCCGTGGTGGCTGATCTGGGTGTCGCCGTGCAGCACCTCGACGTCCTCGAACGGGACGCCCAGCCGGTCTGCGACGATCTGCGACCAGGCCGTCTCGTGGCCCTGGCCGTGCGGCGAGGTGCCGGTGATGACCTCGACCTTGCCGGTGGCCAGCACCCGGATGTCGGCGTGCTCCCATCCGCCGGCGGCGTAGTTGAGCTGGCCGAGGATGCGCGACGGCGCCAGTCCGCACATCTCGGTGAACGTCGAGACGCCGATGCCGAGCTGCACCGGGTCGTTGCTCTCGCGCCGCCGCTTCTGCTCGGCCCGGAGCTCGTCGTACCCGAACATCTCCTTGGCCTTGGCGGTGGCCGCCTCGTAGTTGCCCGAGTCGTAGGTCATGCCCGCGACCGTGGTGAACGGGAACTCCTCGTGCTTGATCCAGTTCATCTCGCGGACCTCGATCGGGTCCTTGCCGACCTCGACGGCGAGCTCGTCCATCAGCCGCTCGATGGCGTACGTCGCCTCGGGGCGGCCGGCGCCGCGGTAGGCGTCGACCCAGGTCTTGTTGGTGTACACCGGGATCAGGTTGAACTGGTAGGCGTCCCACTTGTAGATCGAGTTGAACATCCAGGCGCCCAGCACCGGCACGCCCGTGCCGACCAGCGCGGCGTACGCGCCCATGTCCGCCAGCAGGTCCACCTTGAGGCCGGTGACGCGCCCGTCCTTGGTGGCGGCGAGCGTGAGCTTCTGCCACTGGTCGCGTCCGTGGTGGCCGGACATCAGGGACTCGGAGCGGGTCTCGGTGTACTTCACCGGTCGACCCAGCCGCCGGGCGGCGCAGAACACGATCCACTCCTCGGGCGTGATCTGCAGCTTGCCGCCGAACCCGCCGCCCACGTCGGGGGCGATGACCCGGATCTTGGACTCGGGTACGCCGGTCGTGGCCGCGAGCGCGAAGCGCACGATGTGCGGGATCTGGGTCGCGCTCCACATCGTGATCTGCTCGCCGGTCGGGTCGACGACGACCGAGCGCGGTTCCATGAACGCGGGGATCAGCCGCTGCTGGCGGTACTCCCGCTCGATGACGACGCCGTTCTCCCGGGCGTTCGCGATCGCCTCGTCGACCGAGCCGCCGCTGCCCTGGCCGGCGGAGTCGAGCTGCCAGAACGTCGCCTTGTTGGTCCCGAGGTCCGGGTGCGCGAGGACCTTGTCCTCCGCGGCCTCCTTGAGGTCGAGCGCGGCCGGCAGCTCCTCGTAGTCGACGTCCACGAGCTCGGCGGCGTCACGGGCCTCGGCCGCGGACCGGGCGATCACGACGGCGACGATCTCGCCGGCGAACGCGACCCGGTCGACCGGCATCGGCGGGTGGTCCGGCGTCTTCTGGTCGGGCGTGACCGGCCAGGCGGTGATCAGGGTCCCGATCTCGTCGGCGACGTCGCGGCCGGTCAGCACGGCGACGACGTTGGGGGCGTTCTTCGCCTCGGCGGTGTCGATGTTGGTGATGCGGGCGTGGGCGAAGGGGCTGCGGACCATCGCCATGTACAGCATCCCGTTGAGACGGATGTTGTCGGTCCAGCGGGTGCGCCCGGTGATCAGGCGCTGGTCCTCCTTGCGACGGCGGGCCTTGCCGATCTCGTTCTCGACGTCGGGCCGTTCCTCGGTCGTGGTCATCGCGCGTCACCTCCCGACGAGGCCGCGGTCTGCACGGCCTTCACGATGTTGTGGTAGCCGGTGCAGCGGCACAGGTTGCCCTCCAGCCCGGTGCGGATCTCCTCCTCCGACGGGTTCGGGTTGTCGTTGAGGAGGTCGATCGACTGCATGATCATCCCCGGCGTGCAGTAGCCGCACTGCAGCGCGTGGCACTCGTGGAACGCCTGCTGCACCGGGTGCAGCTGACCGTCCTGGGCGAGCCCCTCGACCGTGGTGATCTCGCGCCCGTCGGCCTGGACCGCGAGCATGTTGCACGACTTCACGCTCTTGCCGTCGACGAGAACGGTGCAGGCCCCGCAGTTGCTGGTGTCGCAGCCGACGACCGTGCCGGTCTTGCCGAGCTGCTCACGCAGGTAGTGGACGAGGAGCGTGCGTGGTTCGACGTCGTCGGCGTACCTCGCGCCGTCGACGGTGACTTCGATCTTGGTCATCAAGACACCCCTGTCAGGACGTACGTCGAATCGGACAGTGCTTTTGTGCAGCACTGTGACGCCCGACACGTTAGAACCGCGAGGTTGGAGAAAGGTTGGCGCCGCCGACCCGGCTCGAACCGCCCTCTCAAAGCCGCCGACCCGGCTCGAACCGCCCTCCCAGACCCGCCGACCCGGCTCGTCTGCCCTTTCGCCGTACGGCGCCGGCATCGCGACGATGTCGTCGCGACGTCTTGACGACACCATGATGACGGCATCATGATGCCGTGGTGATGTCATCTGTCTCGGGTTCCCGTCTCGTCACGGTGCTGCGGCAGCGCGGCGACCTCCGGCTGCTGCTGGCCGCCAACCTGGTGTCGCTGTGCGGCGACTGGGTGCTGGGCATCGGCATCGCCTACGCGGTCTACGACCTGACCGGCTCGACGCTCGCGTCGGCGGGCAGCCTGCTGGCGGCCTACCTCCCCCAGGTGCTGGTCGGGCCCGTCGCCGGCGTGCTGGTGGACCGGTGGGACCGGCGGCGCACGATGATCGTCGCCAACCTCGCGATGGCGGTCGCTGTGCTGCCGCTCGTGCTGGTCGTCGACGCCGCGACGGTGTGGCTGCTCTACCCGCTGCTCGTGCTCCAGTCGGTCGTCGAGGTGTTCTTCGCGCCGGCGGAGCAGGCGTTCCTGCCCCGGCTCGTGGAGGAGGACGAGCTGGTGACCGCCAACGCGCTCAACGGCCAGGCCGGCCAGGTCGCCCGCCTCGTCGGGGGCGCGCTGGGTGGCGTGGCGGCGGCCGCGGGCGGCATCCCGGCGGTGGCGCTCCTGGACGCCACGACGTTCGTGGTCTCCGCGCTGCTGCTCTCCCGGATCCGTACGTCGGGACGTGTGGTCGCCGACGCGACCGAGGCGGCGCCGGTGAGCGAGGTCGAGCGCAGGTTCAGCCGCTTCCGGGCCGACCTGGTCGAGGGCGTCCGGGTGGTCGGGGCCTCGCGCACGCTGCGGGTCGTA
>DASURB010000134.1:0-34193 GCA_036280235.1 Nocardioides sp.
CCAGCGCGCCGAGGCGATCGTGAAGGCGACCACGTTCTACGACGACCCCGATGTGATCGCGAAGGTCTCGCGGGGTCTGGGTGAGGCGATGGTCGGGATCAACGTCGAGGAGATCCCGCAGCCGCACCGCCTCGCCGAGCGCGGCTGGTAGCCGCTCGCTCCGCTCTCCGCCGACTCGGCGCGTCTTGCCCCGTCAGGACCCGCCGAGTCGGCGCGCCTTGCCCTTCTGGGCTGCCTCATGACGCGCCAGCGCACGCGGTCGTCACCGGGCTAGCGTCGCTCCGTCACGGGTTCTCGCACGAGGGGCCAACGGCGGGGTTCACGCACGTGTCGGTGCCGCGGCCGCCGTCGAGCCGGTTGCGTCCTGGGCCGCCGTCGAGCCGGTCGTCCCCACCGCCGCCGAGGAGCCGGTCTGCGCCGCCGCCTCCGCGGAGGTCGTCGTCGTCACCGGAGCCGATGAGGACGTCGTCGCCGCCTCGTCCGACCAGCAGGTCGTCGCCGTCGCCGAAGTTGCCGCGGTCGAAGGTGCCGCCGATCAACCTGTTGGGGCCGTCGTCGCCGCGGAGCACGTCGTCCTCGCCGCTGCCCTGGACGTCCTCGACGTTCCGCACGCGGAGACGGGTCCGCCCGCCGTACGGCGAGTCCGCGTAACCCATGCCGGAGCGAAGGTCCAGCCGCACCCAGTTGCAGCAGGACCCGTCGATGTTCTCCGAGTCGAAGGTGAGCAGGTCCCGTCCGCCGCGGCCGTCGACGACAGTGCGATCGCCGTAGCCGCCGTAGAAGACGTTGCGACGTGCGTTGCCGGTGAGTCTGTCGTTGCCGTCGCCGGTATAGGCGCCTTCGACGTCACGAGCGATGTGGTCCGTGCCGAATCGCTTGCCGGAGGCCACGCCCTTCGTCAGGTTCACGGTCACCGCGGTGGTGTGCGAGGCGGACGAACCGAACTCGATGATCCGGGTGTAGTCGACCACGTCGTGACCCGGGCCACCCGACACGCGGTCGTTGCCGGCATCCGGGGCGAGGCTGTCGTTGCCCTCGTCGCCGAACAGCTGGTCGGCACGGTCGTCGCCCTCGAGCACGTCGTCTCCCGGACCGCCGTGCAGGACGGCTCGGCTGGTGGACGCCATGAGGGTGTCGTCTCCGGCGTCCCCGAAGAGGCGGTCGAACCCTCCGCGGTTCTGCTCGCCGTCCCGGTTGACCCCGACCACCCAGTCCGGGCCGGCTCCGCCGTGCAGGACGTCGTCGCCGAGGCTGCTGGCGAGCGTGTCCCGGCCCGGCCCGCCGTACAACCGGTCGTCGCCGGGACCGCCGTCGATGTACTCGTCGATCGGGTAGCCGTCTTCGTCGAGGAGCTCCGGGTTCGCGCCCCCGCAGATGATGTCGTCGCCACCCAGACCGGAGATCACGTCTCGTCCGTCGAGCCCGACGATGACATCGGCGCCGGACGTTCCGTTGATGACGTCGTCGCCCGGTGTGCCCACCATGGTCGCGGGGCTGCCGCCGCATCGCGGAACCATGCCCGGTCCCGCCCCCGCCGCGGTCGGCACCGCGAACCACAGCAACAGGGCACCGACCAGGACGCCTGCCAACCGGCGGGGCGTGAACAGCTTCGTGGCCATGACGCTCCTCCAGGACCGGGCGCGAGGCGGGCGCTTACCCGCTCACCCAGTTGACGCCTCGACGGCCGGGTCCGTGACAGCATCCGCAGCGGGCCCCACTCCCCACGAGATATGGACGCTCACCACGCGGCGTTTCCCTTGTTGAGCGGCCTTCTGGCCGCGGCAGTCCGTCCCCGGCCTCCTGCGCGTCGCCCGGTACGGGCGCTGGCTGCCTTGTCGTCAGTGGGCGGGGGCGTCTGCCCCGCCTTCCTCCTCCGCCACGCCACCACCACAACGCATCGTTCCGCAGGCTCCGCGACTCGCCGGGACTCCGGTGAATCGATCGCACGCACCGCTCGCTACGGCCCTGGCCGGGCCGCCGCGGCCGACCCCGCGTCACGGCTCCTCAGGAAGCCTGCTCGCGGTGCGCCTCGAGCAGGGGCTGCCGTGGGTGTTCGAGGGTGGCCAGCGGGACCTGCTCGCTACGGGACGGGCCGAGCAGCCACTCGAGTACCACCATCAGGCGGCGACGGCCGCAGGGCAGCCGGCTGCCGTGGTAGACGCGGTGCACGAGCCAGGCGAGGTAGCCGCGCAGCGGTACGCCGTACAGCTCGGCGACGCCCTGGCCGAGGCCGAGCGAGGCCACGGCGCCGGCGTCGCGGTGCTTGTATGCCCGCGGCCGTCGGCCGGCGAGGTGTCGCGCGAGGTTGTCGGCCAGTCGTACCGCCTGGCGCACGGCGTGCTGCGCAGTGGGCGGGCAGAAGCCGCTGCTGTAGGTGTCCGGGACCGCGGCACAGTCGCCGAGTGCCCAGACGCCGTCGGTCACGCGCAGCGTGTCGTCGGTGACCACGCGACCGAGCCGGTCCACCTCGAGCCCGAGGCGGCGCAGCATTGGTGACGCCACCACGCCTGCCGTCCACACGACGGTGTCGCTCGCGAGCGTCGTGCCGTCGCTGAGGTGTACGGCGCCGTCCTCGATCGACGACAGGACGGTGCTCGTGCGCACGTCGATCCCGCGGTCGCGCAGTCGTCCGGTGACGTACGACGCCAGCCGCTCGGGCAGCTGGCCGAGGATCCGATCGGCACCCTCGACGAGCACCCACCGGGTCTCCTCGTGCGCCACGATAGCGCTGTTCCGGAGGACACGGCGGACCATGTCCTCGACCTCGGCGATCGCCTCGACGCCGGCGTATCCGGCCCCGACGAACACGAAGGTGAGCGCCCGTCGTCGCAGCTCGGGGTCGGTCGTCGTGGCCGCGAGGTCCAGGCGGGACAGCACGCGGTGCCGCAGGTGCACGGCCTCCTCGACCGTGCGGAACCCGATCGCGTGCTCGACCAGCCCGGGCACCGGGAGCGTCCGGGTGAGCGAGCCGGTGGCGAGCACCAGCTCGTCGTAGTGCACCTCGTGCACGCTCCCGTCCGCGGCCGTCGTCGTGACGAGCCGGCGCCGCGTATCGAGGCCGGTCATCGACGCGACGAGGAGGTCGGCACCCGGCACAGCGGTGCGCAGCGGGACCACCACGTGGTGCGGCGCCACGGTGCCGCCCGCGGTCTCCGGCAGCAGCGGCTGGTAGGTCATGTACGGGTGGGGGTTCACGACGGTCAGCCGTGCGTCGCGCGGGAGCTTCCGGCGCAGCCGCCGGGCCGCGGTCAGGCCGGCGTAGCCGCCGCCGACGAGGACGACGTGTCTGCTCATGGCGCGCTCCAGTCCACGGAGAAGTACTGCGTCTCGGTGAAGGCGCGGATGCCCTCGCGGGCGCCCTCGCGGCCGATCCCGGACTGCTTGACACCGCCGAAAGGCGCGGCCGGGTCGGAGACGACGCCGCGGTTGACGCCCACCATGCCGGCGTCGATCCGCTCGGCGAGCCGGAGCGCCCAGCCCAGGTCGCGCGAGTAGACGTAGGCGGCCAGTCCGAGCTCGGTGCCGTTGACGGCCGCGAGCATCTCGTCCTCGTCGCGCCACGTGACGATGGGTGCCACGGGTCCGAAGATCTCCTCGTCGAGGACGTCGGCGTTCGCCGGTACGTCGACGAGCACGGTCGGTGCGAAGAACGCGCCGTCCAGGTCCGTGGGAGCGATGGCCTGGTGGCTGATCCGGGCACCAGCCGCGAGGGCGCGGTCGACCCAGGAGCGGACGCCGGCGACGGCGCGCTCGCTGACCAGCGGGCCGATCTCCGTGCCGGGCGTGAACGCGTGCCCCACCTTCAGCGCCTCGACCGCGGCGCCGAACCGGGACACGAACTCGGGTGCGACGTCCTCGTGCACGAAGAACCGGTTGGCCGCGGTGCAGGCCTGGCCGCCGTTGCGGAACTTCGCGACCATGGCGCCGGTGACGGCCGCGTCGACGTCGGCGTCGGCGGCGACCACGAACGGCGCGTTGCCGCCGAGCTCCATCGACGACGACACGACCCGCTCGGCCGCCTGGGCGAGCAGCGTGCGGCCGACCCCGGTGGAGCCGGTGAAGGAGACCTTGCGGACGCGCGGGTCGGACAGCCAGGCCCTGACGACGTCGGCGGCCCGTGTCGTCGGTACGACGTTGACCACGCCGTTCGGCGCCCCGGCGGCACGCAGCACGTTCGCGACCGCAAGCGCGGTCAGTGGCGTCTCGGCCGCGGGCTTGAGCACCACTGTGCACCCGGCCGCCAGGGCAGGACCGATCTTGCGCGTCGCCATCGCCGCCGGGAAGTTCCACGGGGTGACGAGGGCCGCGACCCCGACCGGCTTGCTGGTGACGATCGTGCGGGTGCCGCCCGCCGGCGACTCGCCGTACGAGCCGTCGGGCCGCACCGCCTCCTCGGCGAACCAGCGGAAGAACTCCGCGGCGTAGCCGACCTCGGCGCGGGCGTCAGCCAGCGACTTGCCGTTCTCCCGCGCGATCAGCCCGGCCAGCCGATCGGCGTCGTCGAGCATCAGCTCGTAGGCGCGACGCAGCACGTCCGAGCGGCGGCGCGGCGGCGTCGCCGACCAGGACGGGAAGGCGTCGGCCGCGGCGTCGACGGCCGCGGTCGCGTCGTCGACGGTGCCGTCCGCGAGCTCGGCGACCCGCTCTCCCGTGGCCGGGTCGAGCACCGTGAACGTGCCGCCCGGGGCGTCGCTGACGTCGTACGACGCGGCGAGCGCGCGGACGTCCGCGGGAACGGTGTCGGTGCGGGTCTCGGTGACGGTCATGGGTTCCTCCTGCGCGAGTGGCCCACGGCTGTGAGCCTGGCGACGACGCTAGGTCGACAGGCAGGTCCTCGACATGGCCGAAGTGCACAATCACGACCAGTCATGGTGTGCGATCCTGTCGCGCATGGTTTCCGTGCGCGACGTCCTGGACGTGGCGGAGCTGTCGTTGGTCCCGGTCCACCTGGCCGACGCGCTGCGCGACGTGCGCTGGGTGGCGACCAGCGAGCTCGTCGACCCCACGCCGTACCTCGAGGGCGGCGAGCTGCTGCTCACCACGGGGTTGGAGACGGTCGGCTGGCGCAGTGAATGGAGCGAGTACGTCGAGCGGTTGGTCGCCGCGGGCGTCGCGGCGCTCGGGTTGGGTGTCGGGCTCACCCACAGGCGGCCCCCTGCCTCGCTGGTCCGGGTCTGCGAGCGGGCAGGGCTGAACCTGGTGCAGGTGCCGCGGCCGACGAGCTTCGTGGCGGTCAGCAGGGCGACCGTGCGGCTGCTGGACGCGGAGCAGCAGGCCTCCGCCCGCGACGCTCTAGAGGCCCAACGGCTGCTGACGCAGGCGGCTTTGCGTGAGGACGACACCGAGGCGCTGCTGGCGCGGCTCTCGGAGGTGCTGGCTGGCGAGGCCTGCCTGGTCGCCCCGGACGGGACGCTGCTGGCCGGCCGCCCGGTGCTCGACGCGGACGCCCTGCTCGAGGAGCTCGATCGCCTGCGGCCCCAGGGACTGCGGGCCGCAACGAGCGCCGGCCGCGGCTCCGGGACGACGGTCGTGCAGCCGGTCGGGCTGCGCGGTCGGCCGTCGTCGTATCTCGTCGCTCGGTCGCCGGGCCGGCTCACGGAAGGTCGACGCAGTGCTCTCGGCACCACCGTGGCCCTGCTCAGCCTCGCCGCCGAGCGGGCCAACGACCGGCGCGCGACCGCGCGGCGGCTCCGGGGTCGGGCCCTGGAGCTGCTCATCGCCGGCGAGACCCGCGCGGCCGGGCTGATCCTCGGGGCGCAGGCCGGCCAGGACGCGCCGCGGCTGCCGCGGACCGTGCGGTTCGTCCGGGCGGCCGGAGACGAGGACGCGCTGGCCGACGCGCTGGAGCAGCTCGAACGGACCCGGGCGCTCGCCGCCGTCGTGGACGGCGAGCTCTGGGCGCTGCACGCCCCCGGGTCGACGGGAGGAGCGCTGACCGAGATGCTCCTCGAGCTCGGCCTCCGGGTCGGCGTGGGCGCGGCGACAGAACTCGACGAGGCCGGGCGGGCCTTCAGCACCGCCGGGCATGCGCTGGGCCAGACGACCGAGCAGAGCCGGTTGGGCGAGTGGGACCGGGTGATGACGGAGGGCGCGTTGTCGTTCATCGGCCGCGCCCAGGCCTCCGACTTCGCCGAGACGTTCCTGTCCGGCCTGGCCGGGCCGGACGAGGAGGTGCTGATGGAGACACTCGGCTCGTTCCTCCGGCACCTCGGGTCGCGCCAGCACGTCGCCGAGGAGCTCGGCGTGCACCGCAACACTGTGCGCAACCGGCTCGCTCAGGTCGAGCGGGCGATCGGCGGCTCGCTCGACGACGCGCAGGTGCGCGCGGACGCGTGGATCGCGCTGCAGGCCCGCCGCCTCACGAGCGGCGGTGCACCACCCGGCCGGCGAGCACGGTGAGGTCGACGGCGAGCTCGGGGATCCGCTCGACGGGCGTGGTGAACAGCTCGCCGGAGAGCAGCACGAGGTCGGCGTGCTTGCCGACGGTGATGCTGCCGCGGTCGTGGTCGCAGAAGTTCGCGTAGGCGCTGCCCATCGTGTATGCGTGCACCGCCGTCGTCAGGTCGACGGCCTCCTCCGGCACCCACGCCGGCCCTCCCGAAAGGCCCTTGCGGGTCACCGCGGAGTAGATGCCGAGCAGCGGGTCCATCTCCGCCACGTTCCAGTCGCTCGAGAAGGCCAGGCAGGCGCCCGCGTCGTGCAGGCTGCGCATCGGCCAGGCATTGGCCCACCGCCGTACGCCGACGGCCTCGGCCCAGTCGTGCCCGGGCCCGGCGATGTCCGGGCTGCAGTGCCGCGGCTGCATGCAGGCGACGACGCCGAGCTCGGCGAACCGGCGCACGTCGGCCGGGTCGAGGCACTCCACGTGCACGACCTGGTGGCGGGCGTCGCGCGGTCCGTTGGTACGGCGAGCCGCCTCGACCGCGTCGAGCACGGTGCGGATGCCGCGGTCGCCGGTGGCGTGCACGAAGAGCTGGAAACCTGCGGCGTCGAGGCTGGTGACGACGTCGGCGAACTCGCCCGGTTCGTAGTAGGTGCGCCCGCGGTTGTCGGGCTGCCCCTCGTAGGGCTCCAGCATCGCCGCGG
This sequence comes from Nocardioides sp., assembly GCA_036280235.1. GTDB lineage: Bacteria > Actinomycetota > Actinomycetes > Propionibacteriales > Nocardioidaceae > Nocardioides_B. Next base: position 7,087 of record DASURB010000134.1, read on the forward strand.
TGCGCGGCTCCACGACGTCGTCGATGTACAGCTTGAGCGGGCCGATCCGGAAGGTGTCGTCGTCGTACTTCACGGCGAGCTGGGCGAAGTCCTCGAGGTCGGCGGCGCTCGTGCCGCGCGGGTGGAAGAGCGCCGCGACCAATCGCGACCGCAGCCGCCCCTCGTCGCGGGCGCGGAGAAAGAGGTCGAGGTCGTCGACGGAGTTCTGTGGCTCGACCACGGTGGTGATGCCGAACCGGGCGGCGAGGTCGAGGCTGTCGAGGAGGCGGGCGTACTGCCGGTCGGGGTCGGCCCACGGCAGGCCGAGGCGGCCCAGCCCGGCCAGGCCGTCGCGGGACAGGCCGCGCACCGCGAAGTCGTGCACGAAGCCGGTCGGCTCACCGGTGTGGTCGGTCGCGGCGACGCCGAACGGCAGCGACGTGTGGTCGCGGTCGATCCCGAGCTGGGCCAGGGCGGCGGTGTTCAGCCACATCGTGTGCACGTCGTAGCCGAGCACCGCCGCCGGCCGGCCATCGGTGAGCCGGTCGAGCAGCTCCGCGGTGCCGGTGTGCCCGGGCAGCGCCGTGTAGTCGAGACCCTCGGCCTCGACCCATTGCGCATCCGGGTGTGCTTCGCTCCACTCTCCGATCCGGCGGCCGACCTCGTCGAGCGTCGCGGCTCCGGCGAGCTGCACACTGGCGGCGTCGGAGCCGAGGCGCACGTGGTTGTGCGCGTCGACGAAGCCGGGCAGCACCGTTGCTCCGCCGGCGTCGATGACCTCGCCGGCCGCGGGGGCGTCCGCGTCGTCGCCCACCCAGACGATGCGGCCGTCCTCGACCGCGACCGCCTCGGCCTCCGGCCGCGCCGGGTCGACGGTGTGGACGCGGGCGTTGCGGATGACGAGGTCCATGGTCACTCCTCGACCGGTGCCTGGACGACGAACCGGTCGCCCCGTCGCGGCGCGAGGTAGCCGGCGTAGTAGACGAGTGCGACGACCACGATGCCGGCGGTGATCCAGAGATCGACCGGGGCGGAACCGAGCAGCGCATAGCCGATCGCGCCGATCACCAGCAGCGGAGGCAGTGGCCACAGCGGCATCCGCCACCCGGGCATCGACCCCTGCCGCCGTACGGCGAGAGCACCGACGGCGAGCGCGACGTAGATGACCGACACGATCACCGACGTGATGCCGAGCAGCGACTCGATGTCGACCGTCCAGGCCATCACCGCGCCCGGGATGCTCACCACGAGCGTGGAGACCCATGGCGAGCGGAAACGCGGGTGGATGTGGGTGAGCGCGCGGTTGACCGGGTCCGGCCAGGCGCGGTCGCGGGCGGACGCGTAGATGACGCGACCGTTCTGCAGCACCATCACGATGACCGCGTTGAGGATCGCGACCGCGATACCGACGTTGACCGCCACGGCCACGCCGTCGCCGCCCCACTCGCGGACGAAGCCCGAGAAGTTGCCGGTGGCCAGCGTGTGCACGTCGGCGACCCCGAGCACGGTCGCGATGGTCGGGACCACGATCACGACGGCCGCGAGGCCCAGCGACCAGAAGACCGCCTTCGCCACGTTGCGGCGCGGGTCGTGGATCTCCTCTGCGAGGTAGCTGGCCGTGCCGAACCCGTTGACGACGAACATCGCCACGGCCAGACCCGAGACGAGGATCGCCAGCGTGAACGGCGCGGTGCCGCCGTCGCCGGCTGCCACGTGCGGCACCACGAGCTCGACGGGGTTGCGCTGCGCGTGGGCGAAGCCGAGGCCGGCCACCACGGCGGCCGCGACGACCTCCAGGGCGAGGAAGACGCTGGTCACGACCGCGTTGGACTTGATGTCGAGGATCGCGGTGGCCGTGGCGAGCAGCATCACGCCGGCGCCGGCCGTCGCCCGGTCGAGGGTGAGCAGGTCGGCCAGGTAGTCCGCCGTACCGAGCGCGATGATCGGCGGGATCACCACGAGCAGCGCGATGCACAGCACGAACGTCAGCCAACCGGTGAGGCGGCCGAGGGTGTGCGTGACCATGGCGTACTCGCCGCCCGAGCTCGGCGTCCTGGTCCCCAGCTCCGCGTAGCAGCAGCCGACCGCGGCCGACACGATCACGCCGGCGACGAGGGCGAGGACGACGCCCGTCCCCTGCTGGGGGAGCAGCTCCGGAACGATGATGAACAGGCTCGAGGCCGGCGTGATGCACGACAGCGTGAGCAGTGTGGCGGCGCCGGGGCCGAGGACCCGGGCGAGGCGGGAGGCGCGGGCCGTCTGGGTCGTGCGTGCCGCGGTCGGCTCGGGCCGCTCGGCGAGGTGGTCGGTCACGAGAGGACCTCCTGGGACGGGGCTGGGACGGAGTTTGAACGACGTACAAAGAGTTCGAACGACGTTCAAAGTGCCCCATGTCATAGGTAAGGTCAACCCCTGCTTGAGAAAAACGCGGAGCTGGCCTGGTCCGCGCCGATCTCCGGCGAAGAATTCGCTGAGGAGTCGCTGAGGAGAGGGGAAGTACGTCGAGGTGAGCAGCACGCGGGTCAACCGCCGACTCGAGCAGCCGCGCGAGCGCGTGCTCGCCGCGACGCTCGAGATGATCGCCGAGGGCGGTCTCTCCGCGCTGACCATGGCCGCGCTCGGCAAGCGGCTGGGGACCTCCGGCGGCCACTTGCTGTACTACTTCGGCACCAAGGACAAGCTGCTGCTCGAGACGCTGCGCTGGAGCGAGGACAGCTACACCGAGCAGCGGGGGGCGATCGCCGCGGGCACGGCCGATCTCGCCGAGAGCCTCGACGCGTTCTTCGACCTGTACCTGCCCCAGCACCCGGCCGACCCGCGCTGGCTGCTCTGGCTGGAGCTGTGGGCGCGTGCGCCGTACGACGCCGAGCTCGCCGCCGGCGAGTGGGAGCTCGAGCAGCCGTGGCGCGCCGACCTGCACCGGATCCTGACGCGCTGCCTCGGCGAGGAGAGGGCGCGCGAGATCACGGAGTCCACCTGGGTGGACGGCACGATCGCGATGCTCGACGGGTTCGCCATCGCGGTGGTGACGGGTGCGCCGATCGAGCGGAAGTACGCGCAGCAGGTGCTGCACGAGCGGGCCTTGCAGCTCACGTGAGTGGGCGCCCTCCCTGCTGGAAGGGCGCCCGCCATGATTACGCCGCTCGGTCGTGGGCCTTGCGGCGTGCGCGGGCCTGCTGCGTGCCCGGGACCGGGGCGTCGAAGTCGACGACGTACCCGTACTTCTCCCGGGTCTCCGACGCACCCGCCTTGAGGAAGTGCGGGAGCGTCAGGTCGCGGAACCACGCACCCAGCCGCGACGGGGCCTTCGACTTCCCCAGCCGGCGGCTGAGCCGGACGATCTTCTCCGCTCGGTCCTTCCGCAGCCGCTCGAACGCCGCGAACGCCGCGGCGGGCTCACGGAGGTCGCGCAGGCAACGGGCCAGCTCGGCCGCGTCCTCGAAGGCGAGGCTGGCGCCCTGCCCGGCGTTCGGGCTCGTCGCGTGCGCGGCGTCGCCGAGCAGGCAGACCCGACCGGTGTGCCAGGTGCGCAGCGCCGCCACGTCGTACACCGGCCAGACGCCTGCCACGCCGGTCGCGGCGGACAGGATGCGACCGACCGGCTCGGGGTCGTCGGCGTGCACCTGGCGGATCCGGCCGAGCCACGCGTCGGTGTCGATCGCGAGACCCTGACCCGCGGAGGGGTCCTCGCGGTGCGCGACGTTGCTGAACCAGTACGCGAGGCCGTCGTGCACGACGTACCCGAAGAACCCGCGGCGACCGAACACCAGCTGCTGGTCGGGGGTGTCCGGCAGGTCGACCGCGGTCCAGCCGCCGCAGTTGAGGATGCCGGTGTAGTGCGGCCGCTCGGCGTCCGGGAACACCTGGCGCCGGACGGTCGAGTGCACGCCGTCGGCGCCGAGGAGTACGTCGCCCTCGACGACGCCGTGCGTGCCGGTGGTCCTGACCCGGACCCCGTCGCGCCGCTCGTCGACCTCGGTCACGCGCGCGCCCCGCACGACCGTCACGCCCGCGGCCTCGGCGGCCTCGTGCAGCCGCTCGTGCAGCAGGTCGCGCCGGATCAGGTGGTTCTGCGCGCCGTACCGGGCGAGCTCGTCGCGGCCGTCGAGGTGCCCGACCTCCCGGCCCGCGGCGTTGTGGAAGCGGATGCCGGTGAGCGGCACGCCGCCCGCGTCGCGGACCACCTCGCCGAGCCCGATGGCGCGCAGGGCGTTGATGCCGTTGGGGGCGAGGTTGAGGAACGCGCCGCCGCCGGCCTCCTCCGGCCGGCGAGCCTCGAGGATGGTCGCGTCCACGCCTACCTTGGTGAGTGCTACTCCGAGTGCCGGCCCGGCGATGCCGCCGCCGGCAATCACAGCGTGCACTGTGCTGAGCTCCTCCTCTCGTCGATGTATTTCGATCCCACGAAAGATTAGGAGCGGGCTCCCGGCGACTCAAACAATCTCCGGACCCACTCGGCGACGCCGCTCGGGTAGAGCGGCAGCGGCTCGTCCGCGTCGTCGACCGGCGCCGGACGACCGCCGCGACGCTGCCATCGGCCTCCGTCAGGGTGGCTCCGGTCTCCACCGGGGCCGGGTCGAGCCGACCGACGTACAGGAAGACGATCTCGTGCCCGAGCACGCCATGGATGCGGAAGATGTTCTCGACCGTCGCGAGGAACCGGATCTCGCGGATCTCGGCACCGAGCTCCTCCTGCACTTCGCGCTCGATTGCGTCGCGATGCGTCTCGCCGAGCTCGACGCTGCCGCCGACCAGGCGGTGGAACCCGTCGGGATTCTCCTCCGTCGGCGGGTTGAGGCTGACGGCGTGGGCGGTTGAGTCGTCGTTCGGCGCGATCAGCATCGCCTTGACCCGGATGTACGAACGGTCCACCGACGCCATCGCAGCACTGTGTCAGACCACGGCCGCACGGTTGGATGGCGCACGTGGGTGTCCGCAACTACCTCGTCGAGGGCGTCTCCGGCACGGGCAAGACGTCGGTCTGCCAGGAGCTCCGCCGGCGCGGCTACCACGCGATCAACGGTGACCGGGAGCTCGCCTACCAAGGCGACCCGGCAACGGGGGAGCCCACGGACACCGCCTCGCACCACCACCACATCTGGGACGTCGACCGTGTGCGCGCGCTGGCGGCCGACGACCAGCAGCCCGTCACCTTCTTCTGCGGTGGTTCGCGCAACTGGTCGAAGTTCGTCGACCTGTTCGACGAGGTCTTCGTCCTCGACATCGACCTCGGGACCCTGCTGCGTCGGCTCGACGAGCGCCCGCCGGACGAGTTCGGCTCGAAGCCGTCGGAGCGCGACCTCGTCCTCCGGCTCCACCGCACCCGCCAGGACATCCCGGCGACCGGTGCGCGCATTGACGCGACGAAACCGCTGACCGAGGTGGTCGACGAGATCCTGCGCTGTGTGGAGCGATAGCTACCGTCAACTGGGCAGACTCGTCGCGTGCACCCATGCCCGTGCTGCGGCTACCGGACCCTTCCCGCCCCCGGCGAGGCCGATGTCTGTCCGGTGTGCGGATGGAACGACGAAGGGCTGGGGGCGTGGGCCTACAGCGACCTGAACGGGCAGACACTTGTCGAGGCGCAGCACGAGTTCCTGTCCGGCAGGGGCTCGCGTCGGGGGCGGCGTCCGGAGCGTCATGAGCAGCGCGACCCCGCGTGGCGTCCGTACGAGCTGACCGACGAGATGCTGGCGCTGGCCCGGCAGACCCGTGAACAAGCCGAGCGTGACTCAGAGGAAGAACGACGTCGGGTCGCGCAGGAGATCGCGGACGATCCGGAGGGGCCGTTCCAGGAGTACAACGCCGAGCTACGTGCGCTGGCGGCCGAGGCGCCACAGCTCCCCCACGCCGAGGTGAAGGCGCGACTGCAGGCGCTCGGCCGCATGTACGGCGTCACGCTGCCCGATGCGTACCTGGAGCTGCAGTCCCGGCTCCTCGCGGACGACTCCTTCTACCGTCGCCGCCCGTTGCACGCAGCCTGGTGGCTGCTTCGCTACGCGCGGCCCGGCAGCGTCCGGCGACATTGGCGCGAGCTGCGCACGCGCTCGTTCACCATCGCCGGGTGAGGCGCGCTGTCCGTTGTCACAGCTCCGAGTGACCGCACCATCCCTGGTGATGTGAGGATCGGGGAATGGACACTCGGGGTGCATCGACGCACTGGGTCTCGCTGGGGGAGCGCGCCTGGTACGTCGAGACGATCTGGCGTGCTGCCGCGGATCTACCGGCCCAGGATGTGCGGGTCGCGGACATCAGAGAGGTCGACGAGGACTGCTGGTTCCACGGCGGCCCGGCCACGGTCCGCGCCGTCGTCGAGCACGCGCGCAGCATCCTCGATGCTGACGTCAGCCGGCCCGTGATCCTTGCTGCCGACGGGCAGGTGCTCGACGGCATGCACCGCATCGCGAAGGCCATCCTCGACGGGCGCGAGACGGTCCGGGCGCAGCGCCTGCTCGAGGACCCGGCGCCGGACTGGCTGGTCGAGTGATCTCGACGAGCTCGATCAGCCGGTGGTGATCTCGGCAGGCTCGGCCACCCGGATTGTCAACGGCTGAGCGCGGCCTCGACGCCGATGCGGCTGAGCTTGTAGGGGTTGCGCACCGCGTAGATCCGGCTGATCCGGCCATCCTCGACCACGAACGTGATGGCCGTGTCGTGGCCGTCGTCGAGGTTGGTGATCTTGGCGCCGAGGGAGCCGTTGAGCAGGACTGGCACGACGTCGGCGGCGGCGCCGAACTTCGGCAGCGTGCGCAGCAGGTTCGCCACCTTCTTCGCGCCGGACACCGGCGAGGTCACCGCCGGCGCGATGCCGCCACCATCCGCGACGAGGACCACGTCCGGGGCGAGGGCGTCCAGCAGGCCTTGCAGGTCGCCCTTCTGCACGGCGGCGAGGAACCGCTCGACGACCGCCTGCTGCTCGCTGCGGCTCACCTGGTGCCGCGGCCGGCGGGCGGCGACGTGCTCGCGGGCGCGGTGGCCGATCTGCCGTACGGCGGCCGTGGACTTGCCGATGGCCTCCGCGATCTCGCCGTACGGCACGTCGAAGACCTCGCGCAGCACGAACACCGCCCGCTCGGTCGGGTTCAGCGTCTCGAGCACGGTGAGCATCGCGTACGAGACGCTCTCCGCCAGCTCGACGTCCTCCGCGACATCCGGTGCGGTGAGGAGCGGCTCGGGCAGCCACTCGCCGACGTACTCCTCGCGGCGCCGCGCGTTCGCCCGCAGTCGGTCCAGCGCTTTGCGCGTGACCATCCGGACCAGGAACGCGCGAGCGTCCTGAACCTCGGCCCGGCCGGCCTCGCCGACGGCGTCCCAACGGATCCAGGTGTCCTGCACGACGTCCTCGGCCTCGGAGGCCGAGCCGAGCATCTCGTAGGCGACGGTGAACAGCAGCCCGCGATGGGTGACGAACGGGTCCTCGGTCACGGTCACGACCCTACGGCGGTGCGCGCCGCGAGTGGCTTGAGACCGCATGCGGCAGCGAAGCCGTCGGACTCGATGCCGAGGGCGACGTTCGGCCGCGTGGTGAAGTTCGCGAACGCGATCACCGCGGTCAGCTCGATCAGTGCGGCGTCGCCGAGCTGCGAGCGCAGCGAGGCGACCATCTCGTCGGTCACGGTCGGCTCGGTCTCGGTCATCGCCTCGGCGTACGCGAGCACCTCACGCTCGAGCGGGGTGAAAACGTCGGAGTCGCGCCAGCGCGGGATCTCGCGGGCCTTGTCCATGTCGAGGTTCTTGTTGTGGGCCTCGAAGTAGTTGAAGTCCAGGCACCACGTGCAGCCGACCTGCGACGCGACCGCCATGTGCGCGAACGACTTGAGCTGCTCGTCGCAGGCGTCCCACTTCTTGAGCTTGGCGCCCAGGCTGGACATGCTCATGAACACCTTCTGGTTGTGCCAGTAGACGCCGAGCGAGCTGGGCACCTGGCCGAGCACCTTCTTGGCGAAGCGCTTCACCAGGGCGCCCTTGAGGCCGGTCACCTCGGCGGGCGGGATGCGTGTCGTCCCGGTCATGTCGTCCTCCTTCGTGGGTCGGTACGACATCAAGACGCCGGCCGACTCCCAGGTGTGACATCCGGACAGGAGAAGGTTCGTCAGGTCACCGGGCCGACCTGTGTGACCGAGAACGCCAGGGCCGCCATGAGCCCCAGGATCGCCACGAGCGCGTGCCACACGAACGCCCTGCGTCCTCGTCGCCACAGCGCGCCGGCGAACGACGCGACGGCTCCGGCTGCCAGTCCCGCGACAAGAGTCCAGTACGTGCGTACGTCGTCGGCGTGGACGACGGCCTGGTCGCCGAAGAAGGCCACGCGGCTCCAGACGTAGTGCAGGGGTAGCGACCCCAGCGCGAACGCCGCGACGACGGAACCGGAGAGCTCGAGTACGACGGCGGGCCAGGTGGCGCGACGTCGGTCGGTGCCGGCTGGGTGGGTCGCCTCGTCGTGCTCCGTGATCATGCCTCGATCATTCGACGGCCGAGGGCGCGGCGCATGAGTCTTCGTACTCGGTTCCGACCGACGGACGATCAGCAGGCCTGACCGATCGCGGCGCGCTGCGCTCTCTCGTAGGCGCGCAGCTCGGCCTCGCCCGCCCGCCGGTTCTGCTGCCACGCGCGCCTCGCCGCGGCCGGGCTCAGCGTGCCGTCGCGCAGCATCTCCATGTCGCGCACGTGCTCCCGCCAGGTCGCCATCGCGCGCTCGGCCTTGCGGAGGACCTCGTCGCGAGCCGCCACTGCCGACCGGCAGCCCTCGTCGCCGTTGCCCTCCTGGGACTGGTCGGGAGGACATCGGACGGTCCGGGCGGCGTACGCCGCGGCGGCCTCGTCGTAGCGGTCCACGAGGCCGACGGCCTCGCGGCGGGTCCGGTTCCAGTGGCGCTCGGCCCTCATCAACGTGGGGTCGGCGGCGACGAGTCGGTTCATGGCGTCGGCGTGCAGCTCCCACCCGACCAGGGCAGCGGCCGCCGCGCGCAGGACCGGGGTCTGCGCCTCGTGCACCTGGGCGCACGCCTCGGCGGGGGCCGGGGTCGGCTCGGTCGTCTCGGTGCCCCGCACGGTCGGCTGCGTGCCGACGGGTGGTTCACCCGCGGCGCCGTTGTCGTCTCCGTTGCCGGTGATGACCACGGCCATCCAGAGGGTGCCCAGTGCGAGGGCGCCGACGATGAGACCGGTGACCAACGACCAGCGCGTACTGCGTGGCCCCTCGTCGTCGTCCGAGAACAGCCAGCTCATCGCGTGCCTCCCGCAGCGATCATCCTCCGATTCGGACCGAAAGTGGGGCAATGGTTCTTGAAGATGAGGCGTCGGCACGCCGCCGGCCCCGCCGGTGGCGGGGTGGGGGCGTCGTGGCGACGGGGCCGGGACGAGCCGGATGTGGCTGTGCTCGGCTGACCTTCGTCGGGCATCGGATGGAGTGACGTCGAGGGCGCCACATCGGCTGAAGACGCACTGTGAGAGTGCTTCTGGGCGTCCGTTAGGGAGCGCTCGCCCGGGAGGTGGACGGTGCCGACCTTGTGTGCGAAGCGGGCGACGTGCCGGTCGACGTACTCGGCACCCTCGGGCGGCAGAAGGAATGTGGACGGGGCGATCCGGCGGGCCCGTCACGGAGGCAGCTCGCCGGCCGTGACCCGCGCCCACACCCGGGGCAGCCGGTGGGCCAGCTCGAGCGCGCCACCGACAGTTTTCGGGCTGTGCGGGCACCCTCCACCTTGTCGCCACAGCACTATGACAAGGGGGCGACCTGTGACGCACGGACAACGGCCGGACGCGACGCGCGAGCGACGATGGTCGTATGACTGCAGTCGTGAACCAGCGTCCTCAGCGTGTCGCCGTCCTCGGTGCCGGCATGGTCGGGCTCTCGACCGCCTGGTTCCTGCAGGAGCACGGCATCGACGTAACCGTGGTCGACCGCGACGACGTCGCCGCCGGCTCGAGCTGGGGCAACGCCGGGTGGCTCACGCCGAGCATCGCGGTGCCGCTGCCCGAGCCGTCGGTCCTGAAGTACGGCGTACGCGCGGTGCTCAGCCCGTCGTCCCCCGTCTACGTCCCGCCGACCGCGGACCCGCGGCTGCTGCGGTTCCTGGCCCGGTTCGCCCGCAACTGCACGCACAAGCGGTGGCAGCAGGCGATGCGCGCGCTGATCCCGCTCAACAACGGCGCGCTCGCCGCGTTCGACGAGCTCGAGCGGGGCGGCGTGTCCGCCCGCACCAAGCCGGCCGAGCCGTTCACGGCGGCGTTCCGCACGGTCGAGGACAGCAAGGCGCTGCTCGAGGAGTTCGAGCACATCAAGGCCTGCGGCCAAGACGTCCGCTTCGACGTCGTCGACGGTGACACCGCCCGCCGCGAGGAGCCGGCCCTCAGCGACGAGATCGGCACCGCAATCCGGATCCGCGACGAGCGCTACATCGACCCCGCGAACTACGTCCACGCCGTCGCCGACTCGGTCCGCGCCCGCGGCGGCCGGATCCTCGGCGGCACCCAGGTCGACGACGTACGTTCCACCGCCACGGGTGTCGTCGTCGCCGGTGAGTCGTACGACACCGTGGTGGTCGCCACGGGCGCCTGGCTCAACCGGCTGGGCAAGCGGGTCGGCGTGCGGCGGATCGTGCAGGCCGGCCGCGGCTACTCCTTCACGGTCAAGGTCGACGACCTGCCGAAGGGCCCGGTCTACTTCCCGACCCAGCGCGTCGCCTGCACGCCGATCGGGGACCGGCTGCGCATCGCCGGGATGATGGAGTTCCGCGACGCCGAGGCGCCGATGGACCCGCGCCGCATCCAGGCGCTGGTCAACGAGGCCGGCGGGCTGCTGCGCGGTGCGCACCTCGACGTCCGGGAGGACGAGTGGGTCGGCGCCCGACCGTGCACCGCCGACGGCCTGCCGCTCGTCGGCGCGTCGAAGGACCCGCGGGTGTTCGTCGCCGGCGGCCACGGCATGTGGGGCATCACCCTGGGCCCGGTGACCGGCAAGCTGCTCGCGGAGCAGATTGCGACCGGCGCGACGCCCGAGGCGCTGCGCGCGGTGAACCCGCTGCGCTGACCGGCGGCGCCTGTCGGTGGTCTCGACAGGATCGACCACCACCCGGTACCAGGCTGGACCACCCGGTCGTCAGCGCCCGGCCGCCCGGAGCCGCGCGATCTCCAGCCGGACCGCCAACCGCTGCGCGGGGTCGTCGAGGTCGATGTCGCACCAGTCGGCCAGCCGCGCGGTGCGGTAGCGGACGGTGTTGGGATGCACGCCGAGCGCCTGCGCGGCGCGCCGGGGCTCGCCCCAGTAGTCGATGACCGCCTCGAGCGTGGCGAGCATCGTCGCGCCCTCGGGTGACCCGGCGAGGGCGGTCACGGGTGAGACGGGCGGCAGCTGCTCCAGGCCGGTCAGCGCCCGGGCGAGCACCAGGTCGGGCCACGCGTCGTCCACCGAGGTGACGGCACGGTCGGACCGGTCGCCGGCGCGCTCGCAGAGCTCGGCCGCCTCCGCGCGCGAACGCGCGAGGTCCTCGACGCTCTCCACCTCCCGGCCGAGGAACATCCCGACCGCGGGCTCGTCGCGCCGCTCGGCGGCCACGACCTCGGCCATCCACGCCACGCCGCCCGGCCCGGCGACGTCGGTGCGCAGCATGACGTGCACGACGCCGTCGAGGTCGGCGACCAGTGGCTGCCGCCAGCCGTGCCGGCGGGCCAGCCCGAGCCACAGCTCCGACCGCGCGTCCGGACCGAGGCCCGGCGGGCCGGCGAGCGCGGCCACCCGCCACCGCCCGGGCTCCAGCCAGCCCGGTCGTCGAGTGACGTCGCCGCGCAGCACCGAGCGCACCTGCTCCATCTGGACCTGCCGGTGCAGCTCGCTCTGCGACCGCAGCCGCAGCAGCAGCAGCGCCACCACCTCGGCGGCCGCCTTCAGCTCCGGGATGCGGGACTGGGAGACCGGCTCGTCGACGACCGCCCACACGGATCCGAGCCACTCGCCGCCGGCGCGCACGGGTACGACGTACCGCGCCCGCACCCCGTCGGCCCCCGCCGGCACGAAGAACGGCTCGTCGGAGCCGGTCAGCCGCCGGAACACGCCGAGCGAGCGGAAGTGGTCGCGCAGCTCGCGTGGCACGCGCCGGCCGACGATGGTCGAGAGGCGGGCCTGGTCGACGTCGTCCTGGCCGGTCGAGTACGCCAGCACCCGCGACGTCGCGTCCTCGATGGTGACGGGCGCGTCGATGATCACGCCGATCCGGTCGGCCATGTCGAAGAGGTCGCCGTAGACCCGGTCGTCGGAGCGCCCCGGCCCGCCGGTCGCGGCGTCGAGGGCGTTGCGCAGCACCGTGAGGACCGACGACCAGGTGGCGTCGTCGGCGACCGCGAGCAAGGGGAGTCGCGCGTCCTTGCACAGCGCGCGGACGTCGGTGTGGTCGGCCCAGCCCCGGCGTAGCACCAGGCCGGCGGCCGCCCGGGCAGACTCCGCGACGGCGACCACCTCGGCAACGTCGCGCGCGCCGACCGCGACCACGACGTCACCTCGCTCGATCGGCACCGGCACGCCCGGCTCGACCAGCTCCACGGCCAGCACCGGACGGTCCTCGCCGGGCTGCACCAGCTCGACGAGGGCGGGCGCGAGCGCGTCGGCGAGTCCCGCGGCGGTGATCACGGGGTCACTGTGGCACGCGCGGTCACGCGAGCCGGCCGCCCCACCGTCAGACCGAGACGCCGAGCAGCTCGGCGAGCTGTCGCAGCGTGCGCGGGCCGCCGCGCACCTCGAACCGGCCGCCCCGCGCGCGCGCCCGTTCGGCGTACTCGTGCAGGGCGGCCACCCCCGTGTGCTCGATGAACGTCAGCTCATCGAGGTCGAGCACCGGCGCGAGCCGGTCGTCCGGCGTCCGCAACAGGTGCCGGAGTGTCGCGCTGCTGAACGCGTCCACCTCGCCGGCGAGCGCCAGCGCGTCCGGCCGGCCGAACAGCCGGAACGGTGCCTGCGGGGCGAGCCGGCGGTCGACGACCGGGTGGGCGCTCGCGATGGTGGCGAGTCCCTCGGCCGGCAGAGCGGTGCGGTCGAAGCAGCAGAGCGCGGCGAGGCCGGAGCCGGCCATCCGCCGGTCCGCATAGCTCTCGAACTGGGCGTGCGCGCGCCAGGTGCCGTCCGGCCCGGCCAGGCAGGTCACCTCGGCCAGCACGCGAAGGCCGGTGAAGCCGGCCGCGCGGGCCTCGGTGAGTGCGTGCTCGTACGCCGCCCACTGCTCGCGGTCCGAGAGCAGTCGGGAGCCGGGGTACACGCTCTCGAACGGCGTGATCTCCAGCGTGCCGTCACGCACCATGCCGGACAGCGGGTCGACGGTGCGGACGACCTCCTCGGCCTCGGGGCCGCCCACGAACGTCAGCGCCTGGCCGAGGTCGAGACCCTCGGTGAGGAACACGACGGCGGCGTCGAGGAAGTCGCCGGTCAGGTCGTCGTACGCCCAGCAGGCGTGGCCGTCGAGCCCGATGTCCCCGGGGGAGTCGACCAGCCCCTGGCGTCGCACGACTTGACGCTACGCCGACCGCAACCGGCCAGCCAGAACACGAAAGGACCACTTCCGCGACCGGGTGCGGCCGCGGAAGTGGTCCAGTCGGACGGTCGCCGTACGGCGCCCTTGGTGGGTGCGACGGGCGTGGGTGCTGCGTCTGTGTGTGTTGGTCAGCTCTCGTCGGAGGCGGCGATCGCGGAGATGTCGAACTCGAGCTTGACCTTCTCGCTCACGAGCACGCCGCCGGTCTCGAGCGCGGCGTTCCAGGTGAGGCCCCAGTCCTTGCGGTTCACGGTCACGGAGCCCTCGAAGCCGATGCGCTTGTTGCCGAACGGGTCGATCGCGGAACCGGTGTACTCGAAGGGGATCGTGACCGGCTTGGTGACGTCCTTGATGGTCAGGTCGCCGGTCAGCTCCCAGTTGGTGTCGTCGATCTTCTTCGCCGCGGTGGAGACGAAGCGGATCTCCGGGTAGGTCTCGACGGCGAAGAAGTCGTCGGAGCGGAGGTGCGCGTCGCGGTCGGCCTGGTGGGTGTCGATGCTCGCGGCCTTGATCACGACCTGCGCGGAGGACTTGCTCGGGTCCTCGGCGTCGAACGTCGCGGAGCCCTCGAACTCGTCGAACTGGCCGCGAACCGTCGTCACCATCGCGTGACGGGCCGAGAAGCCGATGCGGCTGTGCGCGGCGTCGATCGTGTACGTGCCGGACAGGGCCTCGGTGGCCTGGGTGGCCTCGGTGGCCACAGGGGCGTCGGCGGTGGCGGTGGAGCGGTTGAACAGACCCATGACGGTTCCTCCTGGAAGACTTGAACTTTCAATCAATGTAGGTAACCACGATTGAATCGTCAAGTATTCCGGGTGTGTGCCACCCCACATCGCGGTCTCGACGAGCTCGACCAGCCGGGCCCGACCACCCGGAACGCCCGGTGAGGACGGATGGTGGACCGTCCTCACCGGTCGTTGGTCCCCGGCCCTGACCGGGGCGACTCGGATGGCCTCGACAGGCTCGACCACCCGGGGGCGGGTTACTGCGTGATGTACATCCGCGAGAACGTCGGCATGCCGCGCACGTTGTCGTTGACCATGCCGCCGACCTTGGAACCGCGGATCATCGCGGTGCCGCCGTACCCGGTGTTGACCGCGGGGTAGTACTCGGTCTCCATGGTCTTGTCGAACTCACCCCAGGCCTTCGGCGCGTCTTCGGGCGGCAGGGTGTCGAGGATCCGGTCCTGCTCGGCGTCCATCTCGGGCACGTCGAAGTTGGCCGGGTTCGGCATCCCCTCGAGCCCGACGAGGTCGCCCGACCACTGCGCCGGGAACCAGGTGGCACCGGCCGGCCAGTCGGAGCACCAGCCGCTGGAGCGGACGTTGATCGGGCTGTCGTAGTCGGTCCGGTCGGTGCGGATCGTCTCCACCGTCGAGGCGATCGGCGTGGCCTTGAAGCCGCCCGCCTCGAGGCCCTTGACGATCGCGTCCTTGGCCGCCACCGCGGACTCGTCGTCGGCGGAGAACAGGAACTTGATCTCGAAGCCCTCGGCGCCGGCCTCCTTCAGCAGCGCCTTCGACTTCTCCGGGTCGGTGGTCTGGCCGTCCTGGCCGGGCAGCGGCTCGTACTCGACGCGACCGGCGGTGCCGGGCGGCAGGATCGCCGTGCCCGGGACGCGGGTCACGCCGACGATCTCGCCGGCCGCCTTCCAGGCGTCGACGTACGGGTACGCCCAACCCAGCGCCTGCCGGACCTTCAGGTTCTTGATCTTCGTCATGTCGATGAACCACATGAACGTGCACGGCGAGGTGCCGGTGACGAGCCGGTCCCTGTCCTGCTGGATCTGGCGGTACGACGACGCCGAGACGTTGTCGTAGGTGAGCGTCGTCTGCGCCGAGCCGTTGTCGTTGATGATGATGTTCTCGAGCTTCGAGGTGTCCTGGGCGAACTCGAACTCCCAGCCGTCCACGGCCTGGATGCGGCCGGGGTCGGTCGCCGGGTCCCAGTGCTCGTTCTTCACCAGCGTGAGGCTGCTGCCGGGCTTGTAGTCGGCGAACTTGTACGGGCCAGTGGACAGCGGGTGCTGGCCGTAGTTCTCCGGGTTGTCCGCCTCCTCGGGGATCGCGGTGAACTGCGGGAACGACGCGTAGTAGTCCATGTCGCTGAACGGCCGGCGCATCTTGATGGTGATGTCGTTGCCGTCGACCACGACGCCCTTGTAGTTCGGGCCGTCGGAGAACGGTCCCTTGTACTTGTCGCCGTCGAGGAAGAACGTCGTGTTGTACGTCGGGCCGTCCGGCAGCTCCGCGATCGCGAACGACCGCTTGATCGCGTAGGCCACGTCCTCGGGCTCGACATCCGTGCCGTCCTCGTACTTGAGTCCGTCGCGCAGGGTGAACGTCCACTCGGTGTTGTCCTCGTTGGGCCGGCCGAGGTCGGTCGCCATGTCCGGCACGAGCTGCATGTCGTCGGACTCCGGGTCGTAGACGAACTGCGTCAGTGACCGCGTGACCAGGTCGGACAGGATCGCCGTCGAGTCGGTGTAGTAGGCCTGCGTCGGGTCGAGCGTCGCCGGGGCGACCGCGGTGAGCACTGTGAGCGTGCCGCCCTCGGCCGCGTCGTCCGGCAGCGGGACCGGCCCCTCCGCCTCCGCGTCCTTCGCGGACCCGGCGGCACCGCCGGCGCGGAACGTCCCGTCCGCGGACGGTTCCTCGTCGCCCTGCCCGCCGCCGCAGGCGGCCAGCGTCACGAGGGAGGCCACTGCCAGTACGGCGGCCGCCCCGCGACGTCGTGCGTGCGTCATGAGTGCTCCTAACCAGTAAGTGGGACTTAAACGGTTAGGAGAAGATCATGCGCGTTGATAACGAATCAAGGCACAATTGGCGCCGTGCACTGGGTCGAGATCGACGGCGTGAGGCTGCCGAAGCGGTTGGGCGGTCATCCCGCGCTGGACTTCTGCAACACCTGGGCGGGGTGGGGAGCGACCTCCGACATCGAGGAGGCGCGGCGCGAGTGGCTCTCGTCGTACGACGTACTCCTCACCTGGTCCGTGCACGTCGAGCTGGTGTCGCAGGACGACGCCGACGTGCTGCGCCGGCGCGCGGTCCGGCGCAAGGCGGAGGCCACGGGGGTGCTCGAGCGCGCCCGCGAGCTCCGCGTCGCGGTGCACGACGCGGTGCTCGACCCCAGTGACGCGCAGGCGCTCGCCGCGCTCACGCCCGAGGTGCGTCGCGCCGGCTCGCTGGTCCACGTGGTGCCGCCCGGCTCGGACGGGCAGGCCGCGCGACTGGCCGTCGGGACCGAGGCCGGGCTCGAGCTGCCGGTGCTGGCGGTGGCCTGGTCGGCGGCGGACCTGCTCAGCAACCCCGACGTCGCCAAGGTGCACGCCTGCCCGGGCGTCGACTGCGGCTGGCTGTTCCTGGACACGCGCGGGCGGAGGCGCTGGTGCGACATGGCAGCGTGCGGCAACCGGGCGAAGGTCGCGGCCCACGCCCGGCGGATGAGGGAGCGAGCGCAGGCTGTGTGACCGCGGCCTGAGGCGACGGTCACGCCGCAGCCACCCCGATCCAGGTTTCCGTGACACGAGCGCCGGGCACCCACTAGGGAGCCTCGGGGCGTGCTGGGGTAGGTGCAGTTTCGTTCGCGGGGTGGGAGGAGGCCTGGTGGCCGAGGAGAGACCACCGGTGCTCGTCACCGGCGCCAGCGGGTTCGTCGGGCGGCGGCTGTCCGCCGCACTCGTCGACGCCGGGCACCCGGTCCGCGCGATGACCCGCCGGCCCGACCGCTACGACGGACCCGGCGAACCGGTCCGCGGCGACGTGCTCGACCCCGACTCCCTCGGACCCGCGCTCGAGGGCTGCGCCGCGGCGTACTACCTCGTCCACTCGCTGGACTCGCCGGACTTCGAGCGCCTCGACGCCGACGCCGCCACCGCCTTCGGCGAGGCCGCGGGCGACGCCGGGCTGGAGCAGATCGTGTACCTCGGCGGCCTCGGTCGCGACCGGGACTTCGAGACCCTCTCCGCGCACCTGCGCAGCCGTCGTGAGGTCGAGGGGCTGCTCGGCGCCGGCGGCGTGCCGGTGACCGTGCTGCGCGCCGGCATCGTCGTCGGGCACGGCGGCATCTCCTGGGAGATCACCCGCCAGCTCGTCCAGCACCTGCCCGCGATGATCACGCCGAAGTGGGTGTACACCCGCACCCAGCCGATCGCGGTCGACGACGTCGTGCGCTACCTCGTCGGCGTGCTCCGCCACCCCGACGCGCTCGACCGGGTCTTCGAGGTCGGCGGGCCGGACGTGCTGCGCTACTCCGACATGCTCCAGCGAGTCGCGCGGATCGAGGGCCGGCCGCTGCCGATCGTCCCGGTGCCCCTGCTGACCCCGGGCCTGTCCTCGCGCTGGCTGTCGCTGGTCACCGACGTCGACGCCGAGGCCGGTCGCAACCTCGTGGACTCGATGAGCATCGAGGTGGTCGTCGAGGACGACAGCATCCGCGACGTCGTACCGTTCGAACCCATGGGGTACGACGACGCCGTCCGCGTCGCGCTCGCCGAGCACCGGAGCCGACGCTGAGGCCGCTGCTGTCGCGGCTGCGTGACCGGCTGCCCAAACCGATCACGCACGTCGCCCCCGTCGTCCACCCCGAGAGCGACGAGGTGGTGCGCCACCGTCGTCGCGTGGTCGCCGGAGCCAGCGTGGTCGGCGCGGGTCTGCTCGGGGTCGGCCTGTCCACCAAGCCGGGGTCGCGCGAGTTCTACGCCACGACCCTGGGGGTCGCCGCCGTGTGGACGCTCGGCGGCGTGATGTCGGGGCCGCTGCACCTCGGCTGGATCGAGGGCCAGGACCGCCGGCTGCGCCGCCCCGTCGTCACGCCGGTCGCCACCGGCGTCGGGGCGTTCGGGTTCTTCTACGCCTGCGCGCTGGTCGCCCGGCGGATCCCGCCGCTGGACCGGGCCATCTCGCGCGTGCTGGTCTTCGCCGAGGAGGGCGACGAGCCGCTGGTGCTGCTGACCACGCTGGCCAACGGGCTCGGCGAGGAGGTGTTCTTCCGCGGCGCGCTCTACTCCGCGCTCGGCGACCGCCACCCGGTGCTCGGCTCGACCGCGGTCTACGCTCTCGCCACCACGACCACCCGCAACCCCGCGCTGGTGCTCGCCGCGGGGGTGATGGGCACGCTGTTCGGCCTGCAGCGGCGCGCCACCCAGGGCCTGCAGGCGCCCGCGCTCACCCACCTGACCTGGTCTGCGCTGATGGTGCGCTACCTGCCGCCGCTGTTCCGGCGCGCCCACGACGGGGACCCCCGATGAGCGCCGTCACCCGCGCTCTGGACACCGCTCTCGACCGGACGGTCGTGCCGGGCTTCAGCACCATCGGCTACAGGCTGCGCCGCGCCTGGTGGCCCGACGACCCGCGCCGCGAGGCCCTCGCCGGCAAGGTCGCGCTGGTCACGGGCGCCGGGTCAGGACTCGGTCAGGCCACCGCGCTCGGTCTCGCCCGCCTCGGCGCCACCGTGCACCTCCTCGTCCGCGACCCTGCCAAGGGCGACGCCGCCGCGGACGCGATCCGGGCCGCGGTGCCGCGGGCCGAGCTGCACGTGCAGCTGTGCGACGTGGGCGATCTCTCCGCCGTACGACGGTTCGCGGGGCAGCTCACCCGGGAGGTGCCGCGGCTCGACGTGCTCGTGCACAACGCCGGCACGCTCCCGCCGGAGCGCACCGAGTCCGCCGACGGCCACGAGCTGACCGTCGCCGTGCACGTGCTCGGCCCGGTGCTGATGACCGAGCTGCTCCGGCCGGTGCTCGCCGGCCACGACGCCCGGGTGGTGCTGGTGTCGTCCGGCGGGATGTACACGCAGCGGCTGCCCGCGGCCGACCCCGAGTACCGCCGCGGCGACTACCGCGGCACCGTCGCCTACGCCCGGTCCAAGCGGATGCAGGTCGCACTCGCGCCGCTGATGCAGGACCGCTGGCGGGGCGACGGCATCGGCGTCCACGTCATGCACCCCGGCTGGGCCGCGACGCCGGGCGTCACCTCGTCGCTGCCGACCTTCGCCAAGCTCACCAGGCCGGTGCTGCGCGACGCCGAGGCCGGCGCCGACACCGTGCTGTGGCTGGCCGCCACCGAGCCGGCTCCGCCCGGCGGCCGGTTCTGGCACGACCGGGCGCCGCGGCCCACGCACTTCCGGAAGGCGACCCGGGAGACCGCCGAGGAGCGCGACCGGCTGTGGCGCTGGGTCCTGGGGTCGGTCGGGCTGACCTGACGACGACTCGTGGGAGCGTCGGTGCGGCGTACTAGGTTCACCGCATGCTGGTGATCGGCGACGACGGGCTGGCGCGGCCCACCTGGGCGGCGACCGACCCGCTGCTGAGTGACTACTACGACACCGAGTGGGGCATGCCCGTGCGCGACGAGCGCGGGCTGTTCGAGCGGCTCAGCCTGGAGGCGTTCCAGTCCGGGCTGTCGTGGGCGACGATCCTGCGCAAGCGGGCGGCCTTCCGCAAGGCGTTCGACGACTTCGACCCCGACACGGTCGCGGCCTACGACGAGGGCGACGTCGAGCGACTGATGGCCGACGCCGGTATCGTGCGCAACCGGCGCAAGATCGAGGCCACGATCACCAACGCCCGCGCGACCGTGGCGCTGCGCGACGAGGGCGGCCTGCCCGCGCTGATCTGGTCGTTCCGGCCCGCCGAGACGCCGGCGCCCACGTCGTACGACGAGATCCCGACGCAGTCCGAGGAGTCCCGCGCGCTCGCCAGGGCGCTGCGCGCCCGCGGGTTCGTGTTCGTCGGGCCGACCACGATGTTCGCGCTGATGGAGGCGGTCGGCGTCGTCGACACCCACCTGGTCGGCAGCCACCGCCGCGGCACGTCAGGGGTCTGGACCGCAAGGTAAAGGTTGGCCACAAAACCTCAAGTGGCCCTTGAGTTCGACCACCCGTTCGACCGATATGTCGGATGTCAGGTGGACGAACGAGATCCGCGAGGATCCGGTGGGGGCCGGAGTTCACAGGTTCACGAGACCGGGACGACTGAAGCGGTGCCAGGAGGTCACCGCCGCGGTACTGTCGCCGGGATTGAGGGAGGCCTGCACTGTGGATCGCTGCTCACACTGCCGCAACCGGATCAAGCCCCACCACACCACCGCGGGCCCGGCGAACGCCGAGGGCTCCTACCACGCCGACTGCTGGGCCGAGGCCCAGAAGCAGGCGGCGATGACCTCCGCCGAGCAGCAGCGCGAGTACCAGCGCCGCATCGCCAGCGAGGGGCTCACCGCCCTGCTGTCGCCGTACGTCTCCGTCTTCCCGCAGCAGCGCGAGTCCGGCGCGTCCCCGAACCCGGTCTCCGTCTGACCTGACCCGCCCCTCGAGGCCGTCGGATCAGTCCGACAGGTTCTGCAGCCGGACCTGGCCGCGCGCCACGCGGCGACCCTCGGCGTCGACGGTCTCGACCACCCAGACCTGCTGCGAGCGACCCTGGTGCAGGGGGGTCGCCGTGGAGGTCAGCTCGCCCTCGCGCACCGCGCGGTAGAAGTCGGTGTTGTTGTTGACCCCGACGACCTTGCCCCGGTCGCCCCACCACTGGCTCGCCCCGACGCTGGCCAGGGTCTCCACGACGCCGGCGTGCGCGCCGCCGTGGACGATGCCGAACGGCTGGTGCAGCTCCGGCCGCGCCGTCCACGTCGCCACCACCCGGTCGCCGGAGACCTCCTCGAACCGGACCCCCAGGTAGTCCGTGAAGTGCCCGCCCGCGGTGATCGCGTCGACGGGCGCGCCGGTGTCCGTGGTCGTGCTGCTCTCGCCGTTGCTCATGCCCGCGATCCTAGGCAGCACCGCGACATCCCGGCCCGGACGGTCCGACCGTCGGTCCCGCGCCTTAGGCTGAGCGCGATGTCTCCCACCCTGCTCGCGGTCGACGGCAACTCGGTGTTGCACCGGTGCTTCCACGCCGCCGCCCGCACGGGGTTCCGCACCGCCGACGGGCAGGCCGCCTGGGCGGTGCGCGGGTTCCTGTCGATGCTCGGCGCCGCGGTCGACCGGGCCTGCGCCGACGCGGTGGTCGTGGGCTTCGACGACCCGGAGGTGAGCCGCCGGCGGGAGCGCTGGCCGATCTACAAGGCGCACCGCGACCCCAAGCCGGCGACGCTCGACGAGCAGCTCGAGACCGCTGTCCACGTGCTGCGCGACCTCGGCGTCGTCGTGGTGCGACCGGAGGGGCTCGAGGCCGACGACGTGCTGGCCTCGGCCGCTGCGTGGGCGCCGACCGTGGGCGCCCGCACGGTGATCGCCACCTCCGACCGCGACTCGTTCGGCCTGATCGACGACAACACCCGGATGCTGCGGATCCTCAACGGAGGCGTGGACGCTTCCCCGATGCTCGACCCGCACCGGCTCACGCTGGTGGCCGGGGTGCGGCCCGAGCAGTACCTCGACTACGCCGCGCTGCGCGGCGACGCCTCCGACAACCTCCCGGGCGTGCGCGGCTTCGGGCCGAAGACGGCGGCGAAGCTGCTCGCGGCGTTCGACTGCGCCGAGGAGGCGTTCAACGACGCCGCGATGGGCGGTGAGCGCTGCCGCGCCGCTGTCGGCCGCTCCCTGGCCGCGACGCTGGCCACCAGCGAGGCGCGGGCCGCCTTCCAGACCAACCGCGCGGTGATGACCATGCACCGCGACATCCCGCTCGGCCTCGACGTCGCCAACGGGGTCGGACGGCTGCCGCTCGAGGTCGACCGGGTGAAGTCGGTGTTCTCCCGGTTCGACCTCTACACGCCCTCGCTGGTCCGGTCGCTGACCGGCGAGGACGTGCACATGCCGCGTCCGGTCGACATGGACGTGTCGTGGCAGCCGCCCCCGGTGCGGTCCGCGGCCAGGTTCCCGCCGCTGCCGAAGCAGCCGGAGGCGCACCCGACGCTGTTCTAGGCGATCCAGACCGTCTTGATGTTGCAGAACTCCCGGATGCCGTGGTCGGCGAGCTCGCGGCCGTGCCCGGACGCCTTGATGCCGCCGAACGGCAGCGCCGGGAACGACGCGACCATGCCGTTGATGAAGGTCTGGCCGGCCTCGAGGTCGCGGATGAACCGCTCCTGCTCCTCGGCGTCGGTGGTCCAGGCGTTGGAGCCGAGGCCGAAGCGGGTGGCGTTGGCCAGTGCGATCGCCTCGTCGATGTCGGCGACGCGATAGACCGAGGCGACCGGGCCGAACACCTCCTCGTCGTACACCTTCATCTCCGGGGTGATGTCGGTGAGGATCGTCGGCGGGTACCACCAGCCCTCGCGCTCCGGCCGCTCGCCGCCGAGCACGACGGTCGCGCCCTTGTCGACGGCGTCCTTGACCAGCTCTTCGACGTCCTGGCGGCCGCTCTCGGTGGCCAGCGGGCCGACATCGGTGCCGTCCTCCATCGGGTCGCCCACGACCAGGCCGGACATCTCCTTGGTGAAGTGCGCCATGAACTCGTCGTAGACGTCGGTGTGCACGATGAACCGCTTGGCGGAGATGCACGACTGGCCGTTGTTCTGGCAGCGCGACGTGGTGGCCACCTTGGCGGCCTGGGCCAGGTCGGCGGACGGCATCACCACGAAGGCGTCGGAGCCGCCGAGCTCGAGCACGACCTTCTTCAGCGACTCGCCCGCGGTGCGTCCGACCGCCACGCCGGCGCCCTCGGAGCCGGTCAGGGTCGCGGCGGCGACCCGGTCGTCCTTGATGATCGCGTCGACCTTGCTGCTGCCGACCAGCAGCGTCTGGAACACGTCGTCGGGGAAGCCCGCCTCGCGGAACAGCTCCTCCATGAACAGTGCGGTCTGCGGCACGTTGCTGGCGTGCTTGAGCAGCCCGACGTTGCCGGCGGCCAGCGCCGGGGCAGCGAAGCGCATCGCCTGCCACAGCGGGAAGTTCCACGGCATGATCGCCAGCACCGCGCCCAGCGGGAGGTAGCGCGCGTAGGCCTTGCTCGCGTTGACCAACGCCCCGTCGACCGGCTCGTCGGCGAGGATCGACTCGGCGTTCTCGGCGTAGTAGCGCAGCACGGACGCGCACTTGGTGACCTCGGCCGCTGCCGCCTTCGTGGTCTTGCCCATCTCGAGCGTCATCAGCTTCGCGAGCTCCTCGGTGCGGTCGTCGAGGATCTGGGCGGCGGCGTTGAGCCAGCGGGCCCGGTCGGCGAACGTCGTCAGGCGGTACGACGCGGCCGCGGCGGCGGCTTTCGCGAGGCGGTCCTCGATCTGCTCGTCGGTGAGCTCGTCGAACGTGCGGAGCACCTCTCCGGTGCGGGGATCAGTCGTGGCGATGGGCATGGGCACAGCGTTCCACGCCGTACGCCCGCAATAAAGGGCGGAATCCGTACGTGGCGAGAGGCACCTTTTGCGGTGGGTCCGGCTGGGTACGGTGCACAAGCGGACACCGTCTGGTCGGTGACGAACGGTTGAGGAAGAGAGACACATGCAGATCTGGCCGGGACGGCCCTACCCGCTCGGGGCGACCTACGACGGGTCCGGGACCAACTTCGCGCTCTTCTCCGAGGTCGCCGACAAGGTGGAGCTCTGCCTCATCGACGACGCCGGTCGCGAGACCAAGGTCGAGATGGCGGAGACCGACGCCTTCGTCCACCACGTCTACCTGCCGGGTGTGCACCCCGGGCAGCGCTACGGCTACCGCGTGCACGGTCCCTACCGCCCGGCGGAGGGCCACCGCTGCAACCCGGCCAAGCTGCTGCTCGACCCCTACGCGAAGGCCGTCGAGGGGCAGATCGACGGCGACGAGTCGCTGTTCTCCTACAAGTTCGGCGACCCCGAGAAGTTCAACCGCAAGAACAGCCGCGGCCACACCATGCTCGGCGTCGTCGTGAACCCGTTCTTCGACTGGGGGAGCGACCGGCACCCGGAGCACGAGTACCACGACACGGTCATCTACGAGGCGCACGTCAAGGGCCTGACGATGCGGCACCCCGACGTACCCGAGGACATCCGCGGGACGTACGCCGGCATCGCCCACCCGGCCACGATCGCGCACCTGAAGTCGCTCGGCGTCACGGCCATCGAGCTGATGCCGGTGCACCAGTTCGTGCAGGACACGACGCTGGTCGACAAGGGCCTGGCGAACTACTGGGGCTACAACACGATCGGCTTCTTCGCGCCCCACAACGCCTACTCCGCCTCCGGCCAGCGCGGCCAGCAGGTCCAGGAGTTCAAGTCGATGGTCAAGGCGCTGCACGAGGCGGATATCGAGGTCATCCTCGACGTGGTCTACAACCACACCGCCGAGGGCAACCACCTCGGTCCGACGCTGTGCTTCCGCGGCATCGACAACAACGCCTACTACCGCCTGGTCGACGAGGACCGCACCTACTACTACGACACGACCGGCACCGGGAACACCCTGCTGATGCGGCACCCGCACGTGCTGCAGCTGATCATGGACTCGCTGCGCTACTGGGTCACCGAGATGCACGTCGACGGGTTCCGGTTCGACCTCGCGTCGTCCCTTGCCCGCCAGTTCCACGAGGTCGACCGGCTGTCGGCGTTCTTCGACCTGGTCCAGCAGGACCCGGTCGTCAGCCAGGTCAAGCTGATCGCCGAGCCGTGGGACATCGGCGAGGGCGGCTACCAGGTCGGCAACTTCCCGCCGCTGTGGACCGAGTGGAACGGCAAGTACCGCGACACCGTCCGCGACTACTGGCGCGGCGAGGGCTCGACGCTGGCCGACTTCGCTTCCCGGATCACCGGGTCGTCCGACCTCTACGAGCACTCCGGCCGCAAGCCGATCGCCTCGATCAACTTCGTGACCGCCCACGACGGCTTCACCATGCGCGACCTGGTCTCCTACAACGAGAAGCACAACGAGGCCAACGGCGAGGACGGCAACGACGGCGAGAGCCACAACCGCTCCTGGAACTGCGGCGCCGAGGGTGAGACCGACGACCCGGAGATCAACGCGCTGCGCGCCCGCCAGCAGCGCAACTTCCTGCTCACGCTGATGCTGTCGCAGGGCGTGCCGATGGTGCTGCACGGCGACGAGCTCGGTCGCAGCCAGGGCGGCAACAACAACGTCTACTGCCAGGACAACGAGATCTCCTGGGTCGACTGGGACCTCGAGCCCTGGCAGGAGGAGCTGCTCGCGTTCACCCGCCGCGCGGTCGCGCTGCGCCGCGAGCACCCGGTGTTCCGCCGTCGCCGGTTCTTCGCCGGCGTCTCGCGCGACGAGGGCACCCCCGCCGACATCGCCTGGTTCGCACCCGACGGCCGCACCATGGGCCCGGACGACTGGGCCAACCACGAGGCCCGGTCGATGCTGGTGTTCCTCAACGGGGAGGCGATCCCCGAGCCCGACCAGCGCGGTGAGCGCGTCGTCGGCGACTCCTTCCTCGTCGCCTTCAACGGCCACTACGAGCCGCTCACCTTCACGCTGCCGGAGGAGGTGTACGGCGACGGCTGGCTGGTCGCGCTGGACACCTCCGACGACACCGCAGGAAGCGTCTCGATATTCGACGACGCCACCACGCTGCTCCCCGGCCTCGAGCTCCAGGTCGCCGAGCGCTCGATCGTCGTGCTCCGGCGGCCGCGTAACGGCGGGTGACAACGATTCGTCTGCGAATTTCGGGGTGATTTGCGAAGGCGCATCGCAGACGAATCGTTGTGGACGGACCGTTGTGGGGCGGGCGTAGGTTCGTCTCCATGAGCCGACCCACGACGCTGGGTGCCCTCCGCGACACCGGCTACCAGTCCCGCTCCGTCAAGGCCGAGATCCGCGACAACCTGCTGACCAAGCTGCGCGCCGGGGAGCCCGCGTTCCCGGGCATCGTCGGCTTCGACGACACCGTGCTGCCACAGCTCGAGAGCGCGCTCCTCGCCGGGCACGACCTCGTGCTCCTCGGCGAGCGCGGTCAGGGCAAGACCCGCCTGATGCGCACGCTCGCGTCTTTGCTCGACGAGTGGACGCCGTACGTCGAAGGCTGCGAGATCAACGACGACCCGCTCGCCCCGGTCTGCTCGCGCTGCCGGCGGTTGGCGGCGGAGCAGGGTGACGACCTGAAGGTCGCGTGGCGGCACCGCGACGAGCGGTACGTCGAGAAGCTCGCCACCCCCGACACGAGCGTCGGCGACCTGGTCGGCGACGTCGACCCGGTCAAGGTCGCCGAGGGCCGCACGCTGGGTGACCCGGAGACCGTGCACTACGGCCTGCTGCCGCGCACCAACCGCGGCGTCTTCGGCATCAACGAGCTGCCCGATCTCGCCGAGCGCATCCAGGTCGCGATGTTCAACGTGCTGGAGGAGCGCGACATCCAGGTCCGCGGTTACAGCCTGCGGCTGCCGGTCGACGTGCTGCTGGTGGCCAGCGCGAACCCCGAGGACTACACCAACCGCGGCCGCATCATCACCCCGCTCAAGGACCGGTTCGGCGCCGAGATCCGCACGCACTACCCCGACGAGGTCGAGGAGGAGGTCGTGCTGGTCGCGCAGGAGGCGCGGCTCGTCGCCGATGTCCCGGTGCACCTCATCGAGGCCGTCGCCCGGCTGACCCGAGGTCTGCGCGAGTCACCGTCGGTCGACCAGCGCTCAGGCGTGAGTGCGCGGTTCGCGATCGCCGCGGTGGAGGGAATCTCCGCCTCCGCACTGCGCCGCAGCGCCCGCACCGGCGAGGACGTCGCGGTCGCCCGCGTGTGCGACCTGCCCGGCG
>DASURB010000135.1:0-16094 GCA_036280235.1 Nocardioides sp.
GGGTCCTGGTACGTCGTCCCGATGGAGCCCGGGGACCTGTACGCCACCGACCCCGACCGCCTGTGGTCGCGGGTGCTCCGGAGGCAGCCGGGCGAGCTGGCCTGGGTCTCCACGCGCCCGGTCGACCCGACCCTCAACTAGTCCCGGAACCGGTCCCGTCCTCGGCCGCGGGTAGGGCGGGGCATACGTCGGGGAACGGATACGTGCGAGGCCCGACCGCCTACACTGGCCTGTCATGAGCACCCAGCTGAGTCCAGGCGTGCAGACCATCGAGGACACCCGCACGTCGCCGGTCGACACGCCCGTCGAGCCGGGGGACCACGAGCGCTTCTCCCACTACGTGGAGAAGGACAAGCTCACCGAGGCCATGGTCCTCGGCACGCCGGTCGTGGCGCTGTGCGGCAAGACGTGGGTGCCCAGCCGCGATCCGGAGAAGTACCCCGTCTGTCCCGAGTGCAAGGACGCCTGGGAGAACCTCCAGGACGACGGCGAGGAGTGAGCTCCCGCCTCCGCCTCGTCGCGGCCACCGCGGTCGCGACCGGGCTCCTCCTGCTCGCACCGGCCCTGCCGGCCGGTGCGGCCCCTCTGCGTGACGCCGGCGCGCCCGGTGCGTCGAAGGGCGCCGGCTGCGTTCCCGGTACGGCGGGCGCCGCGCGTGTTATGCGGCCTGCCGACGGTCCTGCGTACACCGACGCCCAGCGCCGCTCCATCGACCGCGCGCTGCGGCAGCGGCTCGCCCGGCAGGGGCTCGCACCCACCAAGAGCCGGGCCGACGCCCGCGTCGGCGCGACGCTGCGGATCCCGGTGCACGTGCACGTGATCGGCGGGAAGAGCTCCAAGGGCGCGAGCAAGAAGCGCGTGCGCAACCAGCTGCGCATCCTCGACAGCGCCTACAACGGTGCGCAGTCGTCGACCAACACCACCACGCGCTTCGACTTCTACCTCGCGTCGTTCGACCGCACGCGCAAGTCGGCGTGGCGCTCGGCCGTGATCGGTGGCCGTGACGACCTGCGCATGCGGCGCGCGCTGCACCGCGGCGGTCCGTCGGCGCTGAACCTCTACGTGTCCCGGCCGCAGAGTCCCGGCGCCGGCACCGTCCTGGGCTGGGCGACCCCGCCTCACCAGGCCCGCAAGGCCAGCCACCTCGACGGGGTGGTGATCCACGAGGAGAGCCTGCCGCGCGGCCGGTTCCGCGGCTACAACCGCGGCGACACCGCGGTGCACGAGGTCGGCCACTGGCTCGGCCTGTTCCACACCTTCGAGGGCGGCTGCGAGGGACCGGGCGACATGGTCGACGACACCCCGGCGCAGTCCGAGGCCAGCAGCGCCTGCGACGAGCTGAAGGACAGCTGCCTCGCCCAGCCGGGCACCGACCCGGTGCACAACTTCATGGACTACTCCGTGGACGACTGCATGAACAGCTTCACCCCCGGGCAGGTGGCCCGGATGCAGGACAACTGGCTCGCCTATCGCACCCCGTGACGACGCCGCACGACGCCAGCCGCCGAGACGACGCCGAGACGAACCGAGAGACGTGACCGACCCGCACCCCGCACCCGCAGACCTGTTCAGCACTGACCCCGGTACCCAGCCCGCATCCGAACCCGTCACCCCCGACTCAGCTACCGAGCACGCACCCGTCCTTCCGCCCGCGTATCCCGACCGCGCCGCCTGGGGCACCGCCACGCCGCTGCGCGCCTGGCAGGCCGCGGCGCTGGACAAGTACTTCGCCGAGCAGCCCCGCGACTTCCTGGCCGTCGCCACGCCGGGCGCCGGTAAGACGACGTTCGCGCTGACCGCCGCGGCCGAGCTGCTGTCGCGGCGCGTCGTCGAGCGCGTCACGGTCGTCGCGCCCACCGAGCACCTCAAGACCCAGTGGGCCGAGGCCGCCGCTCGCGCGGGCATCCCGATCGACCCGACATACTCCGGCAAGAAGGGCCCGACGAGCAAGGACTACGTCGGCGTCGCGGTCACCTACGCCGGCGTCGCGGCCAACCCGCTGGCGCTGCGGATCCGCACCGAGCGGTTCAAGACGCTGGTCATCCTCGACGAGGTGCACCACGCAGGCGACGCGCTGTCGTGGGGCGAGTCGGTGCGCGAGGCGTTCGAGCCGGCGCACCGGCGGCTGGCGCTGACCGGCACGCCGTTCCGCTCCGACGTGAATCCGATCCCGTTCGTGCGCTACGCGCCCGGCTCCGACGGGATCCCGCGCAGCGTCGCCGACTACACCTACGGCTACGCCCACGCGCTCGCCGACCACGTCGTGCGGCCGGTGCTGTTCCTGGCCTACAGCGGCGAGATGCAGTGGCGCACCCGCGCCGGTGACGAGGTCGCCGCCCGGCTGGGTGAGCCGCTGACCAAGGACCTCACCCAGCAGGCGCTGCGCACGGCGCTCGACCCCGGTGGCTCGTGGATGCCGTCGGTGCTCGCGGCCGCTGACAAGCGGCTGACGGAGGTACGCCGCCACGTCCCCGATGCCGGCGGTCTGGTGATCGCCAGCGACCAGGAGTCCGCGCGCGCCTACGCCGGGCTGATGAAGACGATCACCGGCGAGAAGCCCGTGCTCGTGCTGTCGGACGAGAAGCTCGCGTCGAAGCGGATCGCGCAGTTCTCCGAGGGCGACCAGCGCTGGATGGTCGCGGTCCGCATGGTGTCCGAGGGCGTCGACGTACCCCGCCTCGCCGTCGGTGTGTGGGCGACGACCACCGCGACGCCGCTGTACTTCGCGCAGGCCGTCGGCCGCTTCGTCCGCGCCCGCAAGCGCGGCGAGACCGCGTCGGTGTTCCTGCCGTCGGTGCCGAACCTGCTCGGCTTCGCCTCCGAGATGGAGGTCCAGCGCGACCACGTGCTCGGCCGCCGGATCAACGACGAGGACGACATCTTCGCCGCCGAGGAGCAGCTGCTCGCGCAGGCCAACGCCGAGGAGGGCGCCAGCGACGACGAGCTCGGCACGTTCGAGGCGATGGGGTCGGAGGCCCGCTTCGACCGGGTGCTGTATGACGGCGGCGAGTTCGGCCACGAGGGCGAGGTGCACGTCGGGTCGGAGGAGGAGATGGACTTCCTCGGCATCCCGGGTCTGCTCGAGGCCGACCAGGTCCGCGACCTGCTGCGGCTGCGCCAGTCCGAGCGACGCAGGCAGCAGGACAAGCAGCGCGCCACGTCGTCGACACCCGCCGACGTCCAGCGCGACGTCGAGCGCGAGATGTCCACCCACGAGCAGCTCGCCGTGCTCCGCCGCGAGCTCAACGGCCTCGTCGCCGCCTGGAACCACCGCACCGGCCAGCCCCACGGCGTCATCCACTCCGCCCTCCGCAAGGAGTGCGGTGGCCCCGCCGCCGCTGCCGCCACCGCCGCCCAGCTCCAGCAGCGCATCGACACCATCCGCGGCTGGGCCGCCCAGCGCCGTACCTCCTGACGCGTGACAACGATTCGTCTGCGGTTTACGGGGTGAATCACACGGGCGGATCGCAGACGAATCGTTGTGCGACGACCGGGGAGTAGATTCCCCGCATGGCCGCCGAGACCTCGCAGACGCTCGACCGCGGGCTCCGCGTCCTGGAGGTGCTGGCGGGCACGCCCGGTGGCCTCACGATCACCGCGCTCGCGGCCGAGGTCGGGGTCAACCGGACGGTGGTCTACCGCCTTGTCGCGACCCTCGAGGGCCACGGGCTGGCCCGGCGCGACGCAGCGGGTCTCGTGCACGTCGGCCTCGGTGTGCTGTCACTGGCGCGCGGGCTGCAGCCGGTGCTGCGTGAGCTGGCCGCGCCGGTGCTGCGCAGCCTCGCCGAGGACCTCGGCATGACCGCGCACCTGACCGTCGCCGACGGGGGAGAGGCTCTCGCGATCGCCGTGGTCGAGCCGACCTGGACCGACTTCCACGTCGGCTACCGCGTGGGCGCCCGCCATCCGCTCGGCCAGGGCGCCGCCGGCCGGGCGATCCTGCTCGGCCGTGGGGAGGACCAGCCAGGTGTCGACGGGTACGTCGAGACGGCCGGCGAGCTCCAGGCCGGCGCCCGAGGTGTCGCCGCGCCGGTCCTCGGCGTCGACGGGCTGGAGGCGTCGGTCGGCATCGTGACCCTCGGCGACCTCGACGCGCAGGCGGTCGGCCCGCTGGTCGTCGCCGCTGCGGGTCGCGTGGCGTCCCGGCTCGCGTGACGACAACGATTCGTCTGCGACCGGCCCGTGTAAAACACCCCGTAGATCGCAGACGAATCGTTGTTCGAGCTCAGCGGTCGGCGACCTCGACGGTGACGGACGTGCCGTGGGTCAGGACGTCGTAGGCCGCGGACCGGCGCCGGGACTGGGCGACGAGCTCGGCGAGCTGGTCGGCCTCGGCGTCGCCGTCGACGTGGAAGGTCACGCGGATCGACTCGAAGCCGTTGCGGACGCCGTCGTCGAGGCCGAGGATGCCGCGCAGGTCGATGTCGCCCTCGACGTCGCAGCGGACGCCGGCGAGCTCGATGCCGCGGGCGGCGGCGATGTTGCCGAGCCCGGCCATCAGGCAGGCGCCGAGGGCGTTGAGCATCAGCTCTGCCGGGGTCGGGCCGTTGTCGTCACCGACGAGCACGACCGGGTGGTCGGCGTGTACGACGGTCTCGGTGCGGTGGGTGTGCTCCTGGCCGGCGCCGTAGAAGCCGGGGTAGCGGCTCTCGCTGTGCGTGCCGCTCACCCAGTCGGTCCGGGTGCGGAAGCGGAACTTGGCGAGCTCGGGCTGCTCGCGCACGGCGCCGATGGTGGCGAACAGGGTGGCGGTGTCGACGCCGTTGGTGCGGTCCTGCGTGATGGACATGATGTCCCCTTCTGGTGGTTGTGATGGATGGGTTGTGGGTTGGTGGTCCGGCCGGCGCTCAGGCGAGCACCAGCCGTCGAGGTCGCGCGGCGAGTGCCTGCGCCTCCTCGTCCAGTGCGCGGCTGAGCCGCACCTGGAGGTCCAGGAACTGCGGGGCCGGTGGGAAGGCTCCGATCTCACGGGTGAGCCCGAACGTCCGCTCCAGGGCGGCGTCGCGCTCGAGCTCGTAGCCGGTCATCGCCGCGTCCTCGGTGCACGCCCCGGACAGCACGGCCTCGGCGGCGTCGGCGAGGAGCTCGGCGTCGCGGAACGCGTCGGTGATGCCGTGCCCCGTCACCGGGTCGCGGTGGTAGCCGGCGTCGCCGACCAGCGCCCAGCCCGGTCCGGCCGCGCGGCGCACGTGGTTGGGCAGCGCGACGTACCCGCGCAGGGGAGCGGTCACGGTGCCGGGACGGATCCGCCGGGCGAGGTCGGGTACGACGCCCTGCAGCATCTGCATCCAGGCGGAGAGGCGCGAGGCGCCGGCGGTGATGACCGGCTCGTAGGCCTCGATCGGCCGGATCAGCCACACGCAGGCCTCGCCGTGGTGTGTCGGGAAGACACCGGCGAAGGCGCCGTCCTCGACGTACAGCTCGAAGCCGTCCCACGGCACGCCGCTGACGTAGGTGTAGAAGCACGAGCCGGTCGGCGCGTGCCGCTGCACCAGCGGCGCCTCGACCTGGCGGGCGACCAGCGAGCGGATGCCGTCGGCGCCGACGACCAGACGTCCGGTCAGCTCGCGCCGGATGCCGTCCTGGTCGTGCGCCTCGACGCCGACCACCCGGCCCGAGCCGTCGCGCAGCAGTCCGCTGACAGTGGTGTCGGTGACCAGGCGCGCTCCGGCGTCGACGGCCGCGCGGGCGATCAGGTCGTCGAGGATGTAGCGGCGCGGGGCGACCAGGAAGTCGACCCCGGCGCGGTCCTTGAGGGCGCGCCTCTCGACGCCGCCGCCGTGGTGGAAGGAGACCGTCCGGATCTCGGGGGCGCCGGTGGCGACCACGCGGTCGAGCAGGCCCCAGCGGTCGAGCTGGACGACGCCGCCGCGGGCGATGGCGTGCGTCGAGCTCGTGTCGCGCGAGGGGCGCGAGCGGTCGACGAGCGCCACGTCGTACCCGGCGCGGGCGAGGAGCATCGCGGTGGCGGCTCCGGCGACGCGGGCGCCCACGACCACGACGTCGTGGTCGCTGCGCCTGGCTCGGGCTCGGGCGGGCGGGGTCTGGCGGTACGGTGCCATCGGACGTGCTCCTGAAGCTGTCTGCTCTGAAGGTCGAACGGCAGCCAGCCTCCGGGAGGCGCGGGGAATCGGTCATCGGTCGAATGCCCGACGAGGCGGGCAGGTCTCGGGCGTCGGTGTCGCCGGTACGGCGGTACGCGGGGCATGGGGCGAGGTGAGAGCCATCGACGGTGCAGTCGCCTCACGCATGCTCGGCCGCGACGACCTGCTCGGACGGGTCGGCGACCGGCTCGACTCCGCCCGCGCGGGCGCCGGGCGCGTGGTGCTGCTCTCCGGCGAGGCGGGCATCGGCAAGACCCGGCTGCTGCGCGCTCTCGAGGAACGGGCGGTCGAGCGGGGCATGGTGGTCTGGTCCTCGGCGGCGTTCCCGCAGGACCTCGAGCTCTCCGGCGGGCTGCTGCTCGACCTCGGCCATGCGATGGCGCGGGCGAACGACGAGCGCATCGCTGCGGGCGGTACGGCGCTGGTGGCGGACCTCGCCGACGTGGGTGACGTCGTCGAGCAGCCCACGGGCACGGGCGACGCCCACCGCCGGCGCCGACTGCTCGTGCTCGATGCTGTGGAACGACTCTCGACCCTGACCGCGACCGGGCCGGCACTACTGGCCCTCGAGGACCTGCACTGGAGCGACGAGCTCAGCCTCGAGGTCGTCGCGCACCTCGCCCGCCGGATCCGGGAGCTGCCGCTGCTGGTCGCCGGCACGCTGCGCACCGACGAGCTGCACCAGCAGGCACCGGCGCGAGCCTGGCGGGCCCGGCTGCTCGTGCAGCGGGCGGCCGAGGAGTTCCGGCTGGCGCCGCTGGACCGCGAGCAGTCCGAGCTGCTGGTCCACGACCTGCTGCCCGGTCGGCGGCCGTCGAGCCGGCTGGTCGAGCTGCTGCACGCCCGGTCGGGCGGCGTACCCCTGCACCTGGAGGAGCTCGCCCGCGCCGCGGCCCAGGGCCGTCCGGCCGACCGGTCGACCTTCGTGCCCGAGACGCTGGCCGAGGCGGTGCTCCAGCGGTTCGCCGCGCTCGACGAGCCCGTCCGGGAGACCGCCGTGGCTGCGGCGGTGCTGCAGCGCAGCTTCGACGTCGCGCTGCTGGCCGCCGTTGCGGGCACCCCCGAGTCCGTCGCGGCGCAGCACCTCGACGACCTGCTGGACCGTCGGCTGGTGGTCGAGGAGTCGGACGGCTGGTACGGCTTCCGGCACGCGCTGATCCGCGACGCCGTCGAGGTGACCGCGCCCGTGGCCACCCGTCGGGCGCTGCACTCCCGGGTCGCGGCAGTCGCACGCGAGCGGCCGGAGGTGGGCGGCGACGCCTACCGGTCCGCGCACCACGAGGCGGCCGGCGAGCACGAGGAGGCGGCGGTCGCTGCCGAGGCCGCGGCCCGTCGCGCGACCCGGTTGTCGGCGCACCAGGAGGCGTTCGAGCTGCTGGACCGGACGCTGCGCTGCGTGCGGCCCGACGACCCGGGCCGGGCGGACCTGCTCGTCCGACGCGCCGCGGAGGCTGCTGCCACGGACCGGAACGCCCGCGCCGCGGTCGACTACGCGGAGGCACGGGCGCTGCTGGCCGCGGAGGGCGACACCGTCGGCGCGGCCGCGCTGCTGCCGGACCTCGTCGCGGTGCGGCACCTGCTCGGCGACCCGCTGGCGGTGCGCATCGCGATGCTCGACGAGGAGCTCCGTGCGGTCGAAGGTTTCGAGGGCGAGGAGGTACGCAGGGTGCGGGCCGCCCTGCGGGGCGGCCGCGCCGCCGCGTTCCTCGTCGCCGACCACCTCGACGAGGCCCTCGAGGCGGCGGATGACGCGCTCACCGACGCCGGCGCGCTGGACGACCACGTCCGGCTGCACACCGAGATCACCGCCGGCTGCGTCGAGGTGTTCGCCGGCCGCGGGGACGACGGCTGGCCGCGGCTCGAGCGGGCCACCGAGCAGGCCCGCGCGCTCGGGCTCGAGGCGGAGGCGGCCCGTGGCTACCGGATGCTCGGGTCGTCGGCGTCCTCCCTCGTGGAGTACGACCGTGCCGAGCGCTGGCTGGCCGAGGGCATCGAGCACGCGGAGCGTACCGAGCAGTGGAACCACCGGCACTACATGGCCAGTCACCAGGCGCACGTGTGGTGGTGCGTGGGCCGGTGGGACGAGGCGGCTGGCGCGGCCCAGCGGGCACTGGCGGTCGACGAGGGCGGCGTGACCACCCGGATCATCGCGCTGCACGCCCTCGGCTTCGTGGCCGTCGGCCGCGGACGGTACGACGACGCGGCCGTCGCGCTGGGCGAGGCGCGGGCGTCGGGGGAGGAGATGCGCGAGCTGCAGCGGTTCTCGCCGGCCCTGTGGGGGCTCGCCGAGTCGGCGCTGCTGCGCAGCGACAGCGCGACGGCGGTGGAGCTGACCGAGCTGGGGTACGCCGCGTCGCACGAGGTGCGCGAGGTCGCCAACCTGTTCCCGTTCCTGGTCACCGGCACCCGGGCACGGCTCGCCGAGCACGACCCCACCGCCGCGCAGGACTGGGCCGACCGGGTGTCCGCCGACCTGCGGGAGCGCGGCGTCCCCGGCACGCTGCCGGCAGTCGATCACGCCGCCGGCCTGGTCAGCCTCGCCGCCGGGCGCACCGGTCAGGCCCGTCGCCGGCTCGGCGCCGCACTGGACGGCTGGCGTCACCGCCGTCGCTGGTGGGAGGCGCAGTGGTGCGCGCTCGACCTCGCGCGTTGCGCGGTCGCGTCCAACCGCCGTACCGAAGCCGCCACGCTCGTCGAAGAGGTACGGCGGGAGGCGACCGCCCAGGGCGCGTCGCCGCTCCTGCAGGCGGCCGCCGACATCGGATCGCGGCTGGACCGGCACGACGCGCCGCAGCCGTGGTCGCCGCTGACGCAGCGGGAGTTCGAGGTCGCCCGACGCGTCGCGCTCGGGATGACCAACCGGGAGATCGCCGAGGACCTGCGCATCACCACACGCACGGCCGGCTCGCACCTCGAACACATCCGCGCGAAGCTCGGCGCCACCCGGCGCTCGGAGATCGCCGCCTGGGTGGTGATCGTCGAGGATCAGGCGTCGAGCAGCGGGAGCACCCGGTAGGGGATCTGCCGCTGCAGCGCGATCACCGTCGACGACCGCACGATGCCCGGGTCGGACAGCACCGCGTCGATCACCCGCTGAAGGTCGTGGTTGGAGCGGGCCACCACACGCGCCCACATGTCGCCCGCGCCGGTGATCGTGAACGCCTCCAGCACCTCGGGGATCGTGGCGAGGTGCTCGGCGATCGCGGCGTGGCCCGCGCCCTGCCGGATCTCCAGGGTGAGGAACGCGGTGACCGGGTAGCCGAGCGCCTCCGTCGACAGCTCCGGCCCCCAGCCCGAGATCACGCCCGAGGCGACGAGCTTGTCGAGCCGCGCCTGGACGGTGCCGCGGGCGACCCCCAGCCGGCGGGACGCCTCGAGCACGCCGACCCGTGGCTCGGCGGCGAACAGACGGATCAAAGTGGCATCGAGATCGTCCATCTGCGGCCTCCGACTGGTCAAGTTGAACAGTGTTTCGCCGTACTCTTGCACACTCTGCTCTGGCGCGGCAGGCTCACCACATGACCGACGCCCTGACTGAGTCCCTGACGCGCGACGAGCGCGCCGCCGACCTCACCCCCGAACAGCTCAAGCAGCTCATCGGGCTCGTGGAGTACGACGCGAGCTCCGACCCCTTCCCGGTGACCGCGATGGACGCGGTCTGCTTCGTCGTCGGCAACGCCACCCAGACCGCGAACTTCTACCAGCTCGCGCTCGGCATGGACCTCGAGGCCTACGCCGGCCCGGAGACCGGGGTGCGCGACCGCAAGAGCTACGTGCTGCGCTCGGGCTCCGCCCGCTTCGTGTTCACCGGCGGCGTCTCGCCCGACTCGCCGGTCCTCGACCACCACCGCAAGCACGGCGACGGCGTCGTCGACCTGGCCCTCGAGGTGCCCGACGTCGACAAGTGCATCGACCACGCCCGCTCCGTCGGTGCCACGATCCTCGAGGAGCCGCACGACCTCACCGACGAGCACGGCACCGTCCGCATCGCCGCGATCGCGACCTACGGCGAGACCCGGCACACGCTGGTCGACCGCTCCAAGTACGACGGCCCGTACCTCCCCGGCTTCGTCGCCCGCACGACCACGGTCAAGCGCGCCGAGGGTCACCCGAAGCGGCTGTTCCAGGCCATCGACCACTGCGTCGGCAACGTCGAGCTCGGCCGGATGGACGAGTGGGTCGAGTTCTACAACAAGGTCCTCGGCTTCACGAACATGGCGGAGTTCATCGGCGACGACATCGCCACCGACTACTCCGCGCTGATGTCCAAGGTCGTCGCCAGCGGCAACCACCGGGTGAAGTTCCCGCTCAACGAGCCCGCGGTCGCCAAGCGCAAGTCGCAGATCGACGAGTACCTCGAGTTCTACGACGGCGCCGGCTGCCAGCACATCGCGCTGGCCACCAACGACATCCTGCGCACCGTCGACATCCTGCGCGACAACGGCATCGAGTTCCTCGACACCCCGGACTCCTACTACGACGACCCGGAGCTGCGTGAGCGCATCGGCAAGGTGCGGGTGCCGATCGAGGAGCTGAAGAAGCGCCGGATCCTCGTCGACCGTGACGAGGACGGCTACCTGCTGCAGATCTTCACCAAGCCCATGGGCGACCGGCCGACGGTCTTCTACGAGTTCATCGAGCGGCACGGCTCGCTCGGCTTCGGCAAGGGCAACTTCAAGGCGCTCTTCGAGGCCATCGAGCGCGAGCAGGAGCGCCGCGGCAACCTCTGACCCTGCGGTCAGCACCAGCGCCGCCACGAGTCGACGGGCGGGTCCCCGATCCCTGATGCCGGGGACTCGCCCGTTGTCGTTCCGGACGTGGAAGGATCGGAACATGACGCAGATCCCCGCGGGCTGGTACCCCGACCCCGACCCGGACGCGCCCGAGCCGAAGGGCCAGCGTTACTGGGACGGCCAGCAGTGGACCGAGCACGTGCAGCCGGCGCCGCAGTCGGCCCCGGGGACCGTGCCGCCGCCGTACCCCTCGGGACAGCCCGGCCAGGAGCAGGTCGGCTACCCGGCGGCGCCGGGCCAGCAGGGCTACCCGGGCTACCAGGGCCAGACGGCGTACGGCGTGCCCGGGAAGGTGACCACCCCGGACGGCCAGGAGGTCGCCGGGTGGGGCCGACGCCTCGGCGCCTGGCTGATCGACAGCGTCATCATCAACATCGTGTCGTGGGTCGTCGCGTTCCCCGCGGCACGCGACTACTTCGAGGCGGTCAACGAGATGACCGACGAGATCATCTCGGGCGACGTGGCGCAGGGGCCGACCTTCGGGCTCACCCAGGAGATGGCCCAGCCGCTGCTGGTGATCGGGCTGGTGAGCCTCGTGGTGTCACTCGTCTACAACGTGGCGTTCCTGCGCACGAAGGCCGCGACGCCGGGCAAGCTCGCGCTGGGCATGCAGGTGCGGCTGCGCGAGAAGCCGGGCCAGTTGTCCTACGGCACGATCCTGGCGCGGTGGTTCGGCCAGAACCTCAACTCGTTCATCGGCTACCTGCCCGTGCTGGGGCCCCTGGGCGGGCTCTACTTCCTGGCCAACTACCTCTGGCCGCTGTGGGACTCCAAGAACCAGGCCCTGCACGACAAGATCGCCAAGACGAACGTCGTCCGGGTCCGCTGACCCGGAGCTGACCCAGGGCTGACCCGGAGCTGACGAGCGGGGGTCAGAGCACCTTCGACAGGAACGCCTTCGTGCGCTCGTGCTGCGGGTCGCCGAGCACCTTGCGCGGGTCGCCCTCCTCGACGATGACGCCGCCGTCCATGAAGACGAGCTTGTGCCCGACCTCGCGGGCGAAGCCCATCTCGTGGGTGACGACCATCATCGTCATGCCCTCGTTGGCCAGGTCGCGCATCACGTCGAGCACGTCGCCGACCAGCTCGGGGTCGAGCGCGCTGGTGGGCTCGTCGAACAGCATCATGTCCGGCTCCATCGACAGCGCCCGGGCGATCGCCACGCGCTGCTGCTGGCCGCCGGAGAGGTGCGCGGGGTAGGCGTCTTCCCGGTCCGCGAGCCCGACCTTGGCGAGGTTGCGGCGGGCGACCTCGGCCGCGTCGTCCTTGCTCCGCTTGCGGACGCGCTGTTGGGCGATGGTCAGGTTGCGCAGCACCGACATGTGCGGGAACAGGTTGAACTGCTGGAACACCATGCCGATCCGGCTGCGCACCTTGTCGACGTCGATGTCGGGGTCGGTGATCTCGACGCCCTCGACGAGGATCTTGCCGGAGGTCGGCGTCTCCAGCAGGTTCACGCAGCGCAGCAGCGTCGACTTGCCGGAGCCCGACGGCCCGACCACGCAGACGACCTGGCCCTGGTCGACGTGGAAGTCGATGCCCTTGAGCACCTCGTTGTTGCCGAAGTACTTGTGCAGGTCCTGCACGTCGATGGCGGCCTTGCTGCGGTCGAGCGGTGCGGCGGGGTCGGTCACGGCGGGGTCGGTCATCAGCGTGCCCTCTCGGCGCGTGCTTCCATGCGGCGTACGACGATCGCGAGCGGGACCGTGATCAGCAGGTAGCACAGCGAGATCACGATCAGCGGGGTGAAGTTGTTCTCCTGGTTGAGCGTCTCGCGCCCGTAGGCCGCGAGCTCGACGCTGCTCAGCGTGTAGCCGAGCAGGTAGACCAGCGAGGAGTCCTTGGTGAGCAGGATCAGCTCGTTCGTCAGCGGCGGGAGGATGATGCGGAACGCCTGGGGAATGACGACCGACACCATCGCCCACGTGTGCGACATCCCGAGCGAGCGGGCGGCCTCCATCTGGCCCTTCGGCACCGCCTGGATGCCGGCGCGGATCGTCTCGGCCATGTAGGCGCCGCCGACGAGGCCCAGCGCGAGCGTCGCGATGCCGAGCACACCGCCCGGGACCTCACGGCCGGGGAACGCGATCGGGACGCCGACGCTGAGCGCGATGAACACGACCAGGGCGGGCAGCCCGCGGAAGAACTCGATGAAGGCGGTGGACAGCCACCGGTAGGGCCCGACCGACGACAGCCGCATCAGCGCCAGGAAGAGCCCCAGCACGAGGCCGAAGGTGAAGCCGCACGCCGTGTAGAGGATGGTGTTCTTCAGGGCGATCGTGATGACGTCGGGAAGCATCCCGGCGACGATGTCCATCCTGAAGAACTGCTCGCGAATCGTCGTCCAGTCGGCGAACAGCACGGCGGCCACCACGGCCACCAACAAGATGGCGTACTGGATGCCCCGCGAGACGCGAGCGCGTTGGCGGGGTGTCATGGCCATGACCGGTGCCTCAGCTGACGAAGTCGGGGAGCTGCGCGTCCGGGAAGTACTTGCGGAAGATCTCCTCGTAGCGACCGTCCTTCGCCGCCTCCGCCAGGACCTTGTTGACCGTCTCGATCAGCGCGTCGTTCTTGTCCTTGGCGACGCCGAAGCCGTACTGCTCGCCGGTGTCGAACTCGGCGGTGACCTCGGTGTCGGGGTTCTGCGCTGCGTAGTCGTAGAGCACGCCGTTGTCGTTGACAGCCGCCGCCACGTCGCCGGTCTTCACGGCGCTGGTCAGCAGGGCGAGGTCCTCGAACGTCTTCAGCTCGACGTCGTCGGGAGCGTTGTCCTCGGCGTACGCCTTGCCGGTCGTGTTGGCCTGGACGCCCACGGTCTCGCCGGACAGCGACTCGAGGGAGTCGAAGCCGGAACCCTTCTTGACCAGCAGCGCCTGGGTGGCGTCGAAGTACGGGTCGGAGAAGTCCATGACCCGCTGCCGCTCCTCGGTGATGGTCATGCCGGCGGCGGCGATGTCGCACTTGCCGGTCGCCATGGCCTGCCCGGTCTCGATCGTCTCGAACGGGGTGTTGACGATCTCCTGCTCGACACCGAGCTCCTCGGCGACGAGGTCCATGAGGTCCACGTCGAACCCGACGATCTTGCCGCCCTCCTTGTACTGGAACGGCTCGTAGGGCAGGTGGGTGCAGACCGTCAGCTTGCCCTCCTTGATGACCTGTGCCCCACCCTCGAGCTCGGTGGTCTCCGTGTCGGTGGCGCAGGACGAGGCAGCGAAGGCGAGCGTGCAGGCGGCAGCGATGATCCCCAGGCGTCTGGTCATGTCTGCACCCTGCCGCGCCGCCGGGGTTGGCGCAAATCCGGGAACGAACCGGGTCAGATTCCCTTGGGCTCCCTTCCCTCCGGCAGTGGGTACGGCGGCCGGCCGACCCCGGCGATCCGGTAACGGCCCCACGGGTCGACGTCCGACAGTCGGCCCGTCGCCGCGCCGGCCGGGGTGCGCAGCTCGACCGTCGCGCCGGCCCGGCCGAGCGCGTCGACCCGCTCGTCGCGGGCGATCCGGCCGTGCCAGTGGTAGCGCCCGTCGATCGGCTGGAACAGCCCGCGCAACGTGACCGCGACCGGCACCTCGCCGTCGTCTGTCACGAGCGTCGCGGCCCCGTCGTACCCCTCGTGGTCGTGCTGCATCACGCTCTCCTTTCGCCCGGGTCGTTGCTGTCGAGGTCGACGCCGTACTCCCGCGCCAGGCCCTCGAACGCGTGCCACACGAACGCCGCGAGGTAGCCGCGGACCGCTGCGCGCGACATCGTGCGGCGGGTCAGCCACCACTCGCCGGTGCTCAGCCCGAGGCCGACCAGCCCGTAGGCCCACGGTTCGGCGCCGCCCGCGTCCACACCGAGCTCGCGCAGGGTGTCGCCCAGCACGCGAGCCATCGCCGCGGCGATGGCGGCCTTGCCGTCCGCCAG
The DNA here is from genome assembly GCA_036280235.1 of Nocardioides sp. GTDB lineage: Bacteria > Actinomycetota > Actinomycetes > Propionibacteriales > Nocardioidaceae > Nocardioides_B. Next base: position 14,804 of record DASURB010000135.1, read on the forward strand.
CGGGTCGGTGTCGCCCTGCACTCGGTGGGTCACCAGCAGCAGGAAGACGTTGGGGTGCTCCTCGATCGCCGCGAGGTAGGCCTCGCACGCGCGGTCGACGCGCTCCTTGACCGACCCCTCCGAGGTGAACGCCGGCAGCAGTCGCTCCATGACGACGCCCGCGCCCCAGGAGCCCACGGCGGCGTGCAGGTCGGCCTTGTCGGCGAAGTAGCGGTAGAGCACCGGCTTGCTCACCCCGGCCGCCGCGGCGATCTCGTCGATGCCGGCGCGGGGTCCGTGCTCGTCGATCGCGGCCACCGCCGCGAGCACCAGCTCGTCGCGACGGGCCTCCCGGTGGGCGCTCCACCGGGTGCTCCGGCCGTCGCCGGGGGAGCCCTTGACCTTCCGCGCCATGTGGAGCACTCTAGCCGTTAGACGTTACTTCAGGTAACACACAATCTCGGGAGGTCTGGATGAGCTCCACCGCCACTTCCAGCTCGGACGTCGCCACCCGTCTGCTGGGGTCGTCCGCGCGGATGTCGTACGACCCGGAGATCGAGCTCGACTGGGACGCGCCGCTCGTCGACGGCTTGTGGTTCATGCAGCCGGAGCGGATGTCGCTCTACGGGACGCCGCTTTGGGAGTCGCTCAGCCCGGAGCAGCAGGTCGAGCTGTCCCGGCACGAGATCGCGAGCATCGCGAGCGTGGGGCTGTGGTTCGAGCTGATCCTGATGCAGCTCGTCGCGCGCGAGCTCTACGACGCCGACCCGACCTCCGCCCGCACGCAGTACGCCCTCACCGAGGTCGGCGACGAGTGCCGCCACTCGATCATGTTCGGCCGTGCGATCGCGCGGTTCGGTGCGCCGGCGTACGGCGTCACCCCGCACGTCCACCGTCTTGGCCGGGGCTTCAAGGCGCTCGCGTCCGGCGTCTCGGCGTACGCCTCGATCCTCGTCGCCGAGGAGATCCTCGACCGCTGGCAGCGCGAGCTGATGCGCGACGAGCGCGTGCAACCGCTGGTGCGGATGGTCTCGCGCGTGCACGTGCTGGAAGAGGCGCGGCACATGACGTTCGCGCGCGAGGAGGTCGAGCGGATGGTGCCGACGCTGCCGCGCCCGCGGTTGGCTCTGCACCGCACGCTCACCGCGCAGACCGCGTTCATGATCGCCCGATCGCTCGTGAATCCGCGCGTGTACGCCGCCGTCGGCCTCGACCCGCGCGAGGCGCGGCGCCAGGCGCTGAACAACCCGCACTACCAGGCGACGATGGCGTGGATGGGCGAGCGGGTGCTGGCCTTCCTCGACGAACAAGG
>DASURB010000136.1:0-2926 GCA_036280235.1 Nocardioides sp.
CGGCTGCGGTTCCTCACCCGCAACCGGCTGATCGCCGGCCTGACCGGCGGCACCGTCGTCGTCGAGGCCGCGCTTCGCAGCGGCGCGCTCAACACCGCCAACTGGGCGGCCCGTCTCGGCCGCGTGCTGATGGGTGTCCCCGGACCCGTGACCAGCGCTCCCAGCCAAGGCGTGCACGAGATGCTGCGCACCCGCGAGGCGCACCTGGTCACCGAGGCCGCCCATGTCGTCGAGCTGCTCGGGGCGATCGGCGACGACCTGGCCCCGGTCGCGCGTGGCGCCGAGACCGCGCGCGATCGGCTTCCCGCCACGCAGCGCCGCGTGCTCGAAGCGACGCCGGTCGTCCGCGGCGCGCCGGCAGACGCGGTCGCACGCACCGCGGGGCTCTCGGTGTCCTCGACCGCGCGAGCGCTGGAGGCGCTGCTGGCCCGCGGGGCCGTCGAGCGCCAAGGCGACACCTGGCGGCTGGCTCCGCCGCAGACCGGCGACGACTCGCCAATACCGGGAGGAGCGTCCGTGCCTTCCTAGACTCGCGGCATGGACGAGCCCGAGCTGGCTGTGCTGCCGGAGCTTCCCGAGCCGATGGCAGCCGTGCTCGCCGACTACGAACGCCACCTGGTCTCCGAGCGCGACCTCACGCCGCACACGGTCCGCGCGTACACCGGCGACATCTCCGCGATGCTCGCCCACGCGGCGCGCCTCGGCCACACCGACGTGACGACGCTCGACCTGCGGTCGTTGCGCAGCTGGCTGGCCCAGCAGCAGACCCTCGGCAAGGCACGCACGACCATGGCGCGGCGCGCCACCGCCGTCCGGGTCTTCACCGCCTGGCTGCAGCGGACCGGCCGCGTCGAGAACGACCCCGGCGCCCAGCTCGGCTCCCCGAAGGCGCGCCGGACGCTCCCGCCCGCACTCCGTGCCGAGGAGGCGCGCGCCCTGCTGGAGGCGGCCGCCACCCGAGCGGACGACGGCAGCCCGGTCGGGCTGCGGGACGCCGCGGTGCTCGAGCTGCTGTACGCCACCGGCATCCGCGTCGGCGAGCTCTGCGGTCTCGACGTCGACGACCTCGACCACGAGCGGCGGGTGGTCCGTGTGCTCGGCAAGGGGCGCAAGGAGCGCACCGTGCCGTACGGCGCCCCCGCGGCGCGTGCCCTCGACGCGTGGCTCCACCGGGGGCGAGCGGCCCTGGCCAGGTCGGGCTCCGGGCCGGCGCTGTTCCTCGGCGCCCGTGGCGGGCGGCTGGACCAGCGCGCGGTGCGTTCGCTGGTGCATGCCCGGCTCGCGGACGTGCCCGGCGCACCCGATCTCGGCCCGCACGGTCTGCGGCACACCGCGGCGACCCACCTGCTGGAGGGCGGGGCCGACCTGCGCTCGGTGCAGGAGCTGCTCGGGCACGCGTCGCTGGCGACGACGCAGATCTACACGCACGTGACGACCGACCGGCTGCGGCAGGCGTTCAAGCAGGCCCATCCCCGCGCCTAACTCACTCGCTCGCGGAAGAGGGGTCCGCTGCCCGCTCCGTCCGACGGACGAGGCCACGGCGTGGTGGACGACCGGACCGCCCAGGTCGGCAGCCATGCCGCTGAGTGGCGGAGCGTTGCCTGGCCCGTGTCGTCCCTGCCGAGCGGCAGCAGCCGGACCGGGCCGGCACCCACGAGCGTGAGCGGGTCGAGGTAGGTGTCACCGTCGCGCCAGCCCCAGTGCAGGCACGCTGCCGGGTAGCAGTGCGACCCGCCGAGCTGAAGGCGGCCGATCCGGTCGCCGGCGGCGACGGTGTCACCGACGGAGACCGTGGCATCGACCGGCTCGTAGGTCGTGCGCGTGGCGCCGTGGTCCACGACCACCACGCCGCGGCCGGCGAGCGAGCCCGCGAACGTGATGCGGCCGCCCATCGCGGCCCGGACCGGTTGCCCCGGGGAGCCACGCAGGTCGACGCCGCGGTGGCCGGCTCCCCAGCGGGTGTCGGGCGGGTCGAACCGCTCGCCCACATCGGGAGCGGGGGAGAGCGGCCAGACGGCGGCACCGGCGGGAACAGGACTCCGCTCGGCGTCGGTCGCCCCCGCCGCCGGCGCAGGAGTGAACAGAAGGCTCGTGAGCACCACCAGGCCGAGGACGGTGACAGCACCAGGTCGCGAGAACATGAAGCCAGCGTCGTGGCCGACGACGACGTACGAACGCCCAGGTCAGCCGCCCTGTGGACCGCGGGCGTGGCGGCCGGGCTGGGGACGGAACCCGGCCCGCTCCGCCGATTGGCGGCCACCTACCGCCGCGGGATAGACTCGTCGGAGCAACCCGTGCAAGCGGGTTGACTTCGCGCGCTCGTTCCGCACCGAGCCGCCGGCCAGCAGCACCGGTCGCCGGGTCTTCGCGGGCGTCCGTCACTCAGTCCCTCATCGAAGCGATTCGGCGTGGGTCCTGACGGCGCCGGGCGCCAGGGCAGGGGACACCCGTCCACCTGCGACAACTGAGAGCCGACCCGGCGGGTCGGCAGCGGGCTCGCGCCGGCTGCCGGACGCCTCTGGGTCATGAACACGGAAGAGGGACCGACAGCCATGGCCGTCGTCACCATGCGCCAGCTCCTCGAGAGCGGCGTCCACTTCGGGCACCAGACCCGCCGCTGGAACCCGAAGATGAAGCGCTTCATCATGACGGAGCGCAACGGCATCTACATCATCGACCTGCAGCAGTCGCTGGCCTACATCGACCGCAGCTACGCCTTCATCAAGGACACGGTCGCCAAGGGCGGCACGATCATGTTCGTGGGCACCAAGAAGCAGGCCCAGGAGGCGATCGCCGAGCAGGCGACCCGCGTCGGCATGCCCTACGTCAACCAGCGCTGGCTGGGCGGCATGCTCACCAACTTCCAGACCGTGCACCAGCGGATCAACCGCCTCAAGGAGCTCGACGAGATCGACTTCGACAACGT
>DASURB010000137.1:0-2017 GCA_036280235.1 Nocardioides sp.
ACTTCCAGGGGGAACACCACCGTGGCCCTGCCCGAACAGGTCTCGCCGCCCCAGCTCGCGCTCAGCAGCGCCTCTCCCGTCGGAGTCATCGGCGCCGACGTCGTCGCGGTTCCTCTGCTCGTCGACAGCGAGCCCGTCGACGGCGAGAGCGCCGGCCCGACCCTGGGACCCGGCGCTGCGGAGCTCCTCGACGAGCTCGACATCGACGTGTTCGCGCTGCTGGAGCACCACAAGGCCACCGGCAAGGTCGGCGAGGTGGTCGAGCACCCGCTGCTCTCGACGACCGGGCTGGCCAACTCGAGCCTCCGCTCGGTGATGTTCGTCGGGGTCGGCAAGGGTGAGCCGGCCGACCTCCGCAAGGCGGGGGCCGCGCTGGCCCGCCGGGTCCGCGGGAAGCAGACGCTGGCCACCTCGCTGGCCGCGCTGTGCGACGACGCAGGGCTCCGTGCGCTGGTCGAGGGGCTGGTGCTCGGGTCGTTCGGCTTCCACCGCAGGTCGGCCGGGGCGAAGGAACAGCCGGTCGCGCGCGTCGTACTCGCCGGGCTCTCGGAGAACGCCGACCGGCAGGCCGTGCTCGAGCAGGCGCTCGCAGTCGCCGGCGCCGGGTGGTTGGCCCGCTGCCTCGCGCTCGTCCCGTCGAACGAGAAGAACCCGGCCTGGATGGTGGAGCGCGCCGGGGAGATCGCCCGCACCGCCGGGCTCGAGCTCAAGGTCTGGGACGAGAAGCAGCTCGCCAAGGAGGGCTTCGGCGGCATCCTCGGCGTCGGCCAGGGTTCGGCCACCCCGCCCCGGTTGATCCGCCTCGACTACACGCCCCGCCGCGCCGGACGGAAGACGCCGCACGTGGTGCTCGTCGGCAAGGGGATCACCTTCGACACCGGCGGCCTGTCGATCAAGCCGACCGAGGGCATGGCGACCATGAAGCGCGACATGACGGGCGGCGGCGTCGTCATGGCGGTCATGGGCGCGCTCAAGGACGTCGACTGCCCGGTCCGCGTGACCGGCCTGGTCCCGGTGGCCGAGAACGCCGTCGGTGCGAGCTCGATGCGGCCCGGCGACGTCATCCGTCACTACGGCGGCCGCACCAGCGAGGTCCGCAACACCGACGCGGAGGGGCGGCTGGTGCTCGCCGACGCGATGGCGTACGCGGTCTCCGAGCTCTCACCCGACGTCCTCGTCGACGTCGCCACCCTGACCGGTGCCATGAAGGTCGCGCTGGGCCAGCGCACCGGCGGGTTCTTCGCCAACGACGAGGCGCTGGCCGACGTGATCGCCACCGCCGGCCAGGCAGCCGGCGAACCGCTGTGGCGGATGCCGTTGACGGAGGACTACGAGGAGCTGCTCGAGTCCAAGGTCGCCGACGCCGACAACGCCGCGGGCGGACCGGGCGCGATCACCGCGGCGCTGTTCCTCCAGCACTTCGCCGGCGGGCTGCCCTGGGCACACCTCGACATCGCGTCGGTGGGCGACTCACCGGTCGACGCGTACGAGTGGACGATGGGCGCCACCGGGTTCGGGGCGCGGGCGCTGCTGCACTGGCTGGAGCTGCGCGAGCCGCTCAGCGGCGTCGGCAGCTGACCCGTCGGCCGCCGGCCTGTTCGCCGCTGACCCGTCAATCCCGCCGCGACACGCCGCGAGAACAGCGGCGGAAGTGACGGGTCGGCGGGGTCAGGACTCGGGGGTCCAGACCTTCTTCGCGACGAGCAGGCCGTCGCCCACGGGGAGCAGGACGGGCAGCAGCTTGTCGTGGTCGCGCACGGTCTTGCCGAGCTCGCGGATCGCCACGGTCTCGGCGTCGCGCTGCGCAGGGTCGGCCACCCGGTCGTGCCACAGGGCGTTGTCGAAGGCGACGATGCCGCCGGGCTTGAGCAGCCGGAGCGCCTCGGTGAGGTAGTCGGAGTACTCGTGCTTGTCGCCGTCGCAGAACACCAGGTCGTAGTGCCCGTCGGTGAGGCGGGGGAGCACGTCGAGGGCGGCGCCGGGGATCAGCCGCACCCGCTGCGGCGCCACGCCGGCC
>DASURB010000138.1:0-13823 GCA_036280235.1 Nocardioides sp.
CCACATCCAGCTCGGCGCCGACCGTCGCGAGACGTCCATCCGCGTGTGGAACTCCGTCGTGGTGAACCCGGGCAGCAGCGCCATCACGTGCACCCCGCGGTCGCGGTACGTCGCGTCCGCCCACCGGCTCAGCGACGTCACGTAGGCCTTGGCCGCGCTGTAGGTGCCGCGCGGGAGGTACCCGGCGATGCTCGAGACGTTGACGATCTGCCCGTCCCCGCGGGCGACCATCGCGCCGAGCGCAGCATGGGTCAGCCGCAGCACCGCGGTGACCAGCACGTCGAGCATCCGCTGCTCGTCCTCGACGGAGTTCTCCAGGAACGGCCGCTTGTGGCCGAAGCCGGCGTTGTTGACGAGCACGTGCACCGGCCGGTCCGGGTCGGCGACGCGTCCCTCGACGCGGGCCAGCTGCTCGCGGTCGGCGAGGTCGGCGACCAGCATCTCGGCCTCGACGCCGTACCGGCTGCGGAGCTCGTCCGCCAGCGCGTTGAGGCGGGCCTGGTCCCGGGCGACGAGGACGAGGTCGTGACCGCGTTCGGCGAGCTGTCTGGCGAACGCGGCGCCGATGCCGGCGGTCGGTCCGGTGACGAGGGCGGTGCGGCGTGGAGTCGGCACGCCGGAAGGATTCCACGGACGCCCCGCCGGCCGGTCGCGGCCCCTCGGGCAGAATGGCGGGCGTGACGACCACGCTCGCGATCGCCAACCAGAAGGGCGGCGTCGCCAAGACGACGACGGTCGCCTCCCTCGGTGCGGCGCTGGCCGAGCTCGGCCAGCGCGTGCTGCTCGTCGACCTCGACCCGCAGGCCTGCCTGACGTTCTCGCTCGGCATCGACCCCGAGGACCTCGACCTGTCGGTGCACCACGTGCTCACCAAGGGGCTGCCGCCGACCAAGGTGATCATCGAGACCGACGACGGAGTCGACCTGCTGCCTGCGACGATCGAGCTCGCGCGTGCCGAGGCCGACCTGCTGACGCGCACGGGCCGCGAGCACGTGGTGCGGATGGCCGTCGAGGAGCTTCCCACCGACGCGCCGTACGACTGGATCCTGCTGGACTGCCCGCCCTCGCTCGGCGTGCTCACGGTCGCCGCGCTGACCGCCGCCGACGGTGTCGTCGTGCCGCTGCAGTGCGAGACGCTGTCGCACCGCGGCGTGGGGCAGCTGCTCGACACCGTGCACGACGTACGCCGGTTCACCAACCGTGGGCTGGAGGTGTGGGGTGTGCTGCCGACGCTGTACGACGGACGCACCAACCACGCGCGAGCGGTGCTGGAGACGATCTCGGAGGCCTACCAGCTCGACGTGATCGAGCCGCCGATCCCGAAGTCGATCCGCTTCGCGGAGGCGCCGGCGGCCGGCCGGTCGATCCTCGCGACGACGCGTCGGCACCGTGGCGCGGACGCCTACCGGGATGTCGCGGCCAACCTCCTGAAGCGCAGCCCCCGACCGTCCTAGAGTGACGGGCATGGCCCCTCCCCGAGCCAGGCACGCGTCCCGACCCGCACCCCGGGTGCGCTACGACCGGGTGAGCGCGCTCCTCGCCGCCGCCGGCGTCACGCTGGTGTCCGTGCTGGGAGGGATCGGGCTGCTGCCGGTGGCCAACGCGCAACCCTCTGAGCCCGTCGACAAGCCCGCCGCAGCGGCGGAGCCCGACGCGTCCACGGGCGCGACCGACCGTCGCGACGACGACCCGATCCAGGTCGACGCCGCGAAGTTCGGCAAGGCCGCCGACGAGAGCCGCCGCGTCGCGCGCACCGCGCTCGAGGTTCCCGCCGACAGCGGCGAGGGCCGCCGCGTCGTCTTCGACCAGACCGCCCAGCGGGTGTGGCTGGTCGGCGAACGCGGCGCCGTGAAGCGCACCTACCTCGTCTCCGGCAGCGTCGACGACAACCTCCAGCCCGGGACGTACGAGGTGTACTCCCGCTCCGAGCGGGCCTGGGGCATCGACGGCGGCACGATGAAATACATGGTGCGCTTCGCGCACGGCAAGAACGCCGCGATCGGCTTCCACGACATCCCCTACGAGGACGGCGAGCCGATGCAGACCCGCGCCGAGCTCGGCACCCCCATGTCCTCCGGCTGCGTCCGCCAGGCCCGCCCCGACGCCCGTGCCCTGTGGGACTTCGCCCCTGAAGGCACGAAGGTCGTGGTGGTGGCGACCTGAGCGGCGCTCAGAACATAGTGGGTGGCTACTCGCCGGCGGTCGACGACGCCGAGGCGGTCTGGCCGGCGGACGAGCCGGAGCGGCGGCGACGGCGGCGACGCGGACGGTTCTGGTCGCCCTCGCCGCTCTCGCTGCCGTGCGAGTCGTTCGACGGGGACTGGTCGCCGTCGGAGGTCTTGGCGGGAGCGTCGCCGTCGACGGGCTCGCCGCCACGGGTGCGGGAGCGGCTGCGGTTGCGGCGCGGCCGGTCGGACTTCTCCGAGCGCTCTGAGCGAGCGCCGCGGTCGTCGCTCTTCTTCTCCTCGCGCGGCTTCTCCGGCGCGATCCGGCCCTTGACGCCCGGAGGGATGCCCTGGTCGTGGAAGAAGTGCTCGGAGCTGGAGTAGGTCTCGGCCGGCTCGTCGAACGGCAGGTCGAGGGCCTTGTTGATGACCTTCCACCGGGTCACGTCGGCCCAGTCGACGAACGTGATCGCGATGCCGGTTGCCCCGGCGCGGCCGGTGCGACCGATCCGGTGGACGTAGGTCTTGTCGTCCTCGGGGCAGCTGTAGTTGACGACGTGCGAGACGCCCGTGACGTCGATGCCGCGGGCGGCGACGTCGGTGGCGACGAGCAGCTTGAGCTTGCCGTCGCGGAACCGCTTGAGCGCCTTCTCGCGGGAGACCTGCTGCATGTCGCCGTGCAGCGGGCTGGCGTCGAAGCCGCGCTCGGTCATGTCCTCGGCCACGCGCTGCGCCTGGCGCTTGGTGCGGGTGAACACGATGACCTTGTCGACGTTCTCGGCCTGCAGGATGCGGGCGAGCATCTCGGGCTTGTCGAGGTCGTGCACCTGGTAGACGAACTGCGCGGTCGCCGGGACGGTCTGGTTGTCCTCGCTCGACTCGGCGCGGATGTTCATCGGGTGCCGCATGTGCGTGCGGGCCAGCGAGACGATCGCGCCCGGCATCGTCGCCGAGAACAGCATCGTCTGCCGGGTCTCCGGCGTCTTGGCGATCAGCCGCTCGACGTCCGGCAGGAAGCCGAGGTCGAGCATCTCGTCGGCCTCGTCGAGCACGAGGGACTTCACGTGGGAGAGGTCGAGCGCGCGGCGGTTGGCCAGGTCGAGCAGGCGGCCGGGCGTGCCCACGACCACGTCGACACCGGCGTCGAGCGCCTCGAGCTGCGGCTCGTAGCCCACGCCGCCGTACACGGTGAGCACGCGGGTGCCGCGGTCGGCCGCGGCGAGCTTGAGGTCGTTGGCGACCTGGAGCGCGAGCTCACGGGTCGGCGCGACGATCAGCGCCTGCGGCTTGCCCGGCGCGACCAGCTCGGCGTAGTCGGGGTCGTGCGGAGCGACGGTGCGCTGCAGGACGGGGATGCCGAAGGCCAGGGTCTTGCCGGTGCCGGTGCGGGCCTGGCCGATCAGGTCGGTGCCCATCAGGGCGACCGACAGGGTCATCTCCTGGATCGGGAAGGGGGTGACGATGCCGGCGCGCTCGAGGGCGTCGGCGATCTCGGGAAGCACCCCGAGCTCTCTGAAGGTGGTCAGGATCTTGCCTGTTCTCTTGACATCAGGTCGGTACGCCGCCCCCGGCGACCAATGGCATCCGGGGCTCCCGCTCAGCGCGCCGGACGGGCGGCCGAGCGTCGTGCTCCCTGCGCGTGCGGGACGGCTCGTCCCGATTCTATCGCTACGCTCCGCATATGACTGAATCGCCGCAGGCCCCGGCCCCGGCCGGCGCGTCGAAGGACGTCCCGGTCGCGTTCCAGGACCCGTCGTACCTCGCGGCGGTGGTGGACCTGCTGGGTGTGATCGCGTACGGCGAGATGTCGGCGTTCGAGCGGCTGGCCGAGGACGCCAAGATGTCCCCGACGCTCCAGGACCGCACCGAGCTGGCGCGGATGGCCGCGACCGAGTTCGGCCACTTCGACCGGCTGCGGGAGCGGCTCGTCGAGCTCGGCGCCGATCCGTTCGAGGCGATGGCTCCGTTCGCGAAGGCGTTCGACGCGTTCCACGCGCGCACCGCGCCGTCGGACTGGCTCGAGGGCTTGGTGAAGGCGTACGTCGGCGACGGCCTGGCGGCGGACTTCTACCGCGAGATCGCGGCGTTCCTCGACGCCGGCACCCGCGACCTGATCATCGAGAGCCTGGCCGACGCCGGCCAGTCGCAGTTCGTCGTCGACCGGGTCCGCCGCGCGATCGAGCAGGACCCGCGCGTCGGCGGCCGGCTCGCCCTGTGGGGACGCCGGCTGATGGGGGAGGCGCTCTCCCAGGCGCAGCGGGTCGCCGCCGAGCGTGACGCGCTCTCCGCGCTGCTCTCCGGCGGCGTCGACCGCCCGGGCATGGACCTGGCCGCGATCGGCCGGTTGTTCACGCGGCTGACCGAGAACCACTCGGCGCGGATGGAGAAGCTGGGCCTGGCCGCCTGACGGCGCTGTCGGGATACCACCATCTGCTGGGAAACCGTCAGGTCCCACGCGAAACTTCGCGTGGGACCTGCAAGTTTCGCGTGGGCTGCCCTGTGGATGAGCTGCCCCGCATGCGCTACGTCGTGGCGCGGAAGCCCACCTGGCCGATGGTCGGCGAGCCGATCTCGACGTACGCGAGCTTGTCGGACGGCACGATCACCGTGCGGCCCTTGGTGTCGGTGAGCGTGAACAGCCCGGACTCCATGGCCGCGGCCACGGCCTTCTCGACGTCGGCGGACTCCATGTTGGTGTCGACCGTGAGCTCGCGGGTGGCCTGCTGGACACCGATCTTGACCTCCATGCGGAGGACCTCCTCGTAGTTCGTGGGGTGGTGCCGGCCGGCACTACCAGTCGTACCTCAAGTGTGAATCAGTGAGACCCACGGACCCCTGAGCGACGCAGTGGGACTCAGTGCTGGTCGTCGGTGCGGGGGAACCCGCGGATGCCTCGCCAGGCGAGGCCGGCGATCAGGCTCGCCGCCTCGTGCTGGTCGATCTCGTCCTTGCTGTCCAACCAGAACCGCGCGGAAACCTGCGCCATTCCCACCAGCGACACCGACAGCAGCCGGGACTGCTCGGCGGGCAGGCCGGTGTCGGCGTGGATCACTTCGGTGATCGCCTCGGCGCAGTCGCGGGTGACCCGGTCGACCCGCTCGCGTACGGCGGGCTCGTTGGTCAGGTCGGACTCGAACACGAGCCGGAACGCGCCGTGCGCGTTGGCGACGTAGTCGTAGAAGACGTGCATCGTCGCCTCGACGCGCTGCTTGTTGTCGTCGGTGGACGCCAGCGCCTCGCGGCACCGCTCGACGATCGTGTCGCACGACTGGTCGAGGAGCGCGAGGTACAGCTCGAGCTTGCCGGGGAAGTGCTGGTAGAGGACCGGCTTGGAGACGCCGGCCCGCTCGGCGATGTCGTCCATCGCGGCCGCGTGGTACCCCTGCGCCACGAACACCTCGAGCGCCGACTCCAGCAGCTGGGCCCGGCGGGCGTTGCGCGGCATGCGTCCGCCGCGCGGACGTTGCTCGTGCGTCGTGGTCACCGTCGCAGCCTACTCCGGGGTAATGGCCGGACCGGGGAGGCGCCCGCCCCCGAAGACGGAGACAGGACCGGATTCCTGCGGTGACGCAAAGGTGGTCAGGTGGGTGGCTACGCGTAGTTCGTCCGGGCCGGTGGGATTTAACACGAAATAAGGCTTGTTACGGACGCGCCTGGGTAGGAAGGTGTCCGTGGAGGCACAGGACTCTCGAGTCCGGTGTTCCCGATGGGGGTTCAGCTGGGGGGCCAGCCTTTGAACCGCGGACGCGTAACAGCGTGCGTGGGCCCACCTCCTGTACCCACGTCGGCCGCATGGGGGCATGCGGTCCGCCCAGACATGGGTTTCTTCTAACAAGGGGTGGCATCAAGTGGGCAACACCGCTATACAGCCGCGCGCGCGTAAGCGCGGGCGCATCGCAACCGCGCTGGCCGCAGCCGGCGCGCTGGTCGCATCGACCGGCCTCGTCCTGATGACGGCCGCGTCGCCGGCGTCCGCAACCGACACGAACCATCCGGGCCACTGGGAGCAGCTCCAGGGTGAGAAGTGCGCGAAGGTCGACGACAAGGGTGCCGAGTCCGGCGGCTACACGATCACGAAAGACCCGGACGCCGGCTACGTGTACTCGAAGATCATCCTGAAGAAGGGCAGTGGCAACAGCCAGGGTGAGGAGAACACGGTCACGTACAACCCGGTCAAGGGCCAGACCTACTTCCACCTGTCCGGCAAGGGCTACAGCCACGTGATCCTGTGCCAGGTGCCCAAGAAGGACGAGGAGCCCAAGGCGACCAAGGTCATGGCGTCCGTGTCCTACAAGGAGCCGACCTGCGCGGACAAGACGGTGGACTACAACGGGAACGACGACGCGCCCGCCGGTGTCGTGAGCTACTCCCACACCGGGAACAAGGCTCCCGGCGGCACCATCACCGTGACCGCGACGATCGGCGACGCCTACAAGGACAAGTACGAGTTCGCCAACAAGTCACAGTCGCTCGTCTTCGCGCCGCACGAGTTCGGCAAGGTGCCGACCAACTGCGAGACCGACAAGACCGTCCCGGTCCCGGGCGAGCCTTCGGTCAAGGACCCGTGCGGTCCGGACAACATCTCGTTCGTCGTTCCCCAGAGCACGGACAAGGTCGAGTGGGAGCTCGAGGGCAACGGCAAGGTCCTGAAGGCGACGACCAAGCACGGCTACAAGTTCGAGGACGGGGACACGGTCAAGACCTACACGCTCCCCAAGGACAGCAACGAGCCGTGCGACGACGATGACGACGAGGACGAGATCGAGGTCGTGGCGTCGGTGTCGTACGACGAGCCGGACTGCGACGACGACACCGTGGGCTACACCGGCAGGGCCACCATCGACGGTTCGGCGGCGCCGGCCGGCCTGGTGACGTTCTCGCACACCGGTGACAAGGTGCCGGGCGGCACCATCACGGTGACGGCCACGATCTCGGACGACGACTACGAGTTCGACAACGAGAAGCAGACGTGGACCTTCCCGGAGCACACGTTCAAGGACGTGCCGGAGGACTGCGACACGTCCTCGACGCCGCCGGCCAGCCCCGAGCCGTCGGAGACGACCGCCCCGCCGGCTGTCGTTCCGCCGGTCGTGGGTGGCACCGAGTCCTCCGCTCCGCAGCCGACCAAGCCGAACCCGGGACAGGTCAAGGGCACGGAGTCCTCGAAGCCGAAGCCGCACGCGAACAAGCCGAAGGGCCAGCGCCCGGCGGTCGTGCTCGGCACCGAGGCCGCCGTGCCGACCGCGGTCGACGCGGGTCTCGGCAGCCTGCCGGGTGCCGCGCCGGCACAGGGCAGCCTGCTCGGTCAGCTGCTGACCGGTGCCGGTGTCGCGCTCATGCTGGCCGCCGGCTGGCTGATGACGATGGGTCGCCGCAAGGTCGGGGCCCGCGAGGCCTGAGTGGCCGGCTGAGGTAGCAGTACCAGCAGTTCCAGCAGTGAGACGGGGACGTGGCGGCCACCGCGAGGTGGCCGCCACGCTCTTCTTCACGAGAGGGCCCTAACCTGACGCACGTGGAGGACGGGTTGACCGACAGCAAGCGGCGGAGCACCCGTCGGCTGTGGCTGCTCGCGATCGTGGGTCTCGTCCTCGCCGTCACCGGGGTGGCGCTCCAGCCGTCCGGCGGTGACGACCCGCCGGTCGTGACCACGGCCGACGAGCCCACAGCCAAGCGTGGTGCCGGTCCGTACGTCGTCGAGCCCAGCGTCCGCCTGAAGAACAAGCCGAGACCCGTCCGTCCGGCGAAGGCCACTGGCCGACCGAACCGTCTGCTCGTCCCCAAGCTCGGTGTCGACGCGCCGGTCATCGGCATCGGCGTCGTCGACGGCGTGCTTCTGCCGCCGTCCGACCCGCAGACGCTCGGCTGGTGGACCGACGGGGCCAAGCCCGGCGCGCTGCGCGGGGGAGCGCTGATCACCGGCCACACCGTGCACAGCGGCGGCGGCGCGTTCGACGACCTGGAGACGCTGCGCCGGGGCGACCGGGTCGCGGTGCGCACCGACAAGGGCCTGATCCGGTACGCCGTCACCGGCGTCACCGTCTACCGCAAGCAGAGCCTGGCGCGCGACGCCGAGAAGGTGTTCAGCCAGACCCTGCCGGGCCGGCTGGTGCTGATCACCTGCGAGGACTGGAACGGGTCCGGCTACGACTCCAACGCGATCGTGTTCGCCGAGCGGATCTCCGCATGACACCAGAACACCTTGGACGACTTCCGTAACTCCTGAGTCCGACGCTCGTTGAGGGAGGGCTCGGCCGCATCCCCTGCGCGGCCCCGAATCCTCGAGGAGTCGTTCCGTGCCCCATCCCGCCCGCCTGCTCAGTGCCGGCGTCGCGTCGCTGCTGCTGATCGCCGCCGTACCGGCTTACGCCGACGAGACCGCCACCCCGGCGACGCCGACCACGTCGGACCAGGCCGCGCCCACCGGCTCGGCCTCACCGTCGGAGACGGCCGACCACCCCGGGGCGCCGGGCAACAACGGCACGGTCAAGATCGCCGACTACACCGACCTCGACGAGCAGCGGCCGGAGAACGACCCGCACGTCCCGTGCACGTTCGCGGTCGAGTGGTTCAACTTCGACTCCGGCTGGGGCGAGCTCACCGCCAACGTCGACATGCAGCTGCACGCGCCGACCGCCGAGTCCGCCGGCGTGGCGATGACGGTCGACGGCGAGCAGGCGCCGACGTTCACCGGCAACGGCGGCCAGCCCGGCGCGGGCGACGGCCGTGACCACATCGAGTGGTACACGCTCTCCTTCACCGGCGAGCCGCACCCGCAGCAGGGCTACCACGTCAAGGTCGTCGTCGACACGCCGCACTCGAAGGGCAGCACCAGCAAGTCCAAGGTGTTCTGGGTCGAGCCCTGCGAGGGGGAGGCCGCCAGCCCGACGCCCGAGACGCCGGGGACGCCGGAGCCGACCGAGGACGCGCCCACGCCTCAGCCGACCGAGCCCACCACCGAGATCTCCGAGACGCCCGGGACCGTCGTGCCCTCGGAGTCGGCCGACACCCCGTCCGACGAGCCGACCGTGCAGGGCACCGAGGCAGTCGCGCCGCCCTCCGACGACGACACCCCGAGCAGCGAGCCGACGGTGCTCGGTGCCGAGGCGCAGGCGTCGCCGGCCGCCGCCGTCCCCTCGGCCGTCGACGCCGGGCTGCCGGGCGTGATCCACGCCGTCCAGGCCAAGGCGACCTCGCCCGCCGGCGCGTTCCTGCTCACCGGCGGCCTCCTCCTCGTCGGTACGGCGGTGGCGGTAGCCGTGCGGCGCCGCCGTGGGGCGCACCAGATCTGAGCAGGCAACGACGCGGGTTCCCGGCGGCTGAGACGTGTGCGGCCGCCGGGAGCCCCTCGGGGAACATGGAGCGGTCGGGTGTTGTTACGCCCGAGAACCGAACCACTTCTTCGCACCGAGGAGCGTCCGTGTCCCTGCCACCCCTGGTCGAGCCGGCCCCCGAGCTGACCAACGACGAGGTCCGGCGGTACAGCCGTCACCTGATCATTCCCGACGTCGGGATGGACGGTCAGAAGCGACTCAAGAACGCCAAGGTGCTCGTGATCGGCGCCGGCGGCCTCGGCAGCCCGGCGCTGCTGTACCTGGCCGCGGCCGGCGTCGGCACGATCGGCATCGCGGAGTTCGACGAGGTCGACGAGTCCAACCTGCAGCGCCAGGTCATCCACGGCCAGAGCGACGTCGGCAAGTCCAAGGCGCTGTCCGCCAAGGAGTCGATCGCCGAGACCAACCCCTACGTCAACGTCGTGCTCCACGAGGAGCGCCTCGACAACGACAACGTGATGCAGGTCTTCGAGGGCTACGACCTGATCATCGACGGCACCGACAACTTCGCCACGCGCTACATGGTCAACGACGCGGCGTACTTCCTCGGCATCCCCTACGTCTGGGGCTCGATCTACCGCTTCGACGGGCAGGCCTCGGTGTTCGCGCCGAAGCTCGTCGACGACGCGCCCTGCTACCGCTGCCTCTACCCCGAGCCCCCGCCGCCGGGCATGGTTCCGTCGTGCGCCGAGGGCGGCGTGCTGGGCGTGCTCTGCGCGAGCATCGGCTCCATCCAGGTCAACGAGGCGATCAAGCTGCTCACCGGCATCGGCGACCCGCTGGTCGGCAAGCTGATGATCTACGACGCGCTGGAGATGGAGTACCGCAAGCTCAAGGTCCGCAAGGACCCCAACTGCGCGCTGTGCGGCGAGAACCCCACCGTCACCGAGCTGATCGACTACGACACGTTCTGCGGTGCGCTCTCCGAGGAGGCCGCGGACGCCGCCGCCGACTCGACCATCTCGGTCGTGCAGCTCGAGCACATGCTCAAGGAGCGCGAGGAGGGCATCCGCGACTTCGTGCTGATCGACGTGCGCGAGCCCAACGAGTACGACATCAACCGGATCCCCGGCGCCGTGCTGATCCCCAAGGGCGACTTCCTCAACGGCAGCGCGCTCGAGAAGCTCCCCTCCGACAAGCAGGTCGTCATGCACTGCAAGACCGGCGTGCGCTCCGCCGAGACGCTGGCGATCGTCAAGGGTGCCGGGTACGCCGACGCGGTGCACGTCGGCGGCGGCGTTGTCGCCTGGGTCAACCAGATCGATCCCTCGCAGCCGTCGTACTGACGCTGTCCTGATCTGTACTGACGCGTAACCATCCCGGGGCGGGGTCGTTGGACCACCAACGACCCCTCCTGGGAAGGAACGTCCATGCAGGTCTCTCGGGCTCGCACCCTCCTCGCTGTCGGCGCCACCGCCGCGCTGACCGCCGCCACCGTCGCTGCCACTGCCGGTACGTCGTCCGCCGCCCCGTCGTGGGCCCCGGCGGACAGCGCCACCATCCATCCCGGCGTGCAGATGTACACCGAGGGCGCCCAGTGCACGGCGAACTTCGTCTTCACCGACGGCGCCGGCAACACCTACGTCGGCTACGCCGCGCACTGCGCCGGCACCGGTGAGGCCACCGACACCAACGGCTGCGACGCCGGCTCGCTGCCGCTCGGCACCAAGGTCGACTTCGTCGAGGGCGGCTCGCTCGTCGGCGAGGGCACCAAGGTCGGCTCCGGCACGCTCGCCTACAGCTCGTGGCTCACCATGCAGAAGAAGGGCGAGACCGACGAGAACACCTGCGCCTACAACGACCTCGCGCTGGTCAAGGTCGACGCCGCGGACGTCTCGAAGGTCAACCCGAGCGTTCCGTTCTGGGGCGGTCCGGTCGGCGTGAACAGCGACGGCAGCGCCACCGGCGACCGGGTCTACTCCTTCGGCAACTCCAGCCTCCGCGGTGGCGTCGAGGAGCTCTCGCCGAAGACCGGCACCAGCCTGGGCGCCGAGGGCGACGGCTGGAGCCACCCGGTCTACACGCTCACGCCGGGCGTCCCCGGTGACTCGGGCAGTGCGTTCCTCGACGGCGAGGGCAACGCGCTCGGCACGCTGTCGACGCTGGCGATCGCCCCGCTCGCGGGCTCCAACGGCGTCGGCGACATCGCGCACGAGCTGGCCTACGCCAAGGCCAACGGCGGCATCTCGGGGCTGGCGCTCGAGCCCGGCACGGAGCCGTTCTCGCCGATCCTCTGAGACCGGCCGTACGCCGCGACAACCGTTCGCCGCACGCCGCTGCTCCTATCATCCCCCCATGGTGGGGACGGAGCAGCGGCGTGCGGCGCTCGTGGCTCCGGCCGTGTGTATCGGCGTCGTCGTGCTCGCCTGGGCGGCCACGACCGGCCCGGTCGCGGTGCTGTCGCCGTCGGGCCGGACCCGCTCGTTCGCAACGCCGACCACGGCGTCGGCCTCCGAGCCGACGATGGGCGGCCCGGACCTCCGGGAGGAGCTCGCTCGTGACCGCCCGCCGTCGATCGACCTGAGCTGGATCGGTGACCTGATCGCCTGGGCGCTGGTGCTCGGGTTCCTCGCGCTCGTGGCCTGGGGGCTGCGGTATGCCGTCCTCCACCGCTGGCGCCGGCCAGCGCCGCCGCCGACCGTCGAGGCCGAGCCCCTGCCCGAGACGCGCGCCGCCGAGGCTCTTGTGGCCGATGCCGGGCACCGGCTGACCGCGCTCGAGGAGGGCGACCCGCGCAATGGCATCGTGCGCTGCTGGATGCGTCTCGAGGACGCCGTCGCCGACGCCGGCCTGCCGCGCAGCCCGCACGAGACGTCCGCGGAGTTCACCGTGCGCGTGCTGCACGTCCTCGACCTCGACCCGCGGGCCATCGGTCAGCTCGCCGCGCTGTACCGCGAGGCCCGGTTCTCCGAGCACCCGCTGACCGAGAACGCCCGGTCGGCCGCGCGCGACGCACTCGCCCGGCTGCAGGACGACCTCGCCGCGGTACGGAGGTCCTGATGCGCGGTCGCTGGCCCGTGCGGGTCGCGCTGGTCTTCGTGCTGTGGCTCGGCATCGCAGTCGCGGCTTGGATCCTCGGCAACCGGCCGCAACCCGGACTGCTCGCGTTGTACGTCGCCGTGGGCGCCGCCGTGGTGTGGCTGTTCCTCGACGTCAGCGCCGACAACGAGCCGGCGACGTGGCCGGGCGCGCGCGAGGAGGCGGTGCGCACGCCGGGGGAGGACCCGCGGCTCGACCAGCTGCGCCGCGTCGTCGGACACCACCTCGACGGCCGGGACGTCGACGACACGCTGCACCGCCGGCTCGCCGACCTCGTCGACCACCAGCTCGTCGCCCGCTACGGCATCACCCGCGAGGCCGACCCGGCGCGCGCCGCCGCGCTGATGGGGCCGGACCTCGTGGCCACGCTCGCGGCGCGCCCGCCGTACCCCAGACTGACGCCCGCCCGCATCGAGCACCTCCTGCAGCAGATAGAGGACCTATGACTGACACTCCCGCACCCCTCGGCCTGCCCGAGGTCTCGCGCCGCGCGGCCGCGGTCCTCGACGAGGTCGGCCGCGCGGTGGTCGGCAAGCGCGAGGCGCTCGAGCTCGTGCTGGCCGGGATCCTCGCGGGCGGGCACGTGCTGATCGAGGACCTGCCCGGGCTGGGCAAGACGCTGGCCGCGCGGTCGTTCGCCCAGACGCTCGGCTTGGACTTCACCCGTGCACAGTTCACCCCCGACCTGCTGCCGGCGGACCTCACCGGGTCGTTCATCTACGACCAGAAGGAGGGCGACTTCTCCTTCCGTGCCGGCCCGCTGTTCACCGGTCTGCTGCTCGCCGACGAGATCAACCGCACGCCGCCCAAGACCCAGGCGGCACTGCTCGAGGCGATGCAGGAGCGGCAGGTGACGAGCGAGGGCGTGACGCGGCCGCTCGACCGCCCATTCCTCGTGCTGGCGACGCAGAACCCGATCGAGTACGAGGGGACGTATCCGCTGCCCGAGGCGCAGCTCGACCGCTTCGTGCTGCGGACGGGTTTCGGCTACCCCTCGGCGGACGCCGAGTGGGAGATGCTCGACCGACGGCTCGGGCGCGGTACCGACGCCGTCGAGCTGCGCGAGGTCGTCGATCGCGGGACGCTGCTCGCGATGCAGCGGGCGATCGAGGAGGTTCACGTCGACGAGAGCATCGGGCGCTACGTCGTCGACCTCGTCGCCGCGACGCGGGAGAGCGCGAGCGTCTCCGTCGGCTCGAGCCCGCGCGGCTCGCTCGCGCTCGTGAAGCTCGCGCGCTGCCATGCGGCGCTCGCCGGCCGCGATTTCGTCACCCCCGACGACGTGAAG
>DASURB010000139.1:0-21770 GCA_036280235.1 Nocardioides sp.
CGGAGCCGCGGCCGACGAGGTGCGGGCGGCCCACCCGGAGGTCGTCGCGGGCCCAGGCCGCGTGCAGGCGTGGGTGGTCGGCTCGGGAGGCGGCGACGACGCGGCCGAGGCCGTGCGCGAGGCGGCGGCCGACGGCGTGCCCCTCGTCCTCGACGCCGACGCGCTCGCCCATCTGGACGAAGTGGTCTCGACAGGCTCGACCACCCGCGAGCGCTCGACAGGCTCGATCGGCCGAAACCTGCTGACCCCCCACGCCGGCGAGCTGGCCCGCATGCTGGACGTCGAGCGCGAGGAGGTCGAGGCCGACCAGCTGGCGTTCGCGCGACGGGCCGCCGATGAGACCGGAGCGGTCGTGCTGCTCAAGGGCCGGCACACGCTGGTGGCAGCCCCCGACGGGCGCGTGCGCGTCAACACCGTCGCTCCGGCCTGGCTGGCGACCGCGGGCGCCGGCGACGTGCTCGCCGGGCTGTGCGGCTCCCTGATGGCGGCCGGGCTGGGCGCCTTCGATGCCGGGTCGGTCGGGGCGTGGCTGCACGGCGCGGCGGCCGCGCACGCGGGTCGAGGTGGGCCGGTCACCGCGGGAGACGTCGCCGCCGCGCTGCCCACGGTGTGTCGCGCGCTGCTGGCCTGACCACCCGGGCTGAGAGACTGGTGGCGCCATGAGCGCCACCCCTGCACCCCAGCACCACGGTCGGTCCGAGGTCGTCGTCGACCTCGCCGCGATCCGACACAACGTCGCGACGCTGAAGCGCGCCGTCGGCGACGCCGCGATGATGACCGTGGTCAAGGCCGACGGCTACGGGCACGGGCTCGTCGAGTCCGCCCGGGCCGCGCGCGAGGGCGGTGCGGACTGGCTCGGCGTCGCGGTGATGGAGGAGGCCCTCGCACTGCGCGAGGCAGGCGACACCGGGCCGCTGCTGACCTGGCTGGCCGTGCCGGGCGAGAGCTACGCCGCCGCCCTCGAGGCCGGGAT
This sequence comes from Nocardioides sp., assembly GCA_036280235.1. Classification (GTDB taxonomy): domain Bacteria; phylum Actinomycetota; class Actinomycetes; order Propionibacteriales; family Nocardioidaceae; genus Nocardioides_B. The sequence continues at coordinate 974 of DASURB010000139.1, forward strand.
CGACGTCACCGCCTACACCGTCGAGGAGCTGGAGACCATCGCCGCGACCGCGCGCGACCTCGGCGCGCCGGCCCGCGTGCAGCTCAAGGTCGACAGCGGCCTGTCGCGCGGCGGCTCGACCATCGAGCTGTGGCCCGGCCTGGTCGAGGCGGCGGCTGCGGCCGAGGAGTCCGGCGCCGCCCGCATCACCGGGATCTGGACCCACCCCGCCTGCGCCGACGAGCCGGACCACCCCGCCAACGACTTCCAGGAGCAGACCTTCCGCGCCGCCGTGCAGACCGCCCAGATGGTCGGGCTCGAGCCCGAGGTGGTGCACTTCGCCAACTCGGCGGCGGCGCTGCTGCGGCCGTCCGCCCGGTTCAGCCTGGTCCGCTGCGGCATCGCGTCGTACGGCCTCACGCCCGCCCCCGACGTCGCCTCCTCCGCCGACCTCGGCCTGGTGCCGGCGATGACGGTGCGCGGCCGGCTGGCCCTGGTCAAGCGCGTGCCGGAGGGCGCCGGCGTCTCCTACGGACACACGTACGTCACTCCGAAGGAGACGACCGTCGGCGTCGTGCCGATGGGGTACGGCGACGGCGTCCCGCGCCACGCCTCCTCCCGGGCGGAGGTCATGATCGCCGGCCGCCGCCGTCCCGTCCTCGGCCGCGTGTGCATGGACCAGATCGTGGTGGACCTCGGTGACGACGGCGTCGCGACCGGCGACGAGGTCGTGCTGTTCGGGAACGGCGCCGACGGCGCACCCACCGCGCAGGACTGGGCCGACGCGTGCGACACGATCAGCTACGAGATCGTGACGCGCATGGGCGCGCGCCAGCAGGGAAGGATGCGCCGGGTGCACGTCGACACGGACGTCGACACCGGCCGGACCGAAGCGAAGGAGGCCACCGCGTGAACAAGCGACGCCTGCTGGGGCTCGCCGGTGCCGGCGTGGCCGCCGTCGCGGCCGCGGTCACCACCGGTGTCGTCGTCGAGCGCCGGGTGGTCAAGGCCCGCCGCGCCGGCGCCCCGGGCGCCGACGAGCTCGGCGGCCTGCGCGGCACACCCGTCCGCGTCGAGGTCGAGGGCGACGTGACGCTGCACGCCGAGGTCGACGAGATCGCACCGTACGCCGAGGACGCCGAAGCGGTGCACGGGGCCGACGAGGCCACGCTGGTGTTCGTGCACGGCTACGCGTTGAACCTCGACTGCTGGCACTTCCAGCGCCTGGCGTTCCGCGGCAAGCGCCGCATGGTCTTCTACGACCAGCGCTCCCACGGCCGCTCCGACCGCTCGCACCGCGACCATGCCAACATCGACCAGCTCGGCCGCGACCTCAAGACGGTGATCGACCAGCTGGTGCCCACCGGCCCGATCGTGCTCGTCGGCCACTCGATGGGCGGCATGACGATCCTCGCGCTCGCCGAGCAGCACCCCGAGCTCTTCGGTGACCGCGTCGTCGGCGCCGCGCTGATCTCCACCACCGCAGGCGGGCTGCGGCCGCACCGGATCATCAGCACCTACATCCCCGACTCCGTCGGCAGCCTCGTCGGCCCGAGGCTCATCGCGGGTCTCGCCCGCGCGCCGGAGCTGGTCGACAGCGCGCGCCGCCGCGGCTCCAACATCGGCTTCCTCGTCACCGACACGTTCGCGTTCGGCGACGACGTACCCGCGTCGTACGTCGAGTTCGTCGACGAGATGCTCGCCGGGACACCGTTCGAGGTGCTCGCTGAGTTCTTCCCGCACCTGGCCGCGCTCGACAAGTTCTCCGTGCTCGCGCCGTTCGAGCGGATCCCGACCACCATCGTGTGCGGCACCAAGGACCTGCTCACGTCCGTCGGGCACAGCCGCAAGATGGCCAAGCGCATCAAGGGCGCCCGCCTCGTCGAGGCTCAGGGCGCCGGCCACATGGTCATCCTCGAGCGCGCCGAGCGGGTCAACGCCGCGCTCGAGGAGCTGCTCGCCGAGGCCGAGACGAAGGCAGGGCGCAAGGCGTCGTGATGGAGACCCAGGTGATCGGCCCTGAGGCGGCCGACGACGTCGTGACGGTCGTGCACGCGGGCTTCGGCGCGCGCGAGGTGCTCGACCCGCCCTCCTCCGCCCCCGACGAGACGACCGCGTCCGTCGCGACCGCGCTGGCCGAGCACGGCGGCGTGCTGGTCAGCTCCGAGCTCGGTCCCGTCGGGGCGCTGATCTTCGAGCCGCTCGACGACGACCACCGTGTCCTCGGGTTGCGTCGCGTCGCGGTGCACCCCGACGCGCAGGGCCGTGGCGTCGCCCGGGCTCTGGTCCGTCGCGCCGAACGTGAGGCGGCGGAGCGCGGGTACGTCGCCACCCGGGTGCTCGCGCGCGCCGAGCTGCCGCGCACGCAGCGGTTCTGGCAGCGGCTCGGGTACGTCGAGACCGGACGCGAGCACCCGATGGTCACGCTGATGAAGGTGCTCCCCGTGACGGTCGAGACCCGCTCCGGCGACGAGGCCCGGGCGCTCGGCGAGGCGCTGGCTCCGGCCTTGCAGGCGGGCGACCTGCTGATCCTCACCGGCGACCTCGGCGCAGGCAAGACGACGTTCACGCAGGGCATCGGCGCCGGCCTCGGCGTACGCGGCGACGTCACCTCGCCGACGTTCGTGATCTCCCGCGTGCACCCGTCGCTGGGCGACGGACCGCCGCTCGTGCACGTCGACGCCTACCGGCTCTCCGGTGGGTCGGGTGCCGGCGTGATCGACGAGCTCGACGACCTCGACCTCGACGCATCCCTCGACGAGGCCGTCACGGTCGTCGAGTGGGGCGAGGGCGTGGCCGAGGGGCTGGCCGACACCCGTCTCGAGGTGCGCATCGAGCGGGCCCGCGGCGACGAGGCCGAGGACAAGCGCACGGTGACGTTCGTGCCGGTCGGTGCCCGCTGGGTCGACGCCGACCTGCGAAAGCTGCTCACCGGCGCGCTCGCGTAGCCTCGGCACGTGCTGCTCGCCTTCGACACCGCCACGCCCGCCGTCACTGTGGCTCTGCACGACGGCGAGCGCGTCGTCGCGCACTCCACGACCGTCGACGCGCGCCGGCACGGCGAGCTGCTCGCGCCCACCATCCAGGCACTGCTCGACGAGGCGTGGATCCCGCGCCAGGACGTCACCGCGATCGCCGTCGGCGTCGGCCCCGGCCCGTTCACCGGCCTACGCGTCGGTCTGGTCACCGCGCGGATGCTCGCGAGAGTGCTCGAGATCCCGGTATACGGCGTGTGCACGCTCGACGTGGTCGCGGCGCAGGCCGTGGACGAGGGCGCGGTCGCAGGACCGTTCCGCGTAGCGACGGACGCGCGGCGCAAGGAGGTCTACTGGGCGTCATACGACGAGGGCGGAGTCCGTCTCGACGGGCCGCACGTGGACCGGCCGGCCGACGTGCCCGGCGAAGGACCGGTCGTCGGGGCCGGGGCGCTGCTCTACTCCGACTCCTTCCCGCAAGCGACTGGACCCGAGCACCCCGACGCGCGCTGGCTGGCCCAGGTCGTGACCGACGAGCGCGCCGAGCTGCTCGACCCGGAGCCGATGTACCTGCGCCGCCCCGACGCCGCGACGCCCGGGAAGCGCAAGAAGGTCTCGTGACGATCAGGCCGGCGACGGGCGGCGACACCGCCGCGGTGGCCGCGCTCGACCGGCAGCTGTTCGGGGTCGACGGCTGGAGCGACGCCCAGGTCGAGGACGAGATCACCGGCGCGCACCGGGCCGCATGGGTGGACCATGACGACGAGGGCGTCACCGGCTACGTGCTGACGCGGACCGTCGGCGACGTCACTGACCTGCAGCGGATCGCCGTACGCCCCGACCGTCGCCGCGCCGGCCTGGCCCACGCGCTGCTGGCAGCCGCCCTGGAGCGCGCGGGAGCCGAGGGCGCCGAGCGGATGTTGCTCGAGGTCAGCGCCGGGAACGCGGGGGCGCGGGCGTTCTATGCCGCCGAGGGGTTCGTGGAGATCGACCGTCGCCGGCGCTACTACCGCGACGGCTCCGACGCCGTGGTGATGGCGCGCGAGACGTCCGTCTAGTCATTCCTGACTAGGCGAAGCCACCCGAACGGACCAATAACCCGGACCGCAGCGGCTCGTTGCATACTCGGGAAGGGAGGTCTCGGGATGAACGACGCACTCGATGTGCCGCTGGAGGACGACGAGCTCTCCGAGGAGATCACGCTGACCGCCGAGCTGATGGCGGCCGCGGTGGGAGTCCCCTCGCCGCGACTGGGCCAGGACCGGATCGATGCGATCCTCCTGGGTCGGACACAATGAGGCGGTGACCGACCAGCCCCTCGTCCTCGGCATCGAGACCTCCTGCGACGAGACGGGCGTGGGGCTCGTTCGAGGCCACACGCTCCTCGCGGACGCGGTCGCGTCGTCCATCGACGAGCACGCCCGCTTCGGCGGCGTCGTGCCCGAGGTCGCCTCGCGCGCGCACCTCGAGGCGATGGTCCCGACCGTCGAGCGCGCCTGCGAGACGGCCGGGGTGAAGCTGCACGAGATCGACGCGATCGCGGTGACGAGCGGCCCTGGACTGGCCGGCGCGCTGCTCGTCGGTGTCGCCGCCGCCAAAGCCATGGCGATCGGGCTCGGCAAGCCGTTGTACGGCGTGAACCACCTCGCCGCGCACGTCGCCGTCGACCAGCTCGAGCACGGCCCGCTGCCCGAGCCGTGCGTCGCGCTGCTGGTCAGCGGCGGCCACTCGTCCCTGCTGCGGGTCAGCGACGTCACCGCCGACGTCGTACCCCTGGGGCAGACGATCGACGACGCCGCCGGCGAGGCGTTCGACAAGGTCGCCCGGCTGCTCGGGCTGCCGTTCCCCGGCGGTCCGCACATCGACCGCGAGGCACGGTCCGGGTCGTCCGTAGCGATCGACTTCCCCCGCGGCCTGACCTCGCGACGGGACCTCGAGCGGCACCGGTTCGACTTCTCGTTCTCCGGGCTCAAGACGGCCGTCGCGCGCTGGGTCGAGGCGCGCGAAGCCGCCGGCGAGCCGGTGCCGGTCGCGGACGTCGCCGCGTCGTTCCAGGAGGCCGTCTGCGACGTGCTGACGCGCAAGGCCATCGACGCGGCCGCCGCCGACGGGATCCAGGACATCCTCGTCGGCGGCGGCGTGGCCGCCAACTCCCGGCTCAGGCAGATGGCCGAGGAGCGGGCGGCCGCTCGGGGGATCCGGGTGCGGGTGCCGCGGCCCGGGCTCTGCACCGACAACGGCGCGATGGTGGCGGCGCTCGGGGCCGAGATGGTGAGCCGCGGGCATCAGCCGTCGATGCTGGACCTGCCCGCGGACTCCTCCATGCCGGTGACGCTCGTCAGGGTGTGATCTGCAGCTGCCACGGCGACGAGTCGCCACCGTCGTGTGACGGGTCGAGCGCCTTCTCCGCGGAGCCGTCGGGGCGAAGGCGCAGCAGGTACCACGTGTCACCCTGCCGCACCGGGACGAGCGCGGTCGACTTCGACTCCCACACCGCGGTCTGCATGTACGCCAGGCGGCCGGACACGGTGAACTCGGCCACGACCTCGCCGTTCTCGGCGTCGAGCATGGTGACGCCGTTGCTGCCGAGGCCGTCGGACTGCGGGTCGACGCCGAGGACGTACCTGCCGTCCGGGCTGAACCGCTCGAGCCGGTAGTCGCAGGTCTCCCACTCGACCTTGTCGGTCGCGACCTTCACGACGGCGGCGCAGTACTCGCCCTTCAGGTCGTTGATCTTCGACATGCCGGAGACCACGCCCGTCACGTCGTTGGCGCCGCGCACGTCGATCACGGACTTGAGCTCGCGGGGCTCCTCGCCGGAGAGCCAGTCCGCGACGTACGGCTTCTGGGTCGCGCCCTTGTTGCCGATGACGGTCAAGTCGTACGCGACCGTCTCGGGTCCGACGAAGCCGGCGATGTCCAGGGTGCCGTCGAGGGCCACGACGTTGCTCGTCCAGCCTTCGTCCAGGTCGGCGCCCTCGCGCCACAGCTGGAGGTCGACGCCGCCGTTCGCGGCCAGCCACGTGGCGAGCCGAGAGCCGTCGGACGAGATGGCGCCCGACATGCCGTCCCAGGGACCCTGGACCGTCTCGCCCCGGCCGTCGACGATCGTCGTCGTGCCGAACTCGCCCTCAGTGCCGTTGAACCCCATCACGCCGTGGCCGTACGGCAGCAGGTAGGTGTACTGCGCCGGCAGCTCCACCGTGGAGCCGTCGATCCGGTGCAGGGTGGTGCCGGTCTGGAACAGGAGCGCCGGGTCCTCGCCGCGACGAGCCTTGGCGGCATCGATCTCCACCGGCCCCTGGGGGGTGGGGGTGACCGGACCCGACGCGTCGGTCGTCGGCGAGGGGGCCCGCGTGGCGACGGGCGGCTGCTGCCCGCGGTCGACGCTGTCGAGGTTGATCCCCATCGGTACCGCGACGGCCAGTGCTACCGCGGCGACGGCGATGCCGCTCGCGGCGCGGCGCCGGCGCCGGATGCCGCGGGCGCGGCCCTTGACGTCCTCGAGCGCCAGGTGCGTGCCGGTCATGTCCTCGGACCGCTCGCGCAGGGCGCGGGTGAGCTCGTCGGTGTCGTGGTTGCTCATCGCTCCTCCTCAGTCGCGTGCGCTGCGTCCTGGGCGAGCACGGGGTTCTCGTGGACCCGGGACCGCATGGCGGCCAGGGCCCGGCTGGCTTGGGACTTCACGGTGCCGACGGAGACGCCGAGGGTCTCGGCGATCTCGGCCTCGGAGAGGTCCTCGTAGTAACGGAGCACGATCACCGCACGCTGCCTGCGCGGCAGCGTCTGCACGAACTCCCACAGCGCGTCGCGCTGCCCTTCGTCGTGCTCGTGCGTGACCGTCCGGTCGTCCGGAAGGGTGTCGGTGGACAGCTCGCGCTTCTTCCACGCGCGCCGCCACAAGGAGTTGTGCTCGTTGACGATGATCCGGCGGACGTAGCCGTCGAGCATGTGCCGGTCGTGCACCCTGTCCCACGACAGGTACAGCTTGGCGAGGGCGGTCTGCACCAGGTCCTCGGCCGTGTGCCGGTCGCCGCTGATGAGGTACGCCGTCCGCAGCAGGCTGGGCTGCCGAGCGGCCATGTAGGCCTCGAACTCGGCGTCCTTGTCCTGCTGCGCCTGCGCTTTCACGCGCGATCCGACCCCCGGCTCGACTGCGAGCTGCATCCGTCTTCACCATCCTTCCGTGCTTCTCGCCACCAGGACGCGATTCGCGGCAAGGAGGTTGCATCCGCGTGTCGGCGGCCGGCGTACGGCGGCTGGCTAGGGTGACGACGACTGTCGGCTCAGAACGAGCTCACAACGAGGAGGTCGCATGCAGCAGGTCCGTGGCGTGGTCGCGCGGGGCAAGGGTCAGCCGGTGTCACTCGAGACCGTGCTGGTGCCGGACCCGGGTCCGGGGGAGGCCGTGGTGCAGGTGCAGGCCTGCGGGGTCTGCCACACCGACCTGCACTACCGCGAGGGCGGGATCAACGACGACTTCCCGTTCCTGCTCGGGCACGAGGCCGCCGGCGTGGTCGAGTCTGTCGGGGAGGGCGTCACCGAGGTGGCTCCCGGTGACTTCGTGGTGCTCAACTGGCGCGCGGTCTGCGGTCAGTGCCGGGCGTGCCTGCGCGGCGAGCCGTGGTACTGCTTCGCCACCTTCAACGCCACCCAGAAGATGACGCTCGAGGACGGCACCGAGCTGTCCCCGGCGCTGGGCATCGGCGCGTTCGCCGACAAGACGCTCGTGCACGCCGGCCAGTGCACCAAGGTCGACCCCGCGGCGCGGCCGGCCGCCGTCGGCCTGCTCGGCTGCGGCGTGATGGCCGGGCTGGGCGCCGCGATCAACACCGGCGGCGTGACCCGTGGCAAGTCCGTCGCGGTGATCGGCTGCGGCGGGGTCGGCGCGGCGGCGATCGCGGGCTCCCGTCTGGCGGGGGCGGCGAAGATCATCGGCGTCGACATCGACGACCGCAAGCTCGAGAAGGCCACGGCGGTCGGCGCCACCCACACGATCAACAGCAGCGGCACCGACCCGGTCGAGGCGATCCAGGAGCTCACCGGGGGCTTCGGCGCCGACGTGGTGATCGACGCCGTCGGCCGGCCCGAGACCTGGAAGCAGGCGTTCTACGCCCGCGACCTCGCCGGCACGGTCGTGCTCGTCGGCGTACCCACTCCCGACATGCGGATCCCCGACATCCCGCTGATCGACGTGTTCGGCCGCGGCGGCGCGCTCAAGTCCAGCTGGTACGGCGACTGCCTGCCGTCGCGGGACTTCCCGATGCTGGTGGACCTGTACCAGCAGGGCCGGCTCGACCTCGACGCGTTCGTGTCCGAGGAGATCGGGATCGGCGACGTGGAGGCGGCGTTCGAGCGGATGCACCACGGCGACGTACTCCGCTCGGTGGTGGTCTTCTGATGTCTGTTCGCGTTGACCACGGTGTCACCAGCGGCACCTTCAGCCTCGACGGCGAGACATTCGACGTCGACAACAACGTCTGGGTCGTCGGCGACGACGAGGAGTGCGTGGTCATCGACGCCCCGCACGACGTCGACGCGATCATGAGCGTCGTCGGGGACCGGCGGGTCAAGGCGATCCTGCTGACGCACGCCCACGACGACCACGTCCGGGTCGCGCCGGCGCTGCGCGAGCGGGTCACCGCGCCGCTGATGCTGCACCCGGACGACAAGCCGCTGTGGGAGCTCACCCACACCGACGAGCTCTGGGACGTCGACCTCGCCGACGGCACGACCATCGACGTCGCCGGCACCACGCTGCGCACGCTCCACACCCCGGGCCACGCGCCCGGCGCGGTCTGCTTCCACGCGCCCGACCTAGGCTGCGTGTTCACCGGCGACACGCTGTTCAACGGCGGTCCGGGCGCCACCGGGCGGTCCTACTCGGACAAGCCGACCCTGGTCGCCAGCATCCAAGCCCGGCTGTTCGAGCTGCCCGACGACACCGTCGTGCACACCGGGCACGGCGACGACACGACGATCGGCGCGGAGCGTGAGCGCGGTCTCGGCTGAGCCCCGTGTGACCGGGCGGCCCTCCGGGTAAGGGTCACGGGTGACCGCGACCTACCGACTCCAGCTGCACGCCGGCTTCACGTTCGCCGACGCCGAGCGGGTCGTGCCCTACGTGTCCCGGCTGGGCGTCACGCACCTGTATCTCTCGCCCGTCCTGCAGGCGGTCAGCGGCTCGATGCACGGGTACGACGTCGTCGACCACACCCGGGTCAACGAGGAGCTCGGCGGCCAGGACGGCCTCGAGCGGCTCGCCGCGACCGCCCGCGAGCACGGGCTCGGCATCGTGGTCGACGTCGTGCCCAACCACATGGCGCTCGTCGCGCCGCTGCACCTGAACAAGCCGCTGTGGCACGTGCTCGCCGAGGGGCCCGAGTCGCCGTACGCCTCCTGGTTCGACGTCGACTGGGACGCCCTCGACGGCCGCTTCGGCCTGCCGGTGCTGTGGGAGGGCCTCGAGGAGACCCTCGCCTCCGGGCGGCTCCGGCTCGACGAGCTCGACGGGCGGCCGGTGATCCGGCACGAGGACCACGTGTTCCCCGTCGCCGAGGGCACCGAGGGGGATGACGTGCGGGACGTCCTCGGCCGGCAGCACTACGTCCTCGCGGGCTGGCGCGAGAAGGACCGGGTGCTGAACTACCGCCGGTTCTTCGACATCGACGGCCTGATCGGCGTGCGGGTCGAGGAGCCGGAGATCTTCGAGGCCACCCACCGCGTGCTGCTCGACCTCAACCACCGGGGTGTCGTCGAGGGGTTCCGGATCGACCACCCCGACGGGCTGGCCGACCCGGAGGGCTACCTGCGCATGCTGCGTCGGGCGACGCGGGTGGGCACCGCGATCTGGGTCGAGAAGATCCTTGAGCCGAGCGAGCACCTGCCGGACAGCTGGATGTGCGACGGGACCACCGGGTACGACGCGCTCCGGGCCGTGACCGCCGCGCTTGTCGACCCGACCACCGCGCCGCTCCTGACGGAGGCATGGCGCAGCGTCGGCGGCGGCGACTCCTTCGAGGCGGTCGTCGACGCGTCCAAGCGCGAGGTGGTGTCGACCGTCCTGGTCCCGGAGCGGGACCGGCTGGTACGTCGGGCCGTCGAGTTCGTCGACGGCGCCGACCGCGCGCGGCTGACGGAGGCGGTGACCGAGCTGCTGGTGGCCGGCGACGTCTACCGCGCCTACGCCCGGCCCGGCCGCCCCGCCGAGGGCGAGGCGGTCGAGGTGCTGCGGCACGCCCGGGACCGGGCCGTCGCCGCGCGCGAGGACCTCGCCGACCTCCTCGACCGGCTGGTCGACGTCGCGGCGAAGCCGTCCCCGTCGTCGCCGGCCGAGTGCGACTTCGCCGTACGCCTCCAGCAGACCTGGGGCCCGGTGATGGCGAAGGCCGTCGAGGACACCGCCTTCTACCGCTGGCACCTGCTCACCGCGCTGAATGAGGTCGGCGGCGACCCGACGCTGGTCGAGACCGCCGGACCCGAGCTGCTGCACGTGTGGGCGGGCGAGCAGCAGTCGCGCTGGCCGCTCGGCATGACCACCTTGTCCACGCACGACACCAAGCGCAGCGAGGACGTCCGTGCCCGGCTGCTCGCGCTGGCCGGCGACGCCGAGTCGTGGGCGCTGTGCACCGAGGCGTTCGCCGAGGCCGCCGACGAGCACGGTGTCGACCGCGCCACGGCGCACCTGCTCTGGCAGACGCTCGCGGGGGTTGGCGACATCAGCGGCGACCGGCTCGCGACGTACATCGGCAAGGCCGTGCGCGAGGCCAAGCTGCACACCGCCTGGATCGACGGGGACGCCGACTACGAGAAGCGCGTGCTCGACCTGGCCGAGCACGCCCGCACGCACGGCCGGTTGCGCGCGCTCGTCGACACCGCCATCGAGCACAACCGCGAGGGGATCCGGGCGATGGTGCTGGGCCAGAAGCTGCTGCAGCTCACGATCCCCGGCGTGCCGGACACCTACCAGGGCTGCGAGCTGGTCAGCCTCGCGCTGGTCGACCCCGACAACCGGCACCCGGTCGACTACGACGCGCGCGAACGTCGGCTCGACGCGCTGCGCGGCGAGGACCCGCGCCCCGCCGACCTCGACGACGAGAAGCTGCTGCTGACGCACCGGACCCTGCAGCTGCGCAAGGAGCTGCGGCACTGCTTCGGCGACACCGGCGCGTACCACCCGGTGGTGTCCTCGACGCGGCACGCCGTCGGGTTCACCCGCGGAGAGGAGGTCGCCGTGCTCGTGACTCGCGCGCCCGCGCGGCTCGAGGCGGGCGGCGGCTGGGGCGACCACACGGTCACGCTGCCGGCCGGGCTGTGGCGCGATGAGCTCACCGAGACCCTGCACGAGGGCGGCGCCGTGCGGTGCGACGAGGTCTTCGCGTCGATGCCGGTCGCGCTGCTGCGGCGGGTGCACATCTGATGGCCGCGCGCACGGTGCGGGTCTGGGCCCCGCGCGCGTCCCGCGTCGACCTGGTGGTGGAGAACGCCACGATCCCGATGCGGCGCGAGGACGACGACTTCGTCGCGACGGTCGACGCCGAGGACGGCGACCGCTACGGGTTCTCGCTCGACGGGGGTGAGGTGCTGCCGGACCCGCGCGGCCTGCGGATGCCGGACGGGCACGACGGACGCTCGGCCTTCTACGACCCGTCGTCGTTCGTGTGGACCGACCGCGACTGGGTCGGCGCGCCGCTCGAGGGCGCGGTGATCTACGAGATGCACGTCGGGACGTTCACGCCCGAAGGCACGCTCGACGCCGCGATCGAGCGACTGGACCACCTCGTCGACCTCGGCGTCACGGTGGCGGAGCTGCTGCCCGTCGCGCCGTTCCCGGGACGGCACGGCTGGGGGTACGACGGGATCGCGCCGTACGCCGTGCACGAGCCGTACGGGGGTCCGGAGGCGCTGCAGCGGTTCGTCGACGCGGCCCACGCCCGAGGGCTGGGCGTGTGCCTCGACGTCGTCTACAACCACCTGGGCCCGGACGGGAACCGGCTGGCGGAGTTCGGGCCGTACCTCACCGACGCGCACGCGACGCCCTGGGGCGACGCGATCAACCTCGACGTGTCCGGCTGCGACCCGGTGCGGCGGTGGGTGCTCGACAACGCGCGACAGTGGTTCGTGGACTTCCACGTCGACGGTCTGCGGCTGGACGCGGTGCACGAGCTGCACGACCGCGGTGCGCTGCACATCCTCGAGGAGATGGCGCGCGAGACCGACGAGCTCGCCGCTGCTCTCGGCCGGCCGGTGTGGCTGGTCGCCGAGTCGGACCGCAACGACCCCGGCACGGTGACGCCGCGCGGTCCCGGCGAGCAGGTCGGCGGGCTCGGCGTGCACGGGCAGTGGGCCGACGACGTGCACCACGCGCTGCACGTCGCGCTGACCGGCGAGACGCAGGGCTACTACGCCGACTTCGCGGACCCCTCGGCGCTCGGCTTCGTGCTCGGACGGTCGCCGTTCTTCCACGCCGGCACCTGGTCGTCGTTCCGCGGCCGGGTGCACGGGCGACCGGTCGACCCCGCCGTACCGGCGTGGCGGTTCGTCGCCTCCCTGCAGACCCACGACCAGGTCGGCAACCGCGCCGTCGGCGACCGGCTGTCCGCGTCACTGACACCGGAGCGGCTCGCGTGCGGGGCGGCACTGCTGCTGACCGCGCCGTGGACGCCGATGCTGTTCATGGGGGAGGAGTGGGGCGCGACGACGCCGTGGATGTTCTTCACCGACCACACCAACCCCGACATCGCCGAGGCGACGCGGCACGGGCGCAAGGCGGAGTTCGGCGCGCACGGCTGGGACGAGGCCGACGTGCCCGACCCGCAGGACCCCGCGACGTTCGAGCGGTCGCGCCTCGACTGGGCCGAGGTACAGAAGGAGCCGCACGCGCGGCTGCTGCGCTGGTACCGCGACCTGCTCCACCTGCGCCGCAGCACCCCCGACCTGCGCGCCGCCGACCTCGCCGCCGCGGACGTCTCGTGGGACCAGCGCGCCGGCCGGCTCGTCTCCCGCCGCGGCTCGCACGTCGTGCTCGTCAACCTCGGGTCCCAGCCGTTCGGTCACGACGGTGTCGGCGAGGTCGTGCTGTCCTGGGACGACTCCGTGCAGGTCGACTCCGGCGCCGTCGTCGTACCCCCGCAGAGCGCGGTCATCGCCCTCTCGTCCTGACGTCCGCCGCCGACCCGGCTCGAACCTCCCGCCCAACCCCGCCGACCCGGCTCGAACCTCCCGCCCGGCCGCGCCGACCCGGCTCGAACCGCCCTCTCAGACATGCCGAGTCGGCGCGTCTTGCCCTCTCGGCTAGGGGCGGACGAGCGCGGTCGACCACTCGACGTGGCGGAGGCCGCAGGACTCGTAGGCGGCGACGGCGGCGGTGTTGGACGCCGGGGTCGCCACCCTGACGGCGCTCGCGCCGGCGCGGGCGAGGGCGGCCATCACGCCCAGGTTGGCGCGCGTGCCGTAGCCCTGGCGCCGGTGGTCGGCGTGCGTGCCGACCGGCTCGAGGATCGCGCAGCGACCCGGGCCGGCGAACCAGCCGGTCGCGGCGGCAGCCGGCTGACCGTCCGGCGTCCAGGTGACCATCTCGAAGCGAGGGTCGTACGTCGGCCCCGTCGTCATCTGGTGCCACCGCTCGGCGGTGAACGTCGAGCCGGGAGCGAACGCCGAGCGCTGCACCGCCACGCGCGCAGCCACCTCGGCCTCGCCGTCGAGAGGTCGGGTGTCGGGGTCGGCGCGGGTGGCGTCCGCCTCGGTGAGCTCGCGGTGGAGCAGCACCCACGGGTCCGGGTCGACGGTCCAGCCGCGGCCGACGAGCAGGCGCCGTACAGCGGTCCCGCCGAGGGCGTCGACGTACCTGAAGCCGACGAAGCAGTCCGCCAGTGCCTCGGCCAGCTCGTGGTCACGGTCCAGGTCGGGGTCGACCGCCGTGCGCAGCACCTCGCCCTCGGCGAGCGCGACGGCAACAGGCCGGCCGTCGCGCTCCCAGAGCAGGAAGGCGTCCTCGACCTGGGTGTCGTCGAGGCGCAGGTGCCAGCCGATGTCGCCGGAGTGGACCTGGTCGAGGAGCGGGGCGCGCCCGGTCCAGGTGTCGAGCGGGCTCACCAGTTCGCGCGCCAGGGCACGGCCGCCGCGGCGCAGCGTGATCGTCATGACAGCACACGCTAGGGACGGGTTCTGGGAGTCCCAACCGATTTGTTGGGGCCGCGCGCACACTGGCAAGGTGCGGGCGATGCGTGCTCGGGGACCTCTGTCGGCGGTGGTGGCCGCCCTGCTCGTGCTGCCCGGATGTACGTCGACGAACGACGGTGACGACGTCGACCGCGCGCAGCTGACCGCCGAGGACCTCGCCGACCAGGCCGGCCCCCGCGCGTGGGGCGCCGCGCCGGCACCCAGCGACCAGGACCGCGAGGAGCCGCTGCCGATCCGCACCGGCTGGGGCCCGTCGGCCGACGAGATCGAGCGAGCGCGCGAGATGGTCGCGGACATGTCGCTGAAGCAGCGGGCCGGACAGGTGATCGTCGCCCGTTACAGCGGTACGGCGGCGCCGACGAAGCTCGTCAACGGGCTGCACCTCGGCGGTGTCGTGGTGTTCAGCGACAACATCACCAGCGCCGCGCAGATCAAGAAGGCCAACCGCGCCCTGCAGCGGTCCGCGAAGGCCGCCGGCCGGCGGTTCCCGGTGACCGTGGCGGTCGACCAGGAGGGCGGGATCGTCGAGCGGTTCACCGGCGGCACCCGGTTCCCGTCGTTCATGACCGCCGGGGCCGCGGACGACACCGGGCTGACCGGGGCTGCCGCGGCGGCGTCCGGGAGCGAGCTCGCCGGGCTGGGCTTCACCACCGACTACGCGCCGGTCGCCGACGTGACGGTCGGCGCGGCCGACGCGGCGATCGGCTCGCGCTCGGCCGGCTCCCGCCCCCGAATGGTGGCGGAGCACGTGGTCGCGTCCGCACGTGGCTACGAGTCGCGCGGCGTCGTACCGGTCCTCAAGCACTTCCCCGGCCACGGCTCACTGACCACCGACAGCCACCTCGCGCTGCCGGTGCAGCGTCGGTCCGTGGCCGAGCTGGAGCGCACCGACTACGTGCCGTTCCGTGCCGCGATCGAGGCGGGCCTCCCGGCCGTGATGGTCGGGCACGTCGACGTACGAAAGGTCGACCCGGGCACTCCGTCCTCCCTGTCCCGCAAGGTGATCACCGGCCAGCTGCGCGAGCGGCTCGGATTCGAGGGGCTCGTCGTCACCGACGCGCTGAACATGCAGGCGGTCGCCGACCGCTACGGCTCGGCGCGCGCGGCCGTACACGCGCTCGGGGCCGGGGCCGACGTCGTGCTCATGCCGCCATCCGCGCGGGAGGCCCGCGACGGCATCGTCCGCGCCGTGCGCGAGGGCCGGCTGAGCTCCGAGCGCCTGATCCAGGCCGCGACCCGGCACGTCGCACTGTTGCTGCACCAGAAGGCGGAGACGAAGCCCAAGCCGGCCGGCTCGAGCCGTGCGGTCTCGGCCCGCTGGTCGGCAGCCGCGATCACCTCCGTGGCCGGCCCCTGTGACGGCCGGCTCGTCGGGCGCCGGATCCGCCTGGCCGGCGACGCGGCCGGCCTGCTGCGCCCATACCTCGCCCGCGCCGGGGTCCAGGTCGTCACCAAGCCGGCCCCGAAGGCGAACAAGAAGGCCCGGAAGAGGTGGGCGGCGACGCCGGTCGTCCGCGTCCTCGGGTACGGCGACCCGGCGGGACCCGGCGACGTGGTCGTGGCGCTCGACCGGCCGTACGTGCTGGGCGCCAGCCGGGCCAGGGTCAAGCTCGCGACGTACGGCTCAACGCCCGGCGCGCTGGCGGCGGTGACGAACGTGCTGCTCGGCAAGGCTGACGCCCCGGGCGAGCTGCCCGTCCAGGTCCGCGGGGTCGCCCGGACCGGCTGCTGAACGGCGGCGAACAACGATTCGTCTGCGACTCGCCCGTGTGATTCACCCCGTAGATCGCAGACGAATCGTTGTCACAGGTCGTAGTTCAGGACCAGCTCGTAGCCGTCGTCGCTGTGGCCGGAGATGTCGATCTCGCCCTCGCCGCGGAGGGTCTCGAGACCGCCGGTGCCGAGGCCGGGGACGACCTCGAGCGTGGCGCGGACGGAGCCGGCGTCCTGCCAGCCGGTCGACCGCAGCACGAACGAGCCGTCGTGGCCGTCGATGCTGCCGGTGATCTGCTCGAAACCCATGAACGGGGCGCCGTCGGGCTTGTAGGCGATGAACGCGGTCGACAGCGAGCGGCCCTCGATGTCGCCGGTGTAGTCGTAGACGCAGCGCGTGGTGGTCCAGCCGCGGTTCGGGTAGTACATGTCGCCCGCCTTCGTGCCGGCCTCCTCGCCGTCGAGGTCGACGACGACGTCCTCGTCCCAGGAGGAGACCGTGAAGCGGGCCTTGGCGGTGCGTGAGTAGGTCATGGCCACGACGCTAAGGACGACGCGACCCTCCGCGATTGAAGGAACGCGACATACCCTGGCCGCTGTGTCCGGACCCGCCGACCTCGAGTCGACCGAGATGCCGCGCGGACGGCCCGAGGCGATCGTCCGCCCGACCGAGGCCGCCCGGCACATCGACCTGCGGCGCGTTCCGGCGAGCGTGCGGTGGGCCGGACTCGTGGACTACCACTGGTACGTCGGGTGGGACCTGGTCACGCCGCACGACCAGCAGGTCGTGCCGCAGCCGCGCGTGCACATCGCCGCCGAGCACGGCCGGTTGCTGGTGCACGGCCTGACCCGCAAGCCGTTCGAGCGCCACCTGGTCGGCCGCGGCCACGCGCTGGGGACGGCGTTCCACCCCGGTGGGTTCCGGCCGCTGCTGCGCCGGCCGGTGAGCACGATCGCGGACACCGTCGTACCAGCCGGAGACGTGTGGGGCGTCGACGACCGCCCGGCCGCCGTGGCGATCCTCGGCACCGAGGACGTCGACGCGATGGTGGTCGCGATGGAGGGCTACCTCGACGAGGTCGGCGCCGACAGCGACCCGACCGTCGACGAGGTCCGGGCGCTGGTCGACCTCGCCGAGCGCGACCACGACATCACCCGCGCCGAGCACCTGGCCGACCGCGCGGCGATGAGCCTGCGGTCGCTGCAGCGGCTGTTCGGGGAGTACGTCGGCATCGGGCCCAAGTGGGTCATCTCGCGGTTCCGCATCCTCGAGGCCGCCGCCGTCGCCCACCGGGGCGAACCGGTCGACTGGGCGGCGCTCGCGGTCGAGCTCGGCTTCGCCGACCAGGCGCACCTGACCCGCACGTTCACCGCGGTGGTCGGCACGCCGCCCGAGACCTACCGACGGGAGGCCTGACATGGACCACGACGACGTACGCAAGCTCGCGCTCGGCCTCGACGGCACCGAGGAGCGCGACCACCACGGCTTCCCGTCGTTCCGCACCAAGCGCCGCATCTTCGCGACCCTCCCTGACGAGACCCACCTCCACCTGATGCTGGTCGAGGAGGAGATCCGCGCCGCCGTCGCCGAGTGGGCGGACTGGGCCGAGGAGAAGTGGTGGGGCAAG
Organism: Nocardioides sp.; assembly: GCA_036280235.1. GTDB lineage: Bacteria > Actinomycetota > Actinomycetes > Propionibacteriales > Nocardioidaceae > Nocardioides_B. The sequence continues at coordinate 18,450 of DASURB010000139.1, forward strand.
CGCCTCGCCGCGCTCCGCGTCGACCTCACCCGCTGCGACGAGGACGTGGTCGCCGAGCTCCTCGAGGACGCATGGCGCGCCAACCTGTGAGAGAGCGCGCCCTGGTCCTCGGCGGCGGTGGTTCCGCCGGCCATGCGTGGCTGATCGGCGTCCTGGCCGGGCTGGCCGACGGCGGGTTGGACGTGACCGACGCCGACCTGGTCGTCGGTACGTCGGCCGGCGCGACGGCCGCGGCGCAGGTGCTGAGCACGAGCCCGACGGAGCTGTACACCGCCGTCCTGGACGCGCCGGTCCCACCGCGCAGAAGCGCGGGCCGGCCGTCGGTCGACCACCTGGCACGCACTGGCCGGATCATCGCGGCCGCCACGGACCCGGCCGACATGCGGCGCCGGCTCGGTGCGGCGGCCCTCGATCTCGAGGAGGAGTCGGGCGGCTCGTGGACGGAACGGTGGCGGTCGATCGTGAGCACACGGCTGCCGGGCCCGGACTGGCCGGATCGCAAGCTGCGCGTCACGGCCGTCGACGCCCGGACCGGCGAGGGGGTGGTGCTCGAACGGGACAGCGGGCTCGACCTCGTCGACGCGGTGGCCGCCGGCACCTCCAGCGGGATGCCGTACGCCGTCGGAGACGACCGCTACCTCGACGGCGGCTACCGGCGCAACGAGAACGCCGACCTCGCTGCTGGCTACGAGCGGGTGCTGGTGCTGTCGCCTCTCGGTGGCCGGACGCGCACGCCGCTCGCCTGGGGCCAGCACCTCGCCGCCCAGGTCGACGAGCTCCGCGGGGGCGGCAGCCGGGTGGAGACCGTCGTACCGGACCGCGCCGCGCTCAACGCCTTCGGCGACGACCTGATGGACCCGGCCACGCGCCCTCCCGCCGCCCGCGCCGGCCACGCCCAGGGCCGCGGCCTGGCCGCGCGGCTCAGCGCTCTGTGGCGTTAGCGGGTCCGAACGGCCGCACCAGCAATGTCGTGGCCTCGCCGTTCACCCGCGTCATCACCAGCGTCGCCTCGTCGTCACCGACCAGCGAGAGCCGCTTGCGCAGCTCCTCGGGCACGACGTCGACGCCACGCTTCTTGATCGTGACCTTGCCGATCCCACGCTGGCGCAGGGCAGCCTTGAGCTGCTTCTCCTTGAACGGCAGCTCGGCCAGCACCTCGTAGGACCGCGCGAACGGCGTCGTGAACGACTCGTCGCTGGTGACGTAGGCGATGTGCGGGTCGAGCAGACCGCCGTGCACCCCGGCCGCCACCGCCGTGACCAGCCCGGCCCGGATGACCGCGCCGTCCGGCTCGTAGAGGAACCGTCCGACCGGGCGCAGGTGCTGCTCGCCGGGGTCGTCCTCGTCGGTGATCGTGGCCAGGCCCGACGCGCGGATCACCGTTGCGCGCCGCCGCACCGTGGCCAGCGCGGGCGACCAGAGCGAGGCCTCCTTGACCTCGCCCTCCTCGCTGACGAACTCCGCCTCCACGCCCTCGGGCACGAGCGCATGCGGGATCCCGGGAGCCACCTTCACGCACGACGGCCGTCGGAGCATCGCCTCGACGAACGTCCACGGCGGCGACCAGCCGTCGACGTCGAAGACCCGTCCGGCGGAGGTACGGCGGGCCGGGTCGGCGAAGACCAGGCCGAAGCCGGAGGTGTCCAGCGACTCGGCCTCGGCGACCTGCACGGCCCCGCCGAGACCAAGCGCGTCGAGGTTCGCGCGGGCCACCTCGACGCGCAGCTCGTCGCGGTCGATGCCCGCGGCGGTCAGCCCGGCGCGCGCGAAGGCCACCAGGTCGCCGCCGATGCCGCAGCCGATGTCGAGCACCGCACCGGGGTCGGCCATGGCGACCCGGGCGGCCCGGTGCTCGGCGACCCGGCGGCGGGTGGCCTGCTCGAGTCCGTCGGGGGTGAAGTACATCCGCAACGCGTCCTCGCCCAGCTTGGCCACGGCCCGCCGGCGCAGCTCGACCTGGGTGAGAGCCGCGGAGGCCACGTCGGCGTCGACGCCCGGCTGCTTGCGCAGCAGCGTCACCGTGCGCAGGGCGTCGCCTCCGGTGGCGTCGTACAGCTCCGCCGCGCGGGCGAGGAGGGCCTGTCCCGCCGGGGTCAGCAGGGCGCGGAACGCGGCGAGGTCCATGCCCGTCATCCTGCCAGCGGGCCCCGCCTGGCACTCGACTTGACCGAGTGCTAACACCGGAATAGATTCGCGTTAGCACTCTCCGTGTGAGTGTGCCAGATCAGGGCTCAGTGCGATCCCCGCGACGGCGCTCGTGAGCCCCGAACCCCCAACCGTCTCTGCGATTCAAACGGGAAAGTGGAGGTCGACACCGTGTCGGTCAACATCAAGCCGCTCGAGGACCGGATCGTCGTGAAGCCTCTCGACGCCGAGCAGACCACGGCTTCCGGCCTGGTCATTCCGGACACCGCCAAGGAGAAGCCCCAGGAGGGCGAGGTCCTCGCGATCGGTCCGGGCCGTATCGACGACAACGGCAACCGCGTTCCGCTCGACGTGAACATCGGCGACAAGGTCATCTACAGCAAGTACGGCGGCACCGAGGTCAAGTACTCCGGCGAGGAGTACCTCATTCTCTCGGCCCGCGACGTGCTGGCCGTCATCGCCTGATCTGCTCGTCAGCACAGCAACACACGCGAATCAGCCCCGGCTGGCCTGACCGAACTGGCCGGACGGGGCTGAGTCGCTTCCCGCACCAGCTCAGCGAGCGAGTCAGCCGCTGAGCCTCAGCATCCCCGACAGAAGGAGCATCCGCCCGATGCCGAAGATCCTGGAGTTCGACGAGAACGCACGCCGTTCTCTCGAGCGCGGCGTGGACCACCTGGCCAACGCGGTCAAGGTGACGCTCGGCCCCAAGGGCCGCTACGTCGTCCTCGACAAGAAGTGGGGCGCCCCCACCATCACCAACGACGGCGTGACCGTCGCCCGTGAGATCGAGCTGGACGACCCGTTCGAGAACCTCGGCGCCCAGCTCACCAAGGAAGTCGCCACCAAGACCAACGACATCGCCGGTGACGGCACCACCACCGCGACCGTGCTCGCCCAGGCGATGGTCCACCAGGGTCTGCGCGCCGTCGCCGCGGGTGCCAACCCGATGGGTCTCAAGCGCGGCATGGACAAGGCTGTCGAGGCCGTCAACAACGCCCTGCGCGACGCATCGCGCCCCGTCGACGACAAGGCCGACATGGCCGCGGTCGCCACGGTGTCCTCGCGGGACTCGCACATCGGCGAGCTGCTCGCCGAGGCCTTCGACAAGGTCGGCAAGGACGGTGTGATCACCGTCGAGGAGTCCAACACCATGGGCACCGAGCTCGACTTCAC
>DASURB010000140.1:0-16210 GCA_036280235.1 Nocardioides sp.
CCTCCGAGCACGCCCTGCGCCTGGACCGGGTGCCCTCGTCGGTGATCGTGCTCGGCGGCGGCGTGATCGGCTGCGAGTTCGCCAGCGTCTGGAAGAGCTTCGGCGCCGACGTGACGATCGTCGAGGCGCTCCCCCGCCTGGTCGCCGTGGAGGACGAGGCGTCCTCGAAGGCACTCGAGCGCGCCTTCCGCAAGCGCAAGATCAACTTCCGCACCGGCACGCCGTACACCGCGACCAAGGCGGTCGTGCTGGCCAGCGGCTCCTACTCCAAGTCCCTCCCGGGACTCGACGTCGACGGCCAGAAGGTGATCACCAGCGAGCACGCCCTGCAGCTCGACCACGTCCCGGCCTCGGCCGTGGTGCTCGGCGGCGGTGTCATCGGCTGCGAGTTCGCGAGCGTGTGGAAGTCGTTCGGCGCCGACGTGACGATCGTCGAGGCGCTCCCCCACCTCGTGCCGGCCGAGGACGAAGCGGTCTCGAAGCAGCTCGAGCGGGCGTTCCGCAAGCGCGGCATCGCGTTCCGCACCGGCACGCCGTTCGAGTCCGTGGAGCACACCGACAACGGCGTGAGGGTCACTGTCCAGGGCGGTGACGTGATCGAGGCCGAGGTGCTGCTGGTCGCCGTCGGCCGCGGACCGACGACGGACGGGCTCGGCTACGACGAGCAGGGCATCGCGACCGACCGTGGCTTCGTGCTCACCGACGAGCGCCTGCGCACCAACGTCGAGGGCGTGTACGCCGTCGGCGACATCGTGCCCGGCCTGCAGCTCGCGCACCGCGGCTTCCAGCAGGGCATCTTCGTCGCCGAGGACATCGCCGGGCTCGAGCCCGCGCCGATCGACGAGTCGACGATCCCGCGCGTCACCTACTGCGACCCCGAGGTCGCCTCGGTCGGCCTCAACGAGTCGGTCGCCAAGGAGCGCTACGGCGCCGACGAGATCGAGTCGCTGACCTACGACCTCGGCGGTAACGGCAAGAGCCAGATCCTCAAGACGCAGGGCTTCGTCAAGCTCGTGCGCCGCAAGGACGGCCCCGTCGTCGGCGTACACATCATCGGCGCTCGCGCCGGTGAGCTGATCGGCGAGGCCCAGCTGATCTACGCCTGGGAGGCGCACCCGGAGGACGTCACGCCGTTGGTGCACGCCCACCCGACCCAGAACGAAGCACTGGGCGAGGCGCACCTCGCGCTCGCCGGCAAGCCCCTGCACGCCCACTCATAGACTCACCCGCACCGGACTTCCCAGACCAGCGAAGCACCCAAGGAGCGAAGGAACGCGCATGGCGACCTCAGTCAACCTCCCGGCACTCGGCGAGTCCGTCACCGAAGGCACCGTCACCCGCTGGTTGAAGCAGCCCGGTGACAGCGTCGCGGTCGACGAGCCGCTGCTCGAGGTCTCGACCGACAAGGTCGACACCGAGATCCCCTCGCCGGTCGGCGGCACGCTCCTGGAGATCAAGGTGCAGGAGGACGAGACCGTCGAGGTCGGCGCCGAGCTCGCCGTGATCGGCGACGAGGGCGAGTCCGCCGGGTCGTCCGACGGTGGCGACCAGGCCCAGGCCACGCAAGAGACCGAGGCGACGCAGCCCGACCAGACCGAGCAGACGCCGGCCAAGGAGCACCAGCCCGCTCCCGGCGACGAGAGCGGCGCCGACGGTGCCGACGAGTCCGGTGAGCGCAAGACCGAGACCGAGACCAACCCGCCGGCCGCGCAGACCGACAGCGCTCCGGCCCAGGCCGAGACCCCGCAGGGCTCCGCCGACACCGCGCCCGAGCAGGCGTCCTCCAACGCGGCCGGGCAGTCCGGTGGCACGGGCGGTGGCTCCGGCACTCCGGTGACGCTGCCCGCGCTGGGCGAGTCCGTCACCGAGGGCACCGTCACCCGCTGGCTCAAGCAGGTCGGCGACGAGGTCGCCGTCGACGAGCCGCTGCTCGAGGTCTCCACCGACAAGGTGGACACCGAGATCCCCTCGCCGGTCGCCGGCACGCTGCTCGAGATCAAGGTGCAGGAGGACGAGACCGTCGAGGTCGGTGCCGAGCTGGCCATCGTCGGCTCCGGCGACGCCGCCCCGTCCGGTGGTGGCGAGCCCGCGCCGGCCCCCGCCGAGGAGAAGGCACCCGAGCCGGAGCCCGAGCCCGCCCCGAAGGCCGCCGACGAGTCCGACCAGAGCGACGGTGCCCCGCAGGCGTCCACCCAGACGGCGGCGCCCGAGCCGGCACCGCAGCCCGCCCCTGAACAGCCCGCGCAGCCCGCACAGGCGGCGCCGCAGGCCGAGGCGAAGCCGGAGCCGCAGGCCGCCCCACAGGCCGCTCCGCAGGCCGCTCCGCGCGCCGCCGCGGACGCCGACGGCGGCGCCGAGGGTGCCTACGTCACGCCGCTGGTCCGCAAGATGGCGGCCGAGCACGGCGTGGACCTGTCCACCGTGAAGGGCACCGGCGTCGGTGGCCGCATCCGCAAGCAGGACGTGCTCGACGCCGCTGCCGCGGCGAAGGCCCAGCCGGAGCCTGCTGCGGCGCCGGCCGCCGCTGCCGCTCCCGCCGGCGGCCAGGCCGCGGCGCCCGCCCCGACCACGCCGAGCCCGCTGCGCGGCAGGACCGAGCCGCTGAGCCGGCTGCGCAAGGTGATCGCCAAGCGCATGGTCGAGTCGCTGCAGACCTCCGCGCAGCTCACCACGGTCGTCGAGGTCGACGTCACCGCGATCGCGCGGCTGCGCGACGCCGTGAAGGCCGAGTTCGCCGCGCGTGAGGGCGTGAAGCTGTCGTTCATGCCGTTCTTCGCCAAGGCGACCGTCGACGCGCTCAAGCAGCACCCGTCGCTCAACGCGTCGATCGACACCGAGAAGGGCGAGGTCACCTACTACGACTACGAGGCCCTCGGCATCGCGGTCGACACCGAGAAGGGCCTGCTGGTCCCGGTGATCAAGGACGCCGGCGACCTGTCCATCGCCGGGCTCGCCCGCAAGATCGCCGACGTCGCCGAGCGCACCCGCAGCAACAAGATCGGCCCGGACGAGCTGTCCGGCGGCACGTTCACGCTGACCAACACCGGCAGCCGAGGCGCGCTGTTCGACACGCCGATCATCAACCAGCCGCAGGTCGCCATCCTCGGCACCGGCACGGTCGTGAAGCGGCCCGTCGTGATCGACGACCCGAACCTCGGCGAGACGATCGCGGTCCGCAACATGTGCTACTTGGCGCTCACCTACGACCACCGCCTGGTCGACGGCGCCGACGCCGCGCGCTTCCTCAGCGACGTGAAGCAGCGGCTCGAGTCCGGCCAGTTCGAGGTCTGAGCCGCACCGGTCACCGCATCACCCGTCGGGCGCGCGACGCCCCCCCCCGAGGAGGGGTCGCGCGCACGACGCGTTTCGGGATCCCACCGTCTGGCTAGGGTCCAGCCATGAGACTCGTCCTGGCCGGCGCCTCCGGCTTCCTGGGTACGGCGTGGCGCGACCACCTCGCTCGCGAGGGGCACGAGGTCGTGCGGCTGGTGCGCGGCGAGGCCATGTCGGCAAACGAGTCGTCGTGGGACCCGCACCAGGGCACAGTCGACCGCTCGGTGATCGAGTCCGCCGACGTCGTGGCCTGCCTCTCGGGCGCCAACCTCGCGCACTTCCCGTGGACCGAGTCCTACAAGCGCACCTTCGTGTCCAGCCGCACCGCGACCACCCGCACGCTCGCCGACGCGATCGCCGCCTCCGATCGCAAACCGGCGTTCCTGGCCCAGAACGGCATCGCCGGCTACGGCGACCGGGCGGACGCGGTCGTCACCGAGCGCACCCCGACCGACGCGGACACCTTCATGGGCGAGGTGACGCGCGTGTGGCAGCAGAGCACCGAGCCCGCGGCCGCCGCCGGCGCACGCGTCGTCGTGATGCGGTCGGGCGTCGTGCTCGACCGGAGCGGCGGGGCGCTGAAGCCGATGCTGCTGCAGTTCAAGGCCGGGGTGGGCGGCCCGATCGGCAGCGGCGAGCAGTACTTCTCTACGATCTCGCTCGTCGACTGGCTAAGCGCAGCCACCTGGCTGGCCGAGAATGACGGCGCGTCCGGCGCCTACAACCTCACCGCGCCGAACCAGACGACGCAGGCGGAGTTCACCGAACGTCTCGCCGCGCTGCTGCACCGGCCGAAGCTCGTGCGGGCACCGGCCTTTGCGATCAAGGCGCTGCTGCGTGACGTGTCCAGCGAGCTGCTCGGGTCGGCGCGGGTGGAGCCCGCACGGCTGCTCGACGAGGGCTTCGAGTTCGAGCACCCGACACTGGAGTCGCGGCTGTTGTCGGCCCTGGGCCGAATCTAGCCGGGCCGAATCTAGCCGGGCCGGATCCAGTCGGGCCGGGTCTAGCTCTCCAGCGGCACCACCTCCGACACCCGCCACCCGGTGGCGCCGCGGACCAGCACCACCTCGCGCGTGGTGGCCTGGTCGCGCGGGAGCGGTCGGCGGTGGCCGTCCCGGTCGGCCACGACCCCGCCCGCGACCCGGTCGGTGACGCGCAGCCGCCACTCCCCCGGCCGGTGCCGCAGCACGTCGAGCCGCAGCACCTGCATGCGCAGCCCGTCGACCACGAGGCCTTGTCGGCGGTAGTCGCGTAGGAGCCCGACGTCGCGCTCGCCTGCCCCTCCGACGTACAGCCGGCGGAGGGCGGACACCGACCCGGCCGCCCACGCCGCCGCCCGCGCGGCGTCCCACTTCCGCAGCACCGCGGCGGCCTCGACGGCCTCGACGGCCTCGACGGCATCGCCGGTCGGCGCACTGACCGGCACCGCGGCCGGTGGCGAGGCCGGGTGCGGAGCCGCCACGGAGCGTTGCACCAGCAGCCCGGCGACCCCGGCCAGCAGCACAGCCACGGCCAGCACGCCGGGCCACCAGGACCGGCGTGGGCGGACGTGACGTCCGGAGACTTCGGGCATGGGTCCAGGGTTGCGGAATCCGCCGACGGTCGTCGGCCGTCATCCACAGGGCCGGCCCCCACGCGGTCTCGACAGGCTCGACCACCCGAACCCGGCCCGACCACCCGTCAGTCGCGCGGCACCTGGACCCCGTCGGCCTCGCCGACGTGCAGCATCTCGGCGGTCGCGCGGTCGGCGTGGTCGGGCGTGTGCCACAGCCTCGACGGCCACCAGATCCGCGGGCCGAGGTCGTAGCTGAGCGCCGGCACCAGCAGCGACCGGACGACCAGCGTGTCCAGCAAGACGCCGAACGACACGATGAACGAGATCTGCGCCAGGAACAGGATCGGGATCACGCTCAGCGCGGCGAAGGTCGCGGCGAGCACCACGCCAGCGGAGGTGATCACGCCGCCGGTCACCGAGAGGCCCTTCAGCACGCCGGGGTGGGTGCCCTGCCGGGCGGACTCCTCGCGCACGCGCGTCATCAGGAAGATCGAGTAGTCGATCCCGAGCGCCACGAGGAACACGAACCCGATCAGCATCACGGCCGGGTCGGTCGACGGGAAGCCGAACACGTGGTTGAACAGGATCGCGGAGACACCCATCGTCGCGCCGAAGGACAGCACGTTGGCGACCAGCAGCAGGAACGGCGCGGCCAGGGACCGCAGCAGCAGCGCGAGCACCACGAAGATGACCCCCAGGATCGCCGGGATCACCCTCGTCCGGTCGGCGTCGGTCGTGTCGCGGGAGTCGAGCAGGATCGCCGTACCGCCGCCGACCTGCACCTCGGTACCCACCTCGTCGAGGTCGCTGCGCAGGTCGCGGATCGTCTGCATGGCGGCCGCCGACTCGGCGGGGTCGGACAGCGTGGCGATGACGATCGCGCGGCCGTCGACGATCTTCGGCGGAGGAGGACCGTCCGGGCCGGGCAGTCCCTCGGGCAGGTAGCTCGTGCCGTTCGCCGCGATCCCCTCGTGTGAGCCGACGATGCGCAGGGTGTCCTGCAGCTTGTCCTCCGGCGTCACGACGATCACCGGGTTCGCGCTGTCGTTGGCGAAGTGCCGGTCGAGGATGTCTTGGGCCCGGACCGAGTCGACCTCGGTGAGGAACGCGTCGGTCTGCGGGACCGGGTCCTCCTTCAGCGTCGGCAGGAACGCCGCGAAGCCCGCGAGCACGACGAACGTGACCACCCAGACCGCGCGAGTGTGCCGGCCGACCAGACGGGCGACGCGGCCCCACACGCCACGGGCGTCCGGGTGCTCGGAGCCGAAGGCGGGGCGGAACGGCCAGTACGCCGCGCGTCCGAGCAGCACCAGGGCGGCCGGTACGAAGCTGAGCGCGGCGAGCATGGCGAACGCGATGCCGAACGCCCCCACCGGACCGAGCCCGCGCAGGCTGGACAGGTCGGAGAGCAGCAGGCAGAGCAGGCCCAGGATCACCGTGAGACCGGAGGCGAGGATCGGCTCGAACGAGCGCCGGTAGGCCTGCGCCATCGCGTCGTACTTCGACTCCACGTCGCGCAGCTCCTCGCGGAACCGCGCCACGATCAGCAGGGCGTAGTCGGTGGAGGCGCCGATAGCGAGGATGAACAGGATGCCCTGGCTCTGGCCGTTGAGGTCGAGCACGTCGTTGCTCGCGAGCGCGTAGATCACGGCCGCCGCCACGCCGAGGGACAGCAGCGCGCCGAGCACGACCACCAGAGGCAGGATCGGCGACCGGTACACCAGCAGCAGGATCAGCAGCACGGCGACACCGGCGACGAGGAGCAGGATGCCGTCGATGGCGCCGAAGGCTTCGATGAAGTCACCGAGCACGCCGGCCGGGCCGCCGATCAGCGCGGTGAGCCCGTCGGGCGGGTCGGCCAGTACGTCGCGCAGCTCGCCGATCGTGCTCAAGATGACGTCGCCGTCGCTGCTGACGACCTGGACGACGATCTGGGCAGCCGTGCCGTCCTCGGAGTACTGGGGCTGGACGCCCTCCGCGTCGACGTTCTCCACATCGGCGAGCTCCCGCGCGTAGTCCTCGATCGCGGCCCGGTCGTCCCCGGTGAGCCCGCCCTCGCGCTCGAACACCGCGGTGGCGGGGATCGTCTCCTGGCCGGTGAACTCCAGGAACGCGTCGAGCACCTTCGTCGACTCCGCGCTCTGCGGCAGGAAGGCGGCGTTGTCGTTCTCCTGCACCTCGGCGAGCTTGCCGGCGAACGAGCCGAGCGGTCCGCCGACGAAGAGCCACACCAGGACGACGAGGACCGGCAGGATCCAGCGCCGCGACCGAGACCGCCGGTGGGCGTGCGTGGCGTGCTCGGGCATCGCGCGTCCTCCTCGGGCCGCCGGACTGCGGGGTCTCATTGTCCGGCATCGCGGGGGCGGACGCACGAGAGTCCCTCGGTACGGGCGGCGTACCCTCGGTGCCGTGAGCGATCTGGAGTTCCGGGTGGTCGGGTTCGGTGACGAGGCGATCGAGTACGTCGCCGCGTGGGAGCTCCAGCGCGAGGTCCACGCCGGCGCCGTCGACGGCGGCCCCGAGGTCGTGCTCCTCCTCGAGCACCCGCCGGTCTACACCGCCGGCAAGCGCACCGACGACCATGAGCGCCCGGTCGTGCCCGGCGCCCCGGTCATCGACGTGGACCGCGGCGGCAAGATCACCTTCCACGGCCCCGGACAGCTCGTCGGCTACCCGATCGTGCGGCTCCCCGACCACGTGCTGGTCGTCGACTACGTACGTCGCATCGAGGAGGCGCTGATCGCCACCTGCCGCGACTTCGGCGTCGAGACCGCCCGCGTGCCCGGACGCAGCGGCGCCTGGCTCGCCGAGGACGACCGCGGCCCGGAGCGCAAGATCGGCGCGATCGGAATCCGGGTCAGCCGCGGCGTGACCATGCACGGCTTCGCGCTCAACTGCGACGTGGACCTCGCCTGGTACGACACGTTCGTGCCCTGCGGCATCTCCGACGCCGGCGTCACGTCGCTGAGCAAGGAGCTCGGCCGCGACGTCACCGTCGAGGAGGTCGCGCCGGTGGCCGAGAAGCACCTGCGCAGGTACCTCGCCTGGGAGCCCTACGACCCGACCCCTGACTACCCGGCGAAGCCGGAGCCGGGCCGCGTGAAGCTGATCGACCCGGCGGCGGCCCTCCGATAGGTCCCGGTTCGCCCGGGACATCCGCCGATGCGTCCCGGGACATCCCCGCGACACCGTTGCGGCTCCGACACACCCGTGCGAAGGAGCTGCAGATGTCCATCCCTCCAACCAACCGCCTCGCCGGCGCGGCACTTGTGACCGGCGGCCTCGCTTGGTCGCTGTCCTACTGGCTCCGCGACGCCGCGGGCGACGCCACTTCCGGGGGGCTCGTCGCCGCCGCGATCGTCACCGGCGTCCTTGGGGTCGTGACCGTGATGCTCGGCCTGCCCGGGTGGTACGCCGCCCAGGCGGACCGGGCCCGGTGGGCCGGGCTCGTCGCGTTCGTCCTCGTGTTCACCGCGCTGCCGATCCTCGAGATCGGCTCTCTGGTCTTCGCGGCCGCCCAGCCCGGACTGGGCCTAGGGTCTGAGGCCGAGTTCGAGACCGCGACGGCGCTGGCGGGCGGCCTGTTCGTCTACGGCCTCGCCGGCACCAACCTCGGCCTGGTCTTCCTCGGGTTCGTCACCTGGCGGGCCAAGGTACTCCCCCGCCCGGCCGCGGCGATGGTGGCGCTCGGCCCGCTCCTGATCTTCGCCCCGGTGGACTTCGCGTACGGCGAGGCGGTCGCGCTCTCGGTCTGCTTCCTCGGCATCTCCTGGATCGGCTGGGCGCTGGGGGGCGGGCGAACCGACCGGTCCGAAACCGCCTCCAGGCCCGCGACCGCGATGGTCTAATGCCGTGATGAACGAGCGGCGCGCCTGGTCACTCGTCGTGACCCGCGCGGTGTGGTGGACGCTCGCGACGGTAGGGGCGGCGATGTACCTCGTCGCCCTTCCCGCTGCGCTCGGCGAGTTCGCCGACGGCAGCCGGGCCGAGTTCACCGATTCTGGGGCGTTCCAGCGGGCCCTCGCGACCGTCGGCTGGGACCCGCACGTCCTGGCGGCGGTGATGCTCGCGATGGGCCTTCTCTACACGGTCGCGGCCGTGGGCGCCTCCGTTGTCGTGCACCTGCGCCGGCCGGACGACCCAGCGGCGCTGTTCGTCGCGACGATCCTGCTGGCGCACGGCCTGGGCTGGCCGGCTTTCATGGACGCGCTGGAGGGCCGGTGGGCGGCGTACGACGCGGTCGGTTTCGTGTTCGTGCTCTACGGGTTCGTCGGCTTCTTCCTGCTCGCCTACCTGTTCCCGAACGGCCGGTTCGTTCCCCGGTGGACGCGCTGGGTCGCGCTCGTCATGGTTGTGGAGACGACGTTCGCCTCCGCCGGCCTGTCCGTGCCAGGGCTGCTGCCCGCGCCGTGGAGCTCGGTGGCGGAGTCCGCACTCGGGCTCACGGTCGTCGGCACGATGATCTACGCCGTCACCTACCGCTACCGCCGAGTGTCCACCCCGGAGGAGCAGCAACAGACCCGCAGCGTCGGCGCCGCCCTGCTGGTGCTGGCGACGTGCTTCGTCGCGACCGGGCTGCTGGAGCCGCTGTCGCCGCGCGAGGGTGTCGCGGTGCTGTGGGTCGAGCTGCTCGGGTTCTCGCTCTTCACGCTGGGCTTCGCGGTGCTCCCGCTGGCCGTCGCGACGGCGACGCTGCGCCGCGGGCTCTGGGACACGCCGACCGTGTTGCGCCGTGCGCTGCTGGTGACCGCGGTGTCCGCGGTCCTGGTGATCGGGTACGCCGCCGTGGTCACTGTCGCCACGCTGGTGCTCGACGACAGCGGCCCGGCCGCCACCACGATCGGCGCGCTGCTGGTGGCGCTGGCGGTCGACCCCGTCCGCCGTACCGCGAGCCGCTGGGTCGGCCGGATCGCCCTCGGCGACCGCGACGACGCCGCCGGCGCCGTGGTCCGGCTCTCCCGGCGGCTCGACGAGGCGCTGAGCCCCGAGTCGGCCCTGGTCGCCGTGCTGTCCGCGGTGCGCGAGGCGGTCCGCTCGCCGGGCGCCGCCGTGGTGGGTAGCGGGGTCGACGCGGTGGACGGCGCGACGCCGCACGACGACGCCTGGCGTACCACCTTGCGCCACCAGGGCGAGGAGATCGGCGAGCTCGTCGTGGAGCGGCGCGGCGGCGAGGACTTCGACGCCACCGATCGCCGACTGCTCGACGAGCTCGCACGCTCGGTGGCGCTCGCGGTGCACGCCGTACGCCAGCAGACCGCCGCCCGCCGCCTCGCCGCCGAGCTCCAGGCCAGCCGGGATGCCATCGTCACCGCGCGCGAGGAGGAGCGCCGCCGACTCCGCCGGGATCTGCACGACGGTCTCGGTCCGGTCCTCGCCGGCCAGGTGCTGCGGCTGGAGACCGCGCGCGACCTCCTCGGTCACGACGCCGACACCGCCCGCCGCCTGCTCGACCGCGCCGTCGCCGAGGCGGGCACCGCGCTGGAGGAGGTACGTCGCGTGGTCGACGGGCTGCGGCCGCCCACCCTCGACGACGACGGGCTCGCGGTGGCGCTGCGCAACCGGGTCCGTCAGCTCTCCGAGGACGTCCGGCTCGAGCTGCCCGAACGACTCCCCCGGATGCGGGCCGCGGTCGAGGTCGCGGCGTGGCACATCGTCGGCGAGGCCGTCTCCAACGCGCTACGGCACGCCCGCGGCAGCGACTGCCACGTAACGGTCGAGGTGTCGGGCGACAGCCTCGTCATCGTCGTCCAGGACGACGGACCAGGCCTCGACCGCGACGCTTCGAACGGAGCGAACGGACGCCGGGGCGCCGGGCTCACCACGATGCGCGAGCGCGCCGCCGAGATCGGCGGCGAGTGCGACGTCCGGACCTCGCCCGGTGGCGGGACGCTGGTCATCGCCCGGCTGCCCCTGGACGGCCCGGCGAGCGAGTACGACGAAGCACCGGTGGTCGAGCTGGCCGCCGCCGAAGGGAGCCCGGCATGAAGGTGCTCGTGGTCGACGACAGTGAGTCGTTCCGCGACGGGCTGATCTCGATGCTCGCCGCCGAGCCGGACATCGAGGTGGTCGGCGAGGCTCCGGACGGCGATGCCGGGCTGCGGCTCGCGCTCGAGCATCACCCCGACGTCGTGCTGATGGACCTCACCATGCCCGGCACCGACGGGCTCGAGGCCACCCGACGGCTCACCTCCGCCGCACCCCACGTCGGCGTCATCGCGCTCACCCTCCGGTCGGACGACGAGGCGATGACGGCGGCGCTCGCGGCGGGTGCGCGCGGCTACGTGGTCAAGGGCGCCTCACGGACCGAGCTGCTCCGGTCGATCCGGGCGGTGGCGTCCGGCGAGGCGGTGTTCGGTCCCGCGGTGGCCGCGCGCATCGCCCGGCTCTTCGACCACGCCCGCCGTACCGCGGTTCCGAGCCGACCGTTCGACGACCTCACCGACCGCGAGCTCGAGGTGCTGCGCCGGATGGCTGCTCACCAGACCAACGCGGTGATCGCCCGCGAGCTGGAGATCAGCGACAAGACCGTGCGCAACCACGTCTCGAACATCCTGGCCAAGCTGCGCGTGGCCGACCGCGCGGAGGCGATCGTGCGGGCGAGGGAGTCCGGGCTGCACTGACCGCCCGCCGAGGCGGCGAGGGGCGTGTCGATGTGACCCGGCGCAGGGCCGTGCGCCAGGGTGGACGGGTGAGTGCGACAGCCGACCCGACCGCGGTCATCGAGACCGCCGGCCTGCGCAAGGTGTACCGCACCCGCGTCGGACGGCGCGTGGTCGCCGTGGACGACCTCGACCTGGTCGTCCCCGCCGGCGGCGTGCACGGGTTCCTCGGACCCAACGGCTCGGGCAAGACCACGACGATCCGGCTGCTGCTCGGGCTGGCGCGGGCCAGCCGCGGCGAGATGCGGCTGTTCGGCGAGTCGGTGCCCGCGCGGCTGCCCGCGGTGATGGACCGGATCGGCGCCGTGGTCGAAGAGCCGACGTTCGTCCCGACGTTCTCGGGCCGCAAGAACCTCCAGCTGCTGGCCCGCCCGCTCGGCATTCCCACCGCCGTCGTCGACGAGGCGATCCGCCGGGTGGGGCTCGAGGGGCGTGACCGGGACCGGTACGGCGGCTACTCGCTCGGCATGCGGCAGCGCCTCGCGATCGCGGCGACGCTGCTGAAGTCGCCCGACCTGCTGATCCTCGACGAGCCCACGAACGGCCTCGACCCGGGAGGGATCCGCGACATCCGCGAGATGATCCGCGGGCTCGGCGAGAGCGGCGTGACCGTGCTGTTGAGCTCGCACAACCTCGCCGAGGTGCAGCAGGTCTGCGACTCGGTGTCGATCATCGGCAACGGCCGGCTGCTCGCCTCCGGCCGCGTCGACGAGCTCGTCGGCGACAACACGCTGTCGGTCGTGCGGGTGTGGGTCGCCAATCCGGACGCCGCCACCGGGCATCTCGCGGGCGCGGGCTACCGGGTCACCCGCGCCGGGGACCACCTCGACGTCGAGGGCGCGGAGCACCCGGAGGACATCACGCGCGTGCTGGCGCGCCACGGGCTCTACGTCCGCGGCCTGACCCCGGTCCGCGGCGACCTCGAGGAGGTCTTCCTCCAGCTGACCCGCGACGCGTCGCTCGGTGGCGGGCCGGTTCCCGGCGACCTCGACGACAGAGTCGACACCGAGCGGGAGGAGGAGCGATGAGGCTGCTCGCCGTCGAGCTCGACCGCTACCGCTCCCGCCGCGCGGTCGCCATGCTCCTGCTCGTCGCGGCACTGCTCACCGTGCTGCTCGCCGCGACCGCGCTGTGGGACACCCGTCCGGCCACCGCCGCCGAGCAGGCCCGCGCCGAGCTGCAGCTCGAGCAGGCCCTGGACGACCCGCAGCTGCGCGAGGACGTCACGGACTGCCGCGACAACCCCGAGGCGTTCTTCGGCCCGGACACCACCGCGGACCAGTGCGAGGAGTTCCTGGTGCCGCGCCTGGAGAACTTCCTCCCCCGCGCCACGCTCGACCTCGCCCAGGTCGTGCACGGCCGCGGCACCGCGGTGATCGTGGTCGTCACCTCGCTGCTGGTGATCGCCGGCGCGACGTTCGCCGGCTCGGACTGGGCGACCGGGTCGATGGTCAACCAGCTGCTGTTCGTGCCGCGCCGCTCGGCGGTGTGGGCGGCGAAGGGGCTCGCCGTGCTCGTCGCCGGCCTCGTCGCCGCCACCGTCCTCGTCGCGGGCTTCTGGCTGGTGCTGTCGCTGGTGGCCGACGCGCGCGACATCAGCACCCCGGACCGGGTGCTCTGGGACGTCCGCTGGACCGCGCTGCGCGGCATCGTGATCGCCGCGTGCGGCGGGCTCGGCGGCTACGCGCTCACGATGGCGCTGCGACGTACCGTCGGCACTGTCGCGGTCCTCTTCGCGTACGTCGTGGGCGGTGAGGCGCTGGTGTTCGCGCTGCCGTTCCAGCGCGCCGGCGAGTGGAGCCTGGCCAACAACGCGCTGGCCTGGATCCACGACGGCGCCCGGGTGTTCGACGACAACCTGCCGTGCCGGCCCGGGTTCGAGGGCTGCCAGCGTTCGTACGAGCTGTCGCTGGGCCACGGGGCGGCGTACCTCGGCGGCGTCCTGCTGCTCACGCTCCTCGTGTCCTGGCTGGTGTTCCTGCGTAGAGACGTCGACTGACGCAGCCTGGCTGGGGCCGAGGCCGGGCCGGGCGCGGTTGGGCTCCGGCGTAGCATGGCCGGGTGACCCAGGCACCCACCCAGCCCACGACCGACGCCACATCCGGCGGCGCCGTGGCCCCCGAAGGTCGGCGGCTGCTGCGCCTCGAGGTGCGCAACAGCGAGACCCCGATCGAGCGCAAGCCCGAGTGGATCAAAACGCGCGCGAAGATGGGCCCGCAGTACAAGGAGCTGCAGGGGCTGGTGAAGTCCGAGGGCCTGCACACGGTGTGCCAGGAGGCCGGCTGCCCCAACATCTTCGAGTGCTGGGAGGACCGGGAGGCGACGTTCCTCATCGGCGGCGACCAGTGCACCCGGCGCTGCGACTTCTGCCAGATCGACACCGGCAAGCCGGAGCCGCTCGACCGTGACGAGCCGCGCCGGGTCGCCGAGTCGGTCCGCACGATGGGCCTGCGCTACGCGACGATCACCGGTGTCGCCCGCGACGACCTGCCCGACGGCGGTGCCTGGCTGTACGCCGAGACCGTCCGGGCCATCCACGAGCTCAACCCGGGCACCGGGGTTGAGAACCTCATCCCCGACTTCAACGGCAAGCCCGACCTCCTCCGGGAGGTCTTCGAGTCCCGGCCCGAGGTGCTCGCTCACAACGTCGAGACGGTGCCGCGCATCTTCAAGCGGATCCGGCCCGCGTTCCGCTACGACCGGTCGCTCGGCGTCCTCACCGCCGCCCGCGACTTCGGCCTGGTCACCAAGTCCAACCTGATCCTGGGCATGGGCGAGACCCGTGAGGAGATCTCGCAGGCGCTGCGCGACCTCCACGACGCCGGCTGCGAGCTGGTCACGATCACCCAGTACCTCCGCCCTTCGCTGCGGCACCACCCCGTCGAGCGCTGGGTGAAGCCCGAGGAGTTCGTGGAGCTCAAGCAGGAGGCCGACGAGATCGGGTTCGCCGGCGTCATGTCCGGTCCGCTGGTGCGCTCGTCGTACCGCGCCGGCCGGCTCTACCAGCAGGCCATCGCGCGGCGTGAGGGCCGGGAGCCGGAGGGCGACGCGCTCCCGGTCGGCGGCGCCGTACACTGACCCGCGCTCCCGACCCGTACACATGAACACCGTGGTCTCGACAGGCTCGAGCACCCGTCGTCCGACGGGCACGACCGACCGAGACCGCTGAGAGGCACCGAAGGCGATGGCCAAGAAGGACAGCAACGACCCGGCGAAGCAGGGCCGCATCAAGCAGATCGCCGCCAGCTACCGGATGACCAAGCAGTCCGACCCCAAGATCGGGCTGATCCTCCTCGGCGTCTTCGTTGTCGCCGCGGCGCTGGGCTACCTGCTGTTCTTCTTCCTGCCCGGCGGCTGGATCCTCGACGTCATCACCGCGGTGATGGTCGGCCTGCTCGCCGTGATGATCGTGTTCGGCCGACGCGCGCAGAAGGCCGCCTACGCCCAGATCGAGGGGCAGCCCGGCGCCGCTGCGGCCGCGCTCAGCCTGCTGCGTCGCGGCTGGAAGACCGACCCGGCGATCGCGTTCAACAAGAACCAGGACATCGTGCACCGCGTCGTCGGCCCGCCCGGCATCGTGCTGATCGGCGAGGGCAACCCCAACCGGCTGCGCTCGCTGCTGGCCAACGAGCGCCGCAAGCACGAGCGTGTGGTCTCCGAGGTCCCGATCCACGAGGTGATCGTGGGCGACCCGTCGAAGGTCCCGGGCGCGGTGCCGATCCCCAAGCTGAGCCGTCACGTCCAGAAGCTCGGCCGCAACATCAAGGGCGCGCAGATGACCGACGTGCTCTCGCGGCTCCGGGCGCTCGACGCCAACCGCTCGAACATCCCGCTGCCCAAGGGCCCGATGCCGACCAACCTCAAGGGCGCGCGGCAGAACATGCGCGGGCGCTGACCCGCCAGACGTACGTCGCGGCGACCGCGGCCGTCACGACCAGCCCACCCACGGTGGCGGCCACGCCCGGCCAGCCGGCCCCGTCCCAGGCCAGTCCGGTGAGCGAGCCGAGCACGCTCGAGCCCGCGTAGTACGCCGCCACGTACAGCCCGCTCGCCCGCGACGGCGACACCGCCCCGACCACCGGAGCCCACCCGCTCGCGACCGCGTGGGCGGCGAAGAACCCGGCGGTGAACAGCACCAGCCCGACGACCACGGTGTCGACGCGGTCCGGCCAGGTCAGCGCGAGGCCCAGGCCCATGACGGCCAGCGCGCCGATCAGCACCGGACCGCGCCCGACCCGGCCCGCGAACGAGCCGGCCGTCGCCGACGACGCCGAGCCCGACAGGTAGGTCAGGAACACCAGGCCTGCCACCGCGGCCGGCAGCCCGAACGGCGGCCCAACAAGGCGGTAGGTCAGGTAGTTGAAGGTGGCGACGAAGCCGCCCATCAGCACGAACGGCACGGTCAGGACGGCCCAGACGGCCGGGTCGCGGAGCAGGCGCGCGAACCCCGCCCCGTCCGCCTTCCGCTCTGGCCGGGCGGGCAACGGCTCGGGCATCAGCCACCAGGCAGCGACCGCGGCCACCAGCGCGACCAGCGCCAGCCCGGCGACCGCCCAGCGCCACGAGACGAGGTCGCCGAGGCCGGAGGTGACGAGACGTCCGCCGACCCCGCCGAGCGAGTTGCCGGCGACGTACAGCCCCATCGCGGCGGCGAGCCCGCGGG
>DASURB010000141.1:0-21142 GCA_036280235.1 Nocardioides sp.
GCTGGCCTGGCTCGAGGCCGAGGACGAGTTCGGCAACGGCCTCGACGTGGCGACCCCGACCGAGGCCGACTCCGTCAAGCTCCTCACCGTCCACCGGGCCAAGGGCCTGGAGTGGGACGTGGTGTTCCTGGTCGGCGTCGCGGAGCGGAAGTTCCCGTCCTCGCAGTCGCGCACCAAGTGGGTGACCAGCCCGGCGGTGCTGCCGACCGAGCTGCGCGGCGACCGCGACGACCTGCCCCAGCTCCGCGGCCACACGCCCGACGACCTCAACCAGCTGAACACCGACGCCAAGGCCTACGAGGCGTTCGAGGAGCGCCGGCTGGCGTACGTCGCCTGGACCCGCGCGCGGCACGAGCTCGTGGTCTCGTCCTACGTCTGGTCGCCGACCAACAAGACGCCCGCCGGGCCGTCGGAGTTCCAAGTCCGCACCCGCGAAGCCCTCGCCTCCTGGGGCGACGAGGCCGAGATGTGGCGGGAGAAGCCGCCGAAGGGATCTACCAACCCCTACGCCGAGCGCGTCGTCGACCTGCCGTGGCCGATCGACCACCAGACCGCCGAGACCGCACGCCGTCGTGCGGCGGCCGAGCGCGTCGAGGCCGCCCTCGCCGAGCTCGACGCGCTGCCGCCCGGCACCGATCCGTCCGACCTCGACGACGAGGGGCTCGACATGCTCGAGCTGCAGCGCGTCCAGGAGTGGGACGCCGAGATGGACCGCCTGCTCGAGGAGGCCCGCCGCGACCGCAGCGACCTCGTCGAGGTGCCGCTCCCCTCCAGCCTGTCCGCCACCGCGCTCGCCCGGCTGCGCGACGACCCGGCCCAGTTCGCGGCCACGCTCGCCCGGCCGATGCCGCGCAAGCCGTCGGCCGCGGCACGCTTCGGCACGCGCTTCCACGCCTGGGTCGAGGCCCGCTTCGGGCAGCAGCTGCTGCTCGACCCCGACGAGCTCCCGGGTCGCGGCGACGCCGAGATCGACGACGACGCCGACCTGACTGCGCTGATCGAGAAGTTCGAGCACGGCCAGTTCGCCGACCGCGTCCCCGAGGCCATCGAGCCGCCGTTCGCGCTCGTGCTCGCCGGCCAGGTCGTCCGCGGCCGCATCGACGCGGTCTACCGCGAGCCCGACGGCTCGTACCTCGTCGTCGACTGGAAGACCAACCGCCACGAGACCGCCGACCCGCTCCAGCTCGCCGTCTACCGGGTCGCCTGGGCCGAGCTCCGCGGCGTCGACCCCGCCGCCGTCAAGGTCGGCTTCTACTACGTCCGCTCCGACCGTCTCGTCGTCCCGCCCGCGTCCGACCTCCCCGACCGCGCCGCCCTCGAGTCCCTCCTCGGCCACCCCTAGCCGCAATGGTTTCTCGCCCGTGGGGCTCAACGCCGAGGAGTCAGTTATTCAGCGCAGTGGGCGGCGTGTCGCGACACAAGTGACCTCTCGCCGAACCCTCAGCGGGCCGCCGGCGGACCCTCAGCGCACGGGTGCGGGCTGGGCGAGCATCGCGTCCAGCGCGATCTCCACCATGTCGCCGAAGGTCTGCTCGCGCTCCTGCGAGGACGTCTCCTCGCCGGTGACGATGTGGTCGGAGACCGTGCAGATCGCGAGCGCCCGGGCGCCGTACTGAGCGGCCAGGGTGTAGAGCGCGCTGGCCTCCATCTCGACGGCGAGCACGCCGTAGCCGACCATCCGCGCGGCCAGCTCGGGCCGCGGGTGGTAGAAGGAGTCACTCGAGAAGATCAGTCCGACGTGGGTGTCGACCGGCAGATCGCGCGAGAGCGCGCTGTCGTGGGCGGCCCGGAGCAGCCCGTAGTCGGCGATCGGCGCGTAGTCGTAGCCCTCGAAACGGATCCGGTTCATCGACGAGTCCGTGCACGCGCCCTGCGCGATCACCAGGTCGCGCAGCCGGAGCCGCTCGGTGAGCGCGCCGCAGGAGCCGACACGCACGATCGTGCGTACGTCGTACTCCCGGAGCAGCTCGGTGGCGTAGATCGACAGCGACGGCAGGCCCATGCCCGAGCCCTGCACGGACACACGCTCGCCGCGGTAGGTGCCGGTGTAGCCGAGCATCCCGCGCACCTGCGAGTAGCACTCGGCGTCCTCGAAGAAGGACTCGGCGATCCACTTCGCGCGCAGCGGGTCGCCGGGCATCAGGACGTGGGGGGCGATCTGTCCGGCGTCGGCGCCGATGTGCGTGCTCACGGCGGACACCCTAGGGGCCGGGAGGGAAGGGGGACGGCCGTAGGGTCGTGGCGTGACCGGTTCGCCCCGGCTCGCCCGAGCCGACCTGCTGTCCTCGTACCCCCACATCGCCCCGATCGCGCTGTCGATGCACGCGCACGAGCGGGTCGCGCTGCACCGCACCGACGAGGCGTGGCTGAGCCGGGCGTGGGAGGACCCGACCACGCGGGTGCTCCTGCTCGACGGCGGCCGCCCGCTGGTCCCGGACACCGAGGAGCAGGCCAGCACGGTGCGCTGGGTTCCGCCGGCCGACGCCCCCGCCGGCACCCGCATCCTGCTCGGCCAGGACCCGGAGAGCGGGTCGGTCCGGTTCGCCGTGCTGGTCGACGAGGTGCCCGCAGGCTTGCGCGGGGAGGTGCTGCGCGGGCTCATCCAGAGGCTGGACGAGGACGAGGCCGCGCTATTGGTGCACGCGGTCGCGCTCGGGGAGTGGCACCGCAGGAACCTGCACTGCCCGCGCTGCGGGGGCCGGCTCGAGGTCCGCGACGCCGGTCACCTGAAGGTCTGCAGGCAGTGCGGACGGCAGCAGTTCCCGCGCACCGACCCCGCAGTGATCATGGTCGTCACCGACGACGAGGACCGCTGCCTGCTCGGCCGGCAGCCGCACTGGCCGGAGGGGCGCTACTCGACCCTGGCCGGCTTCGTGGAGCCCGGCGAGTCCCTCGAGCACGCGGTCGCGCGCGAGGTCGCCGAGGAGGTCGGCATCGAGGTGGGGGAGGTGACCTACTTCGGCAACCAGCCCTGGCCGTTCCCCGCGAGCCTGATGGTCGGCTTCTTCGCGCGGGCACGCACGACCGACATCAGCGTCGACGGCGACGAGATCAGCCACGCGCGCTGGTTCACGCGCGAGGAGATCCGGGCGGAGGCGGAGGCCGGCACGTTGGTCCTGCCCGGCGGCGTCTCGATCAGCCGCAGCCTCGTGGAGACGTGGTACGGCGGGCCATTGCCCGGGTCCTGGTAGCCCCGGGCAGCCTGGCGGGCGTCAGTTCAGCTCGGCGAGCTTCGCCTTGACCTCGGCCACCGACGGGTTCGTCTGCGCCGTACCGTCGGGGTAGACCAGCGTCGGCACGGTCTGGTTGCCGTTGTTCACCCGCTCGACGATCTCGGCCGCCTCAGGCACGCGCTCGATGTCGACGACCTCGTACGAGACGCCTTCACGGTCCAGCTGGCTCTTCAGCCTGTGGCAGTAGCCACACCACTGGGTGGAGTACATCGTCACGGCCGTCATTGCTGTCCTTCCTCACGTCTACTGTTGTCGGGTCAACACCCGACGGCGAGGAGATTGTTCCCGAATGCCCCCTGTGCCCTCGGCGCCCGGTCCGTCCGCAGACGACCTGCTCGCCGCGCTCGACCCCGAGCAGCGCCAGGTGGCGACCGCCCTCCGCGGACCCGTCCGGGTGCTCGCCGGCGCCGGCACCGGCAAGACCCGGGCGATCACCCACCGGATCGCGTACGGCGTGGCCAGCGGGGTCTACAACCCGATGGAGGTGCTCGCGGTCACCTTCACCACCCGCGCGGCGGGGGAGATGCGCGGCCGGCTGCGCGCACTCGGCGCTGGAGGGGTGCAGGCCCGGACGTTCCACTCCGCGGCGCTGCGTCAGCTGCGCTACTTCTGGCCGCGGGTGTACGGCGGCGAGCCGCCCCAGCTCATCGAGTCCAAGCTCGGCCTGATCGGCACCGCCGCGCGCCGCAACCGCGTCGAGACCGACCAGGCGACGCTGCGCGACCTCGCCGGCGAGGTGGAGTGGGCGAAGGTCAGCAACGTCCGGCCCGACGACTACGCCGCCGTGGCCACCCGGCGCGGGAGGGCGGTGACCGGGCAGGACCCGGCGGCGGTCGCGCGGGTGTTCGCCACCTACGAGGACGTCAAGCGCGACCAGGGCCGGATGGACATGGAGGACGTCCTGCTCTGCGCGGCCGCGCTGCTCACCGAGGACGAGCGCGTCGCTGCGGAGGTGCGGCGGCAGTACAAGTGGTTCGTCGTCGACGAGTTCCAGGACGTCAGCCCGATCCAGTCCGCCCTGCTCGACCTGTGGCTCGGCGGCCGCGACGACCTCTGCGTCGTCGGCGACCCCGCCCAGACGATCTACTCCTTCGCCGGCGCCAACGCGTCCTACCTCACCGAATTCCCGCGCCGCTTCGCGCGCACCACCTCGATCGAGCTGGTCCGCAACTACCGGTCCACCCCGCAGGTCGTGGCTGCGGCAAACCGGCTGCTCGCCGGCACGAAGAGCGCCGGGGTACAGCTACGCGCCCAGCGCGAGGGCGGTCCCGAGGTCGCCTACGCCGAGCACCCCGACGAGGTCGCCGAGGCCGAGCAGGTCGCGGCCGACGTCCTCGCGCTCACCCGCGACGGCGTACTGCCCCGTGAGATCGCGGTGCTGTTCCGCATCAACGCCCAGTCCGAGGCCTACGAAGAGGCCCTCGCCGCTCGCGGCATCCCCTACGTCATCCGCGGCGCGGCCCGGTTCTTCGACCGTCCCGAGGTCAAGCAGGCGGTGACCTTGCTGCGCGGCAACGCCCGGGCCGCATCCTCCGACACCGGCGCCCTCGCCGAGGGCTCGCTCGCCGACGACGTCCGCGCCGTGCTCGCCGGCATGGGCTGGAGCCCCGAGGCACCGACCGGCCGGGGCAACGTCCGCGACCGCTGGGAGTCGCTGCAGGCGATCGTGTCCCAGGCCGAGGACTTCGCCGCGACGGCCGCACAGGCACCGGACGGGCCGCCGGCCACGCTGGCTGCGTTCGTCGAGGACCTCGACCGCCGCGTCCACGAGCAGCACGCGCCGGTCGCCGAAGGCGTCACCCTCGCGACGCTGCACGCCGCCAAGGGGCTCGAGTGGGACCACGTCTTCCTGGTCGGCATGCAGGAGGGCACGATGCCGATCGTCTACGCCGAGGGACCCGAAGCTGTGGAGGAGGAGCGCCGCCTGCTGTACGTCGGGATGACCCGCGCCCGCCGCGGCCTGCGCATCTCCTGGGCGCTGGCCCGCAACCCCGGCTCGCGCGCCAGCCGCAAGCCGTCGCGGTTCCTCACCGGCCTGCGCCCGCAGGTCGCCTCCGACACCGCCCCCGGACGACCCGGCCGCAAGCGCAAGGGCGTCCCGCACTGCCGCGGCTGCGGAAAGCCGCTCGCCTCGACCGCCGAGCGCAAGGTCGGCCGCTGCGAGGACTGCCCCGTCACCTACGACGAGGAGCTGTTCGAGCGACTGCGGGCCTGGCGCATCGAGCGCGCCCAGGAGGAGAAGGTGCCGGCGTACGTCGTGTTCACCGACCTCACCCTGCAGGCCATCGCCGAGGTCAAGCCGACCGACCCGAGGGCGCTGCGCCGGATCAACGGCGTCGGTGAGTCGAAGATGAGCAAGTACGCCGACGACGTGCTCGCCGTCGTCGCGGCGGCGGGCGACGACAGCGGGAGCTGAACCCGTCCGTTTCGCCCCGGATCGCGTGCTCCAAGGCCACGACAGAACAACCGGCCGACGTCGGTTTCACGGTGGATTGAGGGGTTCTCCGTAGCCCGTTCGAGCCATGGGTTGATGCGCGCGGAAAATTTTCGCGGAAATACCCAGAAAATTGTTTGCCGCTTACACCCCCTGGGGGGTACGTTTCTTCCACTCAGCACGCCCGCGCATACGGCCCTGGCAAGGCCCGCGCCCAAGGAACCGAAGGAGGTGCACGACATGTTCGAGTCCACCTGGACGATCAGCCAGCCGGCTGGCATCACCATGCCCTCGATCTCCCGCGACCGCATGCCCGTGCGCGCGCTCCCGGTGACCCAGGGTGTGGTGTCTCTTGTGGCCGGCGCGACGCGCGTCCAGGGCACCGGTGTGTGCGGTTACGCCCGCCTTGCCGATGTCGCCGACGCCAAGGGTCTGTTCCCGGGTACCTCCGCCTGGAGTCCGCCGATTTAGTGAGTCCTTCACTCGATCGGTCGCCTCCAGGCCGCGGAACCCGAAACCCGGGATCCGCGGCCTCTTTGTTTTCCCAAGCCCCTCTCCGACCGGGGATCGGGCCCACAGAACGACAAGCTCACCCAGGAGGTGAAGAGATGAGTATCAGCGTCCTCGACAAGCTCGCCAGTGCGAGCGACGTCGACGAGGAACAGCTGCCGTGCCGTCGTGAGGACCCGGAGCTGTTCTTCGCGGAGACTCCCCAGGACGTGGAGCTGGCCAAGGCGATGTGCCTGGACTGCCCGCTGCGGATCGAGTGCCTGAACGGGGCTCTCGAGCGTCGCGAGCCGTGGGGTGTCTGGGGCGGCGAGCTGTTCGCGCAGGGTGTGGTCATCCCGCGCAAGCGGCCTCGCGGCCGTCCCCGCAAGAACGAGGTGGCCGCCTGAGTCCCGGTGGACTCCCGGCAGCCCGGACAGCAGCTGGCAGCAGGTATCACAGCCGGCCTCCCAGCCTCGTCCCAGCGGGACCCCAGCAGCACCCCAGCGGCACCCCAGGAAGACACAGCACAGTCAGCACCATCAGCAGCGCAGCAGGACCAGCAGCAGACCGACCATCCATCAGCAGCAGCACCGATCGCCTTCAAAGGAGAAGACGATGTCGTACGTAAACAGCCCTCTGGCCCGGGTGGACCACACCCGTCGCCTGAGTGAGGCCGAGCAGCTCCGTCGGGGTCACCAGCTCGTCATCGCCCGGCGCAAGGCGCGTCGCGCGGAGCGAGCCGCCCTCCAGGCCCGACTCGTCCTCGCCCGCACGCTGTGACCCTGTCCTGACCGGCAGACACAGCCAACTGATCAGAAACGGAAACCCACGATGACTTCCTTCACGAACTGGAGCAACGAGATGCAGTTGATGAACGAAGACCTGGCACGTGCACAGATGCGCGCGCGCCTGGGAGAGGCGCACGAACTGCGACGTGGACACCAGCTGGCGATGCACCGCCGACTGTCCCGCCGAGCCGAGCGCGCCGCCCAGCAGGCGCGCCTCGCCCTGGCCCGCTCGCTCTGACCCGAGGTCCAACACCCGGAGCGAAACGGCCGGCGCGAGCCGGTGATCGCAGCACGACCCGCAGTCACGGGTCATCACAGGTAGAGACAACCGAGACCGGAGCCGGTCCCGCCCCAGCAGGGGAGGGGCCGGCTTCGGCGTTCCGTGACGGGTCCAGAGCCGTTCCATGACGACTGCGGACCGTCGTAGGGTCGGGCCATGCCCGTGACCTGCGACTTCTGCGGCGCGACCGCCGAGGGCGACACCACCCCGCTGACCTGGACGACCGCGGTCGAGAACGGCCGGCAGAAGGTCTTCTGCGAGCGGTGCTCGCGTGAGCACCTGCGGGCGATCGAGTCCAAGCTCGACAGCGAGTGGTGGTAGCTCGCCGGCCCCCGAGGCGGCCCAGCGCGGTCAGGCCTCGGCGAAGCCCGGCAGCGACTCCTCGAGGATCGCCCGGAACGGCAGCTCCGCCTCGAGCTGGGAGAGCACCCCGATGCTGCCGACCCACACCCGGTGGATCAGCAGGTACGACGGCGGCAGGTTGAGCCGCAGCACCAGAGTCGAGCCGGGCTGGCGCGGGTCCTGCAGCCGCTGGAACTGCGCGCGCATCCACTCGCGCGAGAACGCGAACGTCTCGGTGCGGGCGGGCTCGACGAACGGGCTGAGGTACTCCCGCAGCTCGTCGGGGTCGACGCGGATGTTCGGCTTGACGAAGCCCTCGTCGCGCAGGCCCTCGAGCACGTCGTCGTAGTCGTCGTAGCTCGCGATTCGCAGCAGCGACCCGATCGAGTGCGGCAGGCTGCGCTCTGGCAGTCGCGCGACGGCGCCGAAGTCCACGATGCCGAGGCCGCCGAGCGAGCCGTCCGGGGTGGGCAGCACCCGGAAGTTGCCCGGGTGCGGGTCGGCGTGCAGCATCCCGACGCGGGCCGGGCCGGCGAAGAGAAAGCGGATGTACTGCTCGCCGTAGTGGTTGCGCTGCTCCTGCGTCCCCTCGGCGATCAGCCGGGCGAGCGACGAGTGGCTCTCCACCCACTCGCTGACCAGCACCTTCTTGGTGTGCGCGACGACATCCGGCACCCGGACCTCCGGGTCGCCCGCGAACTCCGCAGCGAACGCGGCCTGCGCCTCGGCCTCCAGCTCGTAGTCGAGCTCCTCGGCGACCCGGGCCTGCATCTCCGCGATCAGCGGTTTGACGTCGATGCCCGGCAGCATGCTGCCGAACGTGCGCGCGACCCGCGCGAGCTGGCGCAGATCGGCCATCAGCGCCTCGCCGGCGCCGGGGTACTGCAGCTTCACGGCGACCTCGCGGCCGTCCTTCCACCGCCCCCGGTGCACCTGACCGATCGAGGCAGCGGCGGCCGGGTCCTCGTCGAACTCCACCAGGTCCTCGCGCCAGTGCCGGCCGAGCTCGGAGTTGAGCACGGACCGCACGGTCGAGGCCGACATCGGGGGGGCGGAGTCCTGGAGGCGGGTCAGCTGTTCGCGGTACGGCGCGGCGACCTCCTCGGGCAGCACCGACTCGAGGATCGACAGCGCCTGGCCCATCTTCATGGCGCCGCCCTTGAGCTCGCCGAGCGTCTTGAACAGCTGCTCGGCGGTGCGCTGCTGCACCTCGGTCAGCACCGTCTCCGCCGGCGCGCCACCGATGCGCCGGCCCATCCCCATCGCGGTGCGGCCGGCGTACCCCAGAGGCAGGGCGGCCAGCCGCGCGGTGCGCGCGACGGCCCGGCGGGGCAGCTCGGTCATGCCGCCATCATCCCTGATGGCTGGTGAGGTACGTCCGGAAACGCCCGGTCCCGGCCGCGGCGCGGCGAGGCCGGTCGCGGCTCAGGCGGTGAGCGCCTGCCAGCTGCAGCCGCAGCCCGGATGTCGGGTCCAGGTGTGCACCTCGACGTCGGCGAGCACCCCGTCGAGCGTGAGCGTGCTCGACAGCAGCGACGGCGGCACACCCTCGACCCAGCTGGTCAGGTCGCGCGCCGCCCAGGCCAGCGCGAGCGTGGCCAGCAGCGGGTCGACCGGCTCCGGCGCCGTGGCGTCCGCGGGCTCGGAACGACCCCGCCGGCCGGCCGCGGCGTGCTGACGCACCAGCAGCGGCCAGGTCGGGTCGACGTCGGTGTGGTGCGCGTCGACGCAGCGCAGGCACGCGGAGCGACCCGGGTCGACGAACGGCCCGACCAGGGCCTGGCCCTCGCACATCCGCACCACCAGGTGCGGCACGTCGCCGCGCATCCAGTCGTCGACGAGCTCCCGGTCGGGCTGCCCGGTGCCGACGAGCAGCGCCGGCCCGTCGCGGGACGGCGGCCCGACGACGTCGGTCCGGGCGGACAGGCCGGCCTCGGTGAGCAACTCGGCGGCACGGGCCGCGAGCCCGTCACCAGCGGCGCCGTACGCGACCACCCGCACCTCGGCGCGCGACCGAGCCGCCCACGCGGTCGGGGCGTCGGCGCCGTGGACCCGCACGAGCGCCGCGGCGGCGGGCTTGAGTGACTCGTCGACGGAGTTGACCAGGGCGGAGACGGTCCGGCGCTCGACGAGCAGGCCCGCGTCGAGGAGCGGGTGCAGCAGCGGATCGAGCGGGCCGCCGTCGGCCAGCCGGGCGAGGGCGGCGTCGCTGCCGGCGGGGAGCAGCACCGCGTGGCGCGGGTCGAGGCCGACCTGCACGCGACCGTCGTGCCGCCGCAGCACGCGGGTGCCGGGCATCAGGACGATTGCTGAGGTCGAGGGAGCGGGAGTGGCCATGCCGGGAGACTGCCGCAGCGGCGTGGCCGTCGCGACCGCTCATCCACAGGCGCCGGCGAGGGGCGCGTCCGCGGGCGGCTGGGGACGGTCCCCGGCGCCCGACGTACCCGGACAGGGTCAAAGACGACGCAGCGCGGCGGCGCCCCGGGGGGACGCCGCCGCGCTGAAGTCAGAGTCGGCCTGCTCAGGCCTTGCCGAGGATGCGGTTGAGGTTCGTGCCGCAGACGGGGCAGACGGCCTTGGCCATGCGGGTGCCCTTGTCGTTGACCTTGATCTCGCCGGAAGCCTCGCGCTTCTCCTTGCACTTCACGCAGTAGAACTCGCCGCTCCAGGTCTCCGCCATGACGGCCTCCTTGCTGTTTCGTTGTATCGGTCGTCGGCGGGGAGTCTCTGGCTCGAGCTGGTCGAGAGGTCTCGACGTGTGAGCCGGGGGAAGACCCGCCGTGGCCGTTCGGCCGTAGGGAACCCTACGGCAGGCGGAGAGCACATTCATGCTCGCAGCGCCCTGCCGGAGGCGATTCCCGCCTGATTCACGCTCAGGGGCTGCCCGAAACGCCTTTTTTACACCTTTTGTACCGAGCGTCGTGCCGAGCCGCTGCGATCCTTCCCACAGGACGCTCACCGGCGTGCGCGGCCTCGCTAGGGTCCGGCCCATGACCGACAGCCACCTGCGCGTCGACCGGCCCCGCGCCGGCGTCGTCCTGCTCACCCTCGACAACCCCGACCAGCGCAACGCCATGTCCGCGCCGATGACCGCCGCCTGGGAGGCAGCCGTCAACGAACTCGCCACCGACCCGGAGGTCCGCTGCGTGGTGGTGACGGGGGAGGGTACGGCGTTCTGCTCGGGCGGCGACACCTCCTGGATCGCCAGCGAGCCCGACGCCGGCGTCGATCGGCTGCGCAGCCGGATGCTGCCGTTCTACCGCTCCTGGCTGAGCATCCGCCGGCTCGAGGTGCCGACGATCGCCGCGGTCAACGGGCACGCGATCGGCGCCGGGCTGTGCCTGGCGCTGGCCTGCGACATCCGGCACGCCGCCGCCGGAGCGCGGCTGGGCGCCCCGTTCACCAAGCTCGGCATGCACGCCGGGATGGCGGCCACCCACCTGCTGCCCGACGCCGTGGGCCCGGCGGCCGCGCGGGACCTGCTGCTCACCGGCCGGCTCGTCGACGCCGAGGAGGCGCTGCGCCTCGGGCTGGTCTCCAGCGTGCTCGACGGCGACAGGTTCCTCGACGACGTGCTCGACACCGCCGAGCGGGTCGCGGCCACGGCGCCGATCGCCAGCAGGCTCACCAAGGTGGCGTTGCGCGACGGCGGGCACCGGGAGTTCGAGGCGGCGCTGCAGTGGGAGGCGCTGGCACAGCCGGTCACGCTGGCCACCGCCGACCTGCAGGAGGGCATCGCCGCCGCGCGGGAGCGACGCGCGCCCAGGTTCACCGGCCGCTGAGCGCAGCGCAGGACGACGAAAAGAGGCCCTCCACCTCTCCGGCGCACCGCTTGCCTTCCCCTTGCGAACGCTGTGCCGAATCGGCCGAGGGCCTCAACAGCGCCGACCCTAGGGGTGGGTTCCGGGCAGGGTCAACGCGGTCGGCGCGTCGCCTGTGGACACCGTGTGGACGGCCCGCGAGACCCCTGTGGACGACGGTACACAGCCTGTGGACAAACCTGGGGACGAGTGGCCCGAGCCTGTGGGGGACACGCCCGGGCGGCGTACCGTCTGCCCTGCTGACCAGCCACGACACGACCCCCAGGGTGTGGACCGAAGAAAGTCGAGGACCGGTGGACCCGAACCCCCCGCTCGAGCCCCCGCTGGACCCGGTGCACGCGCTGCGCCGGATCGCCTTCCTCATGGAGCGCCGGCTGGAGGACAGCTACCGGATCAAGGCCTACCGGGGCGCGGCCGCGGCGCTGCTGAAGTGCGCGCCGGGCGAGGTGGCCGAGCGCGCGGCCGCCGGCACGCTCAAGGAGCTGCCCGGGATCGGCGCCAAGACCGCCGCGGTCATCACCGACTGCCTCGAGGGGCGGGTCCCCGAGACGCTGGCCAAGCTCGAGGAGCGGGCCGGGCCGCTTGCCGCGGGCGGCGCCGAGGTCCGAGCCGCGCTGCGCGGGGACCTGCACACCCACTCCGACTGGTCCGACGGTGGCTCGCCGATCGAGGAGATGGTGACGACCGCGTCGGAGGTCGGGCACGAGTACGTCGTCCTGACCGACCACTCGCCGCGGCTGACGGTGGCCAACGGGCTCTCGGTCGAGCGGCTGAAGCGGCAGAAGGAGGTCGTCGCCGCGGTCAACGAGCACCTCGCCGCGGCGGGTGGGATCCGCCTGCTGCACGGCATCGAGGTCGACATCCTCGACGACGGCTCGCTCGACCAGACCGATGAGATGCTCGCCGGGCTCGACGTGGTCGTGGCCTCGGTGCACTCCAAGCTCAAGATGGACGCCGCGGCGATGACGCGGCGGATGGTCAACGCCGTACGCCACCCGGAGACGAACGTGCTCGGGCACTGCACCGGCCGGCTGATCACCGGCGGCCGCGGCACCCGGGCGCAGAGCCAGTTCGACGCCGAGGCGGTGTTCGCCGCCTGCGCCGAGGAGGGCGTCGCGGTCGAGATCAACTCCCGCCCCGAGCGGCGTGACCCGCCCGACGACCTGATCGCGCTGGCGGTCGAGGCCGGCTGCCTGTTCGCGGTCGACTCCGACGCGCACGCGCCGGGTCAGCTGGACTTCCTCGCGTACGGCGCGGAGCGGGTCGAGGAGCTCGGCGTACCGCTCGACAGGGTGGTCAACACCTGGCCGGTGGAGCGACTTCTGGCCTGGGCCGGGGGCGCCGCCGGGTAGCGTGGCGTCATGACCAGTGCACCGACCGCGAGGGAGGAACCGGTCGTCGAGGTGCGCCGGTCCCGCCGCCGTCGGCGCACCGTCGCGGCCTACCGCGAGGACGAGAAGGTCATCGTCCTGCTGCCCGCCCGGATGACCCGCGCCGAGGAGCGGGAGTGGGTGGCGACCATGCTGGCCCGACTCGAGAAGCAGGAGAAGCGCCGGAAGCCGAGCGACGCCGCGCTGATGAAGCGGGCCCGCGACCTCAACGCCAAGTACCTCGACGGCGCCGCCGTCCCCGCCACCGTCCGCTGGGTCGACAACCAGAACTCCCGCTGGGGCTCGTGCACCCCCGACGACCGGGCGATCCGGCTGTCGCGGCGGCTGCAGGGGATGCCGGTGTGGGTGCTCGACTACGTGCTCGTGCACGAGCTCGCGCACCTGATCGAGATCGGCCACACCCCGGCGTTCTGGGCGCTGGTCGACCGCTACCCGCGCGCCGAGCGGGCCAAGGGGTTCCTCGAGGGCGTCGCCGCCGCGGGGCAGCTCGGGCTGGCGGGGGAGATGGGCGCGCCGGACTGCTCGCCCGAGGGCGCGGCCGCGATGGCCGCCGACGACGTCGACTAAGGGTTGCGGAAGAACCGCTCGCGTGCCCGCCCGATCAGCGTGTGCATCTCGTCCTCGAGCTCGGGCAGCCCGTC
Organism: Nocardioides sp.; assembly: GCA_036280235.1. GTDB lineage: Bacteria > Actinomycetota > Actinomycetes > Propionibacteriales > Nocardioidaceae > Nocardioides_B. The sequence goes on from DASURB010000141.1 coordinate 13,420, forward strand.
CACCGGCCACCACCGCACGTCGAGGGACTCCTCGCTCGCCGCGTGCCGCGCGTCGGACGGTGCCACCGCGCCGTAGCGGACGTCGAGGTGCCGCACCTCTCCGCGCGGGTCGCAGAAGCCGACCGTGTGCCGGTCCAGGTGCAGCGGTACGTCGTCGAAGCGGAGCGTGTCGACGCCGGACTCCTCCCGTGCCTCGCGCAGGGCGGCGTCGGCCAGCCGGGCGTCACCGTCCTCGACGTGCCCGCCGAACGCGAACCAGCGCCGCGCCTTGCGGTGCAGGTTGAGCAGTACCTCCCGGCCGTCGTGCGAGAGCACGATCGTCCCGGCGGTGAGGTGGTCGGGAAAGCACGAGCGCCGGGCGCCGTCGGGGTGCGCCTCGAGGTGGGCGACGTAGTCCGCCCGCAGCCGCTCCTGCCCGTCGTCGGGCGCGCGCCAGCCGCGCAGGGTGGCCAGCGCGTCGTCGTGCAGGCTCACTTCTCCTCGGGCGAGTCACCCGGCTCGCGCCCGTCGCCCCGGTCGCCCTGGTCGCCCTCGCCCGTCTGGTCACCGGCGTCGGCGGCCTGGTCGGACGGCGCGTCGGTCTTGCCCTCGAGCAGGTCGACGAGCGCCTGGTCGAACTCCGCGTCGGTCAGCGCCTCCGGCTCGGTCAGCCCCTCGCGGAAGCCCAGCGGGTCGTCGAGGTCCTCGGCCGTCGGCAGCAGGTCGGGGTGCGCCCAGACTGCGTCGCGGCCCTCGGCGCCCTGCCGGGAGCGCAGCGAGCCCCACAGCGCGGAGGCGTCGCGCAGCCGGCGAGGCCGCAGCTCGAGACCGACCAGCGCGGCGAAGGTCTGCTCGGCCGGTCCGCCCGCCGCGCGGCGGCGACGTACCGCCTCCTGGAGCTTGGCCGCGGCCGGCATCCGGCCCTCGGTGGCCTGACCGACCACGTCGTCGACCCAGCCCTCGACCAGCGCGAGCGTGGTCTCCAGCCGGGTGAGCGCGGCCTGCTGGGCCGGGGTCTTCTCGGGCTCGAACAGCCCGCCCTCCAGGGCCTCCTGCAGGGCGGCCGGGTTCATCGGGTCGATGCCGCGCACCGACTCCTCGATCTTGGCCACGTCGATCGTGGTGCCGCGGCCGTAGTCCTCCACCGCGCCGAGCAGGTGCGCGCGCAGCCACGGCACGTGACCGAACAGCCGCTGGTGCGCCGCCTCGCGCAGGGCGAGGTAGAGCAGCACGTCCTCCTCGGTGACGTCGAGGCCCTCGGCGAACTTCGCCACGTTGGCCGGCAGCAGCGCGGCCTTGCCGGCCGGGCCGAGCGGCAGCCCGATGTCGGAGGCGGTCAGCACCTCGGTGGCGAGGCCGCCGAGCGCCTGGCCGACCTGGGTGCCGAACATCGCGCCGCCGGCCTGGTTGAGGATGCCCATCAGCGGGCCGGCGACCTGCTTGGCCTCCTCGGGCAGCGCGCTGCCCATCGCGGACACGACGTGCTCGGCCACCGGCTCCACCAGCCGGCGCCAGACCTCCACGGTCTCCTCGATCCACTCGGCGCGGCTCCACGCGGCGGCGCTGCTGACGCCGGACGGCAGGTCGGTGGCGGAGTCGAGCCAGTGGTCAGCGAGCTGGAGCGCGTCGGCGATCGCGGAGCGCTGGCGGTCCGACGGGGTGGGGTCGGGCTCGTTCGCGACCGTGCGGCGGGCGACGTCCTTGGCGAGGTTCCAGTTCACGGAGCCCTCGTGCGGCTGCATCATCGCCTGCATCTGCTGGATCAGCGCGCCGAGGTCGGGCATCTGGCCGCCCTGCCCCGGGGCACCCCCACCGAACGCGCCCCCGAAGGCCTGGAACATCTGCTCGAACGGGGTCCCCTTGAACGGGTTGTCGTCGTCGCCGGGACGGTCGCCGGGCTCGTTGCTCATGCCTCCAACGTACTCGGGACGGCCCAAGTCGTAGGCTCGCCCGCGTGAGCGATCGTCCTGTCGTGCGGCTGTGCGAGATCCGTGAGACCCCGCTCGACGTGCCGGAGGTGCTCGATGCGCTGGCGGACGCCGCGTCCGGCGGGCTGACGCTGTTCGTCGGCACCGTGCGCGACCACGACGGCGGCAAGGGCGTGACCGGGCTGGACTACTCCGCGCACCCCACCGCGCTCGACCGGCTGCGCGACGTGTGCCACGAGGTCGCCCGGGAGTACGACGTACGCGCGCTCGCCGCGGTCCACAGGATCGGCACGCTGGCGATCGGCGACGCGGCGGTGGTCGTCGCGACCGCGTCGGCGCACCGCGGCGAGGCGTTCGACGCCTCGCGCGCACTGATCGACCGGCTCAAGCAGACCGTGCCGATCTGGAAGCACCAGGTGTTCGCCGACGGCACCGACGAGTGGGTCGGCACGCCCTGACCGCGCGGCTCCGCGCCCCACACTGGGCGTGCCTCCGGCGCCGGGAGACTTCGGCTTCGTAGCCTGGGGCCGTGGAGATCCTGGCGTGGCTGGTGCCGGCGGCCGTCGTGACCGCCGTCGCGATGCTGTGGGCGGCGTGGGCCGGCCGGCCGCGCCCCGACGACCGGGCGGTCCAGGCGCAGCGGCGCGAGGCCGACCACGAGCGGTTCGCCCGCGCCATCACCAAGGCGCACCCCGCCGCCGGCAAGCCCCGTCCGACGCCGGCGCGCGACCGCAGCACCGGCGTCGCCGTACGCCCCTCCCGTCGGTCCTCCTGAGCCTCACCGGCCGGACGGCCGGCTTCACCGTCCTGACCTCGCACGAGTGGGCTGGGCTCGGAATGAGAGGCTGTGCCCATGAGCCGCCGCACCGTCTCCAGCGTGCTGGTGGTCGTGCTGCTCGCGGCTCTGATCGCGGTGGCGGCGTTCCTGCCCGTCCCCTACGTCACGATGAGCCCCGGCCCGACCGTCGACGTGCTGGCGAAGTACGACGGCGACCAGGTCATCCAGGTCGACGGCCACGAGACGTTCGAGACCGAGGGCGACCTGCGCCTCACGACGGTGTCGGTGACGAGCCCCGGCGTCGAGATCAACCTGCTCGAGGCGCTGTCGGCGTGGTTCGACGGCACCCGGGCGGTCTACCCGCGCGACGTGATCTACCCGCCGGAGCAGACCGTTGACGACGTACGCCGGGAGAGCAGCGTGCAGATGGTGTCCTCGCAGGACACCGCGATCGCGGTCGCGCTGCGTGAGCTCGGCTTCGACCTGCCGTTGCTCACCGAGGTGTACGGCGTGACCAAGGGGTCGCCCGCGGACGGCAAGCTCGAGCCGCGTGACTACCTGCTCGAGGTCAACGGGGTCCGGATCGACGACGTCGACAAGGTCTCCGACGCCATCCAGCGCACCGGGGTGGGGGAGACAGCGACGTTCGTGGTGCGCCGGGACGGCAAGCGCCGCACCGTCGAGGTCGAGGCCGAGGCGGCGAAGGACGACCCCGACCGCGCCGTGGTGGGCGTCGAGATCGGCACCGGCTACGACTTCCCGTTCGACGTCAGCGTCAACATCAACGAGGACATCGGCGGCCCCAGTGCCGGGCTGATCTTCTCCCTCGCCGTCTACGACACGCTCACCCCCGGCTCGCTCACCGGCGGCAACGACGTCGCCGGCACCGGCAGCATCGACTCGGAAGGAAACGTCGGCCCGATCGGCGGCATCCAGCAGAAGATCGTCGCGGCCGCCGACGCCGGCGCCGAGCTGTTCCTGGTGCCCGCCGACAACTGCTCCGCGGCGCTCGGCGCCGACGTGCGCGAGGACGAGATCAAGCTGGTCCGCACCGCGACGATGCACGAGGCCGTCGAGGCGCTCGAGGCGTACGCCGAGGACGAGGACGCCGACCTGCCCACCTGCCAGGACGCCGCATGACCGACCCCGACGCCGGACTCGTCGACCCGCACCTGCGGTCCGCGACCCTCGAGATCGAGGCCCACGCGGCCGAGCTCGGCTGGGACCGTGGCGCGCGGCTGTTCGCCCTGGTGCCGACCGGCGACCTGCTCGCCCGGGAGCCCGGCCTCGCCAAGGCGCTCGGCGTCGAGTCCGCCGAGGAGGGCGCGCTGACCCCCGTCGAGCAGGACGCACTGCCGCCCGACCGGAGCCTCGAGGAGGTGCTGGGCGGGATCATGTGGCCGGCCGAGGTGTTCGGCTGCGCCGCCGTGGTCGAGCGGCTCGTGCTGCCGCCGAGCGCCGACGCCGAGATGCCCCAGGACCCCGACGCGGCCCAGGAGTTCGCCGCCGCGCACCCGGACCGTCAGGAGGTGCGCATGGTCGCCGCTGCCACTCGGGACGGATCGACGTACTGCACGCTGCGGCTGCGCGCCCACGACGACGGCGCGTCGGTCCTGGAGGGCACGGACCTGGTCCCCGCCCTTCTAGAGTTGCTGCACGGCACGCTCGAGCAGTGAGAGCCGGAACGATCCACGTCCGATGTGCGTAGGTACAAGTAAGGCCGCCCTCCCCGGGGCGGCAAGAACAGAGAGCGACCAGTGAGCGGATTCTTCGAGGACCCACCCCAGCAGCCGAGGAGGTCGGTTCCGACCCAGCCTCCGCAGCGCTCACGTGCGCTCGTCGGGACCGCGGTCATCCTGGTCGCCGCGTTCTTCCTCGCGTCGGTCTTCACCGGCATCTGGACCGACCGGCTGTGGTTCGACAGCGTCGGGTACGGCGAGGTGTTCAACACGATGCTGGGCACCCGGGTGCTGCTGTTCATCGTGTTCGGCGTGCTGCTCGCGGTGCTCGTCACCGCCAACATCGCGATCGCCTACCGGTTCCGGCCGGTCTTCCGGCCCGCCTCACAGGAGCAGGTCAACCTCGACCGCTACCGCGAGGTGGTCGAGCCGATGCGTCGCTGGCTGCTGATCGGCGTCGCGCTGGTGCTGGCGATCTTCGCCGGCAGCTCGGGCTCCGGGCAGTGGCGGACGTTCCTGCTGTGGCGCAACCGCGAGCCGTTCGGCACCGACGACCCGTACTTCGGCCGCGACGTCGGCTTCTACGTCTTCGAGCTGCCGTGGCTGCACTACCTCGTCGACTTCGGCATGGCGATCACGGTGCTCAGCCTGATCGCCGCCGCGATCACGCACTACCTGTTCGGCGGCATCCGGCTGCAGGCCCGTCGCGACAAGCTCTCCGGCGCCGCGCAGGTGCACCTGTCGGTGCTGCTCGGCCTGTTCGTGCTGTTCAAGGCTGCCGACTACTGGCTCGACCGGTTCAACCTCACCACCGAGGGCGGCGGGCTGTTCACCGGCATGGGCTACACCGACCAGAACGCCGTACTCCCGTCGAAGAACATCCTGATGTTCATCGCGCTGATCTGCGCGCTGCTGTTCTTCGCCAACGTGTTCCGCCGCACCTGGATGCTGCCGTCGATCGGCCTGGCCCTGCTGGTGCTCTCGGCCGTGCTGCTCGGCGCGATCTGGCCGGGCATCGTGCAGCAGTTCCAGGTCCGCCCGTCCGAGCCGGACCGGGAGCGCCCCTACATCCAGCGCAACATCGAGGCCACGCGGGCGGCGTACGACGTCGACGACACCGAGGTGACGCCGTACGACGCGAACCTGTCGCTCTCGCCCGAGCAGCTGCGCGCCGACGCCGCGTCGATCCCCGGCATCCGGCTGATCGACCCGAGTCTGGTCTCCGACACGTTCGAGCAGCTGCAGCAGGTGCGCGGCTACTACGCCGTGAGCGACGTGCTCGACGTCGACCGCTACCAGCTCAACGGTGAGTCCCGCGACGTCGTGGTGGCTGCTCGCGAGCTGGAGCAGGGCGGTCTCGAGGAGTCGCAGCGCAACTGGGCCAACCTGCACACCGTCTACACGCACGGCTACGGCCTGGTCGCGGCCTACGGCAACCAGCGCGACGCCGAGGACAATCCCGTCACGAACACCGACGGCCGTCCGGTCTGGGCCGAGCGCGACATCCCGCCCACCGGTGAGCTGACCAAGATCGGCGACGGCTACGAGCCCCGGATCTACTTCGGCGAGCGCAGCCCGCAGTACTCCATCGTCGGCAAGCCGGACGGCGCCCGCGACGTCGAGCTGGACATCCCCGAGGGCAGCGGCGGCGACCAGCCGACGACCACGACCTACGACGGCGCGGCCGGCGTGCCGGTCGGCGGCCTGTTCCACAAGCTGCTCTACGCCGTGAAGTTCTCCGAGCCCAACATCGTGCTGTCGAGCCGGGTCAACGAGAACTCCAAGATCCTCTACGAGCGGCACCCGCGCGACCGCGTGCAGAAGGTCGCGCCGTGGCTGACCGTCGACGGCGACATCTACCCGTCCGTCGTCGACGGCCGCGTGGTGTGGATCGTCGACGGCTACACGACGACGGACCAGTACCCCAACTCGCAGAAGGACTCGCTGTCGGACATGACCGCCGACGCGCTCCAGCCGCGTACGGCGTACTCCACGCTGCCGACCGACGAGATCAACTACATGCGCAACTCGGTCAAGGCCGTCGTGGACGCCTACGACGGCACCGTGACGCTCTACGAGTGGGAGCGCGACCCGATCCTCGACGCCTGGTCCAAGGCATTCCCGGGTGTCGTGCAGCCGCGCGACAGCATCCCCGACGAGCTGCTCGAGCACCTGCGCTACCCCGAGGACCTGTTCAAGGTGCAGCGGCACATCCTCGCGACGTACCACGTCACCGACCCGTCGACGTTCTACGAGGGCAACGACCGGTGGGAGGTCCCGCAGGACCCGGAAATCAAGGAGAACAAGCAGCCGCCGTACCGCCTCTCGGTGCGGACGCCGTCCGGCACCGACGAGCCGGTGTTCTCGCTGACCTCGGTCTACGTGCCGCAGGAGCGGCAGAACCTCGCGTCGTTCATCTCCGTCGACTCCGACGCCTCGCAGGACGACTACGGCAAGATCCGCATCCTGCGGCTGCCGTCCAACACGCAGGTGCCGGGTCCGTCGCAGATCGCGAACACGTTCGCGTCCGACCAGGAGATCCAGGACCGCCTGCTGGCGTTCACGCGGACGAACTCGCGTGCGCTCTACGGCAACCTGCTCACGCTGCCGGTCGGTGACGGCCTGCTCTACGTGCAACCGCTCTACACGCTGCGCGAGTCTGGCGAGGGCCGCTACCCCGTGCTGCGCTACGTGCTCGTCTCGTTCGGCGACGACGTCGGCATCGGCTCGACGCTCACCGCCGCGCTCGACGACGTCCTGGGCATCACCTCGCCCGACGAGTCGCTCGACCCGTCAGACCCCGGCACGACCCCGGACCCCGACGTACCCGACGGCGAGGGCGGCGGCGAGCAGGTCAGCGGCGACGTCCGCGCGCTGCTCCAGCAGGCCGAGGAGAAGTTCCAAGAAGCAGAGCGCGCGCTCCAGCAGGGCGACCTGAGTGGGTACGCCGAGGCGAGCGAGGCCGCCCGCGAGCTCGTCGAGCAGGCCCTCGAGGCCGCCGGCGAGGACGTCGGGGGCGGCGGTGCCGGCGACGGTGCGGACGGCGGCGGTGACAGCGGTAGCGACGGCGGAGACGGCGGCGGCGGTGGCCAGGAGGAGAACCCACCCGCCAACGGGTGACCGCCGTCACCGGCACCCGATTTGAACGGGCTCGCGTAAGTCCCGTAAGGTGGGGATCACCGACGCGGGGTGGAGCAGCTCGGTAGCTCGCTGGGCTCATAACCCAGAGGTCGCAGGTTCAAATCCTGCCCCCGCTACGAATTTCAGGCTCGGAATCTACGGATTCCGAGCCTGAAAGCATTTAGAGACTTGATCGAGTGTCCACTTAGTGTCCAGAAACCCGGTCCAGGAACCCTCTG
>DASURB010000142.1:0-49332 GCA_036280235.1 Nocardioides sp.
GATCCTGACCAGGCCGACTCGCCGAAGGGAGACGGCGCCTTCCTGTGGCTGGGCGGGCTGCTGGTCCTGGGAGGCGCGTTACTGGGCGTGGCGGCGCGCCACTGGCAGTCAGCGCGATTCGACTGACTGCGGCGTCGCTCCAGGAGGCGGCAAGCCCGTGACCTGCGCACACAGGGTCGCTTCAGACGTTGAAGCGGAACTCCACGACGTCGCCGTCCTGCATGACGTAGTCCTTGCCCTCCATGCGCACCTTGCCGGCCGCCTTGGCAGCCGCCATGGAGCCGGCCTCGACGAGGTCGTCGAACGAGACGATCTCGGCCTTGATGAAGCCGCGCTGGAAGTCGGTGTGGATCACGCCGGCGGCCTCGGGAGCGGTGGCGCCCTTGGGGATCGTCCAGGCGCGGGCCTCCTTGGGACCCGCGGTCATGTAGGTCTGCAGGCCGAGGGTGTCGAAGCCGACGCGGGCGAGTACGTCGAGACCGGGCTCGTCGACGCCCATCTCGGCGAGCATCGCCCGCGCCTCCTCGTCGTCGTCGAGCTCGACCAGCTCGGCCTCGAACTTCGCGTCGAGGAAGATCGCCTCGCTCGGGGCGACGAGGTCGCGCATCCGCTGCTTGAGCTCCTCGTCGCCGAGCTCGTCGGCGTCGCAGTTGAAGACGTAGATGTACGGCTTCGCGGTGAGCAGGCTCAGCTCGCGGATCAGCGCGCGATCGATGCTCGTGGCGATGATCGGGGTGCCCTTCTCGAGCTGCTCCTTCGCCTCCTTGGCGGCAGCGACCACCGGGGCGAGCTCCTTGCGGCCCTTGGCCTCCTTCTCCAGCCGCGGGATCGCCTTCTCGACCGTCTGCAGGTCGGCGAGGATCATCTCGGTCTGGATCGTGGAGATGTCGTTGGCGGGGTTGACCTCGCCGTCGACGTGCGTGACGTCCTCGTCGCGGAACACCCGCGTCACCTGGCAGATCGCGGCCGACTCGCGGATGTGCGAGAGGAACTTGTTGCCGAGCCCCTCCCCCTCCGACGCGCCGCGCACGATGCCGGCGATGTCGACGAACTCCACCGTCGCCGGGAGGATCCGCGCCGAGCCGAAGATCTCCGCCAGCTTGTCCAGCCGCGGCTCGGGCACGCCGACGACGCCGACGTTCGGCTCGATCGTCGCGAACGGGTAGTTCGCCGCGAGCACGTCGTTCTTGGTCAGGGCGTTGAAGAGCGTCGACTTGCCCGCGTTGGGGAGACCGACGATGCCGATGGTGAGTGCCACGGGCGGCGAGTCTACGTTTCCGCTGCAAGACTCCCGACATGACCTACGTCGCCGCCGCCCGCGCCGTCGCCGATCTGGTACGGCGTATCCCGCACGACGCCTGGGACGGGCCGGGGCTGGGCGAGTGGTCGATGCGCGACCTGGTGGGCCACACCAGCCGCTCGCTCGTCACCGTCATCGAGTACTTCGCCCGCCCGGTGGAGCGGGAGGAGCTCGCCGATCCCGCGGACTACTACGTCGCGACCGCCCCGTTGCTGGCGGACGGCGAGGCGGTCACCGAGCGGGGCCGCCAGGCCGGCCGCGACCTCGGGGACGACCCGGTCGCACGTTTCGACGCGCTGGTCGGCGAGGCCGAACGAGTCGTCGCCGCCACCGACCCCGACCTCGTCGTGCACACGATCGTCGGCGGCATGCGGGTCGCGTCGTACCTCCCGACCCGGACCTTCGAGCTCGTCGTGCACGGGATGGACATCGCCCACGCAGCCGGTCTCGACGTCGACCTGCCACCTGAAGCGATGGAAGAGGCCACCGTGCTAGCGGCGCGGGTCGCCGTCCGCACCGGGCGCGGGCAGGACGTCCTCCTGGCACTCACCGGCCGCGGGGAGCTCGGCGCGGGCTTCTCGGTCGTCTAGAGCCGGACCAGCCGCACGTCGCGCAGCACCAGCTCGCCCTCCTCGTCGGAGGCGGCCAGGTCGACGGTCGCCGTCACCCGCCAGTCGTGGTGCCCCTCGGGGTCGTCCAGGATCTGCGCGACGTCCCACGTCAGCGTGGTCTCCTCGACCAGGAACAGCCCCGGCCCGCGCGCGTCGGGCCCGGTGCCGATGTCGGCGTGCTCGACGAAGTAGTCGTCGAGCGCCGCCCAGGCCTCCTCGCCGTCGAGCTCCACCAGCTCGTCCACCCGGCGCAGCGCCGCGAGCTCCACGCGCCGGAACATCGCGTTGCGCACGAGCACCGTGAAGGCTCGCTTGTTCGCGGTTATCCGCTCGGGCTCGGGCGGCCGCAGCGGGTCCGGCTCCACCGGCGCGACGGTCGGATCGGTGAGCTGCTCCCACTCGTCGAGCAGCGACGAGTCCGTCTGCCGCACCACGGCACCGAGCCACTCCACGATGTCGTCGAGCTCGTCGGTGCGCACCCGGTCCGGCACGGTCTGCCGCAGCGCGCGGTAGGCGTCGGAGAGGTAGCGCAGCAGCAGCCCCTCGGAACGCGACAGCCCGTAGGCGGCGACGTACTCCTGGAACGTCATCGCCTGCTCCCACATGTCGCGCACCACCGACTTCGGCGACACGGGCGTATCGAGGATCCACGGGTGCGTGCGCGCGTACATCTCGTACGTCGCCGTCAGCAGCTCCTCGAGCGGCTTCGGCCACGTCACGTCGTCGAGCAGCTCCATCCGCTCGTCGTACTCGACCCCGTCGGCCTTCATCTCCGCCACGGCCTCGCCGCGCGCCTTGAACTGCTGCGCCAGCAGCACCTGCCGAGGGTCGTCGAGGGTGGCCTCGATCACGGAGACGACATCGAGCGCGTACGTCGGCGCCTCGGGATCGAGGGTGTCGAACGTCGCGAGGGCGTACGTCGACAGGGCCTGGTTGAGCGCGAGCCGGTCGCCGACGTCCTCGACCACGCGGCATCCGCTCTCGTCCTGCTCGACCACGCCGGCGGTCAGCAGCGAGCGGTACTGCGCCACCGCGCGCCGCACCAGCCGCACCTGCGACCGGCCGTCCTCGTGGTTGTCGCGCAGCAGGTGCCGCAGCGCGGCGAACGCGTCGTCCTCGCGCTGCAGCACGTTGAGCAGCATCGCGTGCGTGATGCGCATCCGGGACACCAGCGGCTCCGGCTCGGCAGCGACCAGCCGTTCGAACGTCGCCTTGCTCCAGGTGACCTGGCCCTCCGGCGGCTTCTTGCGCTGCACCTTCCGCAGCTTCTTCGGGTCGTCGCCGGCCTTCGCCAGCGCGCGGGCGTTCTCCACGATGTGGTCCGGCGCCTGCACCACGACGTGCCCGGAGGTGTCGTAGCCGGCCCGCCCGGCGCGGCCGGCGATCTGGTGGAACTCGCGGGCCTTCAGGACCCGCTGCCGCCGGCCATCGTACTTGGTCAGCGCGGTCAGCACCACGGTCCGGATCGGCACGTTGATCCCGACGCCGAGGGTGTCGGTGCCGCAGATGACCTTGAGCAGCCCGGCCTGGGCGAGCGTCTCCACGAGCCGGCGATACTTCGGCAGCATCCCCGCGTGGTGCACGCCGATCCCGTGCTTTACAAGCCGGGACAGCGTCTTGCCGAAGCCGGTGCCGAACCGGAACCCGCCGATCAGCTCCGCGATCTTGTCCCGTTGCTCGCGCGAGGCGACGTTGATCGACGTGAGCGCCTGCGCGCGCTCCAGCGCCGCGGCCTGGGTGAAGTGCACGACGTACACCGGCGACTGGTTCGTCGTCAGCAGCTCCTCGAGCGTCTCGTGCAGCGGTGTCTCGGCCCACTCGAAGGTCAGCGGCACCGGTCGCTCCATCGACGAGACGACCGCGGTCTCCCGTCCGGTACGGCGGGTCAGGTCGTCGCGGAAGAACGACACGTCGCCGAGCGTGGCGGACATGAGCAGGAACTGCGCCTGCGGGAGCTCGAGCAGCGGCACCTGCCACGCCCAGCCGCGGTCCGGCTCGGCGTAGAAGTGGAACTCGTCCATCACGACCTGGCCGACGTCGGCGGCGGCGCCCTCGCGCAGCGCGACGTTGGCCAGGATCTCCGCGGTGCAACAGATGATCGGCGCGTCCCGGTTGACCGAGGCGTCGCCGGTGAGCATCCCGACATTCTCCGGTCCGAACACGTCGCACAGCGCGAAGAACTTCTCGCTGACCAGCGCCTTGATCGGCGCGGTGTAGAAGGTGCGCTCCCCGCGGGCCAGTGCCGTCGCGTGCGCGGCCAGCGCGACAAGGCTCTTCCCCGACCCGGTGGGCGTCGACAGGATCACGTTGCTGCCGGTGAGGATCTCGACGAACGCCTCGTCCTGCGCCGGGTACAGCTCGATGCCCTGCTCCGCGGCCCACTCGACCACGGCGTCGTACACGGCGTCGGTGTCGAGGTCGGTGTCGAGAGCGGTCGCACCGCCGCTGACGGGCGGGCCGGACGGGCCGGGCAGGCGGTCGGTGAGGGTCATCAGGGAGCCATCGTCCCTGATGCACCGCCGGGACGAACGCGGCGACCCCGAGCGGGTGCCGTCCGCGGGGTCGCCGTGCGGTCTGTCTACCGCTGTGTCTACTGCTGCGAGGTGGCGGTCTGCTCCGGGAGCAGCCCGAGCTGCGCCATCAAGGACCCGGTGTCGAAGTAGCTGCGCTGCCGGACGATCTTCCCGTCCTTGAACTCGATGACGTCGCACAGGTGCAGCGTCGTGGACCTGCCCGTGGGCGGGATGTCGCCCATCGAGGTCGCCAGCGTCCCGGTGTGGGTCCCGCGCCCGGTGAACTCCACGATCACGGTGTCGCCGTCCGCGTGGATGTGGTCGACCGTCACCTTGGCGTCCGGATAGCCGGTCGCCCAGTTCTCGTTGAACCGACGTGCCCCGTCGTACCCGCGGTACACGTCGCCCGTCCCGACGACCACGAGCTCGGACTCGTCGGTCACGTAGTTCGCGATGTCGTCGAACGCGCGCTCGTTGAAGATCTCGTAGAAGCGCCGCGCGATGGAAACGTTGTCTGCCATGTGAGCCTCCGCTCCGGCACCCGCCCTCCCGAAACTAGGCGGGCGCGAACAAACCGGCCATAGCGTGTTTGGGCCCTTGTCTCCGCGGCAACTTTCACTTCACCAGACCTCAGTCGACAGATCGACCCCAGCAGGTCTCGAGCCCAGTCGAATTCGCGGAGGAGTCACGGTGTTCCCGTCCCGTTTCATGCCGTGCCCGGAGTGCGGCGGCAGCGTCGAGCGCGCCGAGCAGTCCGTCCACTCGTGCGACCCCGAGCGCCGTCTCGACTACCGCATGCACCTGCTCCGCGAGGAGATCGCCGGGTTCGAGAACCAGTTCCGGCGCTTCGCCGACAGTCGCGACGGCCGGTTCGAGGCCTGGGTCGCCTCCCGCAAGGTGCGCTCCCGCCGCAGCTGAGCGACCGTCCGGGCGGTCGAGTCCGTCGAGACCACGCCTCCGGAGCGTCTGCCTAGAGTGACCGCGTGCGCATCGCCACCTGGAACGTCAACTCCGTACGCTCCCGCATCGCCCGCGTCGAGGCCCTGGTCGAGCGCCACGACATCGACGTGCTCGCCCTCCAGGAGACCAAGGCACGCGACGACCAGTGGCCGCTGATGGGCCTCCAGGCGATGGGGTACGACGTCGCCACGCTCGGCTTCAACCAGTGGAACGGCGTCGCTCTCGTGTCGCGGGTCGGGCTCGAGGACGTCGAGCGCGGCTTCCCCGGGATGCCGCAGTGGGGTGAGCCGCTCGCTGACGAGGCCCGCGCGATCGGCGCCACCTGCGGCGGCGTCCGCGTCTGGTCGCTCTACGTCCCCAACGGCCGCAAGATCGACGACCCGCACTACTTCTACAAGCTCGACTGGCTCGCCCGGCTGCGCGAGGCGGCCAAGCCCTGGCTCGACCACGACACCGCGCTCGTCGGCGACTGGAACATCGCGCCCCTCGACGAAGACGTCTTCGACATGGCGGCGTACGCCAAGGACACCCACGTCACCCCGCCCGAGCGCGAGGCTTTCCGGGCGTTCCTCGACGACGGGTACGTCGACGTCGTACGCCCGCACACGCCCGGCCCCGGCGTCTTCACCTACTGGGACTACTACCGCCAGCGGTTCGAGCGGAACCGCGGCATGCGCATCGACTTCGTCCTCGGCTCGCCCTCGCTGGCCGGGCGCGTCACGCACGCGTTCATCGACAAGGAGGAACGCGCCGGGCAGGGCGCCAGCGACCACGCCCCGGTGATCGTCGAGCTGGACTGACCGGGCCGACAAGCCCGACCTCCCCGATCCTGTCGGCGGGCTCCGCCATCCTCGGGGCATGGACATCGGTACGACGCTCTCGCTGCTGGTCATGCTGCTCGCCGGACTGGCGATCGGGATCGGCGCGGGCTGGCTGCTGGCGCGCTCACGCGCCACCGGTCACGACGCGGCCGTGGCCCGGCGGGAGATCGAGGCGCGCGCCGCTGACCACGCCGTCGTCCGCGAGGGGCTCGACCGGCTCCACGACCGGATGCGCGACCTCGAGCACCACCGGGTGTCCTGGCAGAGCCAGCTCAAGGAGCAGGTCGAGGAGATGCGGCTGTCCACCGAGTCGCTGCGCCGCGAGACCGCGTCGCTGGCCACCGCGCTGCGCCGGCCGCAGGTGCGGGGCCGCTGGGGCGAGCTCCACCTGCGCCGCGCCGTCGAGCTCGCGGGGCTCGTCGCGCGCTGCGACTTCGATGAGCAGGTCACCCTCCGCCACGACGCCGCGACCGGCACCGGGCCGGGTGGTGCCGCGCTGCGCCCCGACATGGTCGTCCACCTCGCCGGCGGCAAGCAGGTCGTGGTCGATGCCAAGGTCCCGCTCGACGCCTTCCTCGACGCCACGTCGGCCGACGATGAGGACGAGCAGCTCGCCCACCTGCGCCGCCACGCCCGTCAGCTGCGCCAGCACGTCGACACGCTCGGCGGCAAGGCCTACTGGCGCGCGCTGCCGGCGACGCCGGAATTCGTGGTGCTGTTCGTGCCGGGCGAGTCGTTCCTGTCTGCGGCGCTCGAGAGCGACCCCGAGCTGCTCGAGTACGCCGCGGCGCGCCAGGTCGTCCTAGCGACGCCGACCACGCTGATCGCGCTGCTGCGCACGATCGCGCACGCCTGGACCCAGGAGACGCTGGCCGACAAGGTCCGCGAGATCCACCTGCTCGGCCGCGAGCTCCACGAGCGCCTGGCGACCATGGGCGACCACCTCGACAAGGTCGGCCGATCGCTGACCGCGGCCGTCGGTGCCTACAACCGCGCGGTCGGGTCGCTCGAGTCGCGCGTGCTCGTCACGGCTCGTCGCTTCAGCGAGCTCGAGGTCACGCAGGACGCGCTGCCGGCCCCCGAGCCGGTCACCGACGCACCGCGACAGCTCAGTGCCGCCGAGCTCCTCGACGCGGTCGCCGAGGAGCGAACGGAGCTGCCGGACGCCTCACCCGACACCCCGACCGGCACTTCCGCCGGGTCGTCGGAGCGCCAAGAACCACGGTGGACGGCCTGAGGGACGGCCCCGGCCCACCGGCGCGTCGCCGACCACCGGGACGGCCACACCCCTACCGTGGGCAGCGTGAGCAGCTCGCGCACACCTCGGAGGCGGACCCTCTGGGAGGAAGGGCGCCACCCCGGCCGCCTGATCCGCACCGTGTCCGCCGTTGTGCTGCTGTCGGTCGCCCTCGTCGAGGCGTCGGCCGGCGAGAACCTCGGCCTGGTCTTCGACGGCACGTTCGTCGTCGTCTGCGTCGCCGCCGCACTGCTCGTCAGGCATCGCGACTTCTTCGGCGTCGGCGTACTCCCGCCTTTGAGCATGCTGGCGATCGTCGCGATCCTCGCGGCGTTCGACCGCACCGCCGTCGCCGACGCCACGGACGGCTTCGGGCAGGCGACGGTGTCCGGACTCGCGCACCACGCCGGTGCGCTGGTGGTCGGCTACGCCCTCACGCTCGGGCTGCTCGCGCTGCGCCAGGTGGCGCAGCGCAACGCCGGCGCGATCCGCCAGGGTGCGCGACCGCCTCGTTCGGGCGCTGCGCGACCCGCGACGCCGCACCGGCCGTCCTCACGTCTGGCTCGGGCCGCGGACGGCGAGCGCGACGCACGCGTGCCCGAGCAGCGTCGCGCGGCGGCCTCCGGTCGCCGGGTCGGCTGACCCGACCCGACTGACCACCAGACCCGAGGGCTGTCAGCGACCCCGGGCACCCTGCGAGAACGCCGCGGCGCTGTGGCTGCGACCGGACGACGCGGTCGCGCCGTTGCCCCGGCCGGACGACCGGCCACGGGTCCGACCCGAGCCGCCGCCCGACGTGGCCGCACCGGTGGCGCCGGAGCCGTTCGGCCGGCCGCCACCGCTGCGACGCGGACGCCGGTTGCGCCCACCGCCGCCGTTGCCGGAGCCGCTGCTGGAGCCACGCTCGGCGGGAGCCGGCCGCTCCGAGGCGGCCACGAAGGTGCGCTCCCCCGGTGCGATGTCGACCAGCAGCGGGTGGCCGGGCGCGACACGCGTGATGGTCGGCTTGATGCCGGCCTTGCGGGTCAGGTCGCGCACGTCCCTGACCTGCGCGTCGAGCATCATCGTCACGACGGTGCCCGAGGCGCCGGCACGCGCGGTGCGGCCGGAGCGGTGCAGGTACGCCTTGTGCTCGACCGGCGGATCGGCGTGCACGACCAGGCCGACATCGTCGACGTGGATGCCGCGCGCGGCGATGTCGGTCGCGACCAGCGTCATCGCTCGGCCGGACGAGAACGCCTCGAGGTTGCGCGTCCGCGCACCCTGCGACAGGTTGCCGTGCAGCTCGACGGCCGGGACGCCGCGGGTGTTGAGCTGCCGGGCCAGTGCCTTCGCGCCGTGCTTGGTGCGCGTGAACAGCACCGTGCGGCCGGGCGCGGCGGCGAGGTCGGTGAGCACGTCGAGACGCGCGCCCTTGTCGACGTGGAGCACGTGGTGGGTCATCGTGCCGACGGGCGAGCGGTCGGAGTCGACGCTGTGCACGACCGGGTCGTGCAGGTAGCGCTTCACGAGCACGTCGACGCCCGCGTCGAGCGTGGCGGAGAACAGCATGCGCTGGCCGTCGCCGGGGGTCCGGTCGAGGATCCGCTTCACGCCCGGCAGGAAGCCGAGGTCGGCCATGTGGTCGGCCTCGTCGAGCACGGTGACCTCGACCGCGCCGAGGTCGACGTGACCGGACCGCATCAGGTCCTCGAGCCGGCCGGGGCAGGCGATCACGACGTCGACGCCGTTGCGCAGCGCCTGCACCTGGCGCGCGGCCTTGACGCCACCGAAGACCGTGGTCGACCGCAGGCCGAGGGTGCGGGCGAGCGGCGCGAGCGTGGCCTCGATCTGGGTGACGAGCTCGCGGGTCGGGGCGAGGATCAGCGCACGCGGACGGCTCGGCTTCGCGCGGCCGCCGAGGGCCACGAGTCGGCTGAGCAGCGGAAGGACGAAGGCATAGGTCTTGCCCGATCCGGTGCGGCCGCGGCCGAGCACGTCCCGGCCGGAGAGCGAGTCCGGGAGCGTCGCTCGCTGGATCGGGAACGGGGTGGTCAGGCCGGCGTCGTTCAGCGCGGCGACGAGCGGTCGCGGCATGCCGAAGTCGGCGAAGGTGGGAACGGCAGGGTCAGCAGAGGGGCGGGAGTCCGCCATGGAGTGGCTCCAGAAGAGATAGGGGGCGTCCTGCCCGGCGCGGGTTCGTGCCCGCGGCGCTCGGAGGTGACGCAACGAGAAGCGGCCCGAGGCAGAACGGATGGGGCCGCTACCTCCATGCTACGGGTACGGCGGGCCGCTCACCTGCCATATGGGCGTGAGTCGTGACACGCGGCGAGGCCGTGCTCGGTGCGTCAGGCGCGGGCCTTCTCGGCGGCGCGGATGTCGCGACGCAGCTCCGGCGGCAGCGCGAAGATCAGCGACTCCTCGGCGGAGTGCACCGCCTTGGCGTCCGGGTAGCCGCGCTCGGCGAGCCAGCTAAGCACGCCCTCGACGAGGTCCTCGGGCACCGAGGCGCCGGAGGTCACGGAGACCGTCTGCACGCCCGCGAGCCACGCCTCGTCGATCTCGGATGCGTCGTCGACGCGGTAGGCGGCCTTGGCGCCGGCCTCGAGGGCGACCTCCACCAGACGCACGGAGTTGGAGGAGTTGCCGGAGCCGACCACGATCACCAGGTCCGCCTCACGAGAGATCTCCTTGATGGCGATCTGGCGGTTCTGGGTGGCGTAGCAGATGTCGTCGGACGGCGGGTCGAGCAGCTCCGGGAAGCGCTCGCGGATCGCGGCGACGATCGTCATCGTCTCGTCGACCGACAGCGTGGTCTGGGAGAGCCAGGCGACCTTGGCCGGGTCGCGCACCTCGATGTTCGCGACGTCCTCAGGGGTCTGCACGAGCTGGATGTGCTCGGGCGCCTCGCCCGCGGTGCCCTCGACCTCCTCGTGCCCCTCGTGGCCGATCAGCAGGATGTCGTAGTCCTCACCGGCGAACCGGCGCGCCTCGTGGTGCACCTTGGTGACCAGCGGGCAGGTCGCGTCGATGGTCTTTAGGCCGCGCTGCTGCGCCTGCGCGTGCACGAGCGGGCTGACGCCGTGCGCGGAGAACACCACGGTGGCGCCCTCGGGCACCTCGTCGAGCTCCTCGACGAACACCGCGCCGCGGGCCTCGAGGTTCGCCACGACGTGCTTGTTGTGCACGATCTGCTTGCGCACGTAGACCGGGGCGCCGTACAGGTCCAGCGCCTTCTCCACCGTGATCACCGCCCGGTCGACGCCGGCGCAATAGCCGCGCGGCGCGGCCAGCAGCACCGACCGCTCGACGTCGTCGGCGGTGGCCGGGTCGAGGACAGGGGGCATCCCCAGGTCGGAGGTAGGCATGCCGTCCATGGTAGGTGGTGACCCTTAGTCTCTTCCCGACGGAGGCGCCGGCTGCGACGGAGGGCACATGGGTCTGGAGACCACGCCCGAGAGTCCCGCGCCCGTACGCCAGATCGCCAACGCCATCGCCCAGTGGATCGACCGCCTCGGCTCGGTGTGGGTCGAGGGCCAGGTCGCCCAGCTCAGCCGCCGGCAGGGCATGAACACCGTGTTCCTCACGCTGCGCGACCCGGTGGCCGACGTGTCGGTGCCGGTGACCTGCTCCCGGCAGCTGTTCGACTCGCTCGACCCGCCGCTCGTCGAGGGTGCGCGGGTGGTGGTGCACGCCAAGCCGTCCTACTACGCCAACCGCGGCACGCTCTCGCTGCGCGCCAGCGACATCCGGATGGTCGGGCTGGGCGAGCTGCTCGCGCGGATCGAGCGGCGCCGCCAGCTGCTGGCCGCCGAGGGGCTGTTCGCCCGCGAGCGCAAGCGGCCGCTGCCGTTCCTGCCCCGCTGCGTCGGCCTGATCACCGGCGGCGGCTCGGCCGCCGAGCGCGACGTGCTCGAGGTGGCGCGGCGGCGCTGGCCCGCGGTGGAGTTCCGCGTCGTCCACACCGCCGTGCAGGGGCCGCAGGCCGCCGTCGGGGTGATGCAGGCGCTCGACAAGCTCGACCGCGACGACGAGGTCGACGTGATCGTGATCGCGCGCGGCGGCGGATCGGTCGAGGACCTCCTGCCGTTCTCCGACGAGGGGCTCATCCGCGCGGTGTTCGCCGCCCGCACGCCCGTTGTGTCGGCCATCGGCCATGAGCCCGACTCCCCGCTGCTCGACCTGGTCGCCGACCGGCGCGCGGCCACGCCCACCGATGCGGCCAAGACCGTGGTGCCCGACGTGGCCGAGGAGCTGGAGCGGATCCGCCAGGCGAGGTCGCGGCTGCGTCAGGTGCTCACCGCCCGGATCACCCACGAGCAGCAGGTCATCGACTCCCTGCGCGCGCGGCCGGTGCTCGCGGATCCCGCCCGCGGTCTGGCCGAGCGCGTCGACGAGGTGCACCTGCTGCGCGACCGCGCCCGCCGCTCGCTCCGGCACCGCATCGAGCGCGCCGACGACGACCTCGCCCACCGGCTCGCCCGGGTCCGTGCGCTGTCTCCGCTGGCCACGCTCAAGCGGGGGTACGCCGTCGTCCAGGACGCCGACGGCCACGTCGTGACCTCGCCGGACTCGACCACCCCGGGCGCCGCCCTGACCGTGCGCGTCGCTGAGGGGCGCATCGACGCCACCGTGACCGACACGCACCCGGACCCCATCGACGAGGAGCTCACCGATGACCACGAGTGATCCGGCAGCCGACCGCGGCGAAGGCCGGCCCGACCTGTCCTACGAGGAAGCCCGCGAGGAGCTCGTCGAGGTCGTGCGCACGCTGGAGTCCGGCGGCGGCACACTCGAGGAGTCGCTCGCCCTGTGGGAGCGCGGCGAGGAGCTCGCCAGGATCTGCCAGTCGTGGCTCGACGGCGCCCGCCGCCGGCTCGACGCGGCGATGGCCCAGCGGCCCGGACCGGGCGGCGGCACGCCCGACGAGGACCGCGGCGCCGGAGACGGAGACGAGTAGGCGCCCCTACTTGTGAGGACAGCCGTCAGCGCAGGCGCCCGATGAAGTCGGCGAGCGCCGGCTCCGGCACCCCGTGACCCACCACCAGCGTGGTGGTGTCGCCCGACTCCCGCACCAGCGCGAGGTCGCCCCCCGCGTCGCGCCAGGTCTGCCAAGACTCGCCGGCCACCTCGACCGGCTTCCCCTTCACGGCCTCGGCGTCGACGTGCTCCTCGACCATGTCGTCGACCGACGCGCCGGACTGCTCGAGACCGACGTACTCCTGCTCGTCCGTGAGCAGGCCGAGGTGCCACGACTCCGCCTCACCCGGCGTGAACCGCGCGGAGGTCGCGCGCCAGCCCTGCGGGAGCTCGTCGGGGGCGAGCAGCTCGAAGCTCGCCTGATCGCGCGCGGAGTCGGCGACCTGCACGTAGTCGACGGTGCGGATCGGCGTGGCCGGCACCTCGCGCACGAACTCGCGGAACAGCACCCAGCCGATCACGACGAGCACCAGCACGATCATCGCGCCGACCATGCCGGCGGCGGAGCGCTGGTAGCGACCGGCCTGTCCACTCATGCCGACGATCCTCTCAGGGCACCCTCACCACGCATCGCGCGTGGTGCACCGCGGGTGTACGACGTCACAGCCGGGGGTGCGCTCAGGCCATGGAGTGGTCCGCGACACGTGCCCTAGAGTGCGCACATGACCGCCGACTCACCTCAGCTGTCGCCCAGTCTCTCGGCCGCCCACGAGGCGCCCGACCGGAACCTCGCGCTCGAGCTGGTGCGGGTCACCGAGGCCGCGGCCATGGCCGCCGGCCGGTGGGTCGGACGCGGCGACAAGAACGGCGCCGACGGCGTGGCGGTCAACGCCATGCGCGCGCTGATCTCCACCGTGGGCATGCGCGGTGTCGTCGTCATCGGCGAGGGCGAGAAGGACAACGCGCCGATGCTCTACAACGGCGAGGAGGTCGGTGACGGCACCGGGCCCGAGTGCGACGTCGCGGTCGACCCGATCGACGGCACCACGCTGACCGCCAAGGGCATGGCCAACGCGATCTCGGTCATGGCCGTGGCGCCGCGCTGGTCGATGTACGACCCGTCCGCGGTGTTCTACATGGAGAAGCTCGTCACCGGGCCCGAGGCGGCCGACGTCGTCGACATCCGCTACCCCGTCGCCGAGAACATCCACCAGGTCGCGAAGGCCAAGGGCAGCGCGCCCGAGGACGTCACCGTCGTGGTGCTGGACCGGCCGCGCCACGAGAAGCTCGTCGAGGAGATCCGGCAGACCGGCGCCCGCATCAAGTTCATCGTCGACGGCGACGTCGCCGGCGCGATCATGGCCGCCCGCGAGGGCACCGGCATCGACCTGCTCATGGGCGTCGGCGGCACCCCCGAG
This sequence comes from Nocardioides sp., assembly GCA_036280235.1. Classification (GTDB taxonomy): domain Bacteria; phylum Actinomycetota; class Actinomycetes; order Propionibacteriales; family Nocardioidaceae; genus Nocardioides_B. Next base: position 13,760 of record DASURB010000142.1, read on the forward strand.
GGGATCATCGCCGCCTGCGCGATGAAGTGCCTCGACGGCGTCATCCAGGGCCGGCTCTGGCCGCGCGACGACGAGGAGCGCCGGAAGGCCATCGACGCCGGGCACGACCTCGACCGCGTGCTGAGCACCGACGACCTGGTCACCAGCAACGACGTGTTCTTCGTCGCCACCGGCATCACCGACGGCGAGCTGATGGAGGGCGTCCGCTACCGCGCCGGCGGCGCGACCACGCACTCCCTGGTGATGCGCTCGCGCAGCGGCACGATCCGCTCGATCCGCTCCGAGCACAAGCTGCGCAAGCTCAAGTCGTACGCCGCCGTCGACTACGAGCACTGAGCGCCTTCGTGACCGGTAGCTTTCCGTTCGTCGTGGCCGGAGAGGCCCTCGTCGACGTCGTGGTCCCTGCCGAGGGCGAGCGCGTCGACGCCCCGGGCGGCTCGCCGCTCAACGTGGCCGTGGGGCTCTCCCGGCTCGGGCTCGAGACCGTGCTGGTGACCGAGCTCGGCGACGACGACTACGGCCACCGGGTGCGCAAGCACGTCGAGGCCAGCGGCGTCGTCCTGCACGAGGGCAGCTGGATCCCCGGCCACCGCACCAGCTCCGCCACCGCCTACCTCGACGCCGACCGGGCGGCCACCTACGACTTCGACCTGGGCTGGACGCTGACCCCACGCACCCTTCCGGCCGGCGCCTCCGGCCTGCACGTCGGTTCCATCGGCGCCACGCTGCGTCCCGGCCGCGACGCCGTCGTCGACCTGCTCGACCAGGCCGTGGCGGCGGGGGTCTTCGTCAGCTACGACCCCAACGCCCGGCCGGTGTTCCTGCCGCCGGCGCCGCAGGCCTGGCAGGACATGACCGAGGTCGCCGCGCACGCCGACCTGGTGAAGATGAGCGACGAGGACGTCCACGCGTTCGCCCCGGACAGCACCCCCGCCGACGTCGCCGCCCACCTGCTCGCGTCCGGCCGCACCCGGCTCGTGGTGGTGACCGAGGGCGGCGGCGGAGCCCAGGCGTTCAGCCGCACCGGCTCGGTGCAGGTCCCCGCCGAGCCGGTCGACGTGGTCGACACGGTCGGCGCAGGAGACTCGTTCATGGCCGCGCTGATCGCCGTGACCCTCGAGTGGGGGCTGGACCTCGACGAGGACCGGATGACCGCGCTGCTCCGCGCGGCTCACACCGTCGCCGGGATCACCTGCTCGCGGCGGGGAGCCGACCCGCCGACGCGGGCCGAGCTGCCGACGGGCTGGCCGGCCGGCTGAACGCCCGCTGCTCCCGGTCCGAGGCGAGCGCCGCGGCCACGACGTCGAGGACGTCGGGGTCGAACGCCATGCCGAGGTGGCTGCTGCGCACCTCCACCGCGCGCGCCTGCGGGTCGAGGCAGCTGCGCCAGTCGACGATGCCGTCGCGGCGCGAGAACACCGACGTGTACGGCGTACCCGGGGCGAGCGGCGCTCGCGCCTCGTCCCAGCTCAGCCGCGCGCACTCGCCGGACGTGCAGTCGGTCCCCATCACGCCGAGCCCGACCCGCTGCAGCCGCACCAGCAGCGCCAGGTCGAGCAGCAGCAGGGTGTGCGTCGCACCCGGCGCGAGCAGCGGGCTGCCGAGCGTCACGACGGAGTCGACCAGGTCGGGCCGTCGCGTGGCGAGGCCGCGCGCGAGGAGGCCACCGAGGCTGTGCCCGACCAGCGCTACCGGCCGGTCGCGCCGGGTCGCGATCTCCTCGACCCGCCGCTCCAGCGCCTCGGTGGCGTCGCGGGTGCAGCCCACGTTGGCACGGATCGCCGAGCGGTACGTGCGGTGGCCCTGGCCACGCAGGTGCCGCGCCATCAGCGCCAGGCTGCCGTCGCCGGCCATGAACCCCGGGACGAGCACCACCGGCGCGAGACCGGTCGGCGGGGTGCGCAGGGCGTACGGCGTGTCCCGACGGGCCAGTCGGTCCCGGGCCGAGCGGCGGACGAACCGGGCCGCCTCGGTGACCGCGCTGCCCTCGCGCGCGATGGCCCGCAATCCCCGCGGCCCGGCGTAGCCGGGCGGGCAGAGGAAGCCGGCCATCGGAGAGCTCACATTTGTGACGGTAGCCACATTCGCCACATCCGAAACACCAAACCGGCGTATCCCCGGACGTAACCGCCGCCCCGGACGGGCCGGTCCGGGTGCGCGGGAAGGCCGGCCGTCGCTCGCTACGATCGAAAATCATGACCACGGCGCAGCAGGCACGACCCGTCGGCCCCTCCCCGGAGCAGTTCGTCACGCTGTCGACCCAGCAGGGGGACCTGGAGATCTGCTACCAGACCTTCGGGAACCCCGCGGACCCGACGATGCTGCTGGTCATGGGACTGGGCGGTCCGATGACCTGGTGGGACCCGGACTTCTGCTCCGCCCTGGCCGCCCGCGGTTTCCACGTGGTGCGCTACGACAACCGCGACACGGGGCGGTCCAGCCGCGTCGAGGGACGCATCTCGCGGCGCAACATCGTCCGCTCCTACCTCGGCCGCCCGGCCGAGGTGCCCTACACGCTCGCGGACATGGCCGGTGACGGCATGGGCCTCCTCGACCACCTCGGCGCGGCGCGCGCGCACGTCGTCGGCATCTCGATGGGCGGCATGATCGCCCAGACGATGGCGCTCGAGCACACCGAGCGGGTGCACTCCCTGACCTCGATCATGTCCACCACCGGCCGCCGCACGGTCGGCTGGCAGGACCCGCGGCTGCTGCCGATGCTGCTGGCTCGCCGTACCGACTCCCGCGAGGCGTACGTCGCCCGCTCCGCCCGGCTCTGGAAGGTGATCGGCTCGCCGCTCTACCCCGACACGGCCGAGGCCGTGCAGGAGCGCGCCGCCGAGACGTGGGACCGCGGGGTGAGCGCGTCCGGCGTCGCCCGGCAGATGGCGGCGATCGTCGCATCTCCCGACCGCACCCGCGCGCTGCGCGAGCTCGACATCCCGTCGCTGGTCATCCACGGCATGAACGACAAGATGGTGCACGTCTCCGGCGGCCGCGCCACATCGCACGCGCTGCGCGGCTGCGAGCTGCTGCTCGTGCCCGGCATGGGCCACGACGTGCCGCGCGACCTGCACGAGACGTTCGTCGACGCGATCACGCGCACGGCCCGCCGCGCCGATCCCGAGAAGTAGCGGTGGCTAGTCGGGCTGGTCGGGCAGCGTCGCCACCAGCTCGTCCAGCGAGTCGGCGAGGTGCTGCACCATCGCCCACACGTCGGGGACCATCTCGCGGCACGCGACGAACCCGAAGTCCAGGTGCCCGTCGTAGGAGAACAGCGTGATGTTCAGCCCGCCGGTCATGTCGGTCACCGCCGAGACGGGGTAGATCCCCTCGACCCGTGCCCCGGCGACGTACAACGGCCGCTGTGGCCCGGGCACGTTGCTGACGAAGAGGTTGAACGGCACGCCCGGCAGCGTCGCGAGCCGGAACAGCGCCCGCGCGGCCAGCCCCGACAGTGCGGTCGGGATCGCCATCGACAGATCCTGCAGCAGTGTCGCCGGCACCGCCTGGAAGTGCCGCTTGGCCTCCATCATCGCATCCCGCATCGCCTCGACGCGCTCGACGGGGTCGGCCACGTGGGTGGGCAGCGCCGCCACCATCACCGAGACCTGGTTGCCCAGCTCGCCGCGCTGGTCCTTGGCCCGCACCGACACGGGTACGGCGGCGACCAGCGGCGTGCTGGGGAGCGCGTCGTGGTCCAGCAGCCATCGACGCAGTGTCGAGGTGGCGAGCGCCATCACCACGTCGTTGACGGTCATGCCGTAGTGGTCCTTGACCCGCTTGACCTCCGCCAGCGGCACCGAGCCGAACGCGAAGCGCCGGTGGGCGGTGATCGGCCCGTTGAACGGCGTCCGCGGGGCGCGCAGGTCGCGGGCGTCGAGGTCGGGCCGCTCCTGACCGAGCACCCGGCCGACCAAACCGGCGGCGTTGCTGACCAGGCGGACACCCGGCACCGACGTCGCCCCAGGGAGCTGGTCGAGGTAGCTCAGCGACCGAGGCACGGTGCGCAGCACCTCGACCGGGTTGATCGCGACCGCCCCCAGCCCGCGACGCAGCAGGTCGAGCGTCGAGGGCACCGGCCGCGGCACGAACGCGTCCTCCGGCTCCACCTCCCGCGGCTCGGGGGTCAGGTCCATGACCGTCTCGATGATCTCCGCGCCGGAGACGCCGTCGATCGCGGCGTGGTGGATCTTGGTGTAGAACGCGGCCTTGCCGTCCTCCAGGCCGCTGATCACGTAGGCCTCCCACAGCGGCCGCGACCGGTCGAGCGGGCGGGCGTGGATGCGGGCGACCTGCTCGGCGAGCTGTTCGCGGCTGCCCGGCGAAGGCAGCGCGAGCTCGCGCAGGTGGAACTCGAGGTCGAAGTGCGGGTCGTCGGTCCAGTACGGCCGGCCCAGCCCGAGCGGCACCTCGACAAGCCGCTGGCGCAGCGGAGCCGCGAGGTGCAGGCGCTGCTCGAGCACGTCCCGGACGTTGTCGATGTTCCAGACGCCGCCGGACGCGGTCGCCGGGTCGACGACGACGAGGCTGCCGACGTGGCCGACGGTGGTGGGCGACTCGACATGCAGGAACTGCGCGTCGAGTGACGAGAGCTGGCGCAACGGTCCTCCTCGGTCGACCGCCCCCGAGCCTAGTCGGCCCCCAAACGACGACGCCCGGCCCCGGCTGCGGCCGGGACCGGGCGTCGTACCGTTCGGGACTGCCGGCTACTCGCTGAGGCGCTCGCCGGTCTCGCTGTCGAACACGTGCACCTTCTGCGGGTCGGTGGTCACGTAGAGCGTCTCGCCCTTGTGCACCGAGTCGCGGGTGCTCACCCGGACGATGATGTCGTGCGGGGTGCCCTCGACATCGCTGGTGCCGTAGACGAAGCTGTCGGCGCCGAGCTCCTCGACGACCGTGACCTTGACCGGTAGGCCGCCTTCGTTCTCGCTGACGATCCGCCAGGCCTCGGGCCGGACACCGACGGTGACCTTGCCCTGCATCTTCTTCGCGGCGGTCGGGTCGACCGGCACGTGGTAGTTGCCCAGCTTGACCTCGCCGTTGTCGGCGATGCCCTCCATGAGGTTCATCTGCGGGGAGCCGATGAAGCCGGCGACGAAGAGGTTCGCCGGGCGGTCGTAGAGGTTCAGCGGGGTGTCGACCTGCTGGAGCTCACCGAGCTTCATCACGGCGACCCGGTCGCCCATCGTCATGGCCTCCACCTGGTCGTGGGTGACGTAGACGGTGGTGACGCCGAGGTCGGACTGCAGCTTCGCGATGTCGGTACGGGTCTGCACGCGCATCTTGGCGTCGAGGTTCGACAGCGGCTCGTCCATGCAGAACACCTGCGGCTGGCGCACGATCGCGCGACCCATGGCAACGCGCTGGCGCTGACCACCGGACAGCGCCTTCGGCTTGCGCTCGAGGTACTCGGTGAGGCCCAGGATCCGGGCGGCCTCTTCGACGCGCTTCTTGCGCTCCTCGGCCGGGACCTTGGCCATCTTCAGGGCGAAGGCCATGTTGTCCGCGACCGTCATGTGCGGGTAGAGCGCGTAGTTCTGGAAGACCATCGCGATGTCGCGGTCCTTCGGCGGGACCTTGGTGACGTCGCGGTCGCCGATGTAGATCTTGCCGCTGTTCACCTCCTCGAGGCCCGCGAGCATGCGGAGAGTCGTGGACTTTCCGCAGCCGGAGGGTCCGACGAGAACCATGAACTCGCCGTCCTCGATGTGGAGGTCGATGCCCGGGACGGCCGGTGAGTCAGCGCCGGGATACCAGCGTTGGGCCTTCTCGAAGGTGATCGATGCCATGGGGTACTGCTCCCTTCACCGGCAGGTACGTGCCGGACGATCCGTAGTGAAGTGATCGCGCTCACAGTAGCCGCAGCCTCCGCGGCCACGCCATTCAAGCCCGGAGGACGGACCTACCCCGGGCGACCGGCATCGGAACCCGCACCACGCTCGGCCCTCGCTGCTTCGTGTCGAGCAGCATCTCCACGGCCCGGGCGCCGAGGTCGGCGTACGGGATCGCGACCGACGTCAGCCGCGGGCGGAGCCAGCCGGCCAGCTCCGAGCCGTCGAACGACACCACGGAGACGTCCCCTGGCACGGCGAGACCGTGCTCGGCCAGCGCCTGGAACGTGCCGAGGGCGACCCGGTCGTTGAGGCAGACCAGGCCGGACGGGTGGCCCCCGTCGTTGAGGAAGGCGTCGACGGCGTCGAAGGCGGCCTCGACCTCCCAGGGGCACGCGACCACGCCGGCCAGCTCGCGCCCGGCCTTGCGCAGAGCGTCGGTTATGCCGTCCCGCCGCAGCGGCCCGGCCAGGGAGCTGGTGTCGCCGGCCAGCTCGCCGACGACGTGGATCTCGCCCGGCACGTCGCCGGCCAGCAGCTCCGCGACCGCGGTGCGGCCGCCTTCGTACTCGTCGGGGAGCACGGCGGGGAGGTGGGTGGCCCGGTCGACGCAGTTGAGCAGCACCACCCGCTGCTGGCGCAGCGACTGCGGCACGCTCACCTCGGCCGTGACCATCGTCGCGTAGATGATCCCGTCGACGTGACGGTCGAGCATCTCCTCCACGAGCAGCGCCTCGAGCTGCGGGTCACCCTGCGACTCCCCGATCACGATCAGGTGCGCGAGCATCCGCGCGGCCGCGCTGGCGCCGGTGAGCATCTGGCTCGCGAACGACCCCCCGGCCACGAGGTCGGAGATGACGCCGACCGTCCGGGTGGTCGACGTACGCAGGCTGCGGGCGCTCGGGTTGGGCCGGTAGTGGAGGTCGGCCGCGGCCTTGAGCACCCGGTCCTGGGTGGCCGACGAGATCCGCATCTGCGCCGACCGTCCGTTGAGGATGTACGACGCCGTGGTCGCCGAGACTCCGGCCCGCCGCGCGACGTCGCTGAGCGTCGACTTGCGCACCGTCGCCACGTCACCACCTCCTCCGTCCACGGCGCGCCGGGGTGTCCGGCCGAGCGCGCAGGCCTGTTTTTCCGGGCGGGAGGGAACGGTTCGGTCACCGTTCCGCCGGGGGCCGGTGTGATCCTTGACACTCACTCGGCGGTGAGGCAATGATCGCTGCTGATTCGATTCAGCATGTGGTGAGGGTCACACTACGCCCAGCGGGCGCGCGTCGTCCAAGGGCACCAACGAGGAGGGCACATGAACTTTCGGGCCAAGCGCGTCCGGCGCGGGGTGGCGATCGCCGCCACCGCCGGAGCCGCCCTGACACTCACCGGCTGCCTGGGTGGCGGTTCGGGAGGCGGTGGAGGTGGTGACGAGGCCGACGGCAGCGTGACCATCTGGACCAGCATGGACCAGCCGGTCGTCGAGGGGCTCGAGAAGAGCCTGGCGCCCAAGGCCGAAGAGGCCGGCATCGACGTCAAGTGGGAACGCGTCACCGGCATCGACAAGCTGATCATGACCAAGCTCAACGCGAGCGACAAGCCCGACATCGCGATCGTCCCGCAGCCCGGCGTCGTGGCCAACATGGTCAAGCGCGACGGCGCCCTGCCGCTCGACGACGTGGTCGACATGGACACCCTGCAGGACAGCATGCTCCCGGGCGTCATCGAGGCCGGCACCGTTGACGAGGGCTACTACGGCCTCCAGGTCAACGCCAACGTCAAGAGCATCGTGTTCTACCCCAAGAAGGCCTGGGAGGAGGCCGGCTACCCGACGGAGGTCGCGTCTCTCGACGAGCTCTCGGACCTGACCGAGCAGATCAAGAGCGACGGCGGCACCCCGTGGTGCCTCGGCATCTTCTCCGAGGGCTCGGTGGGCTGGCCCGCCACCGACTGGATCGAGGACCTGGTGGCCCGGGTCGGCGGCGAGGAGTTCTACAACGACTGGGTCGCGGGCGAGGCGCCGTTCACGTCGCCGGAGGTCAAGGAAGCCGCGACGTGGTTCGAGGACAACGTCCTCGCCGAGGGCAACGTGCTCGGCGGACGGCGTGGTGTCGCCAGCACCGACTTCGGTGCCGCCGGAAACCCCATGTTCGACGACGAGCCCGGCTGCTGGATGATGAAGCAGGGCACGTTCATCACGGGCTTCTTCCCGGACGACGTCCAGAGCAACCTGGACGAAGAGGTCGGCGTCTTCGGCTTCCCGCCCATGGAGAGTGGCGGCGACAACTACGTCATCGGTGGTGGCGACCTCGCCACGATGCTCCGCGACGACGACGACACCAAGCAGATCATGCAGTTCCTGTCGGAGACCGACACCGGTGCCGAGGCGGCCAAGACCGGCGCCTACATCTCGCCGCACGCGGACTTCGACGCGAACAGCTACCCCAACGAGATCATCAAGACCGCGTACACCACCGCAGTCGACGCGTCCGCCTTCCTGTTCGACGGGTCCGACCAGATGCCCGGTGAGGTGGGTGCGGGCACGTTCTGGAGCGAGATGACCTCTTGGGTGTCGGGCGACACGGACCTCGACACGGCGCTGCAGAACATCGACGACAGCTGGCCCGCCAGCTGACGTCCTCGCGTGACCGTGGGGGCGGCGTGACGACACCCGTCCCCACGGTCCCGTCTCTCGACCACCGGCCGGCGGCCGGCACAGAAAGGGTCCGCCCATGTGGCTCAAGGTCATCAACACGCTTCTGACCGTGGTCGTCGGTGTCGGCGTCGCGGTCCTGCTCTACTGGTTGCTCAACAAGATCGCCGAGCTGTTGCCGGGCCATCTCGAGGACCGGATCAAGCCCTGGCTGTACATCCTCCCGGCGTACCTGGCGCTCGTCGTCTACCTGATCTACCCGACGATCCTGGCCTTCATCGCCAGCCTCCAGGACGCCACCAGCCAGAACTGGGTCGGCCTGGCCAACTTCGAGGCCCTGCTCACCAACTCGGGCTTCCACCAGACGCTGTTCAACACGCTGCTGTGGATGATCATCGTCCCGATCGCCACGATCATCCTGGGGCTCGGCGTCGCGACGCTCGCCGACCGGCTCCAGCCGCGCTACGAGAACCTCTCCAAGACGATCATCTTCCTGCCGATGGCGATCAGCATGGTCGGCGCCGCCACGGTGTGGCGCTTCGTCTACGCCTACCGGCCTGAGGGCCAGGAGCAGATCGGTCTGCAGAACGCGATCATCACCGCCTTCGGCGCCGACCCGGTGCCGTGGCTGCAGCAGAGCCAGTTCCACCTCAACAGCCTGCTGCTGATGGTGATGCTGCTCTGGGCGCAGATCGGCTTCGGCATGGTGCTGCTGTCCAGCGCGATCAAGGGCGTGCCCACCGAGACCATCGAGGCCGCCAAGATCGACGGCGCCAACGACAAGCAGATCTTCTTCCAGGTGACCGTGCCGCAGATCAAGGGCACGATCATCGTCGTCTTCATCACCACGCTGATCTCGACGATGAAGATCTTCGACGTCGTCTACGTGATGACCGCCGGTCAGTTCAACACCAACATCCTGGGCGTGGAGTTCTACCGACAGCTGACGAGCAACTTCAACAACGGCACCGCCTCGGCGATCGTCGTGATGCTGCTGATCGCCACGCTGCCGGTGATGGTCTACCAGGTGAAGAACTTCCGAGAGCAGGAGGCACGGTGATGAGCGCGACCACGACACCCGCCGTGACCAAGAAGGCCGAGAAGCCTGCCCGCGCGGCCAGGGGCGGCGGCCACCAGGAAGACCGACCGGCAGCCGGCTGGCCGACCCGGATCGCCCTCATCATCATCTGCGTCCTGTGGATCATCCCGGTCATCGGCCTGTTCATCACGTCGTTCCGCGGCGAGCAGGAGGCCAACAGCACCGGCTGGTGGACGGTCTTCACCAACCCGGGCGACTTCGGCTTCGTCGGGCTCGACAACTACACCGAGGCGCTCGACTCGGCGAGCCTCGGCAACGCCTTCATCAACAGCGTGGCGATCGCGCTGCCTGCGACGTTCATCCCGCTCCTGGTGGCGGCGTTCGCGGCGTACGCGTTCACCTTCATGAACTTCCCCGGCCGGGACGCCCTGTTCCTGCTGGTGGTGGCGCTGCTGGTGATCCCCAACTACGTCGCATTCGTGCCGATCCTCGACTTCTACGGACAGCTGGGCATGTCGGGCACCTTCCCGGCCGTGTGGCTGTTCCACATCGGGTTCGGTATGCCGCTGGCGGTCTACATCCTGCGCAACTACATGAGCACCCTCCCGTTGAGCGTCATCGAGTCCGGGCGCATCGACGGGGCCAGCCACTTCCAGACGTTCTGGCGGCTGATCCTGCCGATGTCGGTGCCTGCGCTGGCGTCGTTCGCGATCTTCCAGTTTCTGTGGGTGTGGAACGACCTGTTCGTCGCGCTGGTGTTCATCGGCCCTGGTGAGAACTCGCCGATGACGGTGGCCATCCAGAACAACCTGCTCTCGCAGCAGGGCGCGGGCTGGAACCTCGTCACCGCGGGCGGCTTCTTCTCGATGGTCGTGCCGATCATCGTGTTCCTGTCCCTGCAGCGCTTCTTCGTCCGCGGACTGACCGCGGGCGCGGTGAAGGGCTGACGGCCAGGAGAATCGCTCTCACGCAGTCCGTCGCGGGCGGTCAGGACCGGTGGTCCTGGCCGCCCGCTTCATGACAGGAGCCCGCCCGGGATGTTGTTCCCGCCCTCCCTCACCCGCGTCACCGGCCTCGACCTTCGCGAGGACGGCGACGGCCTCCCCGTCGTGCACTGGACCGGCGTGGTGCCCGTCGACCGGTTCGGCGGTGACGGCGGGGTCGACGGTGGCCCCGGGACGCCGCTGCTCGACGAGCACGCGCACGCCCGGTTCACCCGGCCGCACCTGCGCGGCCACCGGGTCGTCGCCGGCGGTGGCACCGGCCGGTCGTGGACCACCCGCTTCGAGCCGCGCGGCACCACAGTGGCGCCCGTTGAGGGCGACCCGCTGGTGCGGGCGCGCCTGCGCGTCGCGGCCGTGGACGAGGCGGCCGGGCTGTCCCTCGTCGTCGAGGTCGAGTCGGTGGCCGGCGGCGCACTGCGGATCCGGCACACGCTGACCAACGAGGCGGAGGGCGACTACGTCGTCGACGGGCTCGAGGTCGCGCTGCCGGTGCCCGACCGGTTCACCGAGGTGCTCGACTTCACCGGCCGGCACGAGCGCGAGCGGACCCCGCAGCGCCACGAGGTGACAGACGGGCTCTACCTGCGCGAGAGCCGGGGCGGCCGGCCCGGCCTGGCGGCGGCGACGATGGTCGTCGCGGGTACGCCGGGGTTCGGCACGACCCACGGCGAGGTCGTCGGTGTGCACGTCGCCTGGAGCGGCAACTCGCTGCTGCGGGTCGAGCGGGACCCGGCCACCGCCACCACCGTGGGCGGTGGGGAGCTGCTGCTGCCGGGCGAGGTCGCGCTCTCCCCCGGCGCGACGTACACGAGCCCCTGGGTGATCGTCGCCGCCGCCGACGACGGGCTCGACGGGCTGGCGGCGGCGTTCCACGGCTACCAGCGCGCGCTCGCCGCGCATCCCGATCGGCAGCCGGTCGTGCTGAACGTCTGGGAGGCCGTCTACTTCGACCACGACCTCGAGCGGCTCAAGGGCATCGCCGACCGCGCCGCGCGGGTCGGTGTCGAGCGGTTCGTGCTCGACGACGGCTGGTTCCGCGGCCGCCGCGATGACACCGCCGGGCTGGGCGACTGGTGGGTCGACGAGGAGGTCTGGCCCGACGGCCTGGGTCCGCTGGTCGACCACGTCCGCGGGCTCGGCATGGAGTTCGGCCTGTGGTTCGAGCCGGAGATGGTCAACCCGGACAGCGACCTGTTCCGCGCGCACCCGGACTGGATCCTCTCCGCGGGTGAGCGGATGCCGCTCCCCCACCGCCAGCAGCAGGTGCTCGACCTGTCCCGGCCGGAGGTCTGGGACTTCCTGTACGCCCGGGTGCACGCCGTGCTGGCCGCCTACCCGATCGGCTACGTGAAGTGGGACCACAACCGCGAGCTGCTCGAGGCCGGCTCCGGCCTGGTCGGCGGCGCACCGGCCGCGCGCGCCCAGACCCTGGCGTTCTACCGGCTGCTGGACGCGCTGGCCGCCGCGCATCCGGACGTCGCGTGGGAGTCGTGCGCCTCGGGCGGCGGCCGGGTCGACCTCGGTGTCGCGGAGCGCGTGCAGCGGTTCTGGACCTCCGACATGACCGACGCGGTCGCGCGTCAGCAGATCCAGCGCTGGACGACCCAGCTGCTGGCGCCGGAGTACGTCGGCGCGCACATCTCCTCGCACACCTCCCACACCACCGGCCGGACGCTCACGCTCGACTTCCGGGCCGCGACCGCGCTGTTCGGGTCGTTCGGGATCGAGTGGGACCTGATGGAGGCCGAGGACGACGACCTCGACGTGATCGCGTCCTGGGTCGAGCGCTACAAGCGCTTCCGCGGCCTGCTGCACTCCGGCCGCGTCGTGCGCCCGGAGTCGTCCGACCCGGCCATCCTCCTGCACGGCGTCGTCGCCTCCGACGGATCCGAGGCGCTGGTCGCGCACGTGCAGATGGACGAGTCGGCGCACAACCGCGGCGTGCACGTCCGCGTCCCCGGCCTCGACCCGTCGACGCCGTACCGGCTGAGGTGGGAGGGCCCCTACGCCGAGAAGGAGGTCAGCATGTCCGCCCCGCTGCGCGCACCCGGCCCCCTCGGCGACGCCCCCGCCACCGGCACCCTCCTCGCCACCCGCGGCTTCTGGATGCCCCGCCGCAAGCCCGAGACCGTCACCCTCGTCCACCTCACTCCGGCGGCCGGTTGAGCCTGCATGACCCCGCTGGTTGAGCCTGTCGAAACCAGGACGCCGAGGGGTCACTTATGTCTCGACACACCGGCGACTGCGCTGATTTATTGACCCCTCGGCGTAACGGCCGGAACGGCCTTGGATCCCCTGCGGGGCGGTACGGCGAGGAGTCAGTTATTCAGGCTCGTGGGCGGCGTGTCGCGACACAACTGACCCCTCGCCGGTACGGCGGTCGGGGGTGGGCCGGGCCGGACCAGCGTGCAGGGCAGGTCAGCGGTTGGTGATGCCGAGGCGGTTGCGGGTGGTGCCGGGCATGTCCTTGCGCTTGACGTCGACGCCGGCCATGAGGGCGAGGCCCTTGACGCGGACGACCGGGGAGTCCGGGCGGATGTCGGGCCGGACCTTGGAGCGCGCCTCGCCGAAGGCGCCCATGATCCCGACACCCTCGACGATGACCTGGGTCCAGGGGTTCACGATGATCTCCACGCCGGCCATGATCGCGTAGACCTCGATCACGGTCTCCTGGGCGGTGAACTGGGCCTCGCGGAGGTCGAGGTTGACCGAGCCCATCATCGTGAAGACGTTGTGCTTGGCCGGGACCTGCCAGACGCCGCGGCGGGTGCAGTCGCCCATGATCGAGAACGACGAGTCGTGGCGAGTCGCGGGTACGACCGGTGCCTGCGGGCGGGGCGGCGTGACGGCCTGGGGCCCGACGCCCGCGACGGGCAGGTCGGCGGTGATCGGGACGAGGTCGCCGTAGGTCTTCGCCGCGTAGGTCATCTCGAGGCGCTCGTCGAGCTCGTCGAGGTCGATCCGGCCCTCCCCGGCGGCCTTGCGGAGCACCTCCGCGACCTTGTGCCGGTCCTCGTCGGAGATCCGCAGCTGGCTCGGGTCCCCCACGGGACCCGACGGCCGCCGCTGCAGCCCACCCTGTCCATCCATGCGGCCCAGCCTAATCGCTCGTTCCCGGCGCCATTAGGCTCCGGCGGCATGAGCACCCGGACGAGCGGCGAACCCCAGTTCCACTACTCCGACCTCCTGCCGACCGGCGCCGACGGTACGCCGTACCGCCTGGTCACCACCGAGGGCGTCAGCACCTTCGAGGCCGGCGGCCAGCAGTTCCTCAAGGTGGAGCCGGAGGCGCTGCGGGTGCTCACCGCGGAGGCGATGCACGACATCGCGCACTTCCTGCGCCCGGCCCACCTCGCCCAGCTGCGCCGGATCATCGACGACCCCGAGGCCAGCGGCAACGACCGGTTCGTCGCGCTCGACCTGCTCAAGAACGTCAACATCTCCGCCGGTGGCGTGCTCCCGATGTGCCAGGACACCGGCACCGCGATCGTGATGGGCAAGAAGTCCGAGCGGGTGCTCACCGGCGCCGACGACGGTGAGTGGATCAGCAAGGGCGTGTACGACGCCTACACCAAGCTCAACCTCCGCTACTCCCAGCTCGCGCCGCTGACCATGTGGGACGAGCGCAACACCGGCACCAACCTGCCCGCGCAGATCGAGCTCTACAGCACGCCCGGCACCGGCGACCCGGCCTACAAGTTCCTGTTCATGGCCAAGGGCGGCGGCTCGGCCAACAAGTCGTTCCTCTACCAGGAGACGAAGGCCGTCCTGAACCCCAAGCGGATGCTGGAGTTCCTCGACGAGAAGATCCGCTCGCTCGGCACCGCCGCCTGCCCGCCGTACCACCTGGCGGTGGTCATCGGCGGTACGTCGGCGGAGTTCGCGCTGAAGACCGCGAAGTACGCCTCGGCTCACTACCTCGACAACCTCCCGACCGAGGGGTCGATGTCCGCGCACGGGTTCCGGGACGTGGAGCTCGAGGAGGAGGTCTTCAGGCTGACCCAGTCGTTCGGGATCGGCGCGCAGTTCGGCGGCAAGTACTTCTGCCACGACGTCCGCGTGGTCCGGCTGCCGCGCCACGGCGCGTCGTGCCCGGTCGCGATCGCGGTCTCCTGCTCGGCCGACCGGCAGGCGCTCGGCAAGATCACCGCCGAGGGGGTGTTCCTCGAGGAGCTCGAGCGCGACCCGGCGAAGTACCTCCCGGACACCACCGACGAGAAGCTCTCGGTCTCCGGCTCCGACGACGTGGTCCGGATCGACCTGAACCGGCCGATGGACGAGATCCGCGCCGAGCTCTCGAAGCACCCGGTGAAGACCCGGCTGTCGCTGACCGGCCCGCTCGTCGTCGCGCGCGACATCGCGCACGCGAAGATCAAGGAGCGGCTCGACGCCGGCGAGGAGATGCCGCAGTACATGAAGGACCACGCGGTCTACTACGCCGGCCCGGCGAAGACTCCCGAGGGTTACGCGTCCGGCTCGTTCGGGCCGACGACGGCCGGGCGGATGGACTCGTACGTCGACCAGTTCCAGGCCGCCGGCGGCTCGATGGTCATGCTGGCCAAGGGCAACCGGTCGGCGCAGGTGACCAAGGCGTGCGCGTCGTACGGCGGGTTCTACCTCGGCTCCGTCGGCGGGCCGGCCGCGCGGCTGGCGCAGGACTGCATCAAGAAGGTCGAGGTGCTGGAGTACCCCGAGCTCGGCATGGAGGCGGTCTGGAGGATCGAGGTGGAGGACTTCCCCGCGTTCATCGTCGTGGACGACAAGGGCAACGACTTCTTCGCCGAGACGCAGAAGCCGATCGCGCTGACGGTCCGCACCCGGTCGGCCGAGAAGGTCTGACCGTCAGGCCAGGGGCAAGACGCGCCGACTCGGCGCGTTCGTGAGGGCAAGACGCGCCGACTCGGCTCAGGCGTCGCGCTCCCGCATGATCAGCACGTCGCCGTGCCCGCCGTACCCCATCACGTCCTCGGCGTACTGCGTGCCGTCGAACGTCACGATGATCCGCGAGCCGTCCTCGCGCGGCACCAGCTGCGGGTGCGGGATGTTCGTCTCGTACGGCGCATCGAGGCGGCCGACCCGGCGCATCGAGAGGTCGAACACCGGATAGTGCCGGGCGTCGCCGTCGCTGGCCAGGAACCACCACGTCCCCTGCACCTCGGCCAGGATCGGCCCCTCGCACTGGTGCAGGTCGGTGGCGGCGCCGACGAGCTCGAGGCCCTCGTCCCACCGCGACGCGCCCGTCGGCCCGGCCGCCAGCGCCGGGTGGAAGTCGAACGGGTCCTGCGACGGGCTCTCCACGAAGCTGACGTGCCAGCGGCCGTCGATCCTCGTGACGCCCGGGTCCCACGACGACACCTCGGTCGGCAGCGCCGTCCGCTCGGTCTCGAGCACGAGCACACCGCTCAGTACGTCGGCGTCGGTGACCGTGTGCCGGACGTGCACACCGCGCTCCGGGTCGAAGTCGCCCCACGAGCTGGTCGCCACGATCCACCGGTCGCCGGACCGCACCAGCTGGCCGGCATGGTCGCCGAGGAGCAGCCCGTCGCGCCGGAAGTAGAGCTGCGCGACCTGCTCCAGCCGCTCCGGCTGAGCGAGGTCGAGCGTGAACGCGCCCCAGTGCGCCTGCTGGAAGAAGCCGAGCCCGGCGCATGTCGCGGTGAAGTAGGCCTTGCCGTCTCGGACGTATGGCGTCCCGTCCTCGTGCTGGACCAGGTGCTGGTCGCGCAGCCCGGTCATCCCGAACAGGCCGTGCCGCACCCGGGCCAGCCCGCGCCCGCCGGACGTGCCGCGCAGGCCCCAGGCGTAGCGGTGCGCGCCAAGGGTCTCGGGCACCCGAAGGTCCACGAGCGCGCGTACCTTGTCGCGCTCGGTGAGCAGCGGCTGCCAGCCGTCGCCGGTGTCGGCCAGGACCGTCACCCGGTTCTCGCAGAGCGCGAAGCCCAGGGTGAACGACGCGGGCAGGTCCACCGTCCGGCGGCGCACGGTCGTGGTCCGGCCGTTCGCGCGCACCTCGATGCCGACCCGGCCGGCCTCCGGGTCGTAGGTCGTGACGACCCGGTCGCCGTCCTCCGTTGCGAGCCCGAGCACGACCTTGCGGTCGGGGGCGTCGAGGTCGGCCTCGAGCGCGCAGAACGGCGCGACCGGGGAGTCGTCGGCCCGCTCGAGCCCGGACACCTCCCCCGGCTCGACCGTGGCGAAGCCGTCGGCCAGCAGCGCGAACGGCCGGTAGCGCGAGTCGTGGACGAACGAGAGGTCGAAGATGGCGGCCTCCTGGGCTCGGGTGGGTGGTCGGTCGGAGCGGGACGGCGGGTCGTCGGAGGGCCAGCACCCCGTCGCCGTACCCGCGACAAGAGCGGCGGTTCCGGCGAGCAGGGCGCGGCGGCCGAGGGTCGGCGCGCCCTGCTCGGTCATCCCTTGATGCCGGAGCGGGACACGCCCTCGATGACGAAGCGCTGGGCGAACACGTACAGCAGCAGGACAGGGACGCTGGCGACCACGGCACCGGCCATCAGCAGGTCGTAGCGCACGCTGTTAGCCGACTGCAGCGTGCTCAACCCGGCCTGGAGCGTCTGGTTCTCCGGGCTGAACAGCACGTAGACCGGCCACAGGAAGTCGTTCCAGTTGGTCAGGAACGCCAGCAGCGCCAGGGTCGCGAGCGCCGGCCGGGACAGCGGGAGCACGATCCGCCAGAACACCTGCCACGGGTTCGCACCGTCCAGCGTCGCGGACTCCTCGACCTCCTTGGGCAGCCCGATGAAGAACTGCCGCAGGAAGAACACCCCGAACGCGTTGGCCGCGGTCGGCACGATGATCGCGACCAGCGTGTCCAGCCAGTAGAGCCGGCCGACGATCTCGTAGTTGGGGATCACCAGGATCACCGGCGGCACGAACAGCGTCGCGACGATCAGCCCGAAGACCACGTTGCGACCGCGGAACTCCATGCGGGCCAGGGCGTACGCCGCCAGCGCGGCGGTGGCCACGACCAGCGCGGCGTTGAGGGTGGCGGCGACCATCGAGTTGAGGAACCACCGGAACACCGGGGTGTCCGTCGCGGTCAGGATCTGCTCGTAGGCGTTGAGCGTGGGCTGCGACGGGATCAGCGACGGCGGCGTCTGCGCGGACTCGATGCGCGTCTTGAACGACGTCGTGATCATGAAGACCAGCGGGCTGACGAACAGCAGCGCGAGCAGCGTCAGCGCGACGTACCGCAGGACCTTGCCGGCGCTCACGACTTCACCGCCTTCTTCTTGGGTCCGCGTTCGCGCATCAGCCCGAACAGCAGGACCGAGGTCAGCATCAGCACCAGGGTCAGCACCCAGCTCGCCGCCGCGGCCTCGCCCATCTGGAAGTTCTGCAGCCCGGTCTCCGCGATGTAGTAGATCGCGGTGCGCGTCTCCTCGCCCGGCTGGCCGCGGGTCATGATGAACGACTGCCCGAACATGTTGGCCGACGCGATGATCGTGATCATCAGCACGAACGTCATCACCGGCCGCAGACCGGGGATCGTCACGTTCCAGAACCGCGACCACGCACTCGCGCCGTCCACCTCGGCGGCCTCGTAGAGCTCGCGCGGCACGTCCTGCAGCCCGGCCAGGAAGATCACCGCGTTGAAGCCGAGCGTCCACCACACCGTGACGAGGACCAGCGCCACCCAGGCCTCGGGCACGCTGCTCAGCCACGGCGTCTTGTCGGGCAGCCCGACCGCGCCCATCAGCCAGTTGACGACGCCGACGTTGGTGTCGAGCAGGAACCGCCACATCACGCCCACGACCGCGACGCCGAGAACGTACGGCGCGAAGAACACGGCCCGGAACGCGTTGCGACCCCGGAAGCGCTGGTTCATCACCAGCGCCACCCCGAGCGGGACGACGATCAGCAGCGGCACGCTGAACAGCGTGAAGATTCCCGTGGCCTGCATGGCGTTCCAGAACCGCTCGAACACCAGCGAGTCGGGGTCGAACAGCGCCGTGTAGTTGTCCAGGCCGACGAACGGCTTGCCGGGCAGCGTGAAGTCCCACGAGTGCAGGCTGATCCAGATCCCGAGCAGGATCGGCAGCAGCACGAACACCCCGAACAGCACGAGGTACGGCGCCAGGAACAGCCAGGCGATGCCCTGGTTGCGCTTGGTCGCGGTTGGTCGGCTCGGGGCCGGCGCGTCCGCCGTCGCCGGTGCGACGGCTGGGGTGGTCGTCGCCATGTCAGGACCCGAACTTCTCCTTGTTCTGCTGCAGCAGCGAGGTGGCGTTCTCCTGGTACTTCGAGAGCGCCTCCTGCACCGAGGACTTGCCGAGGATCGCCTCGTTCACCGCGACCTCGACGGTCTGCGCGATGGTGTCCGCGACGCCGGGCACCGAGGGCAGGAAGTGGAAGTTCGGCAGGTACGGGTCGAGCACCGACTGGGGCGCCTCGGTGTACGACGGGTCCTCGCGGGCCGAGTTGCGGGCCGGGATCATCGCGGCCTCCGCCCAGGTGCCGGACTCCTGGCTCAGCGAGGCGATGAACACCTTGGACGCGTTGGCGAGATTCTCGTCGTCGGCCGCCTGCGCGGTCATGAAGAAGTGGTGGGAGTTCGCCCAGACCGCCTCCTGGTCGCCGATCGTGGGGATCGGCGCCATGCCGTAGTCCATCTTCGCGGCGTTGAGGTCGTTGACCTGCCAGATGCCGTCCCAGGTGATGGAGTTCTCGCCGTTCTTGAACGCGAGGTACTGCGCGTCGCGGTCCACGTTGGACGGGCTGTATCCCTTGTCGACCTGCTCGCGCATCCAGGTCAGCGCCGCGACGCCGGCGTCCTCGCCGAACGTCGCCTCGCTGCCGTCCTCGTTGTAGGGCTCGCCGCCGTTCTGCCAGATCAGGCTGAAGAACATCAGGTGCGCGGGCCACTGGCCCGGCATCCAGAACGGGTTCTTGTAGCCGGCGTCCTGCAGCTTCTGGCACGCCTCCTCGAGGCTCGCGGCGTCGGTCGGCGCCTCGGTGATGCCCGCCTTGTCGAAGTGCTCCTTGTTCCAGTACATCGCCAGCGAGTGCACGTCGAGCGGGATGCCGTAGCGGCTGCCGTCGTAGATGCCGGGCTCCCACACGGCCGGCGTGAAGTCGGATGCCTCGAGCCCGATCTCCTTGGCGACGTCGTCGAGAGGCACGATCACCTGGCGTACGGCGTTGGTGGCGAGCTGGTCGAGGTGCATGACGCCGACCTCGGGGCCGCGTCCGGCCTTCGCCGCGGCGGGAAGCCGCTGGTAGAAGTCCGCCCACTCGACGGTGTTGTTCTTGACGGTGATGTTCTTCTGCGAGTCGTTGAACTTCTTCAACATCGCCTGCATGGTCGGCCCGTCACCGCCGGTGAAGCCGTTCCAGTAGTCCAGCGTGACGGGCGGGCCGTCGTACTTCCCGGTGAACTCGGCGCCGCCGCCCGACTGGGGCCGGCTGCCGACGCCCTGACCGCCGCCGCAACCGGCGAGGAACGCGGCGAGCGTCCCGCCACTGGCAGCGAGGAACCCCCGGCGGCTGAGGTTCGTGCCGAGGGCACGCGTGTGCAGGTGATGGGTCATGTGCTCACTCCTGGGCTGGGTTGGGAGGGGACAGGCGGATGACGTTCCAGGAGACCGGAGGCAGCACCGCGCGCAGCGTGCCGTTCTCGACGGTCAGGTCGGTGAGGGGGTGAGGGACCACACGGTCGGGGTCGCTCTCGGTGTTGCACGCGTCGACGTCGTCGTCGTGGAGGGTGGTCGCCTCGGCGGGACGGAGGTCTCCGAGCGCGCGTACGAGGGCCTGCAGCTCGACCGGACGGTCTTGCGCCCGGTTCACGGCCAGCAGGACCACGTCACCGCTGTCCTCGTCGTACGTCGCGGTCGCCTCCACCCACGGCACGTCGCCGTAGGTGGCGTCGTCGTACCCATCGACCTTCGTCTCGACGCGCAGCACCTCGCCCCGGGCCAGACCAGCGGCCTGGGCGAACGGGTGGAAGATCGTCTGCGCCCATGCCGGGCCGCCCGGGCGGGTCAGGATCGGCGCGATCACGTTGACCAGCTGGGCCTGGCAGGCGATGCCGACGCGGTCGGCGTGCCGGAGCAGCGTGATCAGCAGGCTGCCGACCACCACCGCGTCGGCGACGGTGTAGACGTCCTCGATGAGGCTCGGCTCGTCGTCGTACCGCAGCGCGTCCTGGCCGGGGAACCGGGACTGGTACCAGACGTTCCACTCGTCGACCGAGAGCTTGAGCTTCTTGCGGGAGCGGAGCCGGGCGCCGACGTGGTCGGCGGTCGCGACGATCTCCTCGATCATCCGGTCGAGGTCGAGCGAGCTGGCGAGGAACGACGACCGCTCCCGCGGCAGCGGGTCGTAGTAGGTGTGCAGCGAGACGTAGTCGACGAGGTCGTAGCAGTGCTCGAGGCTGGTCCCCTCCCAGGACGCGAACGTCGGCATCGAGCTGTTGGACGAGCCGCAGGCGACCAGCTCGATGGTCGGATCGACCATCCGCATCGCGCGTGCCGTCTCGGCGGCCAGGCGGCCGTACTCCGCCGCCGTCTTGTGGCCGACCTGCCACGGCCCGTCGAGCTCGTTGCCGAGACACCAGACCCGGATGTCGTGCGGCTCCTTGGCGCCGTTGGCGATGCGTTGGTCCGAGAGGGCGGTGCCGCCGGGGTGGTTGCAGTACTCCAGGAGGTCGGCGGCCTCCTGCACTCCGCGGGTGCCGAGGTTGACCGCCATGATCGGGTCGACCCCGACCGAGCGGGCCCACAGCGCGAACTCGTCGACGCCGACGGCGTTGGTCTCCACCTGCCGCCAGGCGAGGTCGAGCCGCCGGGGGCGCTCCTCGACCGGGCCGACGCCGTCCTCCCAGCGGTAGCCCGAGACGAAGTTGCCGCCCGGGTAGCGGGCGACGGTCGGGCCGAGCCGGCGTACCAGGTCGGCCACGTCGCGCCGGAAGCCGTACGCGTCGGCGGTGGGGTGGTCGGGCTCGTGGATCCCGGTGTAGACGCTGCGGCCCATGTGCTCGACGAAGGTGCCGAAGAGCCGGCGGTCGACGCGACCGACTCGGAAGGCGGGGTCAAGGGTGAGGGCTGCCACATCCACGCTTTACTTTCTAACGTTGTTCTACAACGTTGTAAAGTCCGGTATCGACCGGTCCGCTCCCCCCGCGCCGGTCCCGCACGAGAGGATGAGCCCCGTGGCGGCAGTACGGCTCAGCGACGTGGCGGCCCGCGCGGGCGTGTCGGTGAAGACCGTCAGCAACGTCGTGCACGGCTACGTCCACGTGCGCGAGGAGACCCGCAGCCGGGTGCAGGCCGCGCTCGACGAGCTCGGCTATCGCCCGAACCTCTCCGCCCGCAGCCTGCGGCAGGGCCGGTCCGGCCTGGTGGCCCTGGCCGTGCCGGCGCTCGACGTGCCCTACTTCGCCGAGCTGGCCAGTGCGGTCGTGGCCGCCGCCACCGAGCTGGGCTGGACCGTGCTCGTCGACCAGACCGACGGCGACGCCGACCGGGAGCGCGAGGTCGCCGCAGGCCTGCGCGGCCACCTGATCGACGGGCTGATCCTGAGCCCGGTGGCGCTCGGCGCCGCCGACCTGCGCCGGACCGAGAAGGACGTCCCGCTGGTGCTGATCGGTGAGCGGATCAGCGACGGCGCCATCGACCACGTGGCCATCGACAACGTCGCCGCCTCGCGCGCCGCCACCGAGCACCTCATCGGCCTCGGCCGCACCCGGGTCGCGGCGATCGGCTTCCAGGGCGCCGACCACGCCCGCTCGGGCGTCGCGGCGCTGCGCCGCCGGGGCTACGAGGAGGCGCTCGCCGCGGCCGGCCTCGGCACGGGTACGGCGTGGACGCCGGAGGTCGCCCGCTACACCCGCGCAGAGGGGGCCGGCGCCGTCGACGCACTGCTGTCCGACGAGGTGCCCGACGCGGTCTTCGCGTTCAACGACGAGCTGGCGCTGGGCGCCCTGCACGCGCTGGCCCGGCACGGCCTGCGGGTGCCCGACGACGTCGCGGTCATCGGCTTCGACGACATCGAGGACGGCCGCTTCTCGATCCCCACCCTGAGCACGGTGCGGCCGGACAAGGCGGCCCTGGCGCGGCGTGCCGTGGAGCTGCTGCAGAAGCGGATCGCCGAGCCGGACGCGCCCAACGACGACGTCGAGGTGCCCTTCGAGCTGGTGGTCCGCGAGTCCACGGTCGGCGCGCCGGTAGCCTGAGCGCCCATGGGGGACCACTTCTCGCTCGACGTCGACCCCGACGTCGTCGCCGCGGCCTCCCGCCGGCTCGGTGAGCGCGCCGACCACCTCCGCGGCCGCGGCCGTACCGCCGCCTCCGCACCCGGACGCTGGCGGTCGGGCTGGTCGAGCAGGACGGCCGCGACCGTCGCCGAGGAGGCGACCACGCTGGCAGACCACCTCACGACGTTCGGCGGCAAGCTCGCCACCGCGAGCGAGCTGGTAGGCAGGTTCGCCGAGGACCTCGCGCACGCCGTCGACGTGGAGGTCCCGGACCTCAACCGCCGCTGGCGCGCGGCGGACGCGACGTACGACGACGGGGTCGCGGCGGCCCACTCCCGGCATGACCGCGCGCTCGCCGACATCGACGCCGGCACCTCCCCGCAGGCCCGCAAGATGATCCGGATGGACCTCGACGACGTGCGCTCGTCGGGGATCTCCGCGGCGAGCGCGGCCCGCGCTGCCACCCAGGACAAGCTGGAGCTGGAGTTCCAGGACGTCCGCGACCGGCTGCGCCGGCACGCCGCGCGCATCTCCGACGCGCTCACCGACGCCGTCGCCGTACCCGTGCCGCCGGCGCTGGTCTCGGCCTACCGCGCGGCCCAGGGCAACGTCGTGGCGCAGTGGCTGTGGAACCGCGGCGGCGGCGCGCTGACCGGCCTGCTCACCCAGGCCGGGCAGCAGCTCGGCGGGCCGCTCGAGGACCTCGAGCGGCAGCTGCAGGAGCCGCCGGACGACTACGCGGCGATCACGGCGCTGCTCGACCGCGCCCGCGAGCTCGGCGTACCGCCCGAGCAGTACGCCCCGACCCTGCGGGAGTACTGGAACCGCCGGGCGGCCGAGGTGGCCGGCATCGACCTCGACGCCTGGGACCCCAGCCTCGGCGCCGACGCCAACCGCGAGACGATCATCAAGGTCTACGAGTACTACGCGCAGCTCTACCTGAGGGACCCGGACCTGCAGTGGGCCGGGATGGCGAACATGATCGGCCCGTCGTTCGCCGCCGGCTTCTTCGACCTCGCGCAGTTCCGTCGCATCGGCGAGACCGTCGGCGACCTGCCGCCGCCGCTGCGCGACGCGCTGCCGCCCGGGGTCGACCAGCTCGCCGACCTCACCGCCGAGGACCTGCGGTTCTTCGAGACCACGTTCCTCGACATGCAGCAGCAGATCTTCTTCGACCAGGGCTCGATGCATCAGGCGTACGTCGACGGCGGGCTCGAGGCGATCGAGGAGATGCGCGCCGCGGGGCTGATCGACGACTCGATCCTCGAGGGCTGGCGCCAGGTCGACAGTGGAGTCCCGGCCGAGGTGGCGAAGGGGAACACGACGTTCCTCCGGCGCGAGCAGGAGAACATCATCGACGACGAGTACCGGCTGATGTACGAGCACAGCCCGACCGGCCCCGCCATGACGTGGGCGATGACGCTCATCGGTGCGCCATCGATACCGGGCGCACAGGGCTACCCCGACGTGTTCCCTCAGGTGGTCGCGTTCGAGACGCCCGGCCCGGAGCGGGTCGGCACGCCCAGCTCGATCTTCGGCCACGACATCCCGCACATCTCCGTGGACAACCCCACGCTGGTGCGCGTCGAGGTGAAGACGCCCTTCCCCGACGGCAACATCGCGCACTTCGACGACCGCTGGGCGCTGATCGAGGAGGACACGCTGCCGCGCTACCAGGAGCTGCTGGCCGACGACCCCGGCCGCGTCCGCACGATCATCGGCAGCGACGTCGAGGGCCGGATCGGCGACCACCGGCTGACCGCGCGGATCGACGAGATCATCGGCCAGATGCTGGACTGGGACGTCGATGTCGACCAATAGCCGACGGGGCTGTCCAGGCCGTCCACCCCACCCCCGCGCCGGACGAGCCGTGCGCTTGCTCGGGACCGTCGTCGCGACGGCCCTGGCCCTGACCATCGGAGGATGCAACGTGACGACCGACGGCGGACCCCGCAGCCAGCAGCGCGAGGCGGTCAGGGAGGCGGTCGGGGACGGCGAGCTGACCATCGACCTCTCCTCGCCGCCGACCCGCGCCGACCTCGCCCTGCCCGAGGGCCGGACCACGACCGTCCTGCAGCGCGACGAGCGCGAGCCGTTCGACGTCACGGTCGTGTTCCGCGACGGCACCGAGCTGACCACGTCGGCGAGCTGGGTGACCGTCACCGCCGAGGACGAGAGCGCCGACCCGACGTCCGTGACGATCCGACGAGCCGGCGACGGGCTCGACGACCTGCGGGCGGCGGTCGAGCAGTCCGTGGCCGACTTCGGCGTCGAGCGGTCCCGCGCCGACACCGCTCTGAGCCAGTCCGAGCGAGCGACGAGCGGGGACGCCGACGCGAAGTACGTGCTGCCCACGGCCGTGGCACCGCCCGACCGGCTGGAGGTGGAGACCATCGCCAAGGCGAACCGCGAGGAGTACCACGTCAACTACCTCGTCTCCTGGGAGGCGCCGTGAGCGAGCCGCCGATCCACGCCGACACCGGTGTCCTCACCGGCGTCAAGGACGAGTTCCGCGCGCTCGGCCGGAAGCTGCGCGACGCCCCCGCGAAGGTTCGCGCGGACGCCAGGCACGTGCACGAGGGAGCCGGCGAGTTCGGCGACGCGCTGGCCGACGGCGTCGCGGCGTTCGAGCTGTCGTGGCAGGCCGCGCTCGACGCGACCAGCGAGACCGCCGGCCGGATCGCCGCGAACGTCGGCGGCTACGCCCTCGACCTCGAGGCGCTCGACCTCGGCAACAGCTGACGCCGTGCCCACCGAGGAGGTCGCCCGCGCGGAGTCGGAGCGGGGCGAGATCGTGCTGCTGCGTCGCGACACCGGGGCGCTCGAGCTGCGCGTGAACGGCGTGTTCGTGATGGACACCGTCGAGACCTCGACGGAGCAGGCTCTGGCCGAGGCCGCGCTGGCCGTCGTCGACGAGCCGCGGGGGGTGCTGGTCGGTGGCCTCGGCCTCGGATTCACCGCGCACGCTGTGCTCGCCGACCCGCGCGTCGAGAAGGTCGCCGTCGTCGAGATCGAGGACGCGATCGTCGGCTGGATGCGCGACGCGACCGTGCCGCACGGGCCGGCGTTCCTCGCCGACGAGCGGCTGACCATCGTGGTCGCGGACGTCCGCGCCGCCGTCGCCGAGGCCACCCCGGCGTCGTACGACCTGGTGCTGCTGGACGTCGACAACGGCCCGGGCTACCTCGTGCACGACAGCAACGCCGAGGTGTACGCCGTACCGTTCCTGAGGCAGCTGCACGACCTGCTGCGCCCCGGCGGCGCGCTCGTGGTGTGGTCGGCCGCGCCGGACCGCGCGCTCGGCGAGGCCGTCGAGCAGGTGTTCGGGGCGGTGGCGCCGGTGCCCTTCGACGTGCAGCTGCAGGGGCGAGCCGAGCAGTACTGGCTCTACCAGGCCCGTCGCTGATCCGCCCGCTGCCGTCGTAGGGTCGGCCCATGGCGCGTATCGAGCACGACAGCATGGGTGAGGTCGAGGTCCCGGACGATGCTCTCTGGCGGGCCCAGACGCAGCGGGCGGTCGAGAACTTCCCGATCAGCGGCACTCGACTGGAGGCCGACCACATCAAGGCGCTCGCCCAGGTCAAGGCCGCGGCCGCGAAGGTCAACGCCGACCTCGGCGTGATCACCCCCGAGCAGGCGCAGGCCATCCGCGACGCCGCCGCGCAGATCGTCGCGGGCGAGCACCTCGACCACTTCCCGATCGACGTGTTCCAGACCGGGTCCGGCACTTCGTCGAACATGAACATGAACGAGGTGCTCTCCTCGCTCGCCGCGCGTGCTGGCGTCGACGTACACCCCAACGACCACGTCAACGCGAGCCAGTCGAGCAACGACACGTTCCCGACGTCGATCCACGTGGCGGCGACGAGCGCGACGACGCACCAGCTGCTGCCCGCGCTCGACCACCTCGCCTCGACGCTGGAGGCGAAGGCCAAGGAGTTCGCCAACACGGTCAAGGCCGGCCGCACGCACCTGATGGACGCGACGCCGGTGATGCTCGGTCAGGAGTTCGGCGGGTACGCCGCCGCGGTGCGCTACGGCATCGAGCGGCTCGAGGCCGCGCTCCCCCGCGTCGCCGAGCTGCCCCTCGGCGGCACCGCGGTCGGCACCGGCATCAACACCCCGCCCGGCTTCGCCGCCGCGGTGATCGAGGAGCTCGCGTCGAGCACCGGCCTGCCGTTCACCGAGGCGCGCGACCACTTCGAGGCGCAGGGCGCCCGCGACGGCCTGGTCGAGCTGTCCGGCCAGCTGCGCACGGTCGCGGTGTCGATCACCAAGCTGTGCAACGACCTGCGCTGGATGTCGTCAGGCCCGCGCACCGGCCTGGCCGAGATCAACCTCCCCGACCTCCAGCCCGGCTCGAGCATCATGCCCGGCAAGGTCAACCCGGTGCTGCCCGAGGCGACGCTGATGGTCTGCGCGCAAGTCGTCGGCAACGACGCGACGGTCGCCTGGGCCGGTGCCTCCGGCTCGTTCGAGCTGAACGTGATGATGCCGGTGATGGCGCGGGCCGTGCTCGAGTCGATCCGCCTGCTCTCCAACTCCAGCCGCGTCCTCGCCGACCGATGCGTCGCCGGCATCACCGCCAACGAGGACCGGATGCGCAACTACGCCGAGTCCTCGCCGTCGGTGGTCACGCCGCTGAACAAGTACATCGGCTACGAGAACGCTGCCAAGGTCGCCAAGAAGGCGCTTGCTGAGGAGAAGACGATCCGCGAGGTGGTCGTCGAGATGGGTTTCGTGGAGAAGGGCGTCCTCACCGAGGCGCAGCTCGACGAGGCGCTCGACGTGGCGCGCATGACCCACCCCTGATCCAGCGCGACCGGTACCCCCGCAACGTCCGGTGGCGTTGCGGTTTGGTCCCCAACCGCAAGATCCGGGCGCTGGAACGTGCGGTTCGTGACCAATAGATCGTTCCAGCGCGAAGCGCTGCCGCTTCGTGCTGAAGAGCCACGCCGGCACGAGCTGGGCGCGACCACACTCGCCACGCCCGCCGTGCAACCCTTCGTCGGACTCAACTCGTTCCCTGAGCATGGAGCGGGGACCTGATGCGTGCAGAGGCGGCGTTCGTGGAGTTCGCCCAGGCGGCGAGCCCACGGCTGCGCCGCCCGGCCGACCTGATGTGCGGGGACTGGGAGCTCGCCTCGGACCACGTCCAGGAGGGCCTGAACCGGGTGTACGTCGCCTGGCCGCGGCTGACCCGGGCGAGCGGAGAGTTGGCCTGCGCCCGCAAGGCCGTCGTGAGCGCGCTGGTCGACCATGCCCGTCGCCGGTCGAGCCCCGAGGTGATCGACGCGACCGGTGAGCGCATCGTGCTGGGCCAGTACTGCGGCGCCAAGCCAAGGGAGTGCGCGACGAGCGCGTCCAGGTCATCGAGCTCGACGGCGACCCGGTCGTCACGATTCAGGACGGCGACCTCGACGGCGGGCTGTCGGGGACGGGCGACGTGGTGGCCGTGGAGTCGTACCAGCGCAGCGGCCGCGGCGGGACGTTCGTCTACGACCTCGCGACCGACCGCTTCCTGCACGCGAGGGACGGCGTCTCGTCGTACAGCATGGGTGGGCCGGCGCCGGGACGCCGGCTCGGCTGGAGCATCCCGGAGAACGGCAGGAAGGGCGCGACCAGAGGCTCGGGGAGCTCACCGGGTCGGCGGACTGAGCGTGGTCGCTCAGTACCAGTTGTTGGCCTGCTTGAACTCCCAGGCGGAGCACGGCGTGCCGTAGCTGGACCGGATGTAGTCCAGGCCCCACTCGATCTGCGTGACGGGGTTGGTCATGTAGTCGGCCGGGAGGTCGTGCGTCTCGGTCAGGGCCTGCGGAATGCCGTAGGCGCTGGACGACGGGTTGTCCGCGTGCGGGTCCCAGTCGCTCTCGCTCACGTAGAGCTGGTCGAGGCAGCTGAACTCAGACTGCGAGAACCCGTACTTCGGCAGCAGCTTCCGCGCGATCTCGCGCGGGTCCTGGTTGGCCAGCGCCTCGGCGGGGTCCTTCTTCGTCCGCTTGTGCTTGCCGCCCTCGTTCTTCTTCTCGTCGCTCTTGCCGTCACGAGAGTCGGACCGGGAGGCGGCGCGGTCGTCACGGCCCTCGAGGGCCTTCTCGTCGCCGGCCTTGGGGGCGGGACGGTCCAGCTTCGGGGCGGTGCGGAGCGCGGCGTGGTCGGAGCCGGCCGCCGGGTCCTGCTGTGCGAGGACGCCGGAGGTCACCGCGACACCGGTGGTGACCACGGCCACACCGGACAGGAGGACACCCTTCTTGATGCCCTTCTTGACGGCCGGCTCGGGCGCGAGACCTCGGTGCTTGGGGACGTACGTGTCACGACGTGGCACAGGGAAAACAACCTGACGATCGACTGCAGGGGACATGCAACGGGGCCCTCACCGGGCCCCGACGAAGCGTCCACCGTGCCTGAGCCCCTGGCCGGATGCAAGTCGAGACGGGGGGTGCGTGTGGCACCTCACGTCCCGCCCGCCGGGTCATGACCGCGTCAGGACGCGGTCAGAACGGGACTCAGGACACGGTGGGGGCCGCTCAGACGGTGACGTTCTCCAGCATCTCGGTGACCAGCGCGGCGATCGGCGACCGCTCGGAGCGGGTCAGCGTGACGTGCGCGAACAGCGGGTGGCCCTTGAGCTTCTCGACCACCGCCACCACGCCGTCGTGCCGGCCCACGCGCAGGTTGTCGCGCTGTGCGACGTCGTGGGTGAGTACCACTTTGGAGTTCGCGCCGATCCGCGACAGCACGGTGAGCAGCACGTTGCGCTCCAGCGACTGCGCCTCGTCGACGATCACGAACGCGTCGTGCAGCGACCGGCCGCGGATGTGCGTGAGCGGCAGCACCTCGAGCATCCCGCGGTCGAGCACCTCGTCGATCACGTCGGACGAGGTCAGCGCGCCGAGCGTGTCGAACACCGCCTGGCCCCAGGGCGACATCTTCTCGGACTCGCTGCCGGGCAGGTAGCCGAGCTCCTGGCCGCCCACGGCGAACAACGGGCGGAACACCACGACCTTCTTGTGCTGGCGGCGCTCCATCACGGCCTCGAGGCCGGCGCAGAGCGCCATCGCCGACTTGCCGGTGCCGGCGCGGCCACCGAGCGACACGATCCCGACCTCGGGGTCGAGCAGCATCTCGAGCGCGATCCGTTGCTCCGCCGACCGGCCGTGTACGCCGAACGCGTCCCGGTCACCCCGGACGAGGTGCACGCGCTTGTCGGCCTTGACCCGGCCGAGTGCGCTCCCCCGCTCGGAGAGCAGTACCAGCCCGGTGTGGCAGGGCAGGTCGCGGGCCTCCTCGAGGTCGACCACGCTGTCGTCGTACAGCTCGTCGAGGACGGCCGCCGGCACCTCCAGCTCGGTCATCCCGGTCCAGCCGGACTCGACGGCGAGCTCGGCGAGGTACTCCTCGGCGTCCAGACCGACGGCCGACGCCTTGATCCGCAGCGGGAGGTCCTTGGAGACAAGCGTCACGTGGCGACCCTCGTTGGCGAGGTTGCGCGCGACGGCGAGGATGCGCGTGTCGTTGTCACCGAGCCGGAAGCCGCTGGGCAGCGACTCGGGGTCGGTGTGGTTGAGCTCGACGCGGATCGACCCGCCGTTGTCGCCGACGGGGACCGGTTCGTCGAGCCGGCCGTGCAGCACCCGCAGCTCGTCGAGCCGGCGCAGCGCCGCCCGCGCGAAGTAGCCCAGCTCGGGGTGGTGCCGCTTGCCCTCCAGCTCGGTGATCACCACCACCGGGAGCACCACCTCGTGCTCGTCGAAGCGGTGCAGGGCCCCCGGGTCGGCCAGCAGGACGCTGGTGTCCAGCACGATCGTGCGGACGGCCGGGTCGACCGCGGCCGAAGCCGCGGCGCGCTTGCGGGTCTCTCCCCCTCCGGCGGTACGGCGGGCAGCCGTGCCGGCCGGCGACGATGCCGAGGTGCTCTTCGATGCAGCCACGCTACGTCCCCTCGCAGACCGGCACGCGCACTCGCGTCCCGGTCCTGGTCAGTTCGCCTCCGGACCGGGAGCGGGCCCGAAAGTCCGAGTGCGGACCTCCGAGTGGTGCTGGTCGTGAGTTCTCACGAACGGGCCTCCCGAGACGGTCGGCTTCCCCACCGGCCGTCTCTTCGAAGGTAAGCGTCCCGGCTTCGCAGCGGAGGAAGACACGCCCGATCGCAGGTCAGGTGAAGGTAAAACGTTCCGGCCACGGCTCGACCACCCGGAGGCTCAGGCGCCGAACCGGCGGTTGCGCTCGGAGTACGCCCGCAGCGCGCGGAGGAAGTCGACCTTGCGGAAGTCGGGCCAGTAGGCCTCGCAGAAGTAGAACTCGCTCTGCGCGCTCTGCCAGAGCAGGAAGCCGCCGAGCCGCTGCTCGCCGGACGTTCGGATGACGAGGTCGGGGTCGGGCTGGCCCTTGGTGTAGAGGTGCTCGGCGATGTGCTCGACGTCGAGGATCTCGGCGAGCTCCTCGATCGACGTGCCCTTCGAGGCGTGCTCCTGCAGCAGCGACCGGACCGCGTCGGCGATCTCCCGGCGCCCGCCGTACCCGACGGCGACGTTGACGAGCAGACCCTCGACGTCGCGGGTCTCGTCGGCCGCCTCCTTGAGCCGGCGGGCGGTGTCGGCGGGGAGCAGGTCCAGCGCACCGACGGGGTTGAGCCGCCAGCGGTTCTGCGCGGCGAGGTCGGCGACGGCGTCCTCGATGATCACCAGGAGGTTCCGCAGCTCCTCGCTGGGCCGGTTGAGGTTGTCGGTGGACAGCAGCCACAGCGTCACCACCTCGACGCCGAGCTCGTCGCACCACTCGAGCAGCGGGGAGATGTTGGCGGCGCCGGCGCGGTGGCCGTGCGCGGCGTCGCGGCCCACGGCACGGGCCCAGCGGCGGTTGCCGTCGAGCATCACGCCGACGTGCTTGGGCAGCTTGTCGGGCGGGAGTCGGCGGGCGAGGCGTCGCTCGTACGCCGGGTAGAGCACCCGTCGTACGCCTGCCTTCCAGTCCGCCACGAGCCACCACCATACTCGCGATACGTGGGGCGACCGGTGTCCCGGATGTGCGGGTTCCGTGCGGATCCGGCTCGGGCCTGCTTCGGCCGCTGAACGGCGTCCAGACGACGCCTGCTCGAGGCCGTGACGGTGGCCACGAACCCGGGACAGTCCTTGGCGGGCCTCGATATTTTCGGTTCATGCCCGACTCGCACCCCAACGGCTCGGCGAGCACCCGCTCGTCCGGTCACCGCCTCGGTGACCAGGTCGACCGTGTTGCAGGGCACGTCCGGGAGGCGATCGAGGAGGCCAAGCCGCACTTCCGCGGCTGGCTGCACGCCGCGACCGCGCCGCTCGCGGCGGCCGCCGGCATCGTGCTGGTCGCGCTCTCCCCCAACGCCATGACGCGTACCGGGTCGGCGGTGTTCGCCGTGACGGCCCTCGTGCTGTTCACCGTGTCGGCGATCTACCACCGCGGCCGCTGGAGCCCGCGCGTCTGGGCGTTCCTGCGGCGCTTCGACCACGCCAACATCTTCCTGCTCATCGCCGGCACCTACACGCCGTTCTCACTGCTGCTCCTCGAGGGCCGCAACCGAGTCGTGCTGCTCGCGGTGGTGTGGACCGGGGCGATCCTCGGCGTGCTGTTCCGGGTGTTCTGGGCCGGGGCGCCGCGCTGGCTGTACACGCCGATCTACATGGCGCTCGGCTGGGCGGCGGTGTTCTACGTCAACGACTTCGTGCACGGCACGCACCCGGCGGTGCTCACGTTGATGGCGACCGGCGGCCTGCTCTACACGCTCGGGGGCCTGGTCTACGGCTTCCAGTGGCCGAACCCCTCACCGCGCTGGTTCGGCTTCCACGAGGTGTTCCACACGCTGACGATCGCCGCGTTCGTCACCCACTACGTCGGCGTCTCGATCGCGACGTACAGCCTGCGCTGACCACACGACACGTTGTGAGACGGGTCATAGACCCCTCTTTACGCCCTCGGGGACGCGGCGTACCGTCGAAAGACACCAGAAGGTTTCTGTGTGGGAGGTGTTGCCCTTGCATCGCAGCCCAAGCCGATCGCACCACGAGCCCGAAGGGCCGTGACGATCTCGAAACCGACCGGAGGGAAGGCGCGTGGCGCCTTCCCTCCGACCTGTTTCGGGCCCCTTCTCGCCGGCGTCAGCCGAGCAGCGCGCGGAGCTCCTCGGCCGTGGTGACCGGCCGGTCGCACACCATCCCCCGGCAGACGTACGCCGCCGCGTGGCCGTCGACCGGGCCGCGGCCGGCCAGCAGCGGCACCGGTTCCGCCGCATCCGGCGGACCGCTCACGACCACCAGCCCCGGACGGGGGCTCTCCCACGCCGTCCGCGCCAGTGGCCGGTAGCCCTCGTCGTCCGGGTCGCCGACGACCGCTACCTCGAGCGGTCCGTCGACCACCGCCTCCGCCGCGGCGAGTGACCAGCCTGCGAACCGCGGGACCCGCTCGGCGAGGGTGCGGACATGCCGCAGCGCGCCCTCTGCCGCGTCGCGGTGGCGACCGGAGCCGGTCAGCGCCGCGTAGCGCACCAGCGCGTGCAGCAGCGCCGACTGCCCCGACGGACTCGCGTTGTCGCTCGGGTCGCGCGGCCGGGCCACCAGCCTCTCGGCGTCGTCCGCGGTGTCGAAGAAGCCGCCGTCGTCGGCCGCGAACGCGTCCAGCGCCCGGTCGAGCAGCCGCTCCGCGTGGTCGAACCACTCGCGCTCACCGGTCACCGCGTGCAGCACGAGCAGTCCGTGCGCGACCAGCGCGTAGTCCTCGAGCACACCCGCGTGCCGGCCGGCGACCCCGTCACGCGAGACGCGCAGCAGCCGGTCGCCGTCGAGGTGCACGTCGACGAGCAGGCGAGCCGCAGCGACCGCGGCGTCGACGTACGACGGCTCGTCGAGCACGATCCCGGTCTCGGCGAGCGCGGCGATCGCCAGGCCGTTCCAGGCCGCCACCACCTTGTCGTCGCGCGCCGGGTGCGTGCGGGTGGCCGCCCGGTGCGCCTTGAGCCGTTCACGCAGCCCCGCCCAGCGCTCGGGGTCGCGGTCCTCGCGCAGCTGCAGCGTCGACGTACCGTGCTCGAACGTGCCCTCCTCGGTGACCGACAGCAGCGACGCCGCCCAGGCACCGTCCTCCTCGCCGAGCACCTCGACCAGCTCGGCCGGGGTCCACGCGTAGAACTTGCCCTCGACTCCGTCGGTGTCCGCGTCGAGCGCGGAGGCGAAGCCGCCCTGCGGGGTGCGCAGCTCCTCGAGCATGAACTCCGCGGTCTCCCGCGCGATGCGCGCGGCCAGGTCGCCGCCGCCCTGCCTCCACCAGTGCGTGTAGACCGCGAGCAGCTGGGCGTTGTCGTAGAGCATCTTCTCGAAGTGCGGCACCACCCAGCCGGCGTCGACGGAGTAGCGCGCGAACCCGCCGGCCAGCTGGTCGTAGATCCCGCCGCGCGCCATCGCGGTCAGCGTGGCGCTCGCGAGGTTGAGCGGCAGCGCGTCTCCGGTGCGCGCCGCGTGCCGCAGCAGCGCCTCGAGCACCATCGACGGCGGGAACTTGGGCGCCCCGCCGAAGCCGCCGTTGCGCGCGTCGTACTCCCCCGCCAGCGTGCGTACGGCGCTCGCCAGCAGGTCCTCTTCGATCGGCTGCTCGCCGACGGCCATCGCCGCGCTGCGCAGGTGCTCGCTCACGTCGCCGGCGACTCGCGTGACCTCCTCGCGCCGCTGCGTCCAGGCCTGCGCCAGCGCCTCCAGCACCTGCCGGAACGCGGGCTGGCCGTGCCGCGGCTTGTCCGGGAAGTAGGTGCCGGCGAAGAACGGCTCGCCCTCCGGCGTCAGCACGACCGTCATCGGCCAGCCGCCCTGCCCGGTCATCGCGGTGGTCGCCGACATGTAGACCGCGTCCACGTCCGGCCGCTCCTCGCGGTCGACCTTGACGTTGACGAAGTGCTCGTTCATGTACGCCGCCGTCTCCGGGTCCTCGAACGACTCGTGCGCCATCACGTGGCACCAGTGGCAGGCGGCGTACCCGACGCTTAGCAGGATTGGTGCATCACGGCGCTTCGCCTCGGCGAACGCTTCGGGTCCCCATTCCCACCAATCCACCGGATTCTCCGAGTGCTGGAGCAGGTAGGGGCTCGTCGCGTTGGCGAGGCGGTTGGCCATTTCCTGTGACTCCTGACGAGTGGCACGTGCATCACTTCCGTTGGAGTGATGCACGAGAGTGATGCACGAAAAGGCGTACGATGGCTCCTCAAGCGTAGGAGGTCTCGTGGCGACGCGTTCTCAGCCGAAGCTGCTTCATCCGGGCGAGGAACCCGGACCGGCGTTGCGGCAGGCGTGGGACCGACGAGCATGGGCCGACGCCCGACCCGACAAGGTCGTACCGACCAGCGGCGATGATCTACGTCACCGCTGGATCGAGGAGCTGAACGAGCTCGGCTACGTCGCCCCGGCCCGGGGCGCTCCGCTTGACACCTTGCGGGCCGGCGCTGTCGACCGCGACGGTGTCGTCGAGCTGCTCTCGTCCGGCTTGGCTCACGTCGCTCGGCGTGGAACGCGGCCGACGCCCGGGGTGAGGTCGAGCGGATCATCGCCTCCGGCGGAGGCGTGGTCGACGGGGCCGTGCGCCGTGAGTTGGCAGAGGATCTGACCGCTCGCGTCGTCGCCGCATCTCGCCCGCTAACCCCCCGACCGGACATGCCCGAGCACGTGCGTTCGCTCACGTCGGTCGACGTGCTGGCCGTCGAGCACGAGATCGTCGACCGACTTGCGACTCGTGCCGAAGCCAAGACGATCACCGTGATCGAGGGCGCGGCCGGGGCTGGCGAGACCGCCCGTCTCGCGGCAACCCGCGAGCGCGCGATCGCGGCCGGGCGTCGGAT
>DASURB010000143.1:0-3939 GCA_036280235.1 Nocardioides sp.
AAGAAGCGGCTGCGCGCCAACGCCTCGACGCCGGTGTCGGGGACGATCACGCCGGAGGGCCCGGCCGTCAGCGTCGACGACGGCGGCGTGCCCGGCCGGGAGCGTGCGCTGACCTTCACCGGCAGGGCCGACACCTTCTACCACACCGAGGACCGCCTGCCCACCACCAGCAACGGCGGGGGCGGCGAGCTGGTCGATGCCGACGGTAAGCCGGTCCGCGACTGGAACAACAACCGCGGCTGGCTGCTCCCCGCCGACGGGACCTACACGCTCTACACCGCTCCGGCTGTTGCCGATGCGCGGAACGCCAGCGGCACGCAGATCCGGCTGCGCGAAGCGGTCATGCGGCCCCACGTCCCGATCGACACGCTCGCCCGCTTCACCGTCACGGAGCCGGGCCGCTGGGTCGTCGCCACGACCGACCAGGTCCCGCCGAGCTCCAACAGGATGTTCACCGCCTCCGGCTCGACGATGACCGGCGCCTGGCAGGCCTCGCTGCGCTGGTCGACGTCCAGCCGGTGCGTGAACGGGCCGGGGCCGAACGGGTGCGGCGACGCGCTCACCGCCGTCGTCGACCAGGACCACCTGTCCGGACAGATCTTCTCGCCGTTCACGACGTTCGCCCCCAACCTGATCGTGGTCGAGCCCGCCGCCGGCGTGACCGGTGGCGTGGACCTGCGGGTGGGAGGGGCCTCCTGATGCTGCGCCTGTACGTCGTCGTCTGGGCCGTCGGCGCGGTCCTGTGGCTGTACTGCCTGGTCGACGCGATCACCAGCAGCGAGGGCGACGTACGCAACCTGCCCAAGCTCGGCTGGATCTTCCTCGTGCTGCTGTTCCCCTTCGTCGGGTCGGTCGCGTGGCTGATCGCCGGGCGTCCGCAGCGCGACCGGCCCCGCGCCTACGAGCGCCCCGCGACCGGGTTCCCCGAGTACGACCGGCCCGGCCGCTTCGCCGCGACCAGCAACGAGAGCGACGAGGAGTTCCTGCGCCGCTGCCGGGAACGGGCCGAGGAGCAGCGGCACCGGTACCGCGATCAGCGCGAGCAGCAGGAGCCTGACGACGCATGACCCGGCGGGTTGTGCTCGACTGCGACAGCGGCACCGACGACGCCGTCGCGATCGTGCTCGCCGCGCTGCACCCGGGCCTCGACCTGCTCGGCGTCACGAGCGTCTGGGGCAACGTCGCGGTCGAGCACACCACCGACAACGCCCTGCGTGTGCTGGACCTGGTCGGCCGTCCCGACGTACCCGTGCTGAAGGGTTCGGCCGGACCGCTCCGCGCCGCTCCCGACGCGGCCGCGCGAGCCCGGCACCTGAAGCCACACCTGCCGCTGCCGCCCACCGAG
Source organism: Nocardioides sp. (assembly GCA_036280235.1). Lineage (GTDB taxonomy): Bacteria > Actinomycetota > Actinomycetes > Propionibacteriales > Nocardioidaceae > Nocardioides_B. The sequence continues at coordinate 1,346 of DASURB010000143.1, forward strand.
CGGACCCCATCCGGCGGCGCCGTCGAGTGGCTGGTCGAGACGCTGAGTGGGGCAACCACTCCGATCACGCTGGTGCCGACCGGGCCGCTCACCAACATCGCCCGTGCACTCGCGGCGCGTCCCTCGCTCGTCGACGCGGTCGAGGAGGTCGTGACGATGGGCGGCGCGCACGCCCGCGGCAACGTCACGCCGAGCGCGGAGCGCAACGTGTGGTGGGACGCCGAGGCCGCGCACGCGGTGCTCGCTGCCGGGTTCCGCCGGCTGGTCATGATCACGCTCGACGCGACCTCGCAGGTGCGCGTCACCGCGGACGACTGCGACCGCTGGCGTCGCCTCGGCACTCCGGTCGCCACCGCCGTGGCGGGTCTGGTCGAGGAGCGGCTGGAGCAGTACGGCGGACCGGCGCCGGTGCACGACCCGCTCCCGGTCGCCTACCTCGTGGATCCCGAGGTCGTCGCGCTGCGGCACGTGCACGTCGCCGTCGAGACCACCGGGCTGCTCACCTACGGCCGGACCGTCATCGACGTGGACGGCGTCGACGGGCTGCCACCCAACGCGCACGTCGCGCTCGAGGTCGACGCGGGCCGCTACCTCGACCTGCTCGCCTCCGTGCTCGGCTAGCGTCGGCGGGGTGGAGCTGCTCGAGTCCTGGCCGCTGGGCGAGGCCACCGTCGACCTGCGCGACCGCCTGCTTGCGGCGTACGACGACCCCGGACGCGGCTACCACGACCGCCGGCACCTCGCGGAGGTCGTCGCCCACGTCGCCGAGCTGCGCGGCGAGCTGCCCCGACCCGATATCGAGACGATGCAGTGGCCGCCGCCGCACATGCACGCGGTGCTGCTCGCCGCGTGGTTCCACGACGCGGTGTACACCGGGGCCCGCGACGACGAGGAGCGCTCGGCCGCGCTGGCCGAGCAGGAGCTGACCGCCGTCGGCTGCGCCGAGGCGCTCATCGCCGAAGTGGCTCGGCTGGTGCGGCTCACCGTGACTCACCGCCCGGACCCGGGAGACGCGCGCGGCGCCGTGCTGTGCGATGCCGACCTGGCAATCCTCGCGGCGCCTCCGGAGCGCTACGCGGAGTACGTCGCCGGCGTGCGTCGCGAGTACGCCCACCTCGACGACGGCACGTTCCGGGCCGGGCGCGCGGCGGTCCTGCGCGAGCTGGCGGCAGGCGACTCGCTCTTCCACACGGCGACCGGGCGGGAGCTCTGGGAGGACGCCGCCCGCGCCAACATCGCCGACGAGCTGCGGCGGTTGGGCTAGGCGTCAGCGCAGCGCCGGCGTCGTGAGCGCCAGGGCCGCGTCTCCGTTGGCCGGGGCCGTCAGCCGGGCGGGGACGCCAAGGGGCAGCGCGCGGTTCGCGGCCTCGTGCCCGAACGGCGCGCCGGCCACGACCGGCACGCCGAGGTCGCCGAGCCGGTCGACGAGCACGGAGCGGAGCTCGTCGGCCGGGCCGCAGTCGGTGAAGTGGCCGAGCACGACGCCGTGCACACGGTCGAACCACCCCGCCCTGCGCAGCTGGGTGAGCAGCCGGTCGACCCGGTAGGGGTCCTCGCCGATCTCCTCGATGAACGCGAGCGACTCCCAGGCGGGCATGGCGGCCGGCGCACCGATGCCGGCGGCGAGCACGGCGAGGTTCCCACCGACCAGCACACCCTCGGCGTCGCCGGGCACCAGCACCTCGAGACCGTGCGCCAGCTCGGTGGCCCCACCGGGGTCGAGCAGCGTGCGGCGCAGGTGGTCCTGGGCGTCGGCGTCGCAGTCGGCGAGCTGGGTGACGACCGGCGCGTGCACGGTGGCGAGGCCCAGCCGGGCGGCGAACGCCTGGTGCAGCGCAGTGATGTCGGAGAACCCGACGAGCAGCTTCGGCCCGGCCTTCGCGAGCGCGTCCCAGTCGAGCAGGTCGACGACGCGGTGCGCGCCGTACCCGCCGCGGGCGCAGACGACCGCGGCGACGGAGTCGTCGAGCCAGGCCGCCATCAGGTCGGCGGCGCGGGCGGCATCGCCGGCGGCCAGGTAGGGCAGGTCGGACTCGGCGTCGAGGACGTGATCGCCGAGGTGTACCTCGAGATCCCAGCCGCGCAGGATCTCCAGGCCGGCGCCGAGCCGCGCGGCCGGCACCCGGCCGGAGGTGGCGACGACGGCGACGCGGGAGCCCGGGCGCAGCCGTTCGGGCCGCACCAGCGCCCGGCCGGGTCGGCCGCTGCCCAGCACCTCGGACTTGCGGCGGCGCAGCCCGGCGGCCCGCAGCCGGCTGATCAGCTCGCGGCTCGAGACCGGGACCGCGCCCGCGGCGATCACCGAGTCGTAGCGCTCGGCGGGGATGTCGTAGTGGTCGCGGTCGAAGCCCCGCTCGGGGATGCCCAGGGTGCGGGCGAACGCGTGCAGCTCGTCGAACGACGCGTCGCTGGCCAGGTGCGACCACAGCCGGCCGTGCCCCGGCGCGTTGGGTGGGTCGATGAGCAGCGTCATGCCGTGCCGGCGCGCCGGTCGGCCGCCTCGGTGGCGTCGTCGAGCAGCATCCGCCACGCGCGCACGTGCCCGGGGTCGACGTACGCCTTCTCCCAGGAGCCGCCCGGCCGCACCGACGAGG
>DASURB010000144.1:0-10007 GCA_036280235.1 Nocardioides sp.
GTACCCGAGCAGGACCGCGCACACCAGCGCGGTGAGTCCGGCGGCGAGGAACGCGCGGCCGCGGGTGGTCAGGGCGGAGAGTGCCTCGCGCATGGCGTCAGGAGCCGCGTCGGCTCTCGGGCATCGGGACGCTCGCGAGCACCTGGCGCAGCGCGGCCTCGGCGCTGCGCCCGCTCATCGAGGCCTCGACGGTGGAGAGCAGCCGGTGGGCGAGCACCTCGACGGCCAGCCCCTGGACGTCATCGGGCACGACGTAGTCCCGGCCGGCCAGGGCGGCGGCGGCCTTCGCGGCGCGGACCAGGTGGAGCGTGGCCCGGGGCGAGGCTCCGAGCAGCAGCTCGGGGGAGCGGCGGGTGGCCGTGGAGATCGCCACGGCGTAGCGCTGGACGGACTCGGCGACGTAGACCTGCGACACGATCTGGACGAGGTCGCGGATCTCGGCCGCGTCGGTGACCGGCTCGAGGGACTCGAGCGGGTTGCGGCGGGTGTGGCTGTCGAGCATCGCGATCTCGGCGGCCTCGACCGGGTAGCCCATCGACACCCGCGCCATGAAGCGGTCGCGCTGCGCCTCGGGCAGGGCGTAGGTGCCCTCCATCTCGATCGGGTTCTGCGTCGCGATCACCATGAACGGGGCCTCGAGGTGGTACGTCGAACCGTCGACGGTGACCTGGCGCTCCTCCATGCACTCGAGCAACGCCGACTGCGTCTTGGGGCTCGCGCGGTTGATCTCGTCGCCGACCACCACGTTGGCGAACACGCCACCCGGCCGGAACTCGAACTCCCGGCTGTCCTGGTTGAAGATCGACACGCCGGTCACGTCGGACGGCAGCAGGTCGGGCGTGAACTGGATGCGACGTACCGAGCAGTCGATGGTGCGCGCCAGGGTTTTGCTCAGCATCGTCTTGCCCACGCCGGGCACGTCCTCGATGAGGAGGTGGCCCTCGGCGAGCAGCACGACCACCGCGAGCCGCGCCACCTCGGGCTTGCCCTCGATGACCTTCTCGATGCCGGCCCGGACCTGGCTGGTCACCCGTTGCAGCGTGTCGAGGTCGGCCGTTCTCGCGCCGGTCTCCGCTCCTGTTGAGGTCACGCGTTCCTCTTTCTCCCTCGCCGGCGCCGCCGCTCCTCGAGCGCGCGCGTGTCCGTGCTGATCACCCCGTAGGTGGACGTAGTCAACCTGATCACCGCCCGGCGTGTCATCGCATCGGCCCGACGCCCGTCGCAACCGTCACCCAATCGTGCTCCCGAACCTCACCTTTCATCTTGCCTCCGCCGCCAACCCGGGGGCGCCGTCCCGCTCCTCCGGACAACCCGGCCGGACAACTCGATCGCTCGAGCGTCGTTCAACTGGAACGCGCCACGCCCGCCCGCCGGGTTCCCTCCACATCACTCCAGACCCTCCCGATCCGTCCCGCCGCGCCCTCCACTCCGCTCCACCAGGCCGCTCCACCCCGCTCCATACCGCCCAAGCGACCCCTCTATTGGTCACGAACCGCAGGTCTCGCGGCCTCCGGCCTGCGGTTTGGTCCCCAACCGCAGGGGCCGGCGCCCCGCGGCGCGCACCCGGGGACCGCACCGAAACCTGGGGAAACCGGGCGCGCAACAACCCGGAAATGGTTGACCGTGGGGGAAGGTGGGGTAGAGTGGAGCGCAGTGGAGGAGAGGGAGCCTCTCGCCGTGGGACCAGGGGAGGGACCGGATGTTCTTCGGTACCTACACACCCCGGCTCGACGACAAGGGGCGGCTTTTCCTCCCGGCGAAGTTCCGGGACGAGCTGGCGGAGGGACTCGTGGTCACTCGAGGGCAGGAGCGCTGCCTCTACGTGTGGTCCATGGAGGAGTTCGGCAAGCTCACCGAGCGGTTGCGCGAGGTGCCTGTCACCAACAAGGCCGCACGGGACTACGTCCGCATGTTCTTCGCCGGCGCCTCGGACGAGACGCCGGACAAGCAGGGCCGCGTGACGATCCCGCCGATGCTGCGGGAGTACGCGTCGCTGACGAAGGACTGCATCGTGATCGGCGCGATGAACCGGATCGAGATCTGGGACGCCGCGTCGTGGCAGAGCTACAGCGACCAGCAGGAGCAGGCCTTCGCGGACCTCTCCGAGGACGTCTTCCCGGGTCTCTGACCCGACGGGCACAGCAGCACGAAGAACACGCAGAAGCAGCACCAGTACGACGGGCACAACTGAACAGGGGCTCACCCGAGTCGTCGGACGAGGTCTGCGTCCGCCCCACCGGAGCCGTCTGGCGCACCTTCCCCGGCGCCAGAAGGCATCTTCCCTCCGGGACGGGCGGACGCCGGACCTGGTCTCGACGAACCAGGTGGGCCCCTCTGCATTCCTGACAAGCAGAACCGAAGCAGCACCAACCGAGGGGTCGACTCGATGAGCTCGTTCGCACCCGGACGCCTGTCCGGCACCACCGCCGCCGCGGTGGACGCGCGACCGCTCCGTCGGGTCCGCCACGAGGTGCGCGACGGCGCGGTGGTGATGGCGTTCTCGGCGGTGGCGTCCACCGCCCTGGCCGGCGCGATGCTCCTGGTCGTCACTCTCGTGGGTCAGGGCGCCTAGGCCATGCCCACGCCCGCCCACGTCCCGGTGCTGCTCGACCGGGTCGTCGCCCTGGTCGCGCCCGCACTCGAGCACCCCGGCTCCGTCATGGTCGACGCCACGCTCGGCCTCGGCGGCCACACCGAGGCCGTCCTCGAGCGCTGCCCCCAGGCCCGCGTCATCGGGATCGACCGCGACGTGCACGCCCTCGAGCGCAGCCGCGATCGGCTCGCGCCGTACGCCGAGCGGGTGACTCTGGTGCACGCGGTGTACGACGAGATCGGCGAGGTGCTCGCCGAGCAGGGGCTCGACCACGTCGACGGCGTGCTGTTCGACCTCGGCGTCTCCTCCATGCAGCTCGACGTCCGCGAGCGCGGCTTCGCCTACGCCGAGGACGCGCCGCTCGACATGCGCATGGACGACACCCAGGGTCCGACGGCCGCAGACGTGCTCAACGAGTACTCCGTCGACGACCTGGCCCGCATCCTCCGCGAGTACGGCGAGGAGCGCTTCGCCCGTCGCATCGCCGAGGCGGTCGTCCGGGAGCGGGCGAAGGCGCCGTTCACCCGCACCGGTCGCCTCGTCGAGCTGCTGTACGACGTCATCCCGGCGCCCGCACGGCGGACGGGCGGCCACCCCGCGAAGCGCACGTTCCAGGCGCTGCGGATCGAGGTCAACGACGAGCTGTCGGTGCTGCGCCGGGCGTTGCCGGCGGCGATCGACGCGGTCGGCATCGGGGGCCGCGTCGTCGTCATGAGCTACCACTCGCTCGAGGACCGGATGACCAAGCAGGCCTTCGCCGAGGTCACTCGCAGCGACGTACCGCCGGACCTGCCGTTCGTGCCCGAGGGCAGCGAGCCGCCGTTCCGGCTGCTGACCCGCGGCGCCGAGAAGGCGTCCGCGGAGGAGATCGAGCGCAACCCGCGCGCCGCGTCCGTGCGCGTGCGGGCCATCGAGCGCGTGGGCCGCAAGCCGCACGCAGCAGGGGGAGTCCGATGAGCCAAGCCGCACCGAACAACAACCCGTGGCGGGGCAACCGCGTCCCGCGGATCGCCGAGGCCGCCGTCGAGCGCGCCCGGCTCACCGTCGTACCCCGACGCCGCACCCGCGCCCCCCGCGTGCCGTTCGTCGCGCTCGTCTCCCTGCTGCTCGTCAGCGGTGTCGCCGGGCTGCTGATGTTCAACACCTCGATGCAGCAGTCGTCGTTCACCGCGACCGCGCTCGAGCAGCAGTCGCAGATCCTCGCCGCGAAGGAGCAGTCGCTGCGGATGGAGCTCGAGCGGCTCCGCGACCCGCAGCGCGTCGCCCAGGCCGCCCGCGAGATGGGCATGGTGCCGGCCGCCAACCCGGCCTTCATCCGGCTCGAGGACGGCAAGGTTCTCGGCACGCCGACGCCCGCGATCGCCGAGGACGCGGTCCGGATCACCCCGCTGCCGACGCGCAAGCCCAAGAGCCTGCGGCCCGACCCGGTGATCGTGCGCGTGCCGGACACCGACGAGTCCGGCGCGGCAAACACCGATGAGAGCGACTCAGCAGGTACAAAGAACCAGCGGGACCGGGGAGGACGGGCCGACGGCCGGCAGGGGGGCGATCGTTGACGCAGGGCAGGCGACCGCCACAGGCACGCCGGCCGTCCCCTCGACAGCGTTCGAGGCGGCGGCCGCGCCGTTCCGTCGTGGCGCTCCGCGGCACCTCGCTCGTGCGACTGCGGATCGGGCTGCTGCTCATCGCGATGATCGTGTCGGTGTTCGCCGCGCGGCTGTTCCAGCTGCAGGGCGTCGACGCCGCCGTGTACGTCGCGAAGGCGGAGGCCCAGGGCGGCCTGATGGAGTCGATCACGCTGCCGGCCGAGCGCGGCACGATCCGCGACCGCAACGGTGAGCCGCTGGCCGAGTCGGTCGACGGTCTCATGCTCATCGCCGACCCCACGCTGACCCGGGACGACGCCAGCGAGATCGCGACGATCGTCGCGCGGCGGCTCTCGGTCGACTACTTCGAGCTCCTCGAGCGGCTGCGCAAGCCCGACACCCGGTTCCAGTACCTCGCCCGCCGGGTCCCCTCGACCGTCGCCCGCGACGTGATCGAGGAGCTCGAGGCCAAGGGTTACTCCGGGGTCTCCACGCAGCGCGATCCGGTGCGCGACTACCCGGCCAGGGACGTCGCCGCCAACCTCGTCGGCTTCATGAACGCCGAGGGCCAGGCCGCCGAGGGCGCGGAGCTGATGTTCGACCAGACCCTGCACGGCGTCGACGGCTCCACCACCTACGAGCTCGGCGCCGGCAACCGGCTGCCGCTCGGCGAGAACGAGACCGTCCCGCCGCAGGCCGGCCAGGACGTCACGCTCACCATCGACCGCGACGTGCAGTGGTACACCCAGCGCGTGCTGCGCACCGCCGTACAAGGGTCCGGCGCGAAGGCCGGATCCGCCGTCGTGATGGACACCCGCAGCGGCGAGCTGCTCGCGGTCGCCGACTACCCGACCTTCGACGCCAACGCCCCGACGCTGTCGGCGGAGGCCAACCTCGGCGCTCGCGCGCTGCGCAACGCCTACGAGCCCGGCTCGGTCAACAAGGTGCTCACCGCCGCCTCGCTGATCGACGCGGGACTGGTCTCCCCGGACACCAAGATCACCGTGCCGCCGTCCCTGCCGCGGCCGGGCGAGGCGCCGCTGCGGGACTACTTCTCGCACGGCAAGCTTCGGCTGACCATGACCGGCGTCATCGCCAAGTCCTCCAACATCGGCACCGTGCTCGCCGCGCGCCAGATGAAGGAGAAGCCCTTCTACAAGTACCTCCGCAGCTTCGGTCTCGGTCGGCCCACGGGTCTCGGCTTCGACGGCGAGTCCGCGGGTGTGCTGCCCAAGGTGCGCGACTGGGGGACGCTGACCAAGGACACCATCTCGTTCGGCCAGGGGGTCGCGGTCAGTGCGGTGCAGATGGCCGCGGCCGTCAACACCATCGCCAACGGCGGCGTCTACGTGCAGCCCAGCCTGGTCAAGGGCCGGCTCACCACCTCCGCCGGACTCGAGGTCGGCTCGGACACCGCCGAGCGGCACCGGGTCGTCAGCGAGGAGGCGGCCACGCAGACCGCCGAGATGATGGAGGCCGTCACCGACCTCGACGAGGGCACCGCCCCGGGCGCGGCCATCCCGGGCTACCGGGTGGCCGGCAAGACCGGCACCGCGCAGCGGGTCGGCAAGAACTGCGGCTGCTACGACGGCACGTTCACCGTCTCGTTCGCCGGCTTCGCCCCGGCCGACGACCCGCGCTTCCTCGTGTACGTCGTCGTGCACAAGCCCGCGAACGGCGGCGGCGGTGGCTCCGTCGGCGGTCCGGCGTTCAAGCGGATCATGACGCACCTGCTCCAGAAGTACGCCGTACCGCCGACCGGCTCGGAGCCGCCCGAGCCGGTCGTGGAGTGGTGACCGGTCGGCCGTCGGGGGACATGTCGCTTGTAGCCTCGCCCGTGTGGCTGGACCTGCTGGCGTGATCCCGACGCGACCCCGGAACCCCCGGAAGACACCGCTCAGGGCCGTCGCCGACTGGCTGGCCGACGAGCTCGTGGAGATCCGCGGCAGCGACCCCGAGCGCAGCGTCTCCGGCATCACCAACAGCACCCAGCGCGTGGTCCCGGGCGACCTGTACGTCGCACCCGCGGGCGCGAAGGCCCACGGCGCCTCGTTCGCCGCGGACGCGGTCCGCGACGGTGCCGTCGCGGTGCTCACCGACCCGGCAGGGGCCGCGATCTGCGCGGACCTCGACGTGCCGGTGCTCGTCGTCGAGCGGCCGCGCGCGGTCGTCGGCGACCTCGCCGCCCGCCTCTACGACCGGCCGGGGGAGCGGCTGCGGCTCGTCGCGGTGACCGGCACCCAGGGCAAGACCACGACCACCCGGCTCGCCGAGGCCGCGCTCACCGAGGCCGGCGTCCCGGCCGGCGTCGTCGGCACCGTCGGCACCCGCGTCAACGGCCAGGACGTCGCGAGCACGCTCACCACGCCCGAGGCGGCCGACCTGCACGGGCTGTTCGCGGTGATGGTGGAGGAGCACGTCGCCGCTTGCGCGATGGAGGTGTCCAGCCACGCCCTGGTGATGGGCCGCGTCGACGGCGTCGTCTTCGACGTCGCCTGCTTCACCAACCTCGGCCGCGACCACCTCGACTTCCACGCCGACGTCGAGGAGTACTTCCAGGCCAAGGCGTCCCTCTTCACCCCGGCCAGGGCCCGCCGCGGGCTCGTCAACATCGACGACGAGTACGGCCGCCGCCTCGCCGAGGAGGCCGCCGTCCCGGTGCGCACCTACTCCACGACGAGCGACACCGCCGACTGGTGGGTCGACGACGTGGTGGTCGAGCCGACCGGCTCGAGCTTCGTCGTGCACACGCCGGCCGGCGACGCCGTACCCGCACGGGTGCCGCTCACCGGCGGCTACAACGTCTCCAACGCGCTCTGCGCGATCGCGGCGCTGGGCGAGGCCGGCTACGACCCGCGGCTCGTCGCTAGGGGCCTGGCCGCCTCGGCCGGTGTGCCCGGCCGGCTCGAGCGCGTCGACGCCGGGCAGGACTTCCTCGCGGTCGTCGACTACGCCCACAAGCCGGACGCCGTCGAGGCCGCGCTCGGCGCACTCCGACCGCAGGTCGCCCCGGGCGGCAGGCTGGTGATCGTGCTCGGCGCCGGCGGCGACCGCGACCCCGGCAAGCGGCCGATCATGGGCGAGACCGCCGCCCGGCTCGCCGACGTGCTGGTCGTGACCGACGACAACCCGCGCTCGGAGGACCCGGCGTCCATCCGCGCGGCCCTGCTCGCCGGCGCCGAGCAGGTGCCGCCCGGCGAGCGCGCCGAGATCGTCGAGGAGGGGGACCGGCGCCTGGCGATCCGCCACGCCGTGACCAGCGCCACGGCCGGTGACGTGGTGGTCGTCGCCGGCAAGGGGCACGAAACGGGGCAGGAGGTGCACGGCGTCGTGCACCCCTTCGACGACCGCGAGGTGCTGCGCGAGGAGATCGCGCGGCGACGAGGAGCAGGAACGACAGCGTGATCCCCCTGACCCTGCCCGAGATCGCAGAGGTCGTCGGCGGCACGGTCCACGACGACCCCGCCGGCGTCACCGTCCGCGGACCCGCCTTCATCGACAGCCGCGTCGCCGAGCAGGACGGCCTCTTCGTCGCCCTCGCCGGCGAGCGGGTCGACGGCCACGGCTTCGCCGGTACGGCGGTCGACGCCGGCGCCGCCGCCGTGCTCGCGAGCCGGCCGGTCGGCGTCCCGGCCGTGGTGGTGGACGACGTGATGTCCGCACTGGCCGAGCTCGCCAAGCACGTCGTCGCGCAGCTGCCCGACCTCACCGTCGTCGGCCTGACCGGGTCCCAGGGCAAGACCAGCACCAAGGACCTGCTCGCCCAGGTGCTCGAGCGCGCCGGCCGCACCGTCGCGACGTACGGCTCTTTCAACAACGAGCTCGGCATGCCGCTCACCGCGCTGCGCGCCGACCCGCGCACGCAGTACCTCGTCCTCGAGATGGGCGCGCGCGGCATCGGGCACATCCGCGAGCTGTGCGAGCTGACGCCACCGCGCGTCGGACTGGTGCTCAACGTCGGGAAGGCCCACGTGGGCGAGTTCGGCTCGCAGCAGGCCATCGCCCAGGCCAAGGGCGAGCTCGTCGAGGCGGTCGTCGAGGGCGGCACCGCCGTGCTCAACGCCGACGACCCGCTCGTCTCCGCCATGGCGTCGCGCACCGACCAGCGGGTGCTCACCTTCGGCTACGGCGACGCCGCCGACGTCCGGATCGAGGGCCTCACCACCGACGACCTGACCCGCCCCGAGTTCGACCTCGTCACCGCCGAGGGCAAGGCGCACGTCAAGCTCCGGGGGCTCGGCGAGCACCAGGCCGGCAACGCAGCAGCAGCCGCCGCCGTCGCGGTCGCCGTCGGCATGCCCCTCGACGACGTCGCCACCGCCCTGAGCGAGGCGGAGAGCGTCTCGCGCTGGCGGATGGAGGTGCACGAGCGCCCCGATGGCGTCACCGTCATCAACGACGCCTACAACGCCAACCCCGACTCGATGCGCGCCGCGCTCAAGTCGCTGGCCGAGATCGGCCGCCGCCGGCCCGGTGCCCGCACCCTCGCAGTGCTCGGCGAGATGCGCGAGCTGGGCGACACGGCGATGGAGGAGCACGACACCGTCGGCCGGCTCGCCGTACGCCTCGACATCCACCAGCTCGTGGTGGTCGGCGACGCGGCCCGGCCCATCCACCTCGGCGCCTCTCTCGAGGGGTCCTGGGGCGGCGAGTCGGTGTTCGTGCCGGACAACGACGCGGCACTGGCCTGGCTGCGCGACAACGTCACCGACGGCGACGTCGTGCTGGTCAAGGCCTCGCGCGCCGCCGCCCTCGAACGGGTCGTCGACGCGCTTCTGGAAGACTCCACCAGCACGTCTCCTCGGGTGGTCGAGCCTGTCGAGAACGCTGCACCTCGGGTGGTCGAGCCCGTCGAGACCACCGACACGAACGTGAACCCACGCAACGGAGAGGCCGGTCGATGAGGGCGATCCTGCTCGCCGGAGGACTCTCCCTTCTGTTCACCCTGCTGGGCACGCGCGTGGCGATCCGGGTCCTGGTCGCGAAGAACTACGGCCAGCTGATCCGGGACGACGGACCGACGACCCACCACACCAAGCGCGGCACGCCGACCATGGGCGGCGCGGTCATCATCCTGTCGGTGGTGTTCGCATACGCGTTGGCGAAGCTGATCACCCAGGACCTGCCGTCGTGGTCGGGGATCCTGCTGCTGTTCCTGCTCGTCGGTCTCGGCGCCGTCGGCTTCCTCGACGACTACATCAAGATCGCCAAGCAGCGCAGCCTCGGCCTTCGCAGCAAGGCGAAGATGGCCGGCCAGACCGTCGTCGCCATCGCGTTCGGCTGGCTCGCGCTGACGCGCCCCGACGAGCGCGGCGAGACCCCGGCGAGCGCCGCGCTCTCGTTCACCCGCGTGATGGAGCAGTGGACGCTGCCGGCCGCGCTCGCCGTGCTGCTCTTCCTGGTGATGATCACCGGGTCCAGCAACGCGGTGAACCTCACCGACGGCCTCGACGGCCTCGCCACCGGCGCGTCCACGATGGTGTTCGGCGCCTACACGCTCGTGAACATCTGGCAGAACAACCAGTCCTGCGTGATCAGCGCCGGGCCGAAGTGCTACGAGGTGCGAGATCCCCTCGACCTCGCGGTCATCGCGGCCGCCCTCACCGGCGCCTGTTTCGGCTTCCTGTGGTGGAACGCCTCCCCGGCCAAGATCTTCATGGGCGACACCGGGTCGCTGTCGCTGGGCGGCGCGCTCGCCGGTCTCGCGATCCTGACCCGCACCGAGTTCCTCCTCGCGATCCTCGGCGGCCTCTTCGTGATCATCACGATGTCGGTGATCGTGCAGGTCGGCTACTTCAAGATCAGCAAGGGCAAGCGCATCTTCCGGA
>DASURB010000145.1:0-64477 GCA_036280235.1 Nocardioides sp.
CACGTAGCAGCGCGTGCACCTGGGCCGCGCCGAGCTGGCGGACGACGCGCTGCACCCGGAGGTCGCCGGGCTCGGTGAGCCTGCTGAGGGCGGCGCGGGCGACGCGGTCGTCGTCACGCGTGCTGTCCGGCGCGGTCATGAGGCGGCCTCCTGCGACGCGACGGGATCGGTCCGGACCAGTGCGCGCAGCTCGAGCGGGCGGCCGGTGCGGAGCCGGAGCGCGGTGTCGAGCTCGGCGAGGCCGGGAGCAGGGACACCGGCCAGGTCCGCGACCGTCCACGCGAGCCGGTGCACCCGGGTGGCTCCGCGGCGGGTGAGCACGCCGGCGTAGAGCTCGGTGTCGAGTCGCTGCTGGGCTCGTGGGTCGAGCGGGAAGCGCTGGGTGAGTGCCGGGCCGGGCACGTCGGCGTTGAGCCGCCAGGGTGTGCCGGCGTAGCGCTCGGCCTGGCGCTCACGGGCGGTGACAACGCGGGCGCGCACGGCGGCGGACGGCTCGGGCTCGGCGAGCGGGTCGTGCAGCTCGTGCGGTCGCACCGGCTCGACGTGACGGGTGATGTCGATGCGGTCGGCGATCGGGCCGCTGAGCTTCTTGCGGTAGTCGCGACGGCGTACCTCGGTGCAGGTGCAGCGGTTGTCGCGCTGGGTCGGGTGGTACTCGCCGCAGGGGCACGGGTTGCACGCGAGGACGAACATCGTGCGGGCCGGATAGGTGGCGGTCTCCTCGCCGCGGGCGATGGTGACCTCGCCGCTCTCGAGCGGTTGACGCAGGGCTTCGGTGATGTCGGCGTGGAACAGCGGGAACTCGTCGAGGAACAGGCAGCCGGTGTGCGCGCGGCTGAGCTCGCCGGGCCGGACCCGGCCGGTGCCGCCGCCGAGCAGGCTGGTGCGCGACGCCGAGTGGTGCGGTGCGAAGAACGGCGGCCGCGTGATCATCGAGGCGCCGGGCGGCAGCACGCCGGCGAGCGAGTGGATCGCGGTGAGCTCGAGCGACTCCTCCAGGGACAGGTCCGGCAGGATGCTCGGGATCCGCTCCGCGAGCGTGGTTTTGCCCGCGCCCTTCGGGCCGCTGAGCATCAGGTGGTGCCCGCCGGCCGCCGCGACCTCGAGGGCGAACCGGGCGTCGGCCATGCCGAGCACGTCGGCGAGGTCGAGGTCGGCGATGCGCTCGTCGCCGCGCCAGGACAGCAGCGGTCCGGAGGCGAGCGGCTCCACCGGTCTGGCCTCCGGGATCTCCTCGCCGCGCAGCAGCGCGACCGCCTGTGCAAGTGAGCGGAGGCCGAACACCTCGACGCCCGGGACCATCGCGGCCTCCTCGGCCTGCGGCTCGGGCACCACGACGCGAGAGAGGCCCTGCGCCTTGGCGGCCATCACCATCGGCAGCACGCCGGGTACGCAGCGCAGCCGGCCGTCGAGCGACAGCTCCCCGATGAACACGTGACCCTCCAGCATCCGCGGCGTCGGCGGTGACGGTCGGTCGTCCTGGTCGTCGAGCGTCGTCGGCCTGCCGGCCGCGGCGAGGACGGCCAGGGCGATCGCGAGGTCGAAGTGCGGGCCGCGCTTGGGCAGGTCGGCCGGCGACAGCAGGATCGTCACGCGTCGCGTGACCGGCCAGGTGAACCGCGAGTTGGTGACCGCGGCCCGGCAGCGGTCGCGCCCCTCCGAGATGGAGGTGTCCGGCCGGCCGACGAGCGCGGTGGCGACGAGGCCCGGCGACACGTCGACCTGTACGTCGATGAGGTGACCCGTCGCGCCGCTCAGCGCGATCGTCCGGGCGGTGGCGAACGCCATCAGGCCACGCCCCGGACGTGGTCGACCCGGGCCGCGCCCGAGGCGGGAGCGACCACGGCCACGACGTCCACCCGCACGTCGGGCGGTCGGACTCCGCGGTGCTCGGCCCACCGGGCCGCCAGAAGCTGGAGCCGCTCGGCTTTGGTGGCGTCGATGGCCTCGTGCGGGGCGCCGTAGGCGTCTCCCCGGCGCGTCTTGACCTCGCAGACCACCAGCACCTGACCGTCCCTCAGCACGAGGTCGATCTCGCCGGCGTCACATCTCCAGTTGCGGTCGAGCACCACCATGCCCTGCTCCGCGAGGTGACGGGCGGCGACGGATTCGCCGTAGCTGCCGAGGGCCTGGTTGTGGGCGGCGGTCGCTGTCATGCGAACAGCGTCGCCGCGGGCGCCCCGGTCAGGACGACGCCGACGAGGGCCTGTGGAACGAGGCGCCGGGACGGCCGCTGTGGACGAAACCCGGCGCGCGGTCAGGTCTTCGGCAGCTCGATCTCTGCTGGGGACAGCTCCTCGACGTTGACGTCCTTGAAGGTCAGCACCTTGACGTTCTTGGCGAAGCGCGCGGGCCGGTACATGTCCCACACCCACGCGTCGGTCATCGAGACCTCGAAGAACACATCGCCGGCCTCGGTCCGCGCCTTCACGTCGACCTGGTTGCAGAGGTAGAAGCGCCGGTCGGTCTCCACGACGTACTTGAAGATGCTCACCACGTCGCGGTACTCGCGGTAGAGGTGGAGCTCCATCTCGGTCTCGTACTTCTCGAGATCCTCGGCGCTCATCGCCCCACCTCCACGTCTTCGAGCTCCACGGCCACCTGGTCAGCGTCATTCTCGCCGACGAACCGCAGCTCGTCCGGCACCGGCTCACCGGCGGCGACGTACGCGGCGCGCCGCACGTTGACGAAACGCCGGCGGTGGATCTCGCACGGCCCGTGCGTCTCCAGCGCCGCGGTGTGTGTCGCGGTGATGTAGCCCTTGTGGGTCTTGAAGTCGTACGCCGGGTAGCGCTCGTCCATCCCCATCATGATCCGGTCCCGCGTCACCTTGGCGATCACCGACGCGGCGGCGATGCAGGCGGCGACCCGGTCGCCCTTCCACACCGCCAGCCCGGGCACGCCAAGGCCGTCGACGGGGAACCCGTCGGTGAGCACGTACGACGGACGCACGTCGAGCCGGGCCAGGGAGCGTCGCAGCGCCTCGACGTTCGCGACGTGCATGCCGAGGCGGTCGCACTCGTCGTGCTCGACGATCACCACCGACCACGCCAGCGCGCGCTTGAGCACTTCGTCGTAGCAACGCTCGCGCGCCTTGGCGGTGAGCAGCTTGGAGTCCGCGAGGCCGGGGACCTGACCGCGCTTGCCGTCGGGAAGGATCGCCGCCGCGGCGACAAGGGGCCCCGCGCACGCGCCCCGACCGGCCTCGTCCACGCCCGCGACGGGCTCGAGCCCCGCGCGCCGCAGGGCCCGCTCGTAGCCGTAGAGGCCGGCGTCACGCCGGATCGTGAGTCCTCGGGGCAGCGCAGTCATGTCGGCACCATCGTGACACTCGCGGGCCGCCCCATGGGTGATCGGGGGCGACCAGGATCAGTTGACGGACTCGAAGGTCGCCGGCCGCTGCAGGACCTTCGCGTGGCCGACCGGCCACACCACGGCGAACACCTTGCCGACCACGTCCTCGACCGGCACCTGCCCGCCGCCAGGGTCGCCGAGGTGCACCCGGGAGTCGGCGGAGTTGGCCCGGTTGTCGCCCTGGACCCAGAGGTAGCCCTCCTGTACCTCGACGTCGAAGTCGATCATCGAGGGACGCTGGCCGGGGGCGAGGTACGCCTTCTCGTGCAGCGGTACGCCGTTGACGGTGATCCGACCGTCCTTGTCGCAGCACTTCACCCGGTCGCCGCCGACGCCGATGACGCGCTTCACCAGGTGCCCACCGGTCGGGTAGAGACCGAACAGCTCGAGCGCACGCGCGATGGGGTTAGTGGTCTCACCCGCGGCCGCGTCGAGCCAGCCGCCCGGGTCGGCGAAGACGACGACGTCACCGCGCTGCGGCTCTCCCCCGCCCCAGTAGGACACCTTCTGCACGAGGATCCGGTCGTCGAGGACGAGAGTGTCGTTCATCGAGCCCGACGGGATGTAGAAGGCCTGCATGAAGAAGGCCTTGATCACGATCGCGAGCACGAGGGCGACCCCGAGCAGCAGCACGGACTCCTGCCACATCTTCAGCGGAGGCCGGTGGTGCTCCCGGTCCGCTCGGTGCCCCCGGTGCTCTGGGTGATGCTCAGGCCGGCGCGAATGAGAGGGGGACGCAGCAGAAGACCGCGGCTCCGGCTCGGTGTCGTCGGGTGCCGACGTACCGGCGATGCCGCGGTCCTCGTAGCGCTGCTGGTCCGTCACGCAGCGAGCCTAGGTCAGAAGGCTCAGCTGGCCGGGCTGGTTTCGCGCTTCTCCTTGATCTTGGCGGCCTTGCCGCGGAGGTTGCGCAGGTAGTACAGCTTGGCCCGGCGGACGTCACCGCGGGTCACGACCTCGATCTTGTCGAAGATCGGCGAGTGGAGCGGGAAGGTCCGCTCGACACCGACGCCGAAGGAGACCTTGCGGACGGTGAAGGTGCGGCCGACGCCGGAGCCCTGCACGCGGATGCAGACGCCCTGGAACACCTGGACGCGGGAGCGGTTGCCCTCGACGACCTTGACGTGCACCTTGAGGGTGTCGCCGGCGCGGAACTCGGGGATGTCGTCTCGCTTCACCGAGGCGGCGAGCGTGTCGATGACGTTGGTCATGGTGTCTCCTCGCAGGCGCCACAGGTCACCCACGGAACGGGGATCGATCGGTTCGTGTGACCCTGCCCTGCGCCGCGCGGGCTGCCCCCTGTGGCAGGAGGCCCGCCGGCTCCCGCTCCTCGTGAGGGCGGACCGCCGGGACGCAATGGTTCGTCGTGGGTCGACGGACAAGTCTGCCACAGCTGATCGGGTACGACGAAATCGGCGTCGGCCGAGGTCAGGGCCGTCAGGGCCGGGTCAGCGACGTCGCACCGGCTTGCTCATCCCGAGCACGCCGGGACGCACCTCGCCGATCGGGCGATACCCCGCCTTCCGGTAGATCCGCTGGTTGCGCTCGCTGCCCATCCCCGTGAACAGCTCGTACGTCGTGGTGCCCGGAGGCGCCAGCTCCTCGATGCGCGCGAGCAGCACCCGGCCCAGGCCGCGGCCCTGCAGGTCGGGCGCGACCATCAGCCGGCCGATGTCCCACGCGGTCCCGTGCGCGCGGCCGCGGACGGCGCCGACGAGACGGCCGGCCGAGCGCGCGACCAGCACGGTCCCCTCGCTGATCCACGCCTTCACGTCGTCCAGCGACTCGGTGAGCGCGTCGATCTCGACGCCGGGGTTGGCCTGCATCTCCTGCACCCAGCAGGCCCGCTGCAGCGTGAGCAGCTCCCCCGCGTCCGACGGCTGCACGGTGCGGACCTCGAGCTCGTCGACGAGCGTCGACGGGTGCAGCAGGTCCGGCCGCCGCTCCGCCGTGCGGCGTACCGACTGCTCGTGCCGCCACGCCGCGATCCGGGCGTGGTCACCGCTGCGCAGAACGTCAGGAACGTCGCACCCGCGCCACGACGGCGGTTTGGTGTAGACGGGGTACTCCAGCAGCCCCGCCGTGCCGTGGGACTCCTCCGCCAGCGACTCGGGGTTGCCCATGAACCCGGGCAGCAGCCGCACCACCGCCTCCGTCACCACCATCGCGGCGACCTCGCCGCCGTTGAGCACGTAGTCGCCGATCGACACCTCCCGCACCTCCCAGCGGGTGCGGGCGTGGTCGATGACGCGCTGGTCGATGCCCTCGTAGCGGCCGCAGGCGAACAGCAGCCGCGGCTTCGCGGCGAGCTCGTGAGCGAGCGCCTGGTCGAACCGCTCCCCCGCCGGCGTGGGTACGACGACCACCGGGGCGTCGCCCTCGGCGGTGATCGCGTCGAGCGCCTCGCCCCACGGCTCCGGCTTCATGACCATGCCCGCGCCGCCGCCGTACGGCGTGTCGTCGACCGTGCGATGCCGGTCGTGCGTCCAGTCGCGGAGGTCGTGGACGCGGAGGTCGAGCAGCCCCGCCTCCTGCGCCTTGCCGGGCAGGGAGAGCCGCAGCGGCGCGAGGTACTCGGGGAAGATCGTGACGACGTCGATCCGCACGGTCATTCCTCGTCCAGCGGCGACAGCAGCCCCGGCAGGTCCTCGACGACGACCCGGCCGCCCGCGACGTCGACGGTCGGGACCAGCACCGTCACGAACGGCACCAGCACCTCGCCGTCGTCGGTGCGCACGACGAGCAGGTCCTGGCCGGCGCCGTGCTGGACCGACGCCACCTCGCCGACGGGCTTCCCGCCGGTCGTCTCGACCCGCAGCCCCACCAGCTGGTGGTCGTAGAACTCCTCGGGGTCCTCCGGCGCCTCGTCAACGGGTACGTCGGCGGCGAGCACCAGGCCGCGCGCGACCTCGGCCGCGTTGCGGTCCGGGATCTCCTCGAACCGCACCAGCAGCCGGTCCTGGTGCCAGCGCACCGACTCGACAGTCAACGAGGTCGGACGCCCCGGGCCGTGCGGCTCGGTGCCGCGCGGGGTCTGCGTGACCAGCACCGTCCCGACGGCGAACCTGCGCTCCGGCTCGTCCGTGCGCGGCTCGACGGACAGCTCGCCGCGGATGCCGTGCGGCTTGCCGATCCGGCCGACCACGACCTGGGTGGTGCTCAACGAAGGCTCCTTCACGGGGCTGATTCTCAGGGGACGCGAAAGCGGGAGGCCGCCACGAGGCAGCCTCCCGCTTCCGATGCTCTCGGCGTCAGCCGGACGGCGCTCAGCGGCGCCGGCGGTCGACGTCGACGAAGTCGACCTTCGCTCCGCCCTTGCCGGCGAGCGCGCCGATCACGGTCCGCAGCGCCTCGGCGGTGCGCCCGCGGCGGCCGATGACCTTGCCCATGTCGTCGGGGTGCACGCGCACCTCGAGGATCGAGCCGCGACGCAGCTGCTTGTCGCGGACGACCACGTCGTCCGGGTGCCGGACGATGCCGCGGACCAGGTGCTCGAGCGCTTCGGCCAGCACGAGGCTCAGGCCTCGGTCTTCTCGGCGTCGTCGGCCGCGGCCGGCTGCGCCTCGCCCCCGGCGTCCGCGCTCGCGGCGGCGGCCTCGGGGGTCTCACCGGCGGGAACCTCGGCGGCAGCCTCGTCGGCGGGCTTGTCTGCCTTCTTCGACGTCTTCTTCGTGACGGCCTCGGCGGACGGCTCGCTGCCGGCCTCCTTCAGCGCCTCGTTGAATATCTCGGCCTTGTCGCGCTTGGGCTCCTTGACCTTGAGGCTGCCCTCGGTGCCCGGCAGGCCCTTGAACTTCTGCCAGTCGCCGGTGACCTTGAGCAGGGCCTCGACGGCCTCGGTGGGCTGGGCGCCGACGCTCAGCCAGTACTGCGCGCGGTCGGAGGTGACCTCGATCAGCGAGGGCTCGTCCTTGGGGTGGTACTTGCCGATCTCCTCGATGACGCGGCCGTCCCGCTTCTTGCGGGAGTCGACGACGACGACGCGGTAGTAGGGCTGGCGGATCTTGCCCATGCGCTTCAGGCGAATCTTGACGGCCACAGGTGTGGTGTCTCCTTGACGTTCGTGATGGGGTGAGCGATCTCGCGCCCGGTGGGGCCAGGCGGAGCTGCGCTGCGCGGTGCCGGCGCGGCCGGGTGAGAGGGTCCGGGCGCGCACGACTCAGCGGGCCATTCTGCCAGAGACCCCGCGCTCACCTCCAATCGGCGAGCTCAGGCGACCACGAGGCCCCGCAGCACCACGCGTGACGGAGCCTTGAGGACGCCGAGGTCCTCGCGCGGGTCGCGGTCGAACACCACGAAGTCCGCCTCGGATCCCTCGGACAGGTTGCCGTCCAGGCCGAGCCACTCTCGCGCCCGCCACGACGCCGCGCCGAGGGCGTCGTGCGGGGTGAGCCCGTAGTCGACCAGGCCCGCCACCTCGTCGCCGACCAGGCCGTGCGGCAGGCTGCCGCCGGCGTCCGTGCCGGCGTAGATCTGCACGCCGGCGTCGTACGCCGCCCGGATCGTCTCCTTGCGCGAGGCGTGCAGCCGCAGCATGTGCTCGGCGTACGTCGGGAACTTCTCCTGCCCCGCCGCGGCGAACTTCGGGAAGTTCTCGAGGTTCACGACGGTCGGCACCAGCGCGACGCCGTTGCTCGCCATCGTGTCGATCAGGTCCAGGCCGAGGCCGGTGCCGTGCTCGATGCAGTCGATGCCGGCATGGATCAGGTCCGGGAGCGCGTCCTCGCCAAAGACGTGCGCGGTGACCCGGGCGCCGCGGTCGTGCGCGGTCTTGATCGCCTCCTGCACCGACTCACGGGTCCACGACGGCGCCAGGTCGCCCGCGTCGCGCTCGATCCAGTCGCCCACCAGCTTGACCCAGCCGTCGCCGGACTCGGCCTCGTGGGCGACGTATGTCGCGAGCTCCTCCGGCTCGACCTCGTGCGCGTAGTTGCGGATGTAGCGCTTCGTCCGCGCGATGTGCCGGCCGGCGCGGATCAGCCGAGGCAGGTCCTCGCGCTCCTGGATCCAGCGAGTGTCGGCCGGGGAGCCGCAGTCGCGCAGCAGCAGCGCGCCGGCGTCGCGATCGGCCAGCGCCTGCCGCTCCTGCTCGTCCTCGGGTACGGCGCCCTTGGCGTCGAGCCCGACGTGGCAGTGCGCGTCGACGAGACCCGGGACGATCCAGCCCTCGGCCACGAGCTCGGCGGAGGCGACGGGCTCGGAGGTGACTCGGCCGTCCACGACGTACAGGTCGCGGTTCTCGCCGTCGGGGAGGACGGGTCCGCGGAAGCGTAGGGCGGTGCTCATGTGCGCGACCCTACTGACGCCGCCTCCCGCCAGCGTCCGCCCCGGTGGTCCACCACGGTCGAGCTACCGATGGACCCACGTGCTTCCAGGCCTGGCACCGGGTCGACCCCGACCTGGCCGGTCCCGAGTGCGCGCGGGTGGTCCGACCCGGCGGTGTGCCGGCGCTACCGGTGCCGGTAGCTCACTTCAGGTACTTCGACAGGTCCTTCGGCAGCTCGACCGACGACGGGTCGAAGTCCTGGTCCGCGCCGCCCGGCAGCCCGAACGGATTGGCCGGAGCACCGTTGCCGGCGGCCTTCTGCTTGGCGGCCTTCTCCTCGGCGGCGCGCTTGGCCGGGTTGCCCGAGCCCCGCTTCGCCTTGCTCTTCTTGGGCGCCTGCTTGGCCTTCGACCGCTTGCCACCCATGCCCGGGAGGCCAGGCATCCCCGGCATGCCCGGCATACCGCCGCCCTTGGCCATCGACATCATCATCTTCCGGGCCTCGAAGAACCGGTCGACGAGCTGGTTGACGTCGGAGACCTGGCGGCCGGAGCCCTTCGCGATACGGGCGCGACGGGAGCCGTCGATGATCTTCGGGTTGGCCCGCTCGGCCGGGGTCATCGACTGGATGATCGCCTGGATCCGGTCGATCTCGCGGTCGTCGAAGTTCTCGAGCTGGTCGCGGAACTGCGCCATCCCGGGCAGCATCCCCATGATCTTCGACAGCGAGCCGAGCTTGCGGATCTGCTGCATCTGCTCGAGGAAGTCGTCGAGCGTGAACTCGCCGCCCTGCCCGGTCAGCTTGGCCGCGGCCTTGGCGGCCTGCTCGGCGTCGAACGCCTTCTCCGCCTGCTCGATCAGGGTGAGCACGTCACCCATGTCGAGGATGCGCGAGGCCATCCGGTCGGGGTGGAAGACGTCGAAGTCGGTGAGCTTCTCGCCGGCCGACGCGAACATCACCGGCTTGCCCGTGACGGACCGGATCGACAGCGCGGCGCCACCGCGCGCGTCGCCGTCGAGCTTGGTGAGGACGACACCGTCGTACCCGACACCGTCGAGGAACGCCTGCGCGGTGTTGACCGCGTCCTGACCGATCATCGCGTCGACGACGAAGAGGATCTCGTCGGGCTGGACCGCGTCGCGGATGTCCGACGCCTGCTTCATCATCTCGGCGTCGACGCCGAGGCGACCGGCGGTGTCGATGATGACGACGTCGTGGAGGGTACGGCGGGCCTCCGCGACACCGTCCTTCGCCACCGCGACCGGGTCGCCGACGCCGTTGCCGGGCTCGGGCGCGAACACCGTCACGCCGGCGCGCTCGCCGTTGACCTGCAGCTGGTTGACGGCGTTGGGGCGCTGGAGGTCGGCGGCGACCAGCATCGGGCTGTGGCCCTGCTCCTTCAGCCACAGCGCGAGCTTGGCGGCGAGCGTGGTCTTACCGGCGCCCTGGAGGCCGGCGAGCATGATCACGGTCGGCGGGGTCTTCGCGAACCGCAGCCGGCGGGTCTCGCCGCCGAGGATGTTGACGAGCTCCTCGTTGACGATCTTGACGACCTGCTGGGCGGGGTTCAGCGCCCCGCTGACCTCCTCGCCGCGGGCGCGCTCCTTGACGGCGCCGACGAACTCCTTGACGACCGGCAGCGCGACGTCGGCCTCCAACAGCGCGATCCGGATCTCCCGGGCGGTCGCGTCGATGTCGGCCTCCGAGAGCCGGCCCTTCCCACGGAGGTTCTTGAAGGTCTCGGCGAGCCGGTCGGAGAGTGTGGCGAACAAGTCTGGTCAGTCCTTCGACGTGCGGTGGCGGGCTCCAGGGTCACGAGCCGCCGAGGCGGCCGGTCAGCCCGGTCAATCAGACGTCAAGGGTAACCGGCTGGGTCAGCGCGCTCCGGATCGCGTGCACCGCCTCTGCGGCGCGCTCGTCGGTCAGCCCGCCGGCGCCGGGCTCCGCGACGTAGAACACGTCGACGGCCTGCGGCCCGAGCGTGCCGACGTGGGCGGACCGCACCGAGACGTCGCGGTCCGCGAGCGCGCGGCAGACCGCGTGCACGACGCCCGGTCGGTCGTCGACGCGCACCTCGAGGACCGTCGCGTCCGTGGCGGCGCCGTGGCGGACCAGCACGGTCGGCTCCAGCGCGTCGGGGGCGGGCGGCCGGATCCGCTCGCGGGGGTCGAGCCGGCCGTCGAGCACCGCCTCGAACCGCTGCCGCAGCACGGCCGGGTCGACCCCGTCCTCGGCGACCTCCCACACCGAGACAGCGATATCGCCCTGCGTCCAGGCGCGGGCGGTGCGCACGGTCAGCCGTTGTACGGCGAGCGCACCGGACGTCGCCGCGATCAGCCCGACGCGGTCGCCGGCGACGAACGTCACGGTGGAGCCGTGCTCGCTCGGGGCGACGTCGACGTGGACCGCGCCCGGGTCGCGCCGGACCGCCTCGGGCACCGCCACCGACGGCGTCGGCTCGGGGCCACCCGCCGGGGCCACGCCTGCGAGCCGCTCGCGGACCCGTCGGGTGAGCTCGCGCACCAGCGACGCACGCCAGTCGGTCCATGCCTGGGGGGACGTGGCGCGCGCGTCGGCCTCGGTGAGCGCCTCCAGCAGGTCGAGCGTCTCCTCGTCCACGACGTACCCGGCGACGAGCTCGACGGTCGCGGGGTCCTCAAGGTCGCGCGTGGTCGCGGTTTCCGCGAGCAGCAGGTGGCGACGCACGAGTCGCCGCACCAGCTCCTGCTCGCGCCCGTCGAAGCCGATCCGGGCGGCGACCTCGCCGGCGAGCGGCTCCCCCGCCACGCTGTGGTCCTGGAGGCCGCCCTTGCCGATGTCGTGCAGCAGCGCGGCGACCATCAGCACGTCGGGGCGGGCGACGCGGCGGATCAGCCGGCTGGCCTCGATGCAGGTCTCCACGACGTGCCGGTCGACGGTGAACCGGTGGACGGGCGACGCGTGCGGGAGCAGCCGCAGCCGGGGCCACTCGGGCAGCACGCGCTCGAGCGCACCGGTGTGGTCGAGGGTCTCCCAGACCTCCAGCAGCCCGGCGCCGGCGGCGAGCAGCCGGACCAGGAGGTTGCGCGCCTCCTCGTCCCACGGCTCGGGCGGCGTCCGGCCGTCCCGGGCGAGCCGGGCGGCGGTGGCGGGCGCGAGCACGAGCGAACGCTCGGCTGCCTCGGCAGCGGCGCGCAGCAGGAGCGTGGGGTCGTTCGCGACGTCGGCGTTCCCGAACAGCACGACCTCTCCCCTGCTGACCGCGACGCCCGGACCGACCGGGACCAGCTCCGGGGCCCTCCGCCTCGTCGCGGACGGCGGTTCGAGCACGGCCTCGACGCGGTGCCAGGTGACGCGGCACAGGTGCGCGAGACGCCCGCCGACCCCGCGAACGTGGCGTTGTACGGCGTCCTCGTGGTCGTACCCGAGCCGCTCGGCGAGCTCGCCCCAGGCCTCGGGACCGACGCGGTCGGTGGCGCGGCCGGTGACGGCGTGCAGCTCGTCGCGGACGTCGAGGAGCTGCTGACGGGAGCGTTCGAGGTCCGTGTGCGGCACGTCGACGAGCCAGCTGGCGACGAGCGCCTTGAGCACGGTCGCGTCGCGGAGGCCGCCGAACGACTCCTTGAGGTCGGGTACGGCGGCGTGGGCGAGCTCGCCGGCGCGGGCACTGCGTGCCGTGAGCATCCGGTGCAGCTCGGGGAGCCTGGTCCGCGCGTCGCGGCGCCAGTGCGCGAGCAGCTCGGCGCGAAGCCGGAGCGTCACGGTGGGATCGCCGGCGACGTGCCGGGCGTCGAGGAGGCCGAGGGCGACGCGCGGGTCCTCCCGGGCCGCCTGCGTCACCTCGGGCAGGGCGCGGACGGAGTGGTCGAGGTCGGCACCGGCGTCCCAGAACGGGTACCAGACCTCCCCCGCGACCGTCGCGACGTCGACGGTGTCGAGCGGGTCGAGGTGGACGAGCACGACGTCGAGGTCGCTGCGCGGGGCGAGCTCGCCGCGGCCGTAGCCGCCGACCGCGACCAGCGCGATGCCGTCCGACGGTGACCCGTTGAGCGCCTTGTCCAGCGCGGTACGGCAGAGCTCGTCGGCCGCGCGGGTGCGCTCGGCACGCTCCTCAGCCGTCACGTCTCGCCCTCATCCGATCTCTCCCGCGCCCTGCCTCGACCCCGTCGATTGGTCACGAACTGCAGCGACACGCCGGTGGGGCTTGCGGTTTGGTCCCCAACCGCAAGCCCCACCGGACCAGTCAGAGCGCCGACTCGTCGCGGTCGCCGGTGCGCACCCGGACGACCGACTCGACCGGCTGCACCCAGACCTTGCCGTCGCCGATCCGCCCGGTCTGCGCCGTCTTGACGATGATGTCGACGACGTCGGCAGCATCGGCGTCCTCGACGACGATCTCGAGCCGGATCTTGGGCACGAGCGCGATGTCGTACTCCGCGCCGCGGTAGACCTCGGTGTGGCCCTTCTGCCGGCCGTAGCCGCTGACCTCCGAGACCGTCATGCCGGCGACACCGAAGGTCTCCAGCGCCTCGCGGACGTCCTCCCACTTGTGCGGCTTGATCACCGCGGTGACGAGCTTCATGCGTTGGCTCCTTCCTTGGCCGGCGCCTTCTCGGTGAGAACGACGGGACGGCGGTTGCTACCGGGGGCGGTGCTGAGGTCGTACGCCGACTCGCCGTGGTCGGCCAGGTCGATACCGCCGACCTCGTCCTCCTCCGGGAGCCGCAGACCGATGACGGCCTTCACGACCAGCCCGACGATCAGCGTCGCGACCGCGGACCACACGACGGCGAACAGGGCGACGAGGACCTGGACGACGAGCTGGCGGGCGCCGCCGCCGTAGAACAGGCCGCCGCTGGTGGCGAGGAAGCCGATGCCGACCGTGCCGACGAGGCCGCCGACGAGGTGGACGCCCACGACGTCGAGCGAGTCGTCGTACCCGAGCTTGTACTTGAGGCCGACCGCCAGGGCGCACAGCGCGCCGGCGACCGCACCCAGGATGATCGAGCCGACCGGGGACAGCGCACCGCAGGCCGGGGTGATCGCCACGAGGCCGGCGACGATGCCCGAGGCTGCGCCGAGCGAGGTGGCCTTGCCGTCGCGGACCTTCTCCACGAGCAGCCAGCCGAGCATCGCGGCGCAGGTGGCGACGGTCGTGTTGAGCCAGACCAGGCTGGACTCGGCGAGCCAGTACGCCCCGGCCTCGTCACCCGTCAGGTCGCCGGGCACCCAGGAGCCGACGTTGAAGCCGAACCAGCCGAACCACAGCAGGCCGGCGCCGATCATCGTCAGCGGCAGGCTGTGCGGGCGCATCGGCTCCTTGCCGAAGCCGAGCCGCTTGCCGACGAGTACGGCGAGCACGAGACCCGCGACACCGGCGTTGATGTGCACCACTGTGCCGCCGGCGTAGTCGACCGGTGCGACCGCCGCGCCGCCGTCACCCGGGAAGACCAGGTCGGCGAGGCCGCCCTCGACACCGCTGAGGAAGCCGCCGCCCCAGACCATGTGGGCCAGCGGGAAGTACGACAGCGTCGCCCACAGCGGCAGGAACAGCAGCCACGACGAGAACTTCAGCCGGTCGGCCACCGCGCCGCTGATCAGGGCGGCGGTGATCGCGGCGAACGTCAGCTGGAAGCCGACACCGAGGAGCGAGGCGCCCTCGACGCCGTCGAGGCCGAACGTCTCGAACGGGTTGTTGAAGAGCAGCGCGACGTCGGACTCGCCGTAGGACATCGACCAGCCCCACAGCACGTAGACGATGCCGATCACGCCGAGCGCGGTGAACGACATCATCATCATGTTCAGCACGGACTTGGAGCGGCTCATCCCGCCGTAGAAGAGCGCCAGCCCGGGCGTGATCATCAACAGGACGAGAGACGCCGAGGCCAGCATCCAGGCCTGCAAGCCGTAGTCCATCGGACCTCCATCGGAAACGGGTCAGGGGTGGCGTCGGCCGGTCGAACGGCGCTGTCCCCCAGCCGGTGCCAGATGGGGATCACTCTCGGGCGCGGATGTTTCGACACCCGGCGGCCGAGGTTGCGCCCAGGTGACGCTTCAGCGCCCGGTGTTACGTCCAGATGAACGGATTTTCCGGCGCGAACGGTCTATTGGCGGTTTCGGAACTACCCGTATCGTTTGTGTCATGGCAGACCAGGACGCCCCCCGACGCCGCGGCCGCGGCCGTCCCCGCGACCCGGAGACCGACTCCAAGATCACCCGCGCCGCGGCCGAGCTGCTGCTCCTGCGCGGCTTCGACAAGACCACCGTCGACGAGGTGGCCGCCCGCGCCGGCGTGGGCAAGGCGACGGTCTACCGCCGCTGGCCGTCCAAGGAGGACCTGGCGGTCGCCGCGATGGAGACGCTCTACTCCGCGGAGTTCCCCGAGCCCGACACCGGTTCGATCCGCGGCGACCTCGCCGCGAGCTACCGCTCCTTCATCGCCTTCGCCAACACCGACACCGGCAAGGCCTACATGCG
This sequence comes from Nocardioides sp., assembly GCA_036280235.1. Lineage (GTDB taxonomy): Bacteria > Actinomycetota > Actinomycetes > Propionibacteriales > Nocardioidaceae > Nocardioides_B. Next base: position 15,078 of record DASURB010000145.1, read on the forward strand.
GATGTCGATCACGGAGTCGCTGCGCGACGAGCGCATCGCCGCGCTCTACCGCGCCTCGACCGAGCGCCGCGAGCTCGAGGCCCGCCGCTCACTCGAGCGCGCCATCGAGCGTGGTGAGGTCAGGAAGGACGCCGACATCGACACCGCGGTGCAGTACCTCGGCGGCATCATCATCGCCCGGGTCATCCTCGGGCGGCCGCTGCCGCAGCTCGAGGACGTGGACGACCTCGTGGAGTTCACGCTGCGCGGCATCTCGGCGTAGGCCGAGGGCATTGCGGTTTGGTCCCCAACCGCAAGAACCCGGCGGCCGAACCTGCGGTTTGGTCCCCAACCGCAAGGATCCGGCGGCGGAGCCTGCGGTTCGTGACCAATCGAGGGGTGGCTAGGCGGCGGCCGCGTCCCCGCCGAGCAGGGCGTCGACGAACGCCTCGGGGTCGAACGGCGCCAGGTCGTCCGCGCCCTCGCCGATGCCGACGAGCTTGACCGGCACACCCAGCTCGCGCTGCACGGCGACCACGATGCCGCCCTTGGCAGAGCCGTCGAGCTTGGTGAGCACGATGCCGGTGACGTCGACGACCTCGCCGAACACCCGGGCCTGGGTCATGCCGTTCTGACCGGTGGTGGCGTCGAGCACGAGCAGCACCTCGGAGACCGCGGCCTGCTTCTCCACGACGCGCTTGACCTTGCCGAGCTCGTCCATCAGCCCGGCCTTGTTCTGCAGGCGGCCGGCGGTGTCGATGATCACCACGTCGACCTCCTGCTCGATCCCGGCCTTCACCGCCTCGAACGCGACGCTGGCCGGGTCGCTGCCCTCGGGGCCGCGGACGGTGGGTACGCCGACCCGCTCGCCCCAGGTCGCGAGCTGCTCGGTCGCGGCGGCGCGGAACGTGTCGGCCGCGCCGAGCATCACGTCCTTGTCCTCGGCGACGAGGACGCGGGCGAGCTTGCCGACGGTCGTGGTCTTGCCGGTGCCGTTGACGCCGACGACGAGGACGACACCGGGCTTGCCGTCGCGCCGGTCGACGTGCAGCGCGCGGTCGAGCGTGGGGTCGACGAGGTTCACGAGCTCCTCGCGCAGGATGTCGCGCACCGAGTCGGCGGTGCGGCCCTCGACCTTGACGCGGGTGCGCAGCCGCTCGACGAGCTCCTGCGTGGGGGCGACCCCGACGTCGGCGGTGAGGAGGGTGTCCTCGATCTCCTCCCAGGTGTCCTCGTCGATGACGTCGCGGGACAGCAGGCTCAGCAGGCCGCGCCCCAGCGGGCTCTGCGACCGGGCCAGCCGCGCACGCAGCCGGACCAGGCGGCCGGCCGTCGACTCGGGCTTCTCGACCGGAGGCGGCGCCTCGACGGTCGGGAGCTCGGCGTCCTCGACGGTGCGGGTCGGGGTGTCGCGGGGTACGGCGGCGTCGTCGCCGACGCCCGGCTCGGCCTCCGCCTCGGTGTCGGCGGGGGCCACCACCTCCGGCGGGCCCTTCCGGTCCAGCGTGGGGGTACGGCGACCGCGGCCACGCGTCGCGACGAGGCCGACGACCGCGCCCACGAGGACGACGGCGACGGCGATGATCAGGCCCAGGTACTCCACGTCCACCATCCAAGCAGAGCGGGTGGGCCCGTCATCGGGCCCGGGGTCAGCGGTTCAGCGGTGCGCGGACTCGCGCACGGGATGCTGCTGCGCGGGAACGACGGCCTCGTGCCCGTCGGCGTCCTGCTGGCGCTGGTTGTGCAGCGTCGGCAGCGCCTCGACACCCTTGCGCAGCGCGTCACCGACCCACGGCGCGTTGGGGACCTCCTGGCCACGGTGCGGGTACGCGACGTACAGCACGACGAGGCCGGCCAGAGCCAGGATCACCAACATGGCGACGAGGACAGGGAGCACAGCGCGACAACAACCTTCCCGGGACGAGGATCGCCCTCCATGGTGCCAGGTCGCCGGAAACGGTCCCAATCGACGGGATCGGTCCGCTCCCCGCTCAACCGGACCCGGTCAGTCCGCAGCCGCCTCCGGCACCAGCGCTTCCGCGACCGCGCGGATCACGTCAGGCAGCGGCCGGACCGGCCGGTCCCCCGGGCCCGAGGTGTTGTCGACGTACACGTGCACGAACCGCCCCTCGGCCGCAGCCTCGTCCCCGTCGCCCTGGAACAGCCCGATCCGGTAGATCACCGAGGAGTTGCCGACCCGCTCGACGGCGAGGCCGGCGTCGACCGGCTCCGGGAAGCCGATCTCGCGGAAGTAGCGGCACGACGTCTCCGCGACCACCCCGACGGCGGGCAGCGTGCGCACGTTCACGCCGGACGCCTCGATGAGGTGGGCGTTGACCGCGGTGTCGAACAGCTCGTAGTAGACGGCGTTGTTCATGTGACCGTAGACGTCGTCGTCGGCCCACCGGGTGGTCATCCGGCGCCACGCGACGTAGTCGCGGCGGGTCGGCCGCGGCGGTCGCTCCCCCATCAGGCGGGCTCCGCCTCCCGCAGCCGCTGGCTGATCACCGCGGAGACGCCGTCGCCGCGCATGGTCACGCCGTAGAGCGCGTCGCCGACCTCCATCGTGCGCTTCTGGTGGGTGATCACGAGCAGCTGGGAGTTCTCGCGAAGCTCTTCGTAGATCTCCAGCAGGCGGCCGAGGTTGGTGTCGTCGAGCGCGGCCTCGACCTCGTCGAGGATGTAGAACGGCGACGGCCGGGCCTTGAACAGCGCGACGAGGAACGCCACCGCGACCAGGGACCGCTCGCCGCCGGAGAGCAGGGAGAGCCGCTTGACCTTCTTGCCGGGCGGGCGGGCCTCGACCTCGATGCCGGTGGTCAGCATGTCGGACGGGTCGGTCAGCACGAGCTTGCCCTCGCCGCCGGGGAACAGCCGCGAGAACACCGAGTCGAACGCCTGGCGGACGTCCTCCCAGGCCTCGGTGAAGACCTGCTCCACCCGCTCGTCGACCTCGCGGACGATGTCGAGCAGGTCGCGGCGGGTCTTCTTCAGGTCCTCGAGCTGCTCGGTGAGGAACTTGTGCCGCTCCTCGAGCGCCGAGAACTCCTCGAGCGCGAGCGGGTTGACCTTGCCGAGCATCGACAGCGCGCGCTCGGCGGCGCGCAGCCGCTTCTGCTGCTCCTCGCGGACGTAAGGCACCGGCTCGGCGGGTACGACGTCCTGGGTCGTGCCGTCGGCCTCGGCCGGACCGGCCTGCACCGGCGGCACCAGCTGGTCGGGGCCGAAGTCGGCGACGAGTGCCTCGGGGTCGAGGCCGAGCTCCTCGAGCGCCCGCTCCTCGAGCTGCTCGATGCGCATGCGCTGCTGGGCTCGGGCCATCTCGTCGCGGTGCACGGTGTTGACCAGCTCGTCGAGCTCGCGGCCGAGGTCGCGGAGCCTGGCGCGGACCGCCATCAGCTCCTCCTCGCGGCCGCGGCGGGACTGCTCGACGGCCGTGCGCGCCTCGGCGGCCGCGGCGATCGAGCCCTCGAGCCGCTGCAGCACGACGGCGACGGCGGCGGAGACCGCCTGGGCGACCCTGCCCTCGCGGATCAGCCGCTCGCGGCGCGCGGCGGCCTTGGCGCGGGCGTCGCGCTCGGCCTGGGCGGCGCGGAGCAGCGACTCGGCGCGGCCGGCCAGCGCGCGGGCGCGCTCCTCGGCGGTGCGCAGCGCCAGCCGGGCGTCCATCTCGCGGGCGCGGGCGGCCTTTGCCTCCTCGGCCAGCTGGTCGCGGGCGCCGGTGTCGGGCTCCTCCTCGGGCGACTCCTCGGCCGCGGCGAGCCGCGCCTCGAGGTCGGCGAGGCCGGCGAGGGCCTTGTCGCGTGCCTCCTCCGCCTGGGCGATGGCGGCGTTGACCCGCTCGGCCTCGCCCTTGGCGGACCGGGCGACCGCGCCGAGCTGGCCGAGCTCCTCGGCGATCGCGGCGAGGGTGGCGTCGGACTCGTGCAGCCTGGCCAGCGCGACGTCGACGCGCTGCTGGGCCTGGTCGCGCTCCTCCTCGAGCCGGGCCAGCTCGAAGGTGAGCCGCTCGCACCGGTGGGTGGCCTCGGTGAGCTGCTCGGCCGCCTCGTCGACCGCGGCCTGCACCTCGATGAGGCTGGGCCGGCTGGACGAGCCACCGGAGGCGAAGTGCGCGCCGAGGACGTCGCCCTCCCGCGTCACCGCAGTGACGTCGGGGTAGTCGCGGACCAGGGCCCGGGCGTCGTCGAGGCCGTCGACGAGCGCGGTCTTGAACAGCACGCGCCGCAGCGCCGGGCGCAGCGCGTCGGGGCACTCGACCACGTCGAGGGCGTACGTCGCGGAGGACGGGAGGCCCGGCCAGGTGCTGTCGTCGGCGGCGGCGCCCCCGAGGAGCAGGCCGGCGCGGCCGAGGTCCTCGCTCTTGAGGTGCTCGAGCGCACCGAGGGCGGCGTCGACGTGCTCGACGGCGACCGCGTCGGCGGCGGAGCCGAGCGCGGCGGCGACGGCGGTCTCGTAGCCCGGGCGCACCGAGAGCAGCGCGGCCACCGAGCCGAGCAGGCCGGACACCGAGTCGGTGGCGGCCAGCAGCGCGCCGGCGCCGTCCTTGCGGTCGAGGCCGAGCTCGAGGGCCTCCTTGCGGGCGGCGAGGCCGGTGCGCTCACGCTCGGCGGCCTGGGCCTCTTCGCGGGTCTTGGCGAGCCGGTCCTCGAGGTCGGCGAGCAGGGAGGCGGCGGCCTCGTGCTCGGCGTCGAGCCCCTCTTCGCCGGCGTCGAGGCCGGCGACCTTGGTCTCGAGGGCGGTGAACTCGCGCTGGGCGCGCTCGCCGCGGGCGAGCACCTCCTCGCGCGCGGCGGTGAGCCGGCCGAGCTCGTCCTCGGCGGCGGCGGAGCGGCTGCGCAGGGCGTTGACCTGGCCGTGCAGCCGGGCGAGCCCCTCGCGCCGGTCGGCGGCGGCGCGGACAAGCCCGGCGACGCGGCGCTCCTCCTCCTGGTGTGCGGCCTCGGCCTCGTTGCGGGCGGCCACGGCCTCCTCGAGCCCGGCGCGGTTGCGCTCGACCTCGGCGGCGATCTCGCGCTCCTGGGCGCGGACCCGCTCGGCCTCGGCCTCGAGCTGGTCGGGGTCGCGGCCCGTGGAGGCCTGCTCGTCGGCGGTCTCGGCGGCGTTGCGGACCCGCTCGGCGGCGAGGCCGGCGGTGCCCTTGAGCCGCTCGCGCAGGCCGGACAGTGCGAACCAGGTCTCCTGGGCCTTGGCGAGCGCGGGCAGGTCCTCGCGCAGCGCCGCCTCCAGGGCGGCCTCGGCGCGGCGGGCCTCCTCGATGGCCGCCTCGACCTCGGCCCGGCGCTCGAGCAGCACGGTCTCGTCGGCCAGCTCCTGCTCGAGGGCGGTGCGCGCGGTCACCAGGTCGTCGGCGAGCAGCCGGGCCCGGGCGTCGCGGACGTCGGCCTGGACGACCGCGGCCTTGCGGGCCACCTCGGCCTGCCGGCCCAGCGGCTTGAGCTGGCGCCGGATCTCGGTGAGCAGGTCGTTGAGCCGGGTCAGGTTGCCGTCGGTGGAGTCGAGCTTGCGGAGCGCCTTCTCCTTGCGCTTGCGGTGCTTGAGGACGCCGGCGGCCTCCTCGATGAACCCGCGCCGGTCCTCAGGCGTGGCGTGCAGGATCGAGTCGAGCTGGCCCTGCCCGACGATCACGTGCATCTCGCGGCCGATGCCGGAGTCGGAGAGCAGCTCCTGCACGTCGAGCAGCCGGCAGGACTGGCCGTTGATGGCGTACTCGGAGCCGCCGTTGCGGAACATCGTCCGGCTGATCGTGACCTCGGAGTACTCGATCGGGAGCGCCCCGTCGGAGTTGTCGATGGTCAGCGCCACCTCGGCCCGGCCCAGCGGCGGCCGCCCGGACGTGCCGGCGAAGATGACGTCCTCCATCTTGCCGCCGCGCAGGGACTTGGCACCCTGCTCGCCCATGACCCAGGCCAGGGCGTCGACGACGTTGGACTTGCCGGAGCCGTTGGGGCCGACGATGCACGTGATGCCGGGCTCGAGCTGGAGGGTCGTCGCCGAGGCGAACGACTTGAACCCGCGGAGCGTCAGGCTCTTCAGGTACAACGGGTGCTCCTCACGGGGTCGCCGGTGGGTGTCGCTGACGCCGGCGATGGCCGTCAGCGGCTGACACGGTGCGTGCTGCCGTGGGGAAGATCAGCGGGCGACAGCCTACAAGGAGCAGCCCCCGCTTCCGGGCAGGACGCCCGGCACGGGGGCACGGTGCCGTGAGTCAGGACCGCCAGGGACGCCCGGGCCGCCGGAGAAGCACGAAAATGTCCAGGGGTCGCCTACGAGGCCCGACGGTTGCGGTCAGGCCGGTCAGGTGACGCGGATCGTCAGGCGTGCTCGAGGGTGAGCAGGGGCTCGTCGTGCACCGCGGCGGCGAGGGCGTCGTTCTCGGCCTGGAGGCGCATCACGTGCGCCTCGAGGTCGGCGACTCGCTGACGAAGGCGGCGGTTCTCTGCGGCGAGCTGGGTGGCGATCCGGGGATCGGTGTTGCTCATGTAGCCGAGGAGGGCCTTGGCCATGGACGTGTTCCTCCGGTGGTTAAGAGGGGCAGGCACATCCCGCGGTACGACTGGGTCTCAGCCGGCGCAGGAGGGGGTGCTCACCGTCAAGAGTCCCACGCGCACCCGGGGCGGTCAATCCCGGGCTACGGTCGCGCTGTGACCCCGCCCGGGACCCCCTCTCCCGACCGACCAGGACGGCACCAGCGGCCCCGCCCGCTGACGATCGCCGGCTGCCGCTCGGAGTGCGCCTGGGCGGCCACCGGGGAGCGCCTCGGCGAGGAGGCGCTGTTCGCCTGCGCGGGCTGCGGGAGCGAGTGGGTCGCGTCGGAGCCGTGGACGCCGATCGACTGGACCGGCGTGGTCCCGGAGCCGGTTCAGCGGGAGCGGGAGCGCCGCGGCCGGGGCTGACAGACCGGGCAGAAGTACGACGAACGGTTCATGAAGGACACCCGCACGATGGGCGTCCCGCAGCGGTCGCACGGCCGGCCCTCCTGGCCGTAGACGTGCAGCGAGCGGTCGAAGTAGCCGCTCTGCCCGTTGACGTCGACGTACAGCGCGTCGAACGACGTACCCCCCTGGTCCAGCGCCGCAGTCATGACCTCACGGACACCGGCCAGCACCGCGGCGACGTCGGCCTTGCGCAGCCGCTTGCCCGGCCGGTCGCCGTGGATCTGGGCCAGCCACAGCGCCTCGTCCGCATAGATGTTGCCGACACCGCTGATGACGGTCTGGTCGAGCAGGAGGCGCTTGATCCCGGAGACCTTGGCCCGGACGCGGGCGGAGAACAGCTCGTCGTCGAACTCCGGGTCCATCGGGTCGCGGGCGATGTGCGCGATCTCGGTCGGCAGCTCGGCACCGCCCTCGGAGACGGCGAGCCCGCCGAACATGCGCTGGTCGACGAAGCGGAGCTCGTACGGCGCGTCGAGACGGAGGCGCACCCGCAGGTGCCGCTCGTCGGGGGCGTCGGCGGGCTGCACGAGCATCTGCCCGCTCATGCCGAGGTGGCCGAGGATCGCGTCGCCGCTGTCGAGCGGGAGCCAGAGGTACTTGCCGCGCCGGCAGGCCCCCTCGACGCGGCGACCGGTGACGCGGGCGGCGAAGTCGTCGGGCCCGGCGAGGTGGCGGCGCACCGGCCGCGGGTGCAGCACGTCGACGCCGGTGATCGTGCGGCCGACGACGTGCGCCTCGAGGCCGCGGCGGACGACCTCGACCTCGGGCAGCTCGGGCACGTCAGCCGGTGGCGGACGCCGGCGGGGCCGAGCCGATCTCGCCGTGCTCGTCGGCGAGCGCACGGTAGGCGGTCTCGGCGGCCTGCTGCTCGGCCTCCTTCTTGGAGCGCCCGGTGCCGTGACCGTAGAGCTTGTCCCCGACCTGGACCTGCGCGGTGAAGGTCTTCTCGTGGTCGGGGCCTTCGTCCTCGATGACGTACTCGGGGACGCCGAGGGAGTGCCCGGCCGAGAGCTCCTGGAGGGAGGTCTTCCAGTCGAGGCCGGCGCCCATCCGGGCAGCGTTCTCCATCAGCGGGTCGAACAGCCGGTGCACGACCTCGCTGGCGACCTCGAAGCCGCCGGAGAGGTACACCGCGCCGATGACCGCCTCGACGGTGTCGGAGAGGATCGACGCCTTGTCGCGCCCGCCGGTGCTCTCCTCACCACGGCCGAGCTTGACGTGCTCGCCGAGCCCGATCGTGCGGGCCACCTCGGCCAGCGCACGGGCGTTGACGACCGCGGCGCGCAGCTTGGCCAGCCGGCCCTCGGAGAGGTCCGGGTGGGAACGGAACAGCGTGTCGGTGACGACCACGCCGAGCACGGAGTCCCCGAGGAACTCCAGCCGCTCGTTGGTCGGCAGACCACCGTTCTCGTAGGCGTAGGAACGGTGCGTGAGGGCACGCTCGAGGAGCTCGGCGTCCAGGACCGGACTACCGAGCGCCGCGCGCAAGTCGTCGTACGACGACGGCTCGCTCACGTGGCCGAACGCCTCAGAGAACCTGGCGACGGTCGGCGCGCGCGCCGTACTGACCGCACTCCGGGCACGCCCGGTGCGGGAGGTGCTTGGCACCGCAGGCGGGGTTGGCGCAGCTCACCAGGGAGGGCGCGGAGGCCTTCCACTGCGAACGACGGTGACGCGTGTTGCTGCGCGACATCTTCCGCTTCGGAACCGCCACTTCACTCACTCCTCTTGTCGGCCGGGTGTCCGGCTGGATCGTCGTCTTGCGCCAGCTGCGAGAGCGCCGCCCACCGGGGGTCGATCGGCTCGTCGTGCTGGTGTCCCGGGTCGTCCGCCAGCCGCGCCCCGCACTCGGGGCACAGGCCGGGACAGTCGGCCTGGCACAGGGGTTGGAAGGGTAGTGACAGCACGACCGCGTCCCGCACCGCGGGCTCCAGGTCGAGCAGCTCTCCGTCCATCCGGCTGACACCGGCGTCCTCGTCGTCGTTGTCGTCGGTGCCGGTGTGCCCGTCGTCGTAGACGAAGAGCTCCTGCAGGTCCACCTCGATCTCGTCGTGGATGACCTCCAGGCACCGCACGCACTCGCCGTCCAGCGCGGCCGCGGCCGTGCCGGTGACGAGGACGCCCTCCATGACCGCCTCGAGCCGGAGGTCCAGCTCGATCGGCGACCCTTCGGGAACGCGAAGGACCTCGATGCCCAGATCCGCCGGCGCCGGCACCTCGCGGGTCGTCGTGCGTTGCGACCCCGGGCGGCGGCCGAGCTCGCGAGTGTCGAGCACGAGCGGCGCTCTCGGGTCGAGACGCACAGCAGTCCTTCTGAGATGGCGGGTTGAGACGGATCACGGGTCCCGTGCTCCCACCCGGAGGTGGACGCGCAGGACCGCAGGCAAGCGTACCGAAGGGTGCCGTCACCAGCCAAAACGGCGGCGGAGGCCCCGGGGCCCGCTCAGCCTGCTGTCAGCCCTCCAGGTGCTCTGGCAGCCGGATCTTCGACACCTCGTCGTCGTTGATCCCGTGCAGGTCGGAGCGCCCGGCGAGCCGCTCGCGGCCCCGTCGTACGGCGTCCATGGTCTTCTCGAGGGTGATCTCGAAGTTCGCCAGCTTGCTGTCGACGTACTCGTCGGTCTCGGCGCGCAGCTCGTCGCACTCGCGCCGGGTCTGCTCGAGCAGCTGGTCGGCCTGGTGGCGGGCGACCCGGTAGACCTCGGTGTCGGAGATGATCGCCTCGCGCTCGCCGCGGGCCGCGGCGATGATCTGCTCGGCCTCCTTGCGGCCGCCGTCCACGACGGCCTCGCGGTCGGCCATGACCGCGTCGGCGTCGCTGAATGCGACCTTCAGGCCGCCGCCGAGCTCGTCGATCAGGGCGAGCAGCTCGGATCGGTTGACGACGGCCGAGGCCGACATCGGCATTGAGCGCGCCTCCTCGACCACACGCCGGATCTCGGCGAGCTTCGCGTGCACGTCCACGTGGTTCTCACAGTCCTTCGCTCGGTCGCCGAGCACCGGCCCGGCGGCTCCCTCCCCAGGGAGAATGTGGGTCGCGCAGGCGACCAGGAAAACAGCCCTACGACTTTACGTCGTCGCAGGCCGGATACCTATTTACCCGTCAACCGGTCGTTCAGACGTGCCAGCACGTGGGGCGGCACCAGCTTCGAGACGTCCCCGCCGAACATCGCGACCTCCTTGACCAGGCTGGAGGCCAGGAAGGAGTACTCCGGGCTGGTCGGGACGAAGACCGTCTCGATGTCGGCCAGGCTGGAGTTCATCTGCGCCATCTGCAGCTCGTAGTCGAAGTCGCTGACCGCGCGGAGCCCCTTCACGATCGCCCGCACGTCGTGCTGCTTGCAGAAGTCGGTGAGCAGGCCGTCGAAGCTGTCGACCCGCACGTTGTCGAAGTCTGCGCACGACTCGGTGAGCATCGCGATGCGCTCCTCGGGAGTGAACAGCCGGTTCTTCGACCGGTTCACCCCGACCGCCACGACGACCTCGTCGAAGAGGGTCGACGCCCTCGCGATGATGTCGATGTGACCGTTGGTGACGGGGTCGAACGACCCCGGGCAGGCGGCTCGGCGCACGGGTGTGCTCCTTCGGATCACGGGGGCGGGGCTGCCGCGTGACCGTACCAAAGCACGGTCTCGCCGTACCTCTTCTCCCGTCCGGCCTCGAGCCCCTCGGGCCAGGTCGGCGGGTCTCCCCGGCGGCCGCGCTCGACGACGACGACGGCGTCCGCGGCGAGCCACCCGTGCGCGGCGAGCGAGGCCAGGTCGGCGTCGACGTCATCCGCCGGAAGGGGGTACGGCGGATCGGCGAAGACGACGTCGTAGGGGGCGTGCGGCGGGTGCGCGAGCACGCGCGAGACCGACGAGACCACGACGTCGACGCCGCCGAACCCGAGCGTGCGGGCGTTGTCGCGGATCAGCGCCGCGGTGCGCCGGTCCTGCTCGACGAGGGTGACGACGCCGGCACCGCGTGAGCGCGCCTCGAGGCCGATCGCGCCGGAGCCGGCGTACAGGTCGAGGAAGCGCAACCCCGCCAGCGACCCCAGCGACGCCTCCAGGGCGGAGAACAGCGCCTCGCGGACCCGGTCGGAGGTGGGCCGGGTCGAGTCGCCGGTGGGCGTGCGGATCCGCCGCCCGCCGGCGGTGCCGCCGATGATGCGGGTCATGGCCGGGTCACCTAGGCCTTCTCCAGGTAGTCGGCCTGCGCGGTCTCGCGCAGCCGCTCGACCTCGGCGAGCAGCGCCGGGTGGTGCTCGAGGGTCGGGTCGTCCGCGACGACCTTCTCGGCGGCCGCACGGGCGTCGGTGATCACGTCCTCGTGGCGGATGACCGAGAGCAGCTTGAGCCCGGAGCGGCGGCCGGACTGGGAGGTGCCGAGGACGTCGCCCTCGCGGCGGTGCTCGAGGTCGAGGCGGGACAGCTCGAACCCGTCGGTGGTGGAGGCGACGGCCTCGAGCCGCTCGCGGGCGGGGCTGCCTGCCTCGGCGGTGGTGACGAGCAGGCACAGGCCGGGGTGGCCGCCACGGCCGACGCGGCCTCGCATCTGGTGGAGCTGGGAGACGCCGAACCGGTCGGCGTCGAGGATCACCATCGCGGTGGCGTTGCCGACGTCGACGCCGACCTCGATCACTGTCGTGGACACGAGGACGTCGACGTCGCCGGCCGCGAACGACCGCATGACGGCGTCCTTGTCGTCGGGGGCGAGCCGGCCGTGCATCTGGGCGATCCGGAGGCCGTGCAGCGGTCCGGCCTCGAGCATCGCGGCCACCTCGGCGACGGACGCGAGGTTGCTCTGCGGACTCTCGCTCGCGTCGCCGCGAGCGTCGGCGTCGTCGTCGCCGGTGTCGATGCGCGGGCAGACGACGTAGCACTGGCGGCCGTCCGCGACCTCCTCGCGCAGCCGCTGCCAGACGCGGTCGAACCAGGCCGGGTGGTCGCGCAGGGGTACGACGTTGGTCTGGATCGGCGCGCGACCGAGGGGCAGCTCGCTGAGCGTGGAGGTCTCGAGGTCGCCGAACACCGTCATCGCGACCGTGCGCGGGATCGGCGTGGCGGTCATCACCAGGACGTGGGGCGGCGCCTCCCCCGCCTTGTTGGTGAGCGCGGCGCGCTGCTCGACGCCGAAGCGGTGCTGCTCGTCGACGACCACGAGGCCGAGGTCGAGGAACCTCACCTTGTCCTCGAGCAGCGCGTGGGTGCCCACGACGATGCCGGCGTTGCCGACCTGGATGTCGGAGAGCACCTGCCGCCGCGCGGCGGCTCCGGTCGAGCCGGTGAGCAGCACCACCTGCGTCGAGTCGGCGTCGCCGCCGAGCATCCCACCCGCGGCCAGGTCGCCGAGCATGGCGGTGATGGAACGCGCGTGCTGCTGGGCGAGCACCTCCGTGGGCGCGAGCAGCGCGGCCTGGCCGCCGGAGTCGACGACCCGCAGCATCGCGCGGAGCGCGACGACGGTCTTGCCGGAGCCGACCTCGCCCTGGAGCAGCCGGTGCATCGGGTGGCCGGCGGCCAGGTCGCGCAGCACCTCGTCGGAGACCTGCTGCTGGCCGGCGGTCAGCGTGAACGGGAGCCGCTCGTCGAACTTGTCGAGCAGCCCGCCCTCGCGGCCGGCCCGGGGCGTGGCGTCGAGGGCCTCGAGCGACGCGCGGCGCAGCGCCAGCGCGGTCTGTGTGACCAAGGCCTCGTCGAAGCGCAGCCGCTTCTCGGCCGCGCCCTTCTGCTCCCAGGTGTCGGGCCGGTGGATCCACTCCAGCGCCTTCCGCGCGTCGACCAGGCCGTGCTCCCGCCGTACCGCATCGGGAAGGACGTCGGGCACGTCGACAAGCATCTGGAGGGCGACCTTGACCGCCTTCTCGATCTGCCAGGACTGCACGGAGGAGCTCGCGGGGTAGATCGGGAGCAGGTCGGGGAGCGACTCGACCTCCGCGCGCGCGGCGTCGGGGTCCTCCTCGTTGTCCACGCCGAAGATCTCGGTCTGCGGGTTGGTGAGCTGCCAGTCGTCCTTGAACCGGCCGACCTTGCCGGAGAACAGCCCGGTCGCACCCACCCTGATCCTCCTGGCACGCCAGTCGGCCGTGTGCTCCTTCTTGTCGAAGAACGTGAGGGCGAGCCGGTCGTTCTCGGTGGCGACGACGACCTCGAGCCGGTAGGCCAGGCCGCCGCGGCGCCGGTCGGGGAAGCTCTTCTTCTCGGCGTGCACGACCCGTCCGACGAACGTGATGTAGTCGTCGAGCGTGAGGCTGCCCAGGTCGCTGACGCTGCCCCGCTCGACGTACCGCCGGGGGTAGTGGCCGAGGAGGTCGCCGACGGTGCGGTAGCCGAACGCCTTCTCGATCTTGCTCGCCTGCGACCCCGCGACCGCGGAGAGCTTGGAGTCCCAGGTGACCCCGGTGGCCATCAGTCCGTGCTCCTCACTCGACGCCGATCAGCAGCGGGTAGCGGTCCTGTCCGCCGTCGTAGACGACGACGTCGACGGTGGGGCGGGTGCGGCGGAGGTACGCCGCGGTGCGCTCGGCGAGCTCGCGGCCGTCCTGCCCTGCCACCAGTGTGACCATCTCGCCACCGCCGCCGAGCAGCCTTTCCACAACGTCGGTCGCGACCGTGCCGAGGTCGTCGCCCACGACCACGAAGTCGCCCTCGACGGCCCCGAGCACGTCGCCGGGCTCGCAAGGCCCGCCGGAGGTCATGGCGCGGCGCGCGGCGATCGTCACCGCGCCGTTGCGGGCGTGGCGGGCGGCCGCGGTCATCTCGAGCACGTCCTGCTCGAAGGTGCGGCCGGGCTCGTGGACCGCGAGGGCGGCGAGCCCCTGGACCTGCGCGCTGGTCGGGATCACCGCGACCCGCAGGTCGAGCTCGTCGCGGGCGGTCTGGGCGGCGGCCTCGACGACGGCGACGCTGTCGCGGTCGTTGGGCAGCACGACGACCTCCGCTCCCCCGCACTCGCTCAGCGCGTCGAGGACCTCGCGTGTCGACGGGCGGCGGCCCGGTCCACCCGGGACGACCGTGGCGCCGGCCTCGGCGAACAGCCGCCCGAGGCCCTCGCCGGCGGCGACCACGACCACGCGGCGGCCGCTGCGCTCCGCGGCGATACGGGCTGCCCGCGCCCCGACCTGCTCCGCGAAGTGGGTGACCCGGACCCGGTGCGGCCGGCCGGCGTCGATGCCCGCCTCGATCGCGGCGCCGACGTCGTCGACGTGCACGTGAACGTTCCAGAGCCCGTCGCCGCCTACGACGACGAGGGAGTCGCCGAGCGGGGCGAGCCGCGCGCGAAGGTCGGGGATGCGTGCGTCGTCGGCGTCGAGGAGGTACATCACCTCGTAGGACGGCCCGTCCGAGGTCAGGTCGCCGGTCGGCAGCGGCACCGGGATCGCGTGGCTGCCGATGCGTACGTCGGCGGTGACCGGCCGCTTGCCGGTGACGGCCGTCTCGGCGGCGTCGAGGATCACGCAGAGCCCGCGCCCGCCCGCGTCGACGACCCCGGCGTCACGCAGGACGGCGAGCTGCTCGGGCGTGCGCAGCAGCGCCTCCCGGGCCGCCGAGGACGCCGCGCGGATCACGTGACCGAGCCGGTGCCGCTCGTCGACGGCCGACGCCGTCGCCGCGTCGGCGGCCGCCTTCGCGACGGTCAGGATCGTGCCCTCGACCGGCTCCCCCACCGCGGCGTACGCCGCCTCGGCCGCCGCCTGCAGCCCCTCGGCGAACACGACCGCGGCCCGGTCGTCGGGCCCGGCCTGGGCCATGTGCTTGCAGTGGGCGCCGACGATCTGGGAGAAGATGACGCCCGAGTTGCCGCGCGCCCCGAGCAGCGCGCCGCGGGCGAACCCGGCCAGCGCGGCCCGCAGGTCGTCGGCCGGCTCGGCCTCGAGCAGCCCGTCGCGGGCGGACTCGAACGTCAGGAACAGGTTGGTGCCGGTGTCGCCGTCGGGCACCGGGTACACGTTGAGCGCGTCGATCTCCTCACGCGCCGCGGCGAGCGCCTCGAGGGCTACCTCGGCGAACCGGCGGATCGTGGGCAGGTCGAGAACGGCGAGGGTGTCGGGGCCGGGTCCGGCCAACACACACCTCCTGGCTCGCTCGTCGTCCGTGTCGGTCGCTGCTGGTTCACTACGGGGCGTCCCTGCTCGATCCGAGCGGTCAGGGTAGCGTCCGGCTGCCCCCGCGGCCGGGCGCCGCTCGCGCCGATTAGGAGCCACGGAGCGGCATCGGATACTCTTGTGCGGTTGCCCGCCGAGTCGCGGGCACTGCGTCGTACGAAACCCTAGCTATCCCCAGGAGTTCACGGTGGCTGCCGTCTGTGACATCTGCGCCAAGCGCCCGGGCTTCGGCCACAACCGGCCGTGGTCGCGCAAGATCACGAAGCGTCGCTTCAACCCGAACATCCAGCGCGTCCGCGCGACTGTCAACGGTGCCCCGAAGCGTCTCAACGTGTGCACCGGCTGCCTCAAGGCCGGCAAGGTCACCCGCTGACCTGCTGACCTGACGCAGCCACCGCCGAAGCCGCTCCCCGCCGGGAGCGGCTTTCGTCGTTCTCGGGGCTGTCGCCCCACCCGCCGAGTCGGCGCGTCTTGCCCTCTCCGCACGGCCCAGCCGGCGCGTCCTTGCCCCCTTGTGTTTCGAGATGCCTCGGCCGTCCGTCGCAGGCTCCGTCCGGCCCGACGCTCCTCAACCTTCTGACGTCTCAACCTCCCGACGTCTCAACCTTCTGACGTCGTCGGAGCTTCGCGAGCCCAGGACCGCGTCAGGAGAAATGCGTGTGACCAGTCGGCCCTTCGTACGCCGCACCGTCGACCGTGACGCCCTCCCCCTCGGCCACCGTCCCGATCACCGTCCACCCCTCGGGCAGGGCGGAACCGGCCGGGAACGTCGCGGCCAGCGCGTGGTCGTCGCCGCCGCCGAGGATGAAGCCCATCGGATCCGCGCCGAGCGCGGCGCCGACGGCCTGCAGCGGTTCAGCGAGCTCGAAGGCGCCGGTGGTGATGTCGACCGCGACGCCGCTCGCCGCGGCCAGGTGGCCGACGTCCGCGACCAGGCCGTCCGAGACGTCGATCATCGCGGTGGCGCCGGCCATCCGCGCCTGCGGCCCCGCGGCGTACGGCGGTTCGGGGCGGCGGTAGGCGTCCACGAGCTTGCGGGGTGACCGGAACCCGCGACCCAGCACGGCGAGCCCGCCGGCGGCCCAGCCCTGCCGCCCGGCCAGCGCGAGCACGTCGCCGGGCCGTGCCCCGGAGCGTCGCACGGGCTCGCCGTCGACGTACCCCAGCACCGTCACCGCGACCATGACCTGGTCCGCGGAGGTGAGGTCTCCGCCGACGACGCTCGCGCCGACGAGCGCCGCCTCCGCGGCGATGCCGTCGGCGAGGCCGAGCGCCCACGCGGCGGGCAGGTCGGGCGGCGCGGCGAGACCGACGGTGAGCGCCGTGGCGACCCCGCCCATCGCGTTGAGGTCGGAGAGGTTGGCGGCCGCGACGCGGTGCCCGACGTCCTCGGCCTCGGCCCAGTCGCGGCGGAAGTGCCGGCCGTCGACGAGCACGTCCGTGGACACCACCACGCGGCCGGTCGGCACCGCCACGACGGCCGCGTCGTCACCGGGACCGATGAGCACGTGGTCGCCCTGCGCGAACCGGCGTGACAGCTCGGCGATCAGCCCGAACTCCCCCAGGTCGGCGAGCGTGGTGGTCGCGGTGATGGCCGGGCTGCTCATGGCGGCCATTCAAACGGATGCGGGTCGTGCCTGCTTACGGCAGGGGCGGACCGCACGATAGGTTGGGCGCGCAACGCGTCCCGCCCCGTCGAGACCCCCAGGAGACCAGCATGGTGGTTCAGGCCTACATCTTGATCCAGACCGACGTCGGCAAGGCGGCCGAGGTCGCCGCCGAGATCGCCGAGGTCAAGGGTGTGACGCTGGCCGAGGACGTCACCGGGCCGTACGACGTGATCGTCCGCGCCGAGGCGCGCAACGTCGACGAGCTGGGCAAGCTGGTCGTCGCCAAGGTGCAGAACATCCCCGGCATCACCCGCACGCTCACCTGCCCCGTGGTGCACATCTGACCTCGTCGCAGCACCTCTGCGTGCCTCGACGGCGCCCCGTTCGCACGAACGCGGGCGCCGTCGCATGTCTCGGGCTGCTCTCCCTGGCACTCACACTCTCCGGGTGTACGGCGGGAGCCGTGGACGTCGAGCCCACGCAGCCGGGCGCGGACGCGGCGGCCTGTGAGCGCCTGGTGGACGGGCTGCCCGAGACCGTCGCCGACCAGGAGCGCCGCGAGGTGGAGGACGCCGCGGCGACGACGGCCGCCGCCTGGGGCGACCCGGCCATCGTGCTCCGCTGCGGGGTCGGCGAGCCGGCGTCGTTCGACCGGTTCTCCGCGTGCCAGATCGTCAACGGGGTGGCGTGGTACATCCCCGACGAGCAGATCACCGGCAGCGCCACCGACATCACCATGACCACGATCGGGCGGAAACCCGGCGTCGAGGTCGCGATCCCCGCCGGCTACTTCCCGCCCGCCGCGACGATGGTCGACCTGGCGGCCGCCTTGAAGCGGCACACCGAGCGCGTGGAGCGCTGCGGCTGAACCAGTCGGCCGGGTCACGCAGCACTGGCCCGAGGTCGCCATGGTGTGGTCTCGGAACCCGTACCAGGCTGGACGAGGGGGTCGACCGAAGGGCGGCGGCCGTGCGCGCACTGACGACGGCATGGGTAGCGGGGGCGGCGGCGATTCTCCTCGCCGCGGGATGCACCGGAGGGACCGAGAACGTCGGGGCGGCGCAACGGCCCGACCGGTCGTCGGCGGACCGAGTGACGACACTCCCCGCCGGTGGGCCCGGGCTTCGGCACCTCTGGGCCGACGTCACCGAGACCAACCTCGGCAGTACCGGCCAGTGGACCAGCAAGGTGGAGCTCGCCGACATCGACGGGGACGGCGACGTCGACCTGCTGTTCGCGAACGGCGGAGACTACGACGCGCGGGGCGACGCGGTGCGCAGCCGGGTCTTCCTCAACAACGGCGATGCGACGTTCACCGACGGGACCACCCGGGTGCTCGGTCCGGTCCGCACCTACGCCCGGGTCCTGAAGGTGGCCGACCTGAACGCCGACGACCACCAGGACGTGCTGATGGGGACGACTTTCGAGACGCGCTCCCGGCTCTTCCTCGCGCAGAAGCGCGGGATCTGGCGGGAGGTGACGCCGTCCAACCTGCCGTCTCGGCGGATGAGCGTCGGTGACCTGGAGATCGGCGACGTCGACAGGGACGGGGACCTCGACGTCGTGCTCGCGGACTGGGGACCCGGCAGTCCCATGGAGAACCGGGGTGGGCGCACCCGGCTCTGGCTGAACGACGGTCACGGAGTGTTCACCGACGTGACCGCGCGACGGATGCCGGAGACCCTGGTGCGGTTCAGCTGGGAGCTCGAGCTCGTCGACGTCGACAACGACTGGGACCTCGACGTCGCGGTGTCCTGCAAGATGTGCGAGACAAGCCTGCTGTTCGAGAACGACGGCCACGGTCGGTTCGCGGACGTCACCGACGGGCGGCTGCCCGCGACGACCAACAACTACGAGTTCACCCCGGTCGACCTCGACGCCGACGGACGGCTGGACCTGGTCACGATCAACGACGGGGACATGGCGTCGTACGGCTATCCGGAGCACGTGTTCCGCAACACCGGCGGGCGCTTCAAGGACGTGACGGACACCTGGTGGCCGCCGGACCAGAACGACGGCTGGGACGACAACAGCGTCGTCGCCCTCGACGCCGAGTCCGACGGTGACGCCGACTTCCTGGTGGGTTCGCTGGACGGCGCCGACCGGCTCCTCGTCAACGACGGCTCCGGCCACCTGACCGTCGCGGACGAGGTCTTCGACGCGGAGCCGAGCGAGGGCACGCTCGGCATGGCGGTGGCCGACCTGAACGGTGACGGACGCGTCGACGTGGTGGAGAGCCAGGGGGAGGTACCGACCTCCGAGGACGAGCGGGTCTACCTCGCGACCAGGGCGCTCCCCCGCGACACGGCACCGCCGGTCGTCGCAGCGCGGCTCGTCGGCCGCGAGGTCGTCGCACGCGTGCACGACAACCGCACCCCGAATCTTCCCCACGACTGGCGGAACGTCTCCGCACGGTGGGGCGACGGCGAGCGGACCCTGGCCTGGTACGGCGAGAACCTGTTCACCGCGGAGGTCCCCGGCGACGTCGGCGAGATCGAGGTGTGCGCCACCGACAGGGCCGGCAACGAGACATGCACGACCGCCGAGACGCGGTGAGGCGGGCGCGGGGTCAGCGCAGTCCGGTGCCGCGGTGCAGCGCCAGCTGGATCAGCCGGTCGACGAGCCCCGGGTAGTCCAGCCCCGTCGCGGCCCACATCCGCGGGAACATCGACGACGGCGTGAAGCCCGGCATCGTGTTGATCTCGTTGATCACCACGCGCTCGTCGGGCAGCAGGAAGAAGTCCACGCGCGCGAGGCCCTCGCACGAGAGCGCCTCGAACGCCCGCGCGGACAGGCCGCGCACCTTGTCCGAGATCGCCTCCGTGACGTCGGCGGGGACGTCGAGGCGGGTGTGCTCCTCGGGGAGGTACTTGGCCGCGAAGTCGTAGAACTCGTGCTCGCCGCCGATGGTGATCTCGGCGACCACGCTGGTGTCGGGCGGGTTGGTGCCGAACCCCTCGATCACGCCGCACTCGATCTCGCGGGCGCCCTCGGCGGCGACCTCGACGAGCACCTTGGGGTCGTGCCGCTGCGCCTCCTCGACGGCCTCGTCGAGCTCGCTCGCGTCGTGCACCTTGCTGATCCCGATGCTCGACCCGCCGCGGCAGGGCTTGACGAACACCGGGTAGCCGAGCGCGTCGACGGACTCGTGGCATGCGCCGCGGTCGCGCTCCCAGTCACGCCGGGTGATCACGGCGTACGGCAGCACCGGCAGCCCCTGCGCCTGGAAGACGATCTTCATGTAGTGCTTGTCCATGCCGACCGCGGAGGCGAGCACGCCGGCGCCGACGTATCGCACCCCGGCCATCTCCAGCAGGCCCTGGATGGTGCCGTCCTCGCCCCACGGGCCATGCAGCAGCGGGAAGACCACGTCGACCTCGCCGAGCGTGCGCGGCACGGAGGCCGGCTCGTGCACGACCAGCTCGCTGGACCGCTCGGCGCTGGCCAGCGCGACCGTCGCGCGCGAGGCGTCGACCTCGGGCAGCTTGTCGGCGGAGGTGATCGCGAGGCGCTCGGGGTCGGAGGACTCCAGCACCCAGCGGCCCTCGTGCGTGATGCCGACCGGGACGACGTCGTACCGCTCGGGGTCGATCGCGTTGAGCACGCTGCCTGCCGTGGCGCAGGACACCGCGTGCTCCTCGGAACGGCCGCCGAAGACCACCGCGACGCGAGGCTTCCGGGTGGTCGGGGGGTGCTCGTCCATGGTTGGCGACCCTACCTGGGCGTGCTCGCGCCGCTCGTAGGGTGGAGGCATGTCCGCGTCCGAGAAGCCCGTCCCGCCGCCGCTCCGCCCCGGCACGCTCGCCGTCACCGCCGGGCGACCCGCGCACGAGCCGGACAGTCCCCTGAACGCGCCGATCACGATGGCGTCGACGTACGTCGCGGGCGGTGACACCGAGTACGGCCGCTACGGCAACCCGACCTGGACGGCGTTCGAGGACGCGCTCGGCGTGCTCGAGGGTGGTCGCGCGCTGGCGTTCGCCTCGGGCCTGGCCGCGGTGTCCACGCTGCTCGACCTCGTCGGCGCCGGGGCCAAGGTCGTCGCGCCGCGGCACGCCTACAACGGCAGCGTGATGCAGCTCGCCGACCTCGAAGCGCGCGGCCGGATCACCGCCGAGCTCGTCGACGTCACCGACACCGAGTCCGTGGTCAAGGCCTGCGCCGACGCCGCGCTGGTGTGGATCGAGTCGCCGACCAACCCGGCCCTGGAGGTCGCCGACATCCCCGCGATCGTGGCGGCCGCGCACGAGGCGGGGGCGTACGTCGTGGTCGACAACACGTTCGCCACTCCCCTGCTGCAGCAGCCGCTCTCGCTCGACGCCGACGTGGTGCTGCACTCGGCGACGAAGTTCATCTCCGGCCACAGCGACGCGCTGCTCGGTGCGGTGGTCACCCGCGACGACGAGCTGTACGGCGTACTCAAGAACCGTCGCGACATGATCGGCGCGACGCCCGGGACGCTCGAGGCGTGGCTGGCGCTGCGGGGCCTGCGGACGCTGCACGTCCGGCTCGAGCGCGCGCAGGCCAACGCCAAGGAGCTGGTGCGCCGGCTCGAGCAGCACCCGGCGATCGGCGAGGTGCGCTACCCCGGCTTCGGCGCGATCATCTCGATCGTGCTGGCCGGCGGCGCGATCGCGGCCGACCTGCTGACGCACAAGACCACGCTGTGGGTGCACGCCACGAGTCTCGGCAGCGTCGAGTCGACGTTCGAGCGGCGGCGTCGCTGGAAGTCCGAGCCCGCGACGATCCCGGACGGCTTGGTGCGGATGTCGGTCGGCATCGAGGACGTCGACGACCTGTGGGACGACCTCGCCGCGGCGCTGGACGACCTGACCGCCTGAGCCCCTGCGGTTTGGTCCCCAACCGCAAGAATCCGACGCGAAATCCTGTCGTTTGTGACCAATCGGTGGGGTGCTGCGACGAGCAGGAGCGGGTCAGTCCCGCTCGTGCTTGGCCTCGCGGCTGATCAGCGCGGTCAGCATCTCGGCGGCGGTCATCTCGCCCTCGACGACGGCGTGGACGGCCTCGACGATCGGCGCGTAGACGTTGACGCTGCGGGCGAGCTCGAGCAGCGACGAGCACGACTTCACGCCCTCGGCGACCTGCCGGGTCGAGGCGGTGATCTCCTCGGTGGTCATGCCCTGCCCGAGCTTCTCGCCGAACGTCCGGTTGCGCGACAACGGCGACGAGCACGTCGCCACCAGGTCACCGAGTCCGGCAAGGCCCATCAGCGTCATCGGGTCGGCGCCGAGCTTCTCGGAGAGGCGGGCGGTCTCGGCGAGGCCGCGTGTGATCACCGAGGCGGTCGTGTTGTCGCCGAAGCCGAGCCCGACCGCCATACCGACAGCGAGACCGATGACGTTCTTGTACGCGCCGCCGAGCTCGCACCCGATCACGTCGGTGCTGGAGTACGGCCGGAACGTCGAGGAGTGGCAGATCCCCCGCAGCCGCGTGGCGTTGTGCTCGTCGGGGCAGGCGACCACGCTCGCCGCAGGCTCGCGCATGGCGATCTCCTTGGCGAGGTTGGGCCCGCTGACGACACCGACGCGTGACGGGTCGGCGCCGGTCTCCTCGATGATCACCTCGCTCATCCGCTTGAGCGAACCGAGCTCGACGCCTTTCATCAGCGACACCAGCAGCGCGTCGGGCGGGATCAGGTCGACCCAGGCGCGGAGGTTCTCGCGAAACGTCTGCGACGGCACGACGAAGAACACCGCCTCAGCGCCGCTCAGCGCCTCGGCGGGGTCGTGCGTGGCGCGGATGCTCTCGGGCAGCTCGATGCCCGGCATGTAGTCGGTGTTCTCGTGCTTGTCATTGATCGTCGAGCAGAGGTCCTCGCGCCTCGCCCAGAGCATGACCTCGTTGCCGGCGTCGGCCAGCACGATGGAGAACGCGGTGCCCCACGAGCCCGAGCCCATCACGGCCACCTTGGTCATCAGCGCTCTCCGTTCCGGCGCGCACGGCGCCTCGCGAGTTCGTTGGGGTTCCCGATCTCCTTGACGCCGCGGGTGCGCGGATCGAACCGCTCGGCCGGCGCCTTCTCGCCGCGGACGTCCTCGAGCTCGTGCGTGATCGCGTCGAGGATCCGGTTGGTCGCCTCGCGCAGCACGTCGGGGGTGAGCTTCTTGCCGCGCAGGTCGTCGAGGTTCACCGGGTCGCCGGCCTTCACGGTGATGGTCTTGCGGGGGAACAGCCGCGGCTTCTTGGCGTACGGCGCCAGGATGTCCTGCGGCCCCCACTGGGCGACCGGGATCACGTCGACACCCGCGGTCAGCGCGATCCGGGCCGCTCCGGTCTTGCCGGTCATCGGCCACAGGCCGGGGTCGCGGGTGATCGTGCCCTCGGGGTACACGACGACGCACTTCCCCTCCTGCACCGCCTTGACCGCGGCGTTGAATGCCCGCGAGGCGTCGGTGGTGAGCCGGTAGACCGGGATCTGCCCCGCCGCCCGGATCAGCTTGCCGACGAGCGGGATGTCGAAGACCTCCGCCTTGGCCAGGAACCGCACCACCCGGCCGTTGCCGTAGATGAAGTGCGCGAACGTGAACGGGTCGACGTGCGAGATGTGGTTGCTCGCGACCACGCAGCCACCCTTGGCGGGGATCTTGGTGCCGTCGATCCAGCGCCGCCTGGTCAGCACCCGCAGGAGCGGCTCGAGTATGGCGACGAAGACGCCGAACGCGAGACCGCGTGGCTCCTGGAGCTTGCGGGGATAGGACACGCGGACCCTGCTTCCTGCTGACGTCGTACCGGGGCTGATCGTGCCGCCGAGATTACTCGCCGGGACGCCCCACGCGCGCACCCCGCTCGCCTGGAAGGATCGGGTCGTGTCCTTCGGTCTGGTCGTCCCCGTCAAGCCACCGAGGTCCGCGAAGTCCCGGCTCGGCGGGCTGGGCGACCCCGTCCGGCAGCGCCTCGCCGCCGCGTTCGCCGCCGACACGGTCGCCGCAGCCCTCGCGACGCCGTCCGTCTCCGTCGTACTCGCCGTCACCGACGACTACCTGCTGGCCCGCGAGCTGAAGGACCTCGGGGCCGAGGTCGTGCCCGACGCGACCACCGACGACCTCAACGCGTCGCTGGTGCAGGCCGTCGCCGAGCTGGTACGGCGGGCTCCGGGCGTGCGCCCGGCGGCCGTGTGCGCGGACCTGCCGGCGTTGCGCCCCGCGGAGCTCGACCGCGCGCTCACGGCCACGCTCGCCCACGAGCTCGCCTTCGTCGCCGACGCCGACCGGGTCGGCACGACCTTGCTCTCCGCCGCCGGACGCGCCGACTTCCGCCCCGGCTTCGGCCCCGGCTCGCGCGACGTCCACCTCGACCACGGCGCCGTGGAGATCGAGCTGGACGGCATCGACAGCGTCCGGCGCGACGTGGACACCCCGCGCGACCTCGCCGCCGCCCTCCGCCTCGGCATCGGCCCGCGCACGTCGTCGTTGACGGCCGAGCTGTTCTGAGGGCGCCTGTCGGGATACCACCGTCTGCTGGGAAACCGGCGCGACCGGGCCGAAACTTCACGTGGGATCCGCCAGGAACGCGTGGGGTGTTCTGTGGACAACGGCGTCGACAAGCCGGCGACGAAGGCGGCTACGCTCGGGCCCATGCAGGCCACGGTGTCCCGCTTCGACCACGAGACCGGCGACGGCGATGTGCTGCTCGATGACGGGCTCGAGCTCCCGTTCACAGGCGAGGCCCTGCGAGGCACCGGGCTGCGGATGCTCCGCCCCGGCCAGCGGGTGCGGATCGAGCGCGACGACATGGGCACCATCACGCGCGTCCAGATACTCACCCTCGCGTGAGCAAGAGCGCAGACACGACGACGGGCCGCCCCGAAAGGGACGGCCCGTCGTCGCTGTGAGAGCTAGAAGCTCAGGACTTCTTCGCGGTCTTCTTCGCCGTGCTCTTCTTGGCCGGCGCCTTCTTGGCGGTGGTCTTCTTCGCCGGCGACGCCTTCTTGGCCGTGGACTTGGCGGCGGTGGTCTTCTTCGCCGCGGTCTTCTTGGCCGGCGCCTTCTTCGCCGTGGTGGCCTTCTTCGCAGGCGCCGACTTCTTGGCGGTGGTGGACTTCGACGCCGAGGCGGTCTTCTTGGCCCCACCCGTCGCGGACGTGAGCGTGAGCTTCGGCAGCTTCTTGGCGCCGGAGACGACGGCCTTCAGGTCGGCGCCCGCCGAGAACTTCGGGATCGCGGTCTTCTTGGCCTTGATGCGCTCGCCCGTGCGCGGGTTGCGCACCCAGCGCGCGTCACGGACGCGCTTCTCGAAGGAGCCGAAGCCCGTGATGGCGACCTTCTCGCCCTTCGCGACCTCCCGCGTGATGGTGTCGATGACCGACTCCAGCGCGTGGGCGGCCTGCTTGCGGTTGCCCTCGAAACGCGCGGCGAGGGTGTCGATCAGCTGACTCTTGTTCACTTGCTTCCCTTTCGTGAACGTGGGGGGTCGAGCCCCATGCTCGACGTCTAACGGGAACGCTAAGCACTACAAGGGCAGGGAACAACGACCAAACCCGCGTTTTCCCTTGTGTGTCGAGGAAAACTTGCCCTTTCGACCCCTTCAGAGGGGGTAGGACGTCAGTACGACGTCACAACGTGGCCGGCTTCCACCTCGGACGCGTCGCCTCGAAGGCCGCGATGTCGGCCTCGCGGGACAAGGTGATACCGATGTCGTCGAGCCCCTCGAGCAGGCGCCAGCGCGTGTAGTCGTCGATCTGGAACGGCGCCGTCAGCGCGTCCGCCTGGATCGTGCGCTCCTGCAGATCCACGACGATCTCGGTCGTCGGATCGGTCTCGATCAGCTTCCACAGCTGCTCGACAACGTCCTGCGTCACCTGGGCCGCGAGCAGCCCGGCCTTGCCGGAGTTGCCGCGGAAGATGTCGGCGAACCGGCTCGAGATCACGACCTTGAAGCCGTAGTCCATCAACGCCCACACGGCGTGCTCGCGCGACGAACCCGTGCCGAAGTCGGGCCCGGCGACGAGCACCGAGACACCTTGGTATTCGGGGCGGTTCAGCACGAACTCCGGGTCGTTGCGCCAGGCGCCGAACAGCCCGTCCTCGAAGCCGGTGCGCGTGACGCGCTTGAGGTACACCGCCGGGATGATCTGGTCGGTGTCGACGTTGCTGCGTCGCAGCGGCAGGCCCGTGCCGACGTGGCGGGTGAACTTCTCCATGATGTGCGTTGCTCCTCGGGTACGTCGGTCGCGGGATCAGGCCAGCGGCGGCAGGTCGTCGGGCGAGGCGAGCGTGCCCGTCACAGCAGTGGCGGCGGCGACGAGCGGCGACACGAGATGCGTACGACCGCCCTTGCCCTGCCGGCCCTCGAAGTTGCGGTTGGACGTCGACGCGCTGCGCTCCTGCGGCGCGAGCTGGTCGGGGTTCATGCCCAGGCACATCGAGCATCCCGCGCCACGCCACTCACCGCCGGCCTCCTTGAAGATCACGTCGAGGCCCTCCTCCTCGGCCTGCAGCCGCACGCGCACCGAACCCGGAACGACCAGCAGACGGGTGCCGTCGGCGACGTGCCGGCCACGGATCACCTCGGCCGCGGCACGCAGGTCCTCGATGCGGCCATTGGTGCACGACCCGACGAAGACCGTGTCCACGTTGATCTCGCGCATCGGCGTACCGGCCTCGAGACCCATGTACTCCAAGGCCTTCTCGGCCGCGATCTTGTCGCCCTCATCCTCGAAGTCCGACGGCGACGGCACGGCCGACCCCAGCGGGACGCCCTGACCCGGGTTGGTGCCCCAGGTGACGAACGGCGTCATCGTCGACGCGTCGAGCACGATCTCCTTGTCGAAGGTCGCGTCGTCGTCGGTGCGCAGCGACTTCCAGTGCTCGACGGCGGCTTCCCAGTCCGCGCCCTTCGGTGCCTCGGGACGACCCTCGATGTAGTCGAACGTCGTCTGGTCCGGCGCGATCATGCCGGCCTTGGCGCCCCACTCGATCGACATGTTGCAGATCGTCATGCGCGCCTCCATCGAGAGCTCCTCGATGGCCTCGCCGCGGTATTCCACGATGTAGCCCTGACCGCCGCCCGTGCCGGTGTGCGCGATCAACGTCAGCACCAGGTCCTTCGCGGTCACTCCGGCCGGCAGCGACCCGTTCACCGTCACGGCCATGGTCTTCGGTCGCGACTGCGGCAGCGTCTGCGTGGCGAGCACGTGCTCGACCTCCGAGGTACCGATGCCGAACGCGATCGCGCCGAACGCACCGTGCGTGGACGTGTGCGAGTCGCCGCACACGATCGTCATGCCGGGCTGCGTGAGCCCGAGCTGCGGCCCGACGACGTGCACGATGCCCTGCTCGATGTCACCCAACGGGTGCAGACGTACGCCGAACTCCGCGGCGTTCTTGCGCAGCGTCTCGACCTGCGTGCGCGACACCGGGTCGGCGATCGGCTTGTCGAAGTCGAGCGTCGGGACGTTGTGGTCCTCGGTGGCCAGCGTGAGATCGGGCCGGCGCACCTTACGGCCAGCCAGGCGCAGACCCTCGAACGCCTGCGGCGAAGTGACCTCGTGGAGGAGGTGGAGGTCGACGTAGAGCAGGTCGGGCTCGCCCTCCGCCGTCCGGACGACGTGCTCGTCCCACACCTTCTCCGACAGGGTCCTACCCATCACTGCGCTCCGTTCGGTGACTTGCGGTTCGGACTTGCAGGACCTTCGATGACAACAGGTCCATCCGGCTCCCATCGTGACACCGAACCGGACTTGCGATCCAGATGTCGAGACGGCATGATCATTATATGGACAACTCTAGCGGAGTCGGCGTCCTCGACAAGGCCGCCCTCGTTCTGTCGGCCCTGGAGTCAGGACCGGCCACCCTGGCCGGCCTCGTCGCAGGCACCGGCCTGGCCCGCCCGACGGCTCACCGCCTGGCCGTCGCGCTGGAGCACCACCGTCTCGTGGCCCGCGACATGCAGGGCCGGTTCATCCTCGGCCCGCGTCTCGCGGAGCTGTCCGCGGCCGCCGGCGAGGACCGCCTCCTCGCAGCCGCCGGTCCGGTGCTCGCGCGGCTGCGGGACATCACCGGCGAGTCCGCACAGCTGTGGCGCCGCCAGGGCGACTACCGCGTCTGCGTCGCGGCCGCTGAACGGCCCTCGGGTCTGCGCGACACCATCCCCGTCGGCTCGCAGCTCACCATGCGCGCGGGCTCCGCGGCGCAGGTGCTGCTCGCCTGGGAGGACCCCGAGCGCATGCACCGCGGCCTGCAGAATGCCGCGTTCTCGGCCACCGCGCTGTCCGGCATCCGTCGCCGCGGCTGGGCGCAGTCGGTCGGCGAGCGCGAGCAGGGCGTCGCGTCGGTGTCGGCGCCGGTGCGCTCCCCCAGCGGCAAGATCATCGCCGCCGTGTCGGTATCCGGCCCGCTGGAGCGGCTCTCCCGTCAGCCGGGGCGCATGCACGCCCCAGCCGTGCTCGCCGCCGCGGAGCGGCTGTCGGAGTCGCTGCGCCGCGCGAGCGAGTAGCGGCCTCGGCCGGCGGTCAGCGGGCCCACGTCGAGGACAACAGCTCGGCGATGAGCCGTGCGAGCACGTCGTGCGACTGCGCCGAGGGATGGAACCCGTCGTCGGCGAAGGCCCCCGCGGGCTCGAGCAACGTGGCCGGGAGCGGCAGGTGCAGCACGCCGTACCGGCGGGCCACGTCCACGCCGACCCGGTCCATCCGCGCTGCCCTGGCACCGAGCGGGACCGCGACCGCTCGCGGCAGCCGCGGGAACGCGCGCACCGGCGGCATGCCGAGCAGCACCACCCGCCCGGACGTGAGCGAGGTGACCCGGTTGAGCAGAACGCTGAGGTCACGCCGCCACAGCACCAGGGGCTTGAGCCGGAGCAGGTCGTTGACCCCGACCGACACCACGACCACGTCGGCGGCGGCCACGTCGCCGGCCGCGACCTGACGTTCGAGGAGGCGGGCGATCCCGCGCGAGGTCAGGCCCGAGCGGGCACGCACGACCCAGGACGCGTCCAGCCGTTCGGCCAGGCGCGCGGTGACGGTCTCGTCCGGTCCGCGCAGACCGTCCCCGGCCGTGACCGAGTCGCCGAGACCGACGACCAGGCGCTCATCGGATGGTTCCACTCACCAACCTTGGACGGTGCTGCTCACCGATGTCGAGGTCGTACGCCCGCTCGCTAGAAGAGCGCCTCCTGCTCGAGCTCGAGCAGCAGCTGCTTGCGGTCCAGCCCACCCGCGTAGCCGACGAGCTTGCCGCCCGCACCCAGCACTCGGTGGCACGGCACGATGATCGCGATCGGGTTGCGCCCGTTGGCCAGGCCGACCGCCCGCGAGGCCGCGGGCGTCATGCCCATCCGGCGGGCGATCTCGCCGTACGACGTGGTCTCGCCGTAGCCGATCAGCCGCAGGTGCTCCCACACCCGCTGCTGGAACGGCGTGCCGACGGGATCGATCGGGAGGTCGAACTCCTTGAGGTCGCGAGCGAAGTAGGCCTCGAGCTGGGCGACCGCGTCGCGCAGCAACGGGTCGTCGTCGGCGCGGTCGCCGACCGGACGCCCCTCGGAGCGCTCGGCGGCCACGACCGACGAGGTGCGCGGCGACGCCGCCGCCGGCGGCGGGCCGGTGAACTCCACGTCGGTCAACGCGTAGCGGTGCGCGACGACGCGCATCGGGCCGGCGGGGGTGTCGAGGGTGGTCCACATGTCAGGTCTCCTTCGTGGCCAAGGGTAGGACGCGGTCGGGACTCAGCACCTCGAGCGACGACCACAGGTGGAGCAAGGCGTAGGAGCGCCAGGGCGCCCAGGCGGCGGAACGTTCGACCAGGTGGGTCTGCTCCGCACTGTCGACACCAAGGCCGGCCAGCGCGTTGCGCACGCCGACGTCGGTCGGCAGGAACACGTCGGGGTGGCCGAGTGCGCGGAGCGCGATGTAGTCGGCCGTCCACGGCCCGATGCCGGGTAGCGCGAGCAGCCGGGCCCGTACCTCGGCGCGGTCGAGACTCCGGTCGAGGGGTACGGCGTCGTCAGCGAGCGCCCGGCACAGGCCGACGAGCGCGTGCCCGCGGGAGCGCGGCATCGGCAGCGACTCGGGGTCATGCCCGGCGACGGCCTCGGCGGTGGGGAACAACCGCTCGCCGCTCTCGCCGTACGGCTCGCCGAGCTGCTCGACCAGCCGCCGGGTCACCGTGGTCGCGGCGGCCACCGAGACCTGCTGGCCGATCACCGTGCGGATCGCGACCTCGTCGCCGTCGACGTGCCCCGGCACGCGCAGCCCGGGGCGGGCGCGCACGAGACGGGCCAGGAGCGGATCGCCGGACAGCGCGTCCTCGACGGTGAGCGGGTCGGCGTCGGCGTCGACGAGCCGGCGGCAGCGCTCGACCGCGGCGGCGACGTCGCGCAGGTCGTCGACCTGCAGCCGACACCGGACGTGGCCGCGGTCGGCCACGCCGTCGTCGAGCTCGAGCACGACCCGGCCGGGACCGTGCGGCAGACGCAGGGTGCGGGCGTACCAGTTCGGGCCCCACGACTCCACGCCCGGCACCCCGTGCGCGGCCAGGAACGCGAGCATCTCCCGGGCCGCGTAGGGCGCGCGCACCGCGAGGCGGAGCTCGAGCTCCCCGCTGCTCGCTGCCGCATCACGGCGCGACCGGGGGCGGGCGCGCAGCTCGGTCGGCGTCGCGGCGTACACCTCGCGGACCGTGTCGTTGAACTGCCGCACGCTCGCGAACCCCGCCGCGAACGCGACGTCGGCGAACGGCATCGACGTGGTCTCGACCAGCACCCGCGCGGTCTGCGCGCGACGGGCCCGGGCGAGCGCCAGCGGGCCGGCGCCGAGCTCCGCGGTGAGGACGCGGCCGAGGTGCCGCGTGGTGTAGCCGACCCGGCGGGCCAGCCCTTCGACGCCCTCGCGCTCGACGACGCCGTCGGAGATCAGGCGCATCGCGCGGCCGGCGACGTCGGCGGCGACGTCCCAGTCCGGCGAGCCCGGCGTCGCGTCGGGCAGGCAGCGCTTGCAGGCCCGGAAGCCGGCGGCCTGGGCGGCCGCGGCGGTGCGGTAGAAGCGCACGTTGCGGCGCTGCGGAGTGATCGCCGGGCAGGACGGCCGGCAGTAGATCCCGGTGGAGGTGACGGCGGTGTAGAAGACACCGTCGAACCGGCGGTCGCGGCTCTTCACCGCCCGGTAGCAGGCCTCGGTGTCCTCGATGTCCATGCCAGCCATCCTCACCCATGGCGCCGACAGTTTCTGGCGGGAATCGGACACG
Source organism: Nocardioides sp. (assembly GCA_036280235.1). Classification (GTDB taxonomy): domain Bacteria; phylum Actinomycetota; class Actinomycetes; order Propionibacteriales; family Nocardioidaceae; genus Nocardioides_B. Next base: position 45,895 of record DASURB010000145.1, read on the forward strand.
ACCGTCGGGGGGTGGAAGCACACGGTCTGAAGACGAGGACAGGCCCCAGTCTCGAGGAGACTGGGGCCTGTCGGATGTACCCCCGACCGGATTCGAACCGGCGCTACCGCCTTGAGAGGGCGGCGTGCTAGGCCACTACACAACGGGGGCCCGAAGCGGACGAAACTCTAGCGGTTGCGGGAGATCCGACCAAATCGCTGGGGTACTAGGACTCGAACCTAGACTAACTGGACCAGAACCAGTCGGGCTGCCAATTACCCCATACCCCATGGGATCGCTCCTTGCGAAGCGCGCCTGACAATACACGGAGCGGTGTGTGCGGACCAAAACGGGCAGGCCCCTCACCGGGTATCCGTGAGCAGGCTCACGCGGGCACCGGCCTGGCGGCCGACGAGCTCGACGTCGAGGGCGGTTCGGCGGGTGGCCGGGTGCGCGTCTGCACGTTCATGCGTACGGCGAGCAGCACGACCAGACCGGCGTACACACCCGCCTGCGTCACCGTGATCGGGATGTTCCACCACGACGCCTCGGACACGCTGAGGCTCGACCCGATGTCGCCGAACAGCAGCGCCGCACCGAGCGCGAAGAAGTTGTTGAGGATGTGCATCGCGATGCCGGCCTCGAGACCGCCGGTGCGGATGATCAGCCAGCCGGCGATGAACCCGAACGCGAACCGGTCGAAGAAGAGCGGGAAGTTCTGCGCGCCGTGGGCGGCCGCGAACAGCAGCGACGTGAGCAGGATCGCGCCCCACTTCGAGACGAGCTCGGCGGCACGGCTCTTGTTGAACTTCAGCATCGACCCGGCGACCTGCAGCAGGTAGCCGCGGAAGAGGTATTCCTCCCCCGCCGCCTGGAACGGCGTGGTGAACAGCACGATGATCGCGAGGCCGACCGTGCGCCCGGTGAAGTCGTTGAGCTCGGGGCTCAGCGACGCGTCGCCGCCGGCCGGCACGACCATGCTCACGCCGAGCTGGGCGGCCAGCGCGATCACCGAGACGCCGACGCAGGCGAAGAAGAAGCCCCAGCGCATCTTGGGGGCGACCGAGGCGAGCCAGCGCGGGCGCATCCGGTGCGCGATGCGGATCGCCGCCCAGGAGACCAGGATCATCGCGCCCAGCGAGAGGTTCAGCAGCAGCAGGAAGGCCGGTCCGACGTCGTCGAGGTCGGCCAGCGTGGAGAGGTTCTCCAGGACGTCGCCGGGGGACGCCACGGCCAGGACCACGATCGCGGCCGCGACCAGCACCTGCACGACGAGGAAGCCCGCCCCCAGCACCAGCAGGCCGACGACCGGCCGCCACCAGCGGTAGGTCCAGGTGCGCAGCATCTGGTGGTACGGCGTCGGCTCGGGGTGCGGGAACGCCGGGTACGCCCGCGCGCCGAACCCCGACGGCGCCGCCCAGGCTGCCTGCGCGTGGGACGGAGGCGGCGGCAGCGGGGCCGGGCGGGCGCCGTACGGCGGAGGGGGGAAACGCGGGGCGGGCGGGCGCGGCGGCTCCTGTGGTGGCTGGTCCTGCTCGTGCTGGTCGTCCGTCATTCGCCCTCCCCCGTCCCGGCTAGCCGAGGTCCTGCACGCTGGCGAGCCGGCCGAGCGACCGCTCGCGACCGAGCAGCTCGAGCGACTCGAACAGCGGCGGCGAGACGCGGCTGCCGCTGACCGCCACGCGCACCGGACCGAACGCGTGCCGCGGCTTCAGCCCGAGGTCCTCGACGAGCGCCTTGCGGAGCGCCTCGTCGATCGCCTCGGTCGTCCACGTGTCGAGCGCGGCGAGCGCGTCGTGCGCCGCCTTGACCACCGCGCGGCCGTCGGCGTCGAGCAGCTTCTCGACGTCGGCGGGGTCGCGGGTGAAGTCGGCCTCGTCGACGAGGAGGAAGCCCAGCATGGACACGCCCTCGGTGAGCTTTCCGATGCGCTCGTGGACGAGCGGCACGGCACCGGCGAGGATCCGGCGCTGCTCCTCGGTCGGCGGGTCGGCGACCAGGCCGGCGTCGCGCAGGTAGGGCAGCAGCCGCTCGGTGAGCTCCTCGACCGACAGCATCCGCATGTGGGAGGCGTTGATCGCCTCGCACTTCTTGAGATCGAAGCGCGCGGGGTTGGGGTTCACCCGGCGGATGTCGAACGCCTGCACCATCTCGTCGAGGGTGAACACGTCGCGGTCGTCGGCGATCGCCCAACCGAGCAGCGCCATGTAGTTGAGCAGCCCCTCGGGCAGGAAGCCCGCGTCGCGGTAGCCGAGCGCGTTGGCCTCGGGGTCGCGCTTGGAGAGCTTCTTGTTGCCCTGGCCCATGACGTAGGGCAGGTGGCCGAACTCCGGCAGCGTGCCGGAGCCGATGCCGAGCTCGCCGAGTGCGCGGTGCAGCGCGATCTGCCGCGGCGTCGAGGACAGCAGGTCCTCGCCACGCAGCACGTGGGTGATCTCCATCAGCGCGTCGTCGACCGGGGCCACGAGCGTGTAGAGCGGGTGCCCGTTGCCGCGCACCAGCACGTAATCGGGCACGTGCTCGGGCTGGAAGGTGATCTCGCCGCGCACCAGGTCGGTGAACGTGATCGCCTCGCCGGGCATCCGGAACCGCAGCGTGGGCTTGCGCCCCTCGGCCTCGTAGGCCGCGACCTGCTCGGCGGTCAGCTCGCGGCAGTGCCCGTCGTACCCGGGTGTGCGCCCCTCGGCTCTGGCCTTCTCGTTGCGCTGCTCGAGCTCGTCGGCCGAGCAGTAGCAGTGGTAGGCGTAACCGGCCTTCAGCAGCTTGTCGGCGACGTCGGCGTAGATGTCGAAGCGCTGGCTCTGGAGGTACGGCGCGTAGGCGCCGCCGACCTCGGGGCCCTCGTCCCAGTCGAGACCGAGCCACTTGAACAGGTCGATCAGGGCGTCGTAGGACTCCTGGGTGTTGCGCGCGGTGTCGGTGTCCTCGATGCGGAACACGAACGTGCCGCCGTGGTGGCGGGCGAACGCCCAGTTGTAGAGCGCGGTGCGCACGAGGCCGACGTGCGGGCTGCCCGTCGGCGACGGGGCCATGCGCACGCGCACGCGGGAGTCAGTCACGGGAGACCACCTTGTTGGTCAGGGAGCCGATGCCGGCGATCGAGACCTCGACCTCGTCGCCGACCTCCATCGGGCCGACACCCTCGGGGGTGCCGGTCATGATCACGTCGCCGGGCAGCAGGGTCATCACCGACGACACGAACGACACCAGCGCCGGGACGTCGAAGATCAGGTCCTTGGTCGAGCCGTCCTGCTTGAGGTCGCCGTTGAGGTGAGTGGTGACGCGCAGGTCGCTGGTGTCGAGCTCGGTCTCGATCCAGGGGCCGAGCGGGCAGAACGAGTCGAAGCCCTTGCCGCGGGTGAACTGCTTGTCCTTGCGCTGCAGGTCGCGCGCGGTGACGTCGTTGCCCACGGTGTAGCCGTAGATCACGTCGCCGACGCGCTCGGGGGCGACGTCGCGGCAGATGCGGCCGATGACCACGCACAGCTCGCCCTCGAAGTGCACCTCCTGCGACTGCCGCGGGTAGAAGATCGGGTCGCCGGGGCCGATCACCGAGGTGTTCGGCTTGATGAACATCATCGGCTCGTCGGGCACGTCGTTGCCCATCTCGGCGGCGTGCGCGGCGTAGTTGCGGCCGATGCCGACCACCTTGCTGCGCGGCAGCACCGGCGCGAGCAGCCGCACCTCCTTGAGCGGGAACTGCTGCTCGGTCAGCTGGACCCCGACGTACAGGGGGTCGCCCGCCAGGGCGACCACGACGGTGTCGTCAGCCGGGATGCCGAGCTCGTCGACATCGCCGGTGACCACGCCGTACTGGGGGTCTTCTCCGGTCGTGAACCTCGCTATGCGCACTCCCCGAGCCTACCGGCGGGTCACGTCGCGGAACGCATCTACCCTCGTGCCTGTGGAAGTCCTGACGAGCGAGCAGGTGCGGGCCCGGCGGGCCGCGCACGAGTCGCGCGTCGACGCGTGGATCGAGCCGCACCTGGAGCGCCGTCGTGAGGGCGTCGCGCACCCGGTGCACGACTTCCTCTTCACCTACTACTCCCAGCGGCCGGCGGCGCTGCGCCGCTGGCACCCCGGGTACGGCGTCGTGGTCGGCGGGCCGGAGGCGCGGGACCACCTCGACCTCAAGGGGTACGTCGCGGTCTCGAGTGGCGCGACGGTCTGCGACGACTACGTCGCCTCGCAGCAGGTGCTGCTGACGACGCTGCTGCGGCTGCTCAAGGCGACGGCGTCGCGGCCCGCGCAGCTCGGCTGTTTCGGGATGCACGAGTGGGCGATGGTCTACCGGCTCGACCAGGACCAGGTGCGGCACGCGTCGTGGCCGCTGCGGCTCGGCCCCGAGGGCACCGACGAGGTCGTCGAGGGGCACAAGATCGTGTGCAGCCACTTCGACGCGTTCCGCTTCTTCACCGAGGAGGCCCGGCCGCGCAACACCCTGCAGCCGGGCCGCGACGACCGTGCTGAGCTCGAGCAGCCCGGCTGCCTGCACGCCGGGATGGACCTCTACAAGCACGCCTTCCGGCTCTCGCCGATGGTGCCGTCCGAGCTCGTCGCCGACTGCTTCGCGCTGGCCCGCGACATCCGGGTGCTCGACATGCGCGCGTCGCCGTACGACCTGAGTGCGCTGGGCTACTCCCCCGTGCGCATCGAGACCACCGAGGGCAAGCAGGAGTACGTCGCGGCGCAGCGCTCGTTCGCCGAGCGCGGCGCACCGTTGCGCGACGCGCTGATCAAGGAGTGCGAGCGGCTGCTGGCCGGTTGAGTGATCACCAGCAGGACGGGTGCCTGTCCACCCACGGCACGGCGGCCTCGACCTGCGCGGCGAGCGCGAACAGAACGTGGTCCTGACCGGGGCGGGCCGCGAGCATCACGCCGACCGGCAGACCGTCGGGCGTCATGTGCAGCGGCAGCGAGACCGCCGGCATCCCGGTGACGTTCCACGCCGACGTCCAGGGCGTGAACTCCTTCTGGTTCTGGAAGTCCCTGGCCGGGTCGGCGTCGTCGCGGATCGCGCCGATCGGCAACGGCGGCCGCGCGAGGGTCGGCGTCAGCACCACGTCGTACGGCGCCAGCCGGCGCAGGGCACCCGCGGCGATTCGGCGCAGCTCGCCCAGCGCGAGGCCGAACTCGGGGCCGGACACCTTCCGGCCACGCCCGCTCAGCCAGCGCGTGAGCGGGCGCAGCTCGTGCTCCCGCTCCGGTGGTACGACGGTGAGCGCGGTGAGCACCGACCAGCAGGTCTCGAACACGCGCGTCGCGTCGGGCGGCAGGGGCACCTCGACGTCCTCGATGTCATGGCCCAGCGACTCGAGCAGCCGGCTCGCGCCCTCGTAGGCGCGCAGCACCTCGGGGTGCACCTGCGCGTCGGCGATCACCGGGTCGGCGAACCGCGCGACGCGCAGCCGGCCGGGCTCACGGTCGCACCAGCCGAGGTAGGTCTCGCCGTCGGGCAACGGCGCCGCCCAGTACGGGTCGCCGACCGCCGGCCCGGCGATCGCGTCCAGGAACGCGGCGGCATCGCGGACGGTGCGCGCGAGCGGCCCGGCGGTGCCGAGCCCGATCGGATCGCCGTACATCGGGGCGCCACTGACGCGTCCCCTGCTGGGCTTGAACCCGACGAGCCCGCAGCAGCTCGCCGGGATGCGGATCGAGCCGCCGCCGTCGGAGCCCTGCGCCACCGGCACGAGCCCGGCCGCGACCGCGGCGCCGGCGCCGCCGCTCGAGCCGCCGGCCATGCGGCTCAGGTCGTACGGCGTACGCGCGGGCGGCGCCACGTCGGGCTCGGTGTAGCAGGGCGAGCCGAACTCCGGCGTCGTCGTCTTGCCGAGGCTGATCGTGCCGGCGGCCTCCATGCGCAGCACGACCTCGTCGGAGACGTCCGGCACGAAGTCGCGCATCGTCGCCGAGCCGAACGTGGTCCGGACGCCCGCCGTGTTGGTGAGGTCCTTGACCGCCGTCGGGACGCCGAACAGCGGGCCGCCCTCCCCCGCGCGCGACTCGGCGAGCAGCGCCTGCTTGCGGGCGAGCTCGGCGGTGACCGTGACGAACGCACCCACCGAGTCGGACAGCCGCTCGATGCGCGCGAGGTAGTGGTCGACGAGCTCCCGGGGCGACACCTCGCGGCGGCGTACCGCCTCCCCCTGCTCGAGCGCGGTCAGGTCGTGCAGCTCGGCCATGCCGACGAACCTATCCGCACCCGAGCCGGGAGGCCGGTAACCAGGCTCAGTCGACGCGCGGCAAGTGCGACAGCGCCGCCGCCTCGGACTCCTGGATGTCCGGGCTCTCCCAGGCGTGGTCGGTGACCTGGCCCGAGAGGTACGCGTCGTACGCAGCGAGGTCGAGGTGGCCCTGCCCGCAGAGCGCGGTGAGGATGACCTTCTCCTCGCCGGACTCCTTGCACAGCAGGGCTTCCTCTACCGCGGCGGCCAGCGCGTGCGTCGGCTCGGGCGCGGGCACGATGCCCTCGGTGCGGGCGAACAGCACGCCGGCGGCGAAGCAGTCGGTCTGCGCCTTGGCCACCGCCTCGATCTCCTTGGTCTCGACGAGGTGGCTGATGAGCGGGCTCATCCCGTGGTAGCGCAGGCCGCCGGCGTGGATCGGGTCCGGCACGAAGTCGTGGCCGAGCGTGTGCATCTTCATCAGCGGCGTCATCCCGGCGGTGTCGCCGAAGTCGTAGGCGTAGACGCCGCGCGTCAGCGACGGGCACGCCTCCGGCTCCACCGCGCGGACGGTCGGGTCCATGGCGCCGGCCCACTTCTCGCGCAGGAAGGGGAACGCCAGGCCGCCGAAGTTCGAACCGCCGCCGGTGCAGCCGACGAGCAGGTCCGGAGTCTCGCCGACCTTCGCGAGCTGGAGCAGGGCTTCCTCGCCGATGATCGTCTGGTGCATCAGCACGTGGTTGAGCACGCTGCCGAGCGCGTAGTTGGTGGTGGGGTCGGCGGCCGCCATCTCGACCGCCTCGCTGATCGCGATGCCGAGCGAGCCGGTCGAGTCGGGGTCGGCCTCGAGGATCGCGCGTCCGGCGGCGGTGAGGTCCGACGGCGACGGGTGCACCTTCCCGCCGAAGGTCTCGATCATGATGCGGCGGTAGGGCTTCTGGTCGTAGGACGCACGCACCTGCCACACCTCGCACTCGAGGTCGAACTGCGCACACGCGAAGGCGAGCGCAGTCCCCCATTGCCCCGCGCCGGTCTCCGTGGTGAGCTTCTTGATGCCGGCCTGCGCGTTGTAGAAGGCCTGCGGTACGGCGGTGTTCGGCTTGTGCGAGCCGGCCGGCGAGACGCCTTCGTACTTGTAGTAGATCCGCGCCGGCGTATCGAGCGCCTTCTCGAGCCGGTGCGCGCGGTAGAGCGGGCTCGGCCGCCACAACCGGTAGACGTCGAGCACCTCGCCGGGGATGTCGACGTACTGCTCGCCCGACACCTCCTGCGCGATCAGCTCCATCGGGAACAGCGGCGCGAGGTCGTCCGGGCCGACCGGCTGCTTGGTGCCCGGGTGGAGCACCGGCGGTGGCGGCGTAGGCAGGTCGTGGAGGATGTTGTACCAGCGGGTGGGCATCTCGCTCTCGTCGAGATTCACCTTGTGCTGCAGGGCTTCTGCCATGACCGGCCTCCGGGGGATAGACGGATGAACGCGAGCGTCGACCCTAGCGATCCGGTGTCGCGGCGGTGGTCGAGCCCGTCGGGACCACAGTCGGTTCGGCGTGCCGGCGCAGGCCGAACGTCACGCCGTCGACGAGCGCACCCCACGATGCCTCGATGACGTTGGCGCCGACGCCGACGGTCACCCACGACGACTCGCCGTCGGTGGTCTCGATCAGCACGCGGGTCACCGCGTCGGTGCCGTGGCCCTGGTCGAGGATGCGCACCTTGTAGTCGATGAGCTCGAACTTCGCGACCTCCGGGTAGGCCTGGCCGATCGCCTCGCGCAGCGCGTGGTCGAGCGCGTTGACCGGGCCGTTGCCCTCGCCGGTGGCGATGATCCGCGCACCGCCGGCGTGCAGCTTGATCGTCGCCTCCGACACCGCCTCGCCGCCCGGGCGTGAGTCGGTGATGACGCGCCACGACTCGACGTCGAAGTACGACGGGCGCGCGCCTTCGACCTCCTCGACGAGCAGCAGCTCGAACGACGCATCGGCCGCCTCGAACGTGTAGCCGCGCGACTCGAGCTCCTTGACGCGGTCGGTGACGCGCGTGATCAGCTCTTTGCCGTTGGGGTCGGCGGCGAGGTCGTAGCCGAGCTCGCGGCCCTTCAGCTCGATCGAGGCGCGACCGGCCATGTCGCTGACCAGCAGCCGCATGTCGTTGCCGACGGCGACCGGGTCGAGGTGCTGGTAGAGGTTCGGATCGACCTTGATCGCGCTGGCGTGCAGCCCGGCCTTGTGCGCGAACGCGCTGACGCCGACGTACGGCTGCCGCGACGCGGGCGGGACGTTGGTGACCTCCGCGACCGCGTGCGCGATGCGCGTCGCCTCCTGGAGCAGACCGCTCGGCAGCACACGCTTGTCCAGCTTGAGCTCGAGGTTGGCGACGACCGAGACGAGGTCGGCGTTGCCGGTGCGCTCGCCGTACCCGTTGAGAGTCCCCTGCACGTGCGTGGCGCCGGCCTCGACCGCCGCGAGTGTGTTCGCCACCGCGCAGCCGGTGTCGTTGTGGCAGTGGATGCCCACGCGCACGCCGGTCGACTCGATGACGTCGTCGACCACGTCGCCGACCCACGGCGGGAGCATGCCGCCGTTGGTGTCGCAGAGCGCGATCACCTCGGCGCCGGCGTCGTACGCCGTACGCAGGACCTCGAGCGCGTAGTCGCGGTTGTCGCGGTAGCCGTCGAAGAAGTGCTCGGCGTCGAGGAACACCCGCTGCCCCTCGGCCTTGAGGTGGCTGACCGTGTCGCGCACCATCGCGAGGTTCTCCTCGAGCGTGGTGCGCAGCGCGAGCTCGACGTGCCGGTCGTGGGACTTGGCGACGAGGGTGACCACGCTCGCGCCGGAGTCGCGCAGCGCGGCGATCAGCGGGTCGTCGGCCGCCTTCACCCCGGCTCGCCGGGTGGCGCCGAACGCGGCGAGCTGCGCGTTCTCGAGCTTCAGCTCGTCCTTCGCGCGCCGGAAGAACTCGGTGTCCTTCGGGTTCGCGCCGGGCCAGCCGCCCTCGATGAAGCCGACCCCGAGGCCGTCGAGCTGCCGCGCGATCGTCAGCTTGTCGGCGACCGAGAGGTTGAGCCCCTCTTGCTGGGCGCCGTCGCGCAGCGTGGTGTCGTAGACGTGGAACTGGTCGGTGGTCACGCGGGGTCCTCTGGTCGGCGGTTCGTTGGCAGATCGACTGATGCAACAAAAAGACCTCCCGTCGGGGACGAGAGGTCAGCGCGATCGGCGGGTGCCGGTCGCGCTAGCTGATAATGATCTGCCGCTGCACGATCACGAGTCTGCCACTGCTGTCCACGTCATGGCACTGCCGTCCCAGGATCCGGGCGGGCGTTCACGGCGGCCAGCAGCCGCGCGAACAGCCACGGGGCCAGCCACGCGCGCACGCCGTCGGGCGAGAGGTGCAGGCCGTCCGTGCGCATCATGTAGCCGCCCGCGGTCCAGGTGAACCGGCTCTCGGGCGTGATCCTCCGGCCCAGGTCGATGACCGAGACCCCCGGGTGCCGTGCGGCGACGTCGCGCAGCAGCGCGTTCCAGGCGCGCACGCGCTCGGGTCGGTCCTCCGGGAACAGGCTTCCGTCGAGCTGCTCGCCGCGCCGGTTGTAGGGAAGCGTCGCCAGCAGCACCTTCGCACCGTGCGCGCCGGCGATCCTGATGGCCGCGTGAAGCCGACCGCGGAGGTGGGCGTCCAGCACCGGGTCGCCCAGGCTCCGCCACCGACCTTCGACGAACCGGTCCATCGTCTCCCAGCGACCGACCGCGATCAGCGCGATGTCCGGGTCGTCGCGCGCGATGGCCGCCTTCCAGAGCCGGACCCACGGCCGGCAGCTGCGCCACACCCTCGGGTAGACGTGGCCGAAGTAGCGGTACGGCGCCCGCAGCGTCACCCCGCAGCCGATCAGCGTGCGGTCGCGGATGTCGAGACGCCTGTGCTCCGGCAGGGCAGTGACCATGCTCCACGCGACCGAGTCGCCGAAGACGTCGACGACCACGGGCCGACCCGGTCGGACCCGATGCACGTGCCGCTGCACTTCGCGGCCGTCTCCCTTCTCCGCGCCGGCTCGTCCCTCCTGCGGTCGCGGTGCGTCGAGGGCTCCTCGGAACGCCTCCAGCCCACCTTCCGCAGTGCCGCCTGAGCCCGCGGCTGCGGCAGCGGGCACACCGGCCGGCACACGCACCACCACGCCGACGAGGGCCGCGCACAGCGCCACCGCGATCACGGCGCCGGGCACGGTGATGACGGCGCGACGGACGAAGGCGTCTTCGCGGATCGGTCGTTCGACCAGCACGAACGAGACGGTCGCGACCGCGATCGTCGCTGCGCATCTGACCGCGAAGAGCGACAGCCCGTTCAGCCCCGTCCGCTCCGCGTCCAGGCCGAGGAAGATCGGCCAGTGCCACAGGTAGACGCCGTACGAGATCTTGCCGAGGGCCGGCAGCGGGGGCAGCGAGAGCAGACGCGCGGTCAGGCCGCGAGGGACGACCGCGACGTGGGCCAGGACGACCGCCACGGCCAGAGCGCACACGACGAGACCGCCACGGTAGAGCCACGGATCGGTCCCGCCGACATGCGTCCACGCCCAGATCACGACGACGGCAGCCGTGCCCGCACCGACACCCAGGAGCCGGCGGACCACGACCGAGCCGGCGAGCCGTGCCCGCCGTTCAGGACGTGCCAGCGCTGCGGCGGCCGCGGCACCCACGAGCAGGCTCGCTCCACGCGTGTCCGTGCCGTAGTAGCTGCGGCCGGCGTCGAACGGGTCGTGGAGCACCATCAGTGCCGCGGCCGAGGCGACGGCCCCGGCGAGGCAGAGCCCCAGCAACGATCGCATCGGGCGCCGCGCCTGGAGGACCAGCACGAGCAGCAGCGGCCAGACCAGGTAGAACTGCTCCTCGATCGCGAGCGACCAGGTGTGCTCGAGCAGGTCCGGCGCAGCCGTCCGCGCGAAGTAGTCGTCGCCCTCCAGCACCATCTGCCAGTTGTTCGCGTAGAGCAGGGTCGCCCACGCGGCGCGCCGCAGCTGGAGCACCTCGCCGGAGGTCACCAGGACCGGCGCGGCCAGGGCGACCGCGCCCACGACGACCACGAGGGCGGGCAGCAACCGCCGGATGCGCCGGGTCCAGAAGGCGACCACGTCGATGCCACCGGAGCGCTGCCACTCCGCCAGCAGCAGACTGGTGATGAGGTAGCCGGAGAGCACGAAGAACGCGTCGACGCCGAGGAAGCCTCCCGGCAGGACGGCCAGGCCGCCGTGGAACGCGAGCACGGCCGCGACGGCGAGTGCGCGGACGCCGTCCAGGGCGGGCACGTAGGCGTGCCCTGGCTCCGACGCGGACAGTGGGCGCGGCGCACTCGCGTCCGGACCCCTCCCCCGTGGGAGCGCGACGTGCTTGCGTCGGCCGGGGGCAGGGTGCGGCTCCCGAAGGTCCGGGCGGCTGGCGATGCGCGTGACCGACATGGCCGTCCCCCGTCCCGTGCTCCGAGGCTAGGACGGGCGCTGACCTGGGCCTATGCCCTGACTACGTCATCGGGTCTGGACCACCTGGGTCACGATGCCTGTACCACCCGGGTCAGGCGGATGGCACGTCAGAGCCAGGAGCGCAGCGTGCCGAGCAGCGTGCCCTCGCGCCAGGGCGGGCCGGGCTGCGGCGCCCAGGACGTCTCGCCGCTCAGCAGCAGCCAGGCCAGCGAGACCAGCACGATCGCGACACCGGCGATGACGGTCCATCCGATCCACGGGTCGCGCGTCACCGACACGACCCCGCGACGCACCGGCAGTCGCAGACGCTTGGAGCCGGGGCCGCTCCAGAGCCCGAGCGTGAACACCGCACCGGTCGCCACGAGCAGCCCCTCCAGCGGGGCCCGGAACAACACACCTGCGACGGCGAGGATCGACGCGAGCACGCCCGCCCAGAGCACGAGCAGCAGCGTGCCGCCGGTGGCGACGACGAGGTACCACGGCGCGGTCAGCACGGTGAGCGGCGCGTCGTACCAGGCCCGCCGCCCGCGCCGCACCTGTCGCTCGCGCGCGGACTCGGTCGTCCACGACAGCGAGCGCACCGCTAGGGCGAGGACCGCGAAGGTCCAGAATGCGAGGTACGGCGCGACGCCGAACGCGACCGCACCGGTGACGAAGCCACCGCCGAGGAGCAGGGAGCGCTGCGAGCGGGCGGCGCGCGTCGAGGGCTGCCGCATCGCGCCGGACGGCAGCAGCGACGGCCGCCGGTCTGCGGGGTCGGTGCGGACGGCCGGTGGCTGCTGGTACGGCTCGCGCGCGGGCACGACCGGCGGAGCGAGCACGGTGAGCGGCTTGGTCTGCGGACGCAGGTCCGTGGGCTCAGCGGTCCCGTGGTCGGCGACCATCCACGGCATCGTCGGCGGCTGGTCCGGCGCGGGCCAGTCCCGCTCGGGCGTGCGAGCCGGCGCGCGCAGCGCGGCGACCACAGCTCCGGTCGTGGGACGGTCCGCCGGGTCAGGGGCGAGGCCGGCGAGCACGAGCGGGTACAGCGATTCGGGCACCCCCGACAGGTCGTGCTCGCCGCGGCGGACGCGGTCCATGATCGCCATCGCCGGTCCGGTGCCGAACGGCGGACGGCCGGTGGCCGCGAACGCGACGGTGGCCGCCCAGGCGTGCACGTCGGAGGCGGTGGTGGCGTCCTCGCCGTACAGGATCTCGGGCGCGAGGTAGCCCGGCGTGCCGAGCAGCCACCCGGTGTGGGTCAGCCGCGGGTCCTCGGCCAGCCGGGCCAGGCCGAAGTCGATCAACACCGGCGAACGGCCCTCGAGCAGCACGTTGGACGGCTTGATGTCGCGGTGCAGCACGCCGACCTGGTGCACCGCGACGACGGCCTCGGCGAGCCCGGCGGCGAAGTGCCTCAGGTCGTCGCCCTTCAGTCGTCCCTCGGCCCGCACGTGCTGGTGCAGCGACAGGCCGGGGACGTACCGCGTCGCGACGTACGGCGTGTCACCCCACGGGTCCGCGTCGAGCACCTCCGCGATCCGCGGGCTGGTGACGCGGCGCAGCGAGTCGACCTCGCGGGCGAGCCGTTCGCGCGCCTCGTCGTCGCCGATGATGTGCGGCCGCAGCACCTTGAGGGCGACGCGCGAGCCGTCCGGCGCCTCGGCGAGGTGGACCACGCCCATGCCGCCCTCGCCGATCTTGGCGACCACGCGGTAGGCACCGATGAACACATCGGTGGGCGTCTGCGGGCTCGTGGTCACGTCACAACGGTACGGGAGGACGGCTCCCGGACCCGCCTGCGACGCGTGTGGCGCCGCCGACGTGGCGGCGCTGTACCGGCCCGCGGCAGCGCGGCTCAGCGGCCGATCTTCGCGTACGCCGCCTCGGTCGCGGCCTTCTGCGGCAGCCACCAGTCCTCGTTGGCGCGGTACCACTCGACGGTCTGCCGGAGCCCGTCGTGCAGGTCGGCGTACTGCGGCCGCCAGTCGGTCTCGGCGCGCAGCTTGGAGGAGTCGATGGCGTAGCGCATGTCGTGGCCGGGCCGGTCGTTGACGTGCTCGAACCAGTCGGCCGGCTTGTCCATCACCTCGAGCAGGATCCGGATGATCTCGCGGTTGTTCTGCTCGCCGTCGGCGCCGATGAGGTAGGTCTGGCCGATGCGGCCCTGCTCGATGATCGCGACCACCGCGTCGTTGTGGTCGTCGACGTGGATCCAGTCGCGGACGTTCTCGCCGGTGCCGTAGAGCTTCGGCTTCACGCCCTGCAGGATGCCGGTGATCTGCCGCGGGATGAACTTCTCCACGTGCTGCAGCGGCCCGTAGTTGTTGGAGCAGTTGGACAGCGTGGCCTCGATGCCGAAGCTGCGGATCCACGCGCGGACGAGGAGGTCGGCCGAGGCCTTCGTGGAGGAGTACGGCGAGGACGGGTTGACCGGGGTCTGCTCGGTGAACCGCTCCGGGTCGTCGAGCTCGAGGTCGCCGTACACCTCGTCGGTGGAGATGTGGTGCAGCCGCACGTTGTGCTTGCGCACGGCCTCGAGGAGCCGGTAGGTGCCGATGATGTTGGACTCGAGGAACGGCCAGGGGTCCGACAGCGAGTTGTCGTTGTGGCTCTCGGCGGCGAAGTGCACGACCACGTCGGCGTCCTTCACCAGGCTGTCGACGAGCTCCTCGTCGGCGATCGAGCCCTTGACGAAGCGGATCTTGTCCATGACCGGAGCCAGGCTGGCCTCGTTGCCGGCGTAGGTCAGCGCGTCGACGACGGTGATCCGCCAGTCGGGGCGGGTCCGCGTCGTGCGCAGGACGAAGTTGGCACCGATGAAGCCGGCGCCGCCGGTCACGAGCACTCGCATCTGTCTGTTCTCCTTGGGTTTTCGCTTGTCAGGCTTGGGATGTGGCGGGGTCGGTGTTCTCGCGCAGCCCGGGCGGGCCGTCTGCGCGTCCCGGCGACCACTCGTGGAACTCCACCTCGAGCGAGAACCGGTGGGCGAGGTAGCGGTGGTCCGACAGCGCCATCGGCGTGCGGTCGGGCGTGCGGGCGAGTCGCCGTACGACGAGCAGGGGTGTGCCGGCAGCGACCTCGAGCAGCGCAGCGTCGTCCTCGCCCGCGACCGCAGCGGTGATGGTCTGGTGCACGGAGCCGACCGGGTGGCCCTGCCGGGCGAGCGTCTGCCAGAGGCCCGGGTCGGTGGCGTCGTCGCGCGAGAGTCGGCCCGCGAGCGGCCCCGGCACCCACTCGGTGACGAGGTCGAGCGGTCGGTCCGCGACGGTGCGCACCGACCGGCACAGCAGCGCCTCGTCGGCGGCGGCGGCTCCGGTCAGCGACAAAGCGGTGGCCACGGGCGTCGGCGGGACGTGCCAGCCGAACGACACCACGCGCCGGTGCAGCTGCTCCCCCGACGCGGCCACCGCGGACTCGGCGTGCCGGAACGACCCCAGCGCGAGCGGCTGCGAGAACGACCCGCCGGCGACGAACCAGCCCGCTCCGCGGCGGCTCTCGACCAGCCCCCGTTCGCGTAGCAGCTCCAATGCCTTGCGCACGGTGACGCGGCTCGTCGCGTAGCGCGCGCCGAGCTCAGCTTCACTCTCGAGCTGGCCGGACCGGCCGACGTCTCCCAGAGCGATGCGCTCCAGCAAGTCGTCGGCCACCTCGCGGTACCGGGCAGTTGTCACGAAGTTGTATTAGACGTGTGCGTACAACATGTGTCAACTCCCGAGGTCAAGCCCTTGTGGAGCGGACTCGCTCGGTCGGTCGGTCGCCGGCTGAGCCCGCCGACGGGTCAGTTCGTCTCCCCCGCTTCGCTGCTCCTCCGAAGCGGACCCCTCGGCTAGCGGTCGCGCATGCCCTGCAGCAGCACGTCATCTAGCGACGGGATGGTCAGCAGACCTTGTGCATCCACCCGAACGTGTCTTCAGCCCGGCCGTACTGGATGTCCACGAGCGTCTGCCGGATCTTCGAGGTGACCGGGCCGGCGTTCTCGTTGTCGCCGCAGGTGACCTCGCCGCCGCGCCACTTCAGCGTGCCGACGGGCGTGACGACCGCGGCGGTGCCGCAGGCGAAGACCTCGGTGATCCGTCCGGACGTGACGCCCTCGCGCCACTCGTCGATGGAGAACCGGCGCTCCTCCACCTGGTGGCCGAGCTTGCCGGCGAGCTCGATGATCGACGAACGGGTGATGCCCTCGAGGATCGTGCCGGAGAGCTCCGGGGTGACGATGGTGCCGTCGTCGTGGACGAAGTAGAGGTTCATGCCGCCGAGCTCCTCGACGTACTTCCCCTCGGCCGCGTCGAGGAACGCGACCTGGTCGCAGCCGTGCTCGATGGCCTCCTGCTGCGCGACGAGCGACGAGGCGTAGTTGCCGCCGGTCTTGGCCGCGCCCATGCCGCCGCGGCCGGCACGGGTGTACTCCTCGCTCAGCCAGATCGACACGGGGACAGGGCCCTTGGCGAAGTACGCGCCGGCGGGCGAGGCGATGACCATGTAGGTGACGTGCTTCGCCGGGCGCACGCCGAGGAAGACCTCGGAGGCGAACATGAAGGGGCGGATGTACAGCGACTTCTCCCCCTCCGGGTCCGGGACCCAGCGCTGGTCGGTCTGCACGAGTGCGTCGACCGAGGCGACGAAGTCGCCGACCGCGAGCTCGGGCAGCGCGAGCCGCTTCGACGAGCGGACCATGCGCTCGGCGTTGGCCTCGGGCCGGAACGTCCACACCGATCCGTCCCCGTGCCGGTAGGCCTTCATGCCCTCGAAGATCTCCTGCGCGTAGTGCAGGACCGCGGTCGCGGGGTCGAGCGTGAGGGGCGCGTACGGCGTGATGCGGGCGTCGTGCCAGCCCTGCTCGGGAGTCCACTCGGCGACGTACATGTGGTCGGTGAAGTGGATGCCGAAGCCGGGCGCAGCAAGGATCTCCGCCAGGCGCTCGTCACCGACAGGATCGGTCGACGGCTTGACGGAGATCTCCAACGAGGTCTCCATGGGGTGCACGTTAGCCCACTGTCTAGGTCAGGCGAGCCGCGATGGCGTCACCGATCTCGGAGGTGCGCAGCGGCGTGCCGGCACCGGTCGAACCGGGCTCGCCGGCTGCTCGCGCGGCGAGCTCGTCGACGACGGCCTGCTCGACGGCGCGGGCCTTGTCATCGAGGCCGAGGTGCTCCAGGAGCAGCGCCGCGGACAGGATCGCCGCGGTCGGGTCGGCCTTCTGCTGGCCCGCGATGTCGGGGGCAGAACCGTGCACCGGCTCGAACATGCTGGGTGCGGTGCGGTCGGGGTTGACGTTGCCGCTGGCGGCGAGCCCGATGCCTCCGGTGATCGCCGCCGCGAGGTCGGTGATGATGTCGCCGAACAGGTTGTCGGTGACGACCACGTCGAAGCGCGCGGGGTCGGTGGCGAGGAAGATCGTCGCCGCGTCGACGTGCAGGTAGTCGACGGTGACGTCGGGGAACTCCTTGCCCACCTCGGCGACGAGCCGCGACCAGACTCGTCCGGCGTGCACGAGCACGTTGGTCTTGTGCACCAGCGTGAGCCGCTTGCGCGGCCGCTTCTGCGCCCGCGCGAACGCGTCGCGGACGACGCGCTCGACACCGAAGGCCGTGTTGATGCTGACCTCGGTGGCGATCTCGTGCGGCGTGCCGGCGCGGACCGTGCCGCCGTTGCCGACGTACGGACCCTCCGTCCCCTCGCGGACGACCACGAAGTCGACGTCGCCCGGGTTGGCCAGGGGTGACGTCGCACCCGGGTAGATCCGCGAGGGACGCAGGTTGACGTAGTGGTCGAGCTCGAACCGCAGCTTCAGCAGCAGTCCCCGCTCCAGGATGCCCGGCGGGAGGTTCGGGTCGCCCGGCTTGCCGCCGACGGCCCCGAGGAGGATCGCGTCGTGTCCGCGGATCTCCTCGAGGACGGAGTCGGGCAGCACCTCGCCGGTGGCGAGGTACCGCTCGGCTCCGAGGTCGTAGCGGGTCGGCTCGAACTTCACCTCGTTGCCGGCGACCGCCTCGAGGACCTTGAGGGCCTCGGCGGTCACCTCCGGTCCGATCCCGTCGCCGGGGATGACGGCGAGGTGGATCTGGTGGCCAGCCGAGCCGGCTGGGCGGTCCTGGGAAGGGCTGCTCACTGGTGCGGTCACCCGGGCGAGGCTAGTTGTCGTCCGGGCGCTGACCGCCGTTGTCTCGCAGGTCGAGTCCGGCCTGGACGGCGGCGTTCTCGGTCTGCGTCCCGTTGTCGTCGTAGTGCCGGCTGGGCCCCCACTCGGGGTACATGTCGTACATCGTGATGCTCCGTTTGCTCTGGTCGTTCGGATCGATTGGAGATGTGCCGGGCAGCGGTCCGGCGGGATTTCCACCGGCTTCGTGCTCGGGAGTGCCGAAGGCTGCGTCGGGGGTTCGACGCCGGGACTCCGCTGCCAGCGGTGGAGGTCGATCCTCGAGACCCACGGGTCACGTGTCGGTCGAGGGAGAGATCTCTTGCGAGAGCTTCGCGGTGGCGCTTGCTTCTGCGGTGCTCGCTGCGGAGGTTCTTCGTAAGGGCCGAAACATGCCGAACTCCGCGGCGAGGTGGCCCTAGTTACCAGGCCCCGCCACGGCGGTCGATAAGTACGAAGAAGCTCCGCATGATGAGTTCACGGTATCCCCGGACGCCTTGCGGTGCAGGCGACTTTCCACAGCTTTCCATCATGTGAGATCCGCGCCCGGGGGCCGGACGTTCTCCTGCCCAGTGGCACCATTGCCGGAATGAGCGCACCCCCTGAGCTACCCGAGATCGTCACGCGTGCGTTCGACGTCTCGCGCAAGCGTGGCTACGCGTCGTTCTGCCGCAACGAGACGGGCCGGCTCCTCGCCACCCTGGCGGCCACCCGCAGCGGCACGCTGGCCGAACTTGGCACCGGGTGCGGCGTCGGTACGGCGTGGCTTCGCTCCGGCATCCGCGACAACGCGTCGATCGTCAGCGCGGAGCTCGACGAGAAGCTGGCCGAGGCCGCCAGCGAGATCTTCAAGGGCGACGA
>DASURB010000146.1:0-10398 GCA_036280235.1 Nocardioides sp.
GTCGGGCGAGCCGTCGTCGACGACGACCACCTCGAGGTTGCGGTAGGTCTGCGCCAGGATCGAGTCCAGGCACTCGGCGATGTAGCGCTCCACGGCGTACACCGGGACCACCACGCTGACCAGCGGCTCGTCCGGCAGCGCCCGAGGCTGCGCGTCCTCGTTGGCGGCACGCTCGGTCGCCTGCGGTTCCGCCGCCGGCGCAGGCTCGCGCCGCAGCCTCCTGGCCAGTCGCCCCGCCAGTCCCGTGCGCTCACCCGCCACGGTGGCGACCATATCGGGCGACCGGAGCGGCTCTCAGACCTGGGACAGCAGCCAGTCCACGGTGCGCGCCGAGGCCCGGCCGTCGTCCCAGGGGCAGAACCGCTCCCGGAAGGCCTTGCGACGGTCGGCGTACGCGTCGTCGGCGACCAGCGCCGCCGCCACTTCGTCGGTGGTCGTGACCATCGGACCGGGCGCGGCCTCCTCGAGGTCGAAGTAGAAGCCGCGCTCGACGTCTCGGTACTGGTCGAGGTCGGGCACGAGAAGCACCTGCGGCTTGTCCGTCAGCGCGAAGTCGAACATCACCGAGGAGTAGTCGGAGACCAGCGCGTCGGCGGCGAGGTATAGGTCCGCGATGTCGGGGTAGCGGGTCACGTCGTGGATCCGGGACTCGCCCCGGAAGGCATCCGCCTGGTGAGTCGCGTTGTAGTGGCCGCGCACCAGCACGACCGCGTCGGGCACGGCCCGCACCAGCGCCTCGGCGTCGAGGTACAGCGGCTTGGGGTCACGGACGCCGACGTACTCCCGCCAGGTCGGGGCGTAGAGCACCACTCGGTCCGCGTCGGACAGCCCCAGACGGCTCCGCACGTCGGCCCGCAGCCGCGGCCCGCGCTCGGCGTCCAGCAGGACGTCGTTGCGGGGGTAGCCGACCTCGAGGAACCTGCCGTCGAACCGGAACGCGCTGCGGAAGTGCTCGGAGCAGAACGGGCTCGGCGAGATCATCGCGTCCCAGCCGGCCGCCTGCAGCGCGATCCGCCGCCGGTGCCGCCAGGTCTGGAAGTCGCCGGGTCCGCGGTCCTCGCCGATCCTCTTCAGCGGGGTGCCGTGCCAGGTCTGCAGGTGGATCTGGCCGGTCTTCTTCGTGAACCAGTACGGCGCCCCGGCGTTGCCGACGTAGGCGCGGGCCCGGCCCAGCGCGTCGTACCAGCGCTCCGACCGGCGGGGCAGGGCGCGCGTGCCCTCCGGGACGACCACACTGGGGTCGTCGACGACCCAGGCCAGGTCGAGGTCGACGCCGCGGTCGAGCAGCTCCCGACAGATTGCGCCGGGGTTGTCACCGACGCTGCGGCCGCGGAAGGTCTCCAGCACCACAGTCGCGTCGTACGTCGGCCGCGGAGGCGCGGCGTAGACGTGGGTCTGCAGGCGCTGCTGGTCGTAGGCGCTGCGCTCGTCCTTCCGCAGCGGCGCGGAGACGGCGAGGACCGGTCCGTCCGGGCCGTCCGCGGGCACCACCCGGAGTCGCTCGGCGACCAGCTCCTGGCCATGCCTGTGCTCCCAGGCGGCCGCGACCGGGGTGCCGGCACGGTCGCGGAGCTCCACGGCGTAGCGGCCGGCGGGCAGTAGCACGTCCTGGCCGAACAGGTCGGTCACCAGCGGCACCCTGGCGACCCACGTGCGGCCCTTCTGCTCGACGTCGGCGGCCGGCGTGCCGCCCTTGCCGCCCTCGAGCAGCACCCGGGCGGGGGCGGGACCGGTGCCGTCCAGCACCAGCACGGGGGTGGGCCCGTCGTCGAGGCCGGCAGCGGCGAGCCGGGTGGGTGGGCCGGCGTCCGGAGCGGCGAGGACGACGTCGTGGGAGCCGGCGCGGCGGCCGAGGTGGACGTCGACGCGCCAGCGGCCGCTCGGGCTCGGCGGCTCAGTGCCCGGGTCGAGCCGGGCGGTGAAGCCGCCGCCGGACCGGTCCTCCCAGGCGCGCTGGGCCCAGAGGTTGACCTCGGGGTCGTGCCGGGGCTCGACGATCATCGGCACCGAGCGGCCGCCCGGTGCGGTCAGGACCACCGAGGGCAGCGTGCTGCGCTCGCCGTACTCGACGAACGCGGCGCCGTTGATGGTCAGTCCGCCGAGGTCGTCGCGGCGCAACGTGCCCACCACCGTGCGCAGCACGCGGTCGACCTGCTCGATCCGGCGGACCGCGTCGGGGACGGGGATGCCGAGGCCGGCGGGGAGGACGACGACCTGCACACCCTCGGCCGAGCGCTCGGTGGGCAGGCCGTGGGGGTTGTCGGCGATGAGGTCCTGCACCAGCGCGAGGTCGTGCAGCGAGCCCTGCGACGCGCGCGCGAGCATCCGGGCCGCCACCGGCACCTCGGCGAGTGCGCCCGGCCCCGTGTCGCCGACGAGGTCGCGCACGAACGGCGCGAGCACCTCCAGCGACCGATTGCCGCCACCGACGGCGTCGACCAGCAGCGGCGGAACGACGTGGGTGAGGGTGAGGACCAGCCAGCGTCGGTAGACCGCGCTGTCGGTCTCGGCCACGAGCGCGGCGACCTGGCGGAGCGCACCGACCTCGACGGCGACCACGCTCGGACGGAACCGCGGCTGCTCGTCCACGGGCAGGGAGGCGGTGCGGTCGTGGCGGAGGTACGCCGTGCCGGGCACCACGTCGAAGGTCGAGGTGAGCAGCAGGTGCGCGGCCGTGACGGCGCGCACGGACCAGTCGGCGAGCGAGATGCCGCCGGCCCGCCAGGAGGCGGTGCGGACCACGGCGCCGGTGAGGGCGGCGCCGACGAGCACGTCGGGGCACGAACCGACCTGCTGGCGGGTCAGGTGGCCGGCGTACAGCGTGTCCGCCCAGCTCGGTGGGGTCGTGCGGCCGCCACGCACCTGTGCGACCGGACCGACCGCGACGTCGGAGCCGCTGGCCTCCAGGCTGGCAACGAGCCGCGGCAGCGATCCCGGGGCGAGCTGGTCCGCGCTGTCGGCGAACGCGAGGTAGTCGCCCTCCGCAGCGGCGACCGCGGCGTCGAGGCCTCGCGGGGCGAGCGGGAGCACGCGCACCCGTCGGTCGGCGAGGTGCCGGCTGGCCGCGGCCGCTTGGCCCGCGGCGGGGTCGGCGGGAGCGATCAGCACCTCGACCGCGCGGTGACCGGCGTCCAGCACCGAGGCGACGCAGTCGTCGACGTGGGCCTTCGACGCCGTGCCACCCCGCACCACCACGACGACGCTGACCCGCGGCCCCGAGGCCGGGCCGCGGACCCGCTCACCCAGCTGCTCGGTCGACGCACGCACGCGGCGGCGCAACCGCCCGGCCCACCTGCGCACGTCGCTCACGGGTCCCATCCAAACCGATGCCGGTCCCCGGATCGGGACCCAGGGTGGGTCAGCCGTCGATGAGGCCCGCCTGGGTGAGGTACTCCTTGGCGACGTCGGCGGGGAGCTGCCGCTCGAGGTCGACCTGGCCGATCATCCGGGTGAGATCCAGGGTGGTGAGCTGCTCGGACATCTTGTTGAGCACGTCGGCCACGTCCGCGTTGTCGGCGAGGAAGTCGCTGTTGACCATCGGGACGAGGTTCTCGGCGTTCTGCAGCTCCTTGTCGTCCTCGAGGATGACGATGCCGAGCTGCTCCAGGGTCGCGTCCGTCGTACCGACCTGGCCGAGCGTGACCTCGCCCTTGCGCAGGGCGTCCTTGGTGGCCTCGGTGCCGAAGCCGAGCGGCTCGACCTTGGAGATGTTCAGGCCGTAGGTCTTCTCCAGGCCGAGCTTGCAGTCGCCGCGCTCGGGGCAGTCCTCGGCCGCTGCGAGCGTGACTGGCTTGCCGAGGTCCGCCAGGTCGCTGAGCGTGGTCACGGAGTTCTCGTCGGAGAACTCCTTGGTCACCGCGAACGCGTTGGCGTCCTGGGCCTCGGCCGGCTCCAGCGGCTCGATGCCGGTCGGCTCGGCGAGCTTGCGCAGCTCCTCGAGCGTCGCGTCGGTGTCGTGGGAGGCGACCGGTTCGGCGTCGGGGCCGTTGGCCTGGGCGTTGAGGTACTCGGTCATCGAGGAGAGGTAGTCGGCCGAGACGTCGACGTTGCCCTTCTGCATCTGGGGTGCGTAGACGTCGCGGCTCTCGACCAGCTTGAGCGTGACGTCGTAGCCGGCGTCCTCGAGAAGCGCCTTGTAGATCTCGCTCATGATCTGCATCTCGGTGTAGTTCTGGCCGCCGATGACGACCTCGCCACCACCTCCGCCTCCCTCGGAGCCGGAGTCGGGCTGGTCGGGAGCGTCCTCGCCCGCGCAGGCGCCGACGAGCGCCAGCGGCACGAGCGCCGCGGCCGCCGCGATTCGACGCGTGAGTGCTGAATGGGTGAACAGGCTGCTACGCATGTGCCGCCCCGCCTTCTGTGTCCCGCGACAGTTCGTCGTCGCGCGTGTCCGGCGGGCGCCAGTGGTCGAGCACCCGCGACACGCAGACTACGCCCGGGCACCGACGGTGCAAGTGATCCGATCGGGTTGTTACGAACCCTCAATCGGGAGGGGACGAACCCGGCGAACGGGCCTCGACCTCGCGCGGCGGCGCGCCCGGGCGACCGGGTCGAGGAGGTACTGGAGAGCGACCAGGACCACCTCGAGCAGCAGCGCGCAGACCGCGATGACCAGGGCGCCGCCCACGATCATCGCGATGTCCTGCCGGACGAAGCCGAGAGTGACGATCCGGCCGAGGCCGGGGCCGGCGACGAGCGCGGCGATCGTGGCGGTGGCCCAGACCTGGACGACGGCGAGCCGCAGCCCCGCCATGATCAGCGGCAGCGCGAGCGGTATCTCCACGCGGCGCAGCAGCTGGCGGCCGGCCATCCCCATCCCCCGCGCGGCCTCGACGGTGTCGCGGTCCACCTCCCGCATCCCGACGTACGCGTTGGTGACGATCGGCGGCAGCGCGAAGAGCACGAGCGCGACCAGCGTGGCGAGGCCGGCGCGGCCGTAGGGACCGAAGTACGACGAGCCGATCGGGCCGAGCGCGAGCAGCAGCAGGACCGCGAACGTCGGAACCGCGCGGCCGACGTTCGTGATGTTCACGGCGAGCAGGCCGCCGCGGCCGATGTGGCCGAGCCAGATCGCCAGCGGCAGGCCGACGAGCGCGGCGACGATCGTCGCGGTGAGCGTGAGCAGCCCGTGCTCGAGCAGGCGGTTGAGGATCCCGTCCTCGCCCTGCCAGTTGGCGGGGTCGGCGTACCAGGCCCAGACCGAGCCGATCACGACGCCGCCCTCGCCCGGGTCCACGGTGTGAGCAGCCGTTGCAGGCCGACCAGCAGCACGTCGAAGAAGACGGCCAGCACCACGCAGAGCGCTCCGGATGCCAGGACCTGGGCCTTGAACTGGCTGTCGACCGCCTGCAGGAGCAGGTTGCCGAGGCCGCCGTACCCGACGATGGACCCGACCGTCGCCAGGGCGACCGTCGACACGAACGCGACCCGCAGACCGGCCATGAGGGTCGGCAGCGCCAGCGGCAGCTCGACGCCGAGCAGGAGGCGGACGCGGCCGTAGCCCATGCCGAGCGCGGACTCGCGCACGTCGGCCGGGACGGCCTTGAGCCCCTCGACGATGTTGCGGACCAGGATCGTCAGCGAGTACAGCGCGAGCCCGATGATCACGGTCGCGGGCGTCAGCCCGGTGAACGGCAGCAGCAGGGCGAAGAGGGCGAGCGAGGGGACGGTGTAGATCGCGGTCGTCGCGCCGACGATGATTCCTTCGAGCCTTCGGTAGCGTCTGGCCAGCAGGGCCAGGGGAAACGCCAGTGCGAGACCGAGCAGGACGGACACCACCGTGATCCAGACGTGCTGCACCAGGGCATCGGTCAGGATGTCCGACCGGGTGCGGAAGTACTCCGCACACACCCACTCGTTGTCGACCAGGCAGCTCGGTGCCGCCGTCGAGGGGATCGCCACGTGAGTGACCGTAGCCCAGCCGGCCCCGGCCGTGACGCCGCCGGCTCCGACGACTTCGCGATCCGCCTCGTCGGCGTGGGCAAGACCTACGACGACGGCACGGTCGCGGTGCAGGCACTCGACCTCGACGTGCCCCGCGGCCGGACGGTCTCGCTCGTCGGGCCGTCAGGGTGCGGCAAGTCGACGACGCTGAAGATGGTCAACCGGCTGATCGAGCCCACGACCGGCCGGATCTTCCTCGAGGGCGAGGAGATCACCCGGGCCGACCCCGTCGCCCTGCGGCGGCGGATCGGCTACGTGATCCAGCAGGTCGGTCTGTTCCCGCACCAGTCCGTCCGCACCAACGTCGCGACGGTCCCGACCCTGCTGGGCTGGGAGCGGAAGAAGGCGCAGGCGCGGGCCGACGAGCTGCTGGAGCTGGTCGGCCTGGACCCGGCACAGTACGCCGGCCGCTACCCCCACGAGCTCTCCGGCGGGCAGCGGCAGCGTGTGGGCGTCGCGCGGGCGCTCGCCGCCGACCCGCCGGTGCTGCTGATGGACGAGCCGTTCGGCGCCGTGGACCCGGTCGTGCGGGCCCGGTTGCAGGACGAGTTCGCCCGGATCGCGCGCGAGCTCGACAAGACCGTCCTGTTCGTCACCCACGACATCGACGAGGCGATCCGGATGGGTGACCGGGTGGCGGTGTTCGCGACCGGTGGGCGGCTGGCGCAGTACGCCGAACCGGCGACGCTGCTGGGGCGGCCGGCCGACGACTTCGTGGCCGAGTTCGTCGGCGCCGGCCGCGGGTTGCGGAGGCTGTCGGTGACGCCGATCGAGGAGCGGCACCTGGTGCGCCACGACGGTGAGCCGCCGTCGGCCTCGGTGCCCCTCGGCGGCACGCTCGAGGACGCACTGGCCACGATGATGCGTCAGGACGACGCCCGCGTGGCCGTCGTGCGCGACGGCACCATGCTCGGCGTGCTCACGCCCGGCGCGGTGCACCGCGCGCTGCGGGCGGCGGTGGCGGAGGACGAAGAGGCAGCCTCTAGGTAACTGGCACTTCCTTGTGCCAGGACTGGGTGACGTAGCGGGTCTCCCAGCCCATCGACCGGTAGAGCCCGTCGGCCCCGGTCGGCGAGTCCGCGTCGACCTCGAGCCCGACCCGGTCGCGGCCGCGGCGGGCGGCGTCGGCGATCACGGTCGCCAGCAGCGACTTCGCGACGCCGCGGCCGCGTGCATTCGCCAGCACGCCGATGTACTCCACGTAGCTCCCGCCGGGCCGGTCGTCCTCGCCGTCGCTCTCCGCCGCGACCAGGGCGCCGGCGGGCTCCGCCGTACCGGTGGAGGGGTCGGTGATCTCGGCGATCCACCAGTGGTCCCAGCGGTGGCCGGGGTCCTCGCGCAGCCGGAAGACGAACTCGTCGAACGTCTCCTCGTGGCTGTTGAAGTGGTCGGCGAAGGCGCTCTCGAGGACGTCGTGGACGATGCGCAGGTCCTCCTCGGACGGCATGCCCGAGCCCTGCCGCTCGACGAGCCGGATCGTGACGCCGTCGCGGGGCGCGTAGTCCCCGCTGTGGTCGAGCGTCGCCTCGTCCGGCGACACCGGCCGCGACATCTGCCACCAGGTGCGGACCTTTTCGAAGCCGGCCCGCTCGAGCCAGCCGTGCTGACGCGGGTCGTCGGCGAACGCACCGGAGTCGATCTGCTGGACCTCCAGGCCGCGCTCCTCGCCGATCCTGCGGGCGGCCTCGTCGCCCCAGGCGAACAGCACCTCAGCGACCCGGTCGGCCGTCTCGGGGTCGGTCTCGTCGAGCCGCGGGTCGACCACGACGACGAGCAGCATTCGGCCGGCGGCCCGGTCGTGGGCGCTGGCCCACCCGCGCAGCTCGCCCTCGGCGTCGCGCAG
This sequence comes from Nocardioides sp., assembly GCA_036280235.1. Taxonomy (GTDB): domain Bacteria; phylum Actinomycetota; class Actinomycetes; order Propionibacteriales; family Nocardioidaceae; genus Nocardioides_B. The sequence goes on from DASURB010000146.1 coordinate 7,787, forward strand.
GATGACGTTCTCGCGGGTGATGTAGCCGCGCGCCGACACCTCGATCAGCACGTCGTCCTCGCCCGCGCTGGCCCACCCTCGCCCTCGCTCCTCGTGCCGCCGCAGCAGCGCGGTGATCTCCGGGGCGTCCCCCGCGTCGGGCTCGGACGCCGACCACCCCTCCGGCAGTCGGTGGAGCAGCGCGTCGGTCAACAGGTCGCTGGAAGTCACGCCTTGCAGTGTTCCGCATCGCGCGACCGGCCAACCCTCGGCGTACCACGACGTGACGCTCCGCACAGGCGCCGGCGGACATATGTAAAGCGGAGTTATCGCGACCTCGAGCCCGCCGAGACGGGTGCCGAGTCGCAGTAACTCCGCTTTACATGAAGTGAGTGGCGGTCAGGCCTCCTTGGCCTCCGGCGGCAGCGCGGCCTTGGTGATCGCGCCGACCTTCTCCTCCCAGGCCATCAGGTCGACGACGGTCTCGAAGCCGTCCCAGGTGGCCAGGCCCTCGTCGGGCTCCTGTACGGCGCGAGCGGCCTGCTCGGCCTTCTCGTCCTCGAGCTGCTTCAGACGCTGCTGCAGCTCGAGGACCTGGTTGTCGGCGGCCAGGGCGCGCTGCGCCTCGCGCTTGACGCGGGACTCCGCCTCGGCGGCGCGGCGCTGGGCCGCGACGATGCTGTCCTGGAGCTCGGCCACCTCGGCGTCGGCGCGGCGCATCCGGTCGGTCATCGACGTGGTGAACGCCGCGTGCTCGACGGCGCGCTCGGCGAACATCTCGCGGTAGGCCTGCGCCTGCTGCGCCCGGTCGCGCGCGTTGTCGCGACGCGACTGCGCCAGCTCGGTGTACACGATCCGAGCGGCGGCCCAGCCGCAGGCGAGGGCGAGGACGGACGAGAAGGTCAGCCAAACGGGCGACTGTGTGGGGACCGCGAGCACGACCGCGACGGTCGCGAAGGCCAGCAGCGCGACCGCGACGGTCACGCGCACGCTCCGCTGCCGACGACGGGACGGCGTGGCCGTTGCTGGTGTTGCGTTTGGGGAAGAAGTGGCCATGCGAAAAGGGTAGGGGTCACTCATCGTCGCGCCGGACCCGACACGCTCGTTCCAGCGCCAGCGATGCCAGGACGATCGTCACACCGGCGATCCCGGCCAGCGCGGAGCGCAGCAGCCGCTCCCCCGCGAGCTCCTGCTCGTCGATCCCGACCCACGCCAGGGCGTAGCCCAGGTACCCGCCGGCGACCGCCGCGCCGGCGATCGCGCAGGCCTTGGCGAGCACGAGGCGGTTGACGGCCTGGTGCGGTTCGATCGTGAGCCGTCGTACGTGCAGGGTGCGGTACGTCGTCCAGGCGACCGCGGCCATGATGACCGCGACCAGCACCAGCGCGAACACCTGCAGCCACGTCACGCGCGGGGCGGTGCCCAGCCACCTGATCGTGGCCGGTCGCAGCGCCCAGCCCAGCACGAGCGTCACGAGGCCGATCCCGAGCAGCATGGTGGGACTGGTCGTGCGGATGGTGCCTTCGGGCTCCGGCTCCGGATCGGGCTCGGGAGGCAGCGACGGATCCCTCACCGGCGGTGGCTCAGGAGAGGCTCAGCGTCAGGTCGTCGCGGCGGGCGATGCCGTCCTTGTCGGCCTTCGCGAGCAGCTCGGCGACGGGACCCTGGTCCGGGATCTCGGCGTCGGGCTCGATGTCGTTCCAGGGCGCGAGCACGAAGGCGCGCTCGTGGGCCTTCGGATGCGGGAGCCGCAGGTCCGGCTCGTCGGCACGCCGGTCGCCGACGACGATCAGGTCGACGTCGAGCGTGCGCGGGGCGCCCGGCTCGCTGCGCTCGCGGCCGAAGGCGTCCTCGATCGCCAGCGCCCGGTCGAGCAGCGTGTGGGCGGACAGCGTGGTGTCGGCGAGCACGACCGCGTTGAGGAACTTCTTCGACCCCTCGGGCGCGTCCACGGGCTCGGTCTCGTAGACCGGCGACACCTCGGTCACCCACACCTCCGGGGTGTCGGCCAGCGAGGCCAGCGCCCCCTGCAGGTAGTTGAGCCGGTCGCCGAGGTTGGAGCCCAGCGCCAGCACGCAGCGCCGGATCGGGTGCATCTCCCCGGTCAGCGTGTCGGTGTCGACGATGTTCGGGTTGGGGGTCTCAGTCACGGTCGGCTCCGATGAATCGTCAGGGCGACGTCCGAGAACGTCGCTTCGATGGGCGCGTCGGGCTTGTGCACGGTGACCTCCGTCCACGCGACTCGCGGATCGGCGAGGCACACGTCGGCGATGCGCTGGGCCAGCGTCTCGATCAGGTTGACCGGGTCGTGCTCGATGGCCCGTTTCACCGCGGCCACGAGGGTCCCGTAGTCGACCGTGTCCTGCAAGTCGTCACTGGCGGCCGCGCCTCGCGTGTCCACGCCGAGCACCAGGTCGGCGCGGAAGACCTGCCCGTCACACCGCTCGAACTCGAAGACCCCGTGATGACCGACCGCCTCGATGCCCACGACGGCCAACCGGTCCAGCGGCGCGTCGGGGCCGCGACCGGCGACGGGGAGGGAGCCGCCGGAGGCGGTCCCGGCGACGGGGGAGTCAGTCATGGTCTGGCCCCGACAGTACCGGGGAGGCGTGATGGATCCACAACCGCCAGCC
>DASURB010000147.1:0-13738 GCA_036280235.1 Nocardioides sp.
CTGCCCAGACCCTGGCGAAGGCCGGGTACGTCGTGCTCACGCGCGACCCGCAGGGCCAGGGTGAGTCGGACACGTTCGGTGCCGGCGAGGACACCATGGACGGCGTTCCGTCGCAGTCCACCGGGCACACGTTCTACGACCACACCCAGGACGCCTTGGACTTCGCGCTGTCCTCGCCGGACTCGGCGTACTGCCCGAGGAGGAGCCGCTCGGGCACCAGCCACTGCGCCAAGCAGCGGGAACGTGCCGACGCCGGCCTGGCCACCGCCCACAACCCGTTCTGGCGCCTGGTGGACCCCACCCACGTCGGTCTGGCCGGTCACTCCTACGGCGCGAGCGGGGTGAGCTGGGTCGGCCAGAGGGATCGCCGGGTGGACGCCGTGGTCGCCTGGGACCACCTGTGCGACCCCTCCGCCGGCACCGGCACCCCGGGCGCAGGCTCGACCGGGTGCCTCCCCGGAGCGACCGGGAGGGCGAGGCCCCGGGTGCCGTCGCTGGGGCTCAGCGCGGACTACGGACTGACGCCCTCGGTGTACGCCACCGAGCCCGACCCGCGGGCCAAGGGCGCCGCCTCACGGGCGTACTCGAGGGCGGGGGTCGACACCGGCGAGCTCGTCGTCCGCGGTGGCACCCACTACGAGTTCTCCTACATCCCGACGCCCACGTTCGGCGCGACGCTCCGCGGGATGGATCTGGCCGCCTGGTACACCACGGCGTGGATGGACCGTTACGTGAAGGGTGACCGGTCAGCGCTGAAGCGCCTGCTGACCGACCGGTGGCGCCACGACGGGGTCGGCGCCGCCGTCGATGCGCGCGGTGACGGCAACCTGTTCAGCTTCTACTTCCGGTCCCGGCTCGACCTGGGGCATGACGACGGACCGCGGGTGCGCTGCGAGAACCTGCGCCGCGGGTGCCCGGCGTTGCTGCACGACGACGGACGGCCGGTGTCGTACTCCTACCTCGCGGTCGCGACCAGCCCGGACCGTTGAGCTCAAGTGCTCAGGGCCGCAGCAGCACCTTGATCGCGCGGCGCTCGTCCATCGCCCGGTATCCCTCGGCGACGTCGTCGAGCGGCAACGTCAGGTCGAAGACCAGCCCGGGGTTGATCTGCCCCCCGGTCACCAGGTCGAGCAGCTCCGGCAGGTAGGTCCGCACGGGGGCCATGCCGCCGGCCAGCCCGACGTTGCGGCCGAACATCCGCCGCACCGGCAGGTCCACACCGTGCGGCACGCCGACGAACCCGACGGTCGAGCCGGGACGGGCGATCTTGAAAGCGGTCTGCATCGCGCCGTCGGTGCCCACGCACTCGAGAACGGAGTCCGCGCCGACGCCGTCGGTGAGCTCGAGGATCCGCTCCTCGCCCTCCTCGCCGCGCTCGGCGACGATGTGGGTGGCACCGAACTGCTCGGCGACCTTCTGCCGGGGCTCGTGGCGGGACATGGCGATGACACGCTCGGCGCCCATCTGGGAGGCGGCGAGCACCCCGCACAGGCCGACCGCGCCGTCGCCGACCACGACCGCGGTCGAGCCCTGCCTCACCCCGGAGGCGACCGCGGCGTGCCAGCCGGTGGCCATCACGTCGGAGAGGGTCAGCAGTGACGGCACCAGGTCGTCGTCGGGCATGCCGTCGGTCTTCACCAGCGACCCGTCGGCCTGGAACACCTTGACGCACTCGCCCTGCCCGCCGTTGGTGAACCCCTGGTTCACGCAGGCGGAGGTGACTCCCGCGCTGCAGTGCGAGCACGTGTTGTCGCAGTGCACGAACGGCGCGATCACGAAGTCGCCCGGCGCGAACCGTCGTACGTCGGACCCGACCTCCTCGACCACGCCGACCATCTCGTGACCGATCGGGGCCCCAGCGTCGATCGGGTTCTCACCGCGGTAGGGCCACAGGTCGGACCCGCAGATGCAGCTCGCGACGACCTTCACGATCGCGTCGGTCGGGGCGTCGATGCGGGGGGTCGGCCGCTCCTCGAGGCGGATGTCGCGAGGGCCGTGGATAGTCGTGACACGCATGGCGGCCATCCTGCCACGGCAGGCGAAACGCGGGCTCAGCCCAGGAAGTCGTCGACGAGGTCGGCGTAGCCCTTCTGCCCCTTCACGTTCGGGTGGTAGGACTCGCGCAGCGGGTCGGAGAGCCCGTTGACCCACTCGACGTCGGCGCAGACGGCGTGGCCGACATAGGACCTCGTCGGGTCGGCGAACGCGTAGCCGGCAGCCGTCGCCCGTGCCTTGATCTTGGCGTTGAGCTGGTCGGCGGTCTGGTTGAGCCGGGTCATCTCCTTCTTGCTGAACCACGTGCCCGCGTTGCAGTCCTCCCCGTTGAACAGCCGCGGGTAGCCGACCACCACGACCCCGGCGTCGCCGGCCCGAGCCTCGATGTCGCCGTACAGGTTGTCGAGCCGGCCACCGAGCTTCTCGGCGATGAACGTCTGCGCATCGTCGATGACCCCGTGGCAGTCCGCGGCCCACCAGGGCTGGGCACAGGTGCTGATCACCTTGCCGAACCCCGCGTCGTTCCCGCCGACCTGGACCGTCACCAGCGTGGTCGCCTCCGTGAGCGCCGGCACCTGCTCGGCACGGACCTCGGGCACGTTGGCCCCGCTGCACGCCACGAAGACCAACGTGGCCTCGATCCGGGCCGCGTCGAGCACGGGGTAGGCCTTGGGTGACCGGTAGCAGCTCCCGCTGTCGTCGTAGTAGGTCCGCGTGCCGACGCCGCTCGCGAAGGAGTCGCCGAGCGCGACGTACACGGTCTCGGCGCCTGCCGGCGGTGCGAGCGGGACCGAGAGGACCACGGAGACCAGCGTGAGTGCCAGGGCTGAGATGCCCCGTTGTGCCGGGCGACGTACCATCTGCGTTGTCCTTTCGCGCCGCCGGCGCCTTCCCCCGCAGCAACTATCGCCGCCGACGTAGGGTTTGTCCACGCCGGGTCGTCCAGAGGACCTCTGGGAAGTACGACCACGATCACCCCGTTGCGTGATTTGCGCTATCTCATATCTGAGATACCGTCGACGGCATGACCCAGGACTACCTCGCCCGGATCGGCTACCTCATCCGCGACGCGCGCAAGCACCGCGGGTGGACCCAGGCGCAGCTGGCGGAGGTGCTGAACACCAGCCAGAGCGCGATCAACCGGATCGAGAAGGGTCACCAGAACCTCTCCCTGGAGATGATCGCCCGCATCGGCGAGGCCCTCGACTCCGAGCTGGTCTCCCTGGGCGCCGTGGGCCCGACGCACCTGCGCGTCACCGGTCCGACCACGCTCTCGGGGTCGATCGACGTGAAGTCGTCGAAGAACGCCGGCGTCGCGCTGCTCGCCGCGTCCCTGCTCAACAAGGGCCGTACGACGCTGCGCAAGGTCGCGCGGATCGAGGAGGTCAACCGGCTCCTCGAGGTGCTCACGAGCATCGGCGTGAAGTGCACGTGGCTCAACGAGGACAACGACCTCGAGCTGATCCCGCCGGACGAGTTCGACCTGGGTGCGATCGACGTGGCGGCCGCCCGCCGTACCCGCTCGATCATCATGTTCCTCGGCCCGCTGCTGCACCGGCTCGACGCGTTCGAGCTGCCGTACGCCGGCGGCTGCGACCTCGGCACCCGCACGGTCGAGCCGCACATGGCGGCGCTGCGGCCGTTCGGCCTCGAGGTGAAGGCCACCGAGGGCAGCTACCACGCCACGGTCAGCCGCGACGTCTCGCCGCGGCGGCCGATCGTGCTCACCGAGCGCGGCGACACGGTCACCGAGAACGCGCTGCTCGCGGCGGCGCTCGACCCGGGCGTGACCGTGATCCGCAACGCCAGCCCCAACTACATGGTCCAGGACCTGTGCTTCTTCCTCGAGAAGCTCGGCGTCCGCATCGAGGGCATCGGCACGACCACGCTCACCGTGCACGGCCGCGAGGAGATCGACGTGGACGTCGACTACGCGCCGTCGGAGGACCCGATCGAGGCGATGTCGCTGCTCGCGGCCGCGATCGTCACGCAGTCCGAGATCACCATCCGCCGCGCACCCATCGAGTTCCTCGAGATCGAGCTCGCCCTGCTCGAGGAGATGGGCTTCGTCTACGAGCGCAGCGAGGAGTACGTCGCCGCCAACGGCCACACCCGGCTGGTGGACCTGACCACGAAGGTCTCCACGCTGCACTCCCCCATCGACAAGATCCACCCGATGCCGTTCCCCGGCCTCAACATCGACAACCTGCCGTTCTTCGCGGTGATCGCCGCGGTCGCCGAGGGACAGACGCTGATCCATGACTGGGTCTACGAGAACCGCGCGATCTACCTGACCGAGCTCACCAAGCTCGGCGCCTCGGTCAAGCTGCTCGACCCGCACCGGGTGATGATCGAGGGCCCGACGCACTGGTCCGGCGCGGAGATCGTCTGCCCGCCGGCGCTGCGTCCGGCCGTGGTGATCCTGCTGGCGATGATGGCGTCGAAGGGTACGTCGGTGCTGCGGTCGGTCTACGTGATCAACCGCGGCTACGAGGACCTCGCCGAGCGGCTGAACAGCCTCGGCGCGAGCATCGAGACCTTCCGCGACATCTGACGGTCGCGCCGGACCGGCGGGTCGGGCTAGCCGAAGAGCGTCTCGACGTACGCCCGTGCCTTGGGGGCGGGCGGCGGCGGCGCGGTCATGTCCGCGGTGATCCGCGGCAGCGGCTGGGTGACGGGTCCGGCGTCCCGCGAGGCGTGCCAGTCGTTCTCGGCGTCGACGAGGTTCCACAGGTCGGCGCGCTCGAGGAAGATGCCCGAGCACTGCGGGCACTGGTGGACCGTCACGTCACCCTTGGCCTTGCTGGCCATCTCGGCGTGGCACTTGGGGCAGGTCATCGTGTCGGTCGCCTCGGTCATGCCCCAGACGATACTCAGGGCGCCGACGGCGGTTGAGTAGAAGCGCCCATGTGCTCGTCCGCGATTCTCCGGCACCATTCCGAGGTGAGCGTCGATACTTCACGCGTGACCCGACCGCGCACGGGCTTCGCCTACCTCGACGCCGGGCTCGACCAGCCCGGCGCGGTCCTGGCGTTCGCGCACCGGGGCGGCGCGTTCCACCCCGAGATCGAGGGGCTGGAGAACTCCCTCGCCGCGTTCAGGCACGCGGTGGCGCTCGGCTACCGGTACCTCGAGACCGACGCGCACGCCACCCGCGACGGGGTCCTGCTCGCCTTCCACGACCACGTCCTCGACCGGGTGACCGGCTCGACGGGCAGCATCGTGGAGATGTCGTACGCCGACGTGCGGGCGGCGCGCATCGGCGACCGCGAGGAGATCCCGACGTTCGCCTCGCTGCTGGAGGAGTTCCCCGAGGTCCGGTTCAACGTCGACCTCAAGCACGAGGCCGCGGTCGAGCCGCTCGCCGAGCTGGTCGGCCGCACCGGTGCCTACGACCGGCTCTGCGTCGGGTCCTTCTCCGACGCCCGCGTTTCGAGGTTCCGTCGCCTGGTCGACCGGCCGGTCGCCACGGCCTACGGCCCGCGCGCCGTGGCCGCGCTGCGGTTCGCGCCCACACGCGGGCTCGCCGCCCGGCTGCGCGGCGCCGGCCAGGCGCTTCAGGTGCCGCACCGCATGGGCCGCCTGACCGTCGTCACCGCTGAGCTCGTGGCCCGCGCCCACGCGGCCGGCCGCCCGGTCCACGTGTGGACCATCGACGACCCCGACGAGATGCACCACCTGCTCGACCTCGGGGTCGACGGGATCATGACCGACCGCACCGACCTGCTCCGCGACGTGCTGATCGCGCGTGGCCAGTGGATGGGAGACACACCGTGACCAGCACCCCGCAGGGCATCGCGAACCTGGAGCCGATCGTGCGGCGCCGCGAGCAGCGCGCCTGGTACATGTACGACTGGGCCAACAGCGCGTTCAGCACCACGATCGCCGGGGTCCTGTTCGCGCCGTACCTCATCTCCGTCGCCCGCGAGGCGGCGGTCGACAACCGGATCGACGTGCTCGGCGTGGCCATCGCCCCGGGTGCGCTGCCGTCCTTCACGATCACCGCTTCGACGCTGATCTCGGCGCTGGTGCTGCCGCTGCTCGGCGCGTACGCCGACCGGGTCTCGCGCAAGAAGGACCTGCTGGCGGCGTTCGCCTGGGTCGGGGCGGCCAGCGCCGCGCTGCTGTTCTTCGTCACCGGCGACAACTGGCAGCTCGGCGTCGCGTCGTTCATGGTGGCCAACCTGTGCTTCGGCGCCGCCGCGGTGTTCAACGACGCGATCCTCTGCCTCATCGCCGAGGAGGACGAGCGCGACCGGGTGTCCTCGCGCGGCTGGGCGATGGGCTACGCGGGCGGCGGCCTGCTGCTGGCGCTGAACTTCCTGATGGTGACCTTCCACGACGCCCTCGGGATGGACCAGGGGCTCGCGGTGCGGCTCAGCATGCTCTCGGCGGCCGTGTGGTGGGCGGGCTTCACCTTCATCCCGTTCCGGGGCATCCGCAACCGTCCGCCGGAGCAGGTCGAGCCGGTGGTCGGGTCGGTCGTTCAGCGCAGCTTCGGCCAGCTCTGGCGCACGCTGAAGGGGATGCGGGCCTACCCCGTCACGCTGACGTTCCTGCTCGCCTACCTGTTCTTCAACGACGGCATCCAGACGGTCATCTCGTCCGCATCGATCTACGGCGTCGAGGAGCTCGGCTTCGAGACCGGCACGGTGCTGGCGACGTACCTCGTCGTCCAGTTCGTCGCGGTCTTCGGCGCCCTCGCCTTCGGCCGTGCCGCGGGGCGGTTCGGCGCGAAGGCGGTGATCCTCTTCGGGCTGGTCATCTGGATGGGAATCGTGACAGCGGCGCTGTTCGTGCCGGAGCGGCGGTTCCTGCCGTTCCTGCTGCTGGCGATCGCGATCGGCATCGTTCTCGGCGGCACCCAGGCGTTGGCTCGGTCGTACTTCAGCCTGCTGATCCCGCGCGGCAAGGAGGCGGAGTACTTCAGCTTCTACCACGCGATGGAGCGGGGTACGTCGTGGTTCGGCACGCTGGTGTTCGGGCTGGTCTACCAGCTCACCGACTCGTACCGGCCGGCGGTCTTCGCCCTGATCGCGTTCTTCGTCATCGGCGGGGCGCTGCTGTGGCGGGTGGACACCGCCAAGGGCATCCGTGACGCGGGTAACGAGGTCCCGCAGGTCGTCTGAGCTCCTCTGGGGTCCTCTGAGCTCCTCTGCGAGTCGCTTGCGGGTCGCCTGAGGGTGGTGTGACGCGGTCGTGTGAGGGGGGCCGCCTTTCAAGGTGTGTGCCCCGGCCGATCCGGGTACCTTGGACGCGGGATGGACACGTCCCGACGGCCCGCCCGGGAATCTCCCGACGGGGGTGTTCGTTGGGACTGGTGGGACGAGGCAGACGACCGACGGTGTGCGCGGTCGGCCGTCCCGATGATGCACACGGGGAATCAACAGGGAGTGGAGGACGCTCATGGGAGAGCGGACACTGCGCGGCGCCCGTCTCGGGGGTCAGAGCTTCGAGGACGAGCGCGGCATCGAGTTCGCTGCGCGTCAGAACATCGGGTACCGGTGCCCTCAGGGGCACGAGTTCGAGATCCCGATGTCCGTCGAGGCCGAGGTGCCCGCGGTCTGGGAGTGCCCGCGCTGCGGTGCCGAGGCGCTGAGCAAGCACGGTCAGACGCCGGAGGAGAAGGCCGAGAAGCCTGCCCGCACGCACTGGGACATGCTGCTCGAGCGGCGCTCCATCAAGGAGCTGGAAGAGATTCTCGCCGAGCGCATCGAGCTGCTGCGGTCGGGCGAGATCGGTCCGGCGCACCTGCACCGGCAGAACAAGAAGAAGGCCAAGTCGGCCTGACCCGACCCGCGTGACGACAGGGGCCCGTCGAGGGCTCAGTCGTCGACGACCTCGCCCCGGACCACCCCGTCGTGGGTGCCGGGGCTTTGTCGTGCCTGGGAAGAACGCGGACCGGTGCCCGCCAGACGGACGTCGGCGCCGAGGAGCTTGCGGGTCACGATCCGGGTGAGCGCGGCGCGCGCCACCGGCCGGGTCACCGGCAGGATCAGGAACGTCCCGACGATGTCGGACAGGAAGCCCGGGGTCAGCAGCAGCGTGCCGCCGATCAGGATCAGCGCGCCGTCGGCGAGCTCACGGGCCGGCATACGGTGCTCGGCGAGCGCCTCGCGCAGGGCGCGCCAGGCGCGGCCGCCTTCGCGCTTGACCAGCCAGCTGCCGGCGAACCCGGCCGCGAGCAGCAGGAGGATCGTCCACCACGGCCCGATCACCTGGCCGACCTGGACGATCACGTAGATCTCGACGATCGGGACGACCACGAACAGCAGGGCCAGCACCCACCACGGCACCAGTCGTCGCATGGGTCCTCCCCGGGTCATCGGCCGGTCATCGGCGTCGGCTTCGCACCCTCGAGACTACGTCGCCGGCCTGACGCCGACGCTCGGCGAGGCCCCAGCGGGTGATGCGCCGCAGCGACTCGGTGGCAACCGCGCGGTCCATCTTGGACTCGCCGCGGACCCGCTCCACGAACTCGATCGGCACCTCGACGACCCGCAGGCCGGCCCGGTGCGTGCGCCAGGCGAGGTCGGCCTGGAAGCAGTAGCCGGCGGACTCGACCGTCTCGAGCTGGATCTTCTCGAGCGTGGTGCGGCGGAAGACGCGGTAGCCGGCGGTGACGTCGCGTACCGGGATGCCCAATGCGAGCCGGGCGTAGATGTTGCCGCCGACGGACAGGGCCTTGCGGTGCAGCGGCCAGTTGACGACCGCGCCGCCGGGCACCCAGCGCGACCCGATCACCAGGTCGGCGTCCGCGAGCGCGTCGAGCAGCCGGTGCAGCTGCTCGGGCTGGTGGGACCCGTCGGCGTCCATCTCCCCGATCACGTCGTACCCGCGGTCGAGGGCGACCCGGAACCCGTGCAGGTACGCCGCGCCGAGCCCGGCCTTCTCGGTGCGGTGCACCACGCTCACGGCGGCATCCTCCGCGGCCAGCCCGTCGGCGATCCGTCCGGTGCCGTCGGGCGACCCGTCGTCGACGACCAGCACGTCGACCTCGGGCTGCGCGGCGCGCAGGCGCCCGACGATCCAGGCGAGGTTGGCGGCCTCGTTGTACGTGGGGACCACCATGACGGCTCTGCCGGCGTGGCCGGCGTCAGGAGTGCTCATGGACCTTCTCGGGCGGGGCGACGGGCGAGCGCCGACGGTAGCCCACCAGCGCGGCCCCGGTGGCGAGAACCGCGAGACCCGCCAGTCCCCACTCCAGCCACTCCCCCAGGCGTACGGCGGGCAGCACGGCCGAGCGCAGCTGGACGGACTCCTCGATGACGGCCGTCGTGCGCTGCGGGGCGCGCTCGACGACCGAGCCGTCCGGCGCGATCACCCCGGAGATCCCGTTGGTCGACGCGACCACGACGTACCGCCCGGTCTCCACCGCCCGAACCCGGGACATCGCGAACTGCTGCTCGATCTGGCCGGTGCCGGTGTAGGTCGCATTGTTGGTCGGCACGACGATGACACCGGCGCCGCCGTCGACGAGGTCGTGCAGCAGGTCGTCGTAGGCGACCTCGAAGCACATCGCGACGCCGATGTCGAAGCCGACGTCGAGGACGCCCGGCTCGGTGCCGCGGATCATGTCGCTGGGGATCTGGTCGAGGAGCGGGATGTACGGCGCCAGCAGCGGGCGCAGCGGGACGTACTCGCCGAACGGCACCGGGAGCTGCTTGTCGTACGACGCCTGCGGCCGACCCTCGGGCGACCAGACGATCGCGCGGTTGTACCAACCGCTGTCGGTGCGATCGCCGACCGCGGTGCCCATCAGCAGGGGTACGCCGACGGCGCGGGCGGCGTCGGCCACGTCGTGCTCGACGGTCGCGTCGGTGAACGGGTCGATGTCGGAGGAGTTCTCCGGCCAGACCACGAGGTCGGGCGGGATCGTGCCGTCCGCCCGGACCCGGTCGGCGAGCTCGAGGGTGGCGTTCACGTGGTTGTCGAGCACGGCCCGGCGCTCGCTGAACGCGTCGAGCCCGACGCCGGGCACGTCGCCCTGGACGGCCGCGATCCTGACGATGGCCGGCTCCTCGGTCGGGCCGGGCGCGCCGGGCAGCGGGAAGCCGGAGGCCAGGACAAGCAGCACGGCCACGCCGGCGAGGGCCCCGACGCCGCGCAGTGGCCGGCGGCGCCCGTCACGCACCAGCCATGCGAGCGTCGCGCCCAGCAGCGCGACCAGGAACGTGGTGCCGGGGACGCCGACGTACGCCACCGTCTCCAGTGCCGGGGTGTCGACGACCGCGAAGCCGAGCCGGCCCCACGGGAACCCGCCGAACGGCACCAGGCTGCGCAGCAGCTCCACCAGCACCCACGTAGCCGCGACCCACACCGGCCACGCCGGGAGCCGGGCGACGACCGTCGTGATGGCGCCACCGAGGCCGAGGAACAGCGCCTCGAGCAGTGCGAGCGCCGGCCAGGCTGCCGGGTGGATCACCTGCAGCCACGGCAGCAGCAGCCCCAGGTAGGCGACGCCGTAGGCCAGCCCGACGACGAACCCGGTGCGCGGGCGGGTGCCGACGGCCGCGAGCGTCATCCCCGCGACGCCGAGCGGGGCGAGGTAGGCCAGCGCGAACGGCTCGAACGCCAGCGCGGTGGCCAGTCCCGAGACCACCGCGAGCAGCAGTCGGGCGGGCAGGCTGGTCACCGCTCAAATCTACCGGCGCCCGTTCCGGCCGTTGCTCGCCCTCACCGATTGGTCACGAACCGCAATCCGCAAGCGTTTGCGCTTGCGGTTTGGTCCCCAACCGCAATGTGCTGGCGCTGGAACTTGCGGTTGGGGACCAAACCGCAACGTCCCGGACGTTGCGCCGCGCGACGGATCCCGGGACGCCGCGGTTGTCCCCTCGCAGGCTCCGGCCCAACCCGGCTCCTCGACCTCGCGTCCTTGCTGGCGTGCGCGAAGCGCCCGCAAGCGGACGCGAAAAGAGCCCGACACCCTTCGGACCGACCCCGCTCCCGCTGGCTGCGGAAGTCGTTGCCGTTGTCTACTGGGCTTCGGGCTCTCTTCGTGTCCCACCCCGCGGTCGTGGCACCGACATCCGGAGACCGCGACCTCCGGGTTCGTGGTACCCGACCCGGTGTCGCGACCACCATGACGACAGCTCACGGCCTCGGCCTGCTTGGTGGACGATGAGGAACGATGCTGAGTGTCGCCGCCGCTGTCAAGCGCCTCCTGACCTGCGCAAACGGATGAATATGCAGGTCAACGCAAGGTCCCGTCCGGATCGATTTCACCCGGCAATTTCACTTCCTCCGGCGTGTCGCGACGCGACACGCCGGACGGCTGTGGAGACGGCGGGGTGTCGCTGTCAGGAAGCGTCGGCGGGAGGTGGTACGACGACGACCCCCGTCGCCGTCGTCGCCACGATCGGCTCGGTCAGCATCTCGGCCGCCGACTCTCCCCGGTCCGGCCGGCCGCGCCCCACGACCAGGCACTGCAGGTCGAGCGTGCGCGAACGGCGACCGACCTTCACCAGCTCCGCGGTGATCTCCAGGACGTCACCGGCGCGCACCGGCGCGCGGAACTGCACGTCGCTGTAGGAGGCGAACAAACCCTCGTCGCCGTCGGTCACGATGCACATCTCGGTGGCGACGTCGCCGAACAGGCCGAGCGAGTACGCCCCGTCGACGAGGTTGCCGGCGTAGTGCGCGTGGGAGTAGGGCACGTAGCGGCGGTGGGTGACCTTCAGGCCGGCCTCTGCCTTCGGGTGGTCGAGCCTGTCGAGGCCGCTCATGACGCCTTCCTCTCGCTGCGCGGCGGGCGGTGGGTGACGAGCTGGTCGACGAGGTACGACGCCACCTCGCCCGGCGTCGTACCGCGGGCGAACACCCGGTCGACGCCGAGCTCCCCGGCCATGTTCTCGTCGAAGCGCGGGCCGCCGACGATCAGCAGCGGCTGCCTGTCGCGCGGGTACGACTCGCGGAACGCCGCGGACATCTCCTTGGTGTTGTGGATGTGCGCGTCACGCTGGGTGACGACCTGGGAGACCAGGATCGCGTCGGCCTTCTCGGCCTTGGCGCGCTCGACGAGCTGCGGCACGGAGACCTGCGCGCCGAGGTTCACGACCTTGATCTCGCGGTAGTACTCCAGGCCCTTCTCCCCCGCGAACCCCTTGATGTTCAGGATCGCGTCGATGCCGACGGTGTGCGCGTCGGTGCCGATGCAGCCGCCGACGACGACCATCCGGCGGCGCAGGCCCTTGCGGATCGCGAGGTTGACCTCCTTGGGCGACAGCAGCGGGTAGTCGCGCTCGACGACCTGCACCTTGCTGGTGTCGACCAGGTGGTTCACCCGGCCGTAGACCACGAAGAACGTGAAGTCCGGCCCCATCGCCTTGGCGTGCACGACCATCGCGGGGTCGATGCCCATCTTGTTGGCGAGCTGCGCGGCGGCGCCCTCGGCGATCTTGGCGTGCTGCCCCAAAGACGAGATCGGCAGTGTGAACGACAGCTGCACCATGCCGTCGCCGGTGGTGTCGCCGTACGGACGAAGGATCTGGCCCTCCTTGACGGTCGACTCCTCGCGGGTGGTCGAGCCCGTCGAGACCACTTCCATCACTTCTCCTCCAGGATCTCGCTGGCCGGGTTGTAGTACGCCGGGGACTTCCGGGCCACGCCGTCGAGGCCGCGGCCGCCGTCGGCGGGACGCTTCATGAGGCCGAACGTGCCGTCGGCGATCGCGTCGAGCAGACCGGTCTTCGACTCGTGCGCCAGGATCCGCTCGAGCAGGTCGATGCTCTCGGCGAGCACCTGCCGCGCGCGCTGGTTGATGAACCCGTCCGGCGCCGGCTGGAAGTCCTCGTGCAGGTTGCCGGCGGCATTGAGCACGTAGCGGACGTTCTGCAGGGCCAGGTCGCGGTCGGACAGCCACGGCGTCACGACGGCCTCGGTCATCATGCCGACGAGCAGGATGCCCTGGCCGGTGAGCGTGCCGACGAGGTTGAAGAACGCGTCCAGCATGTAGCCGCGGAACACGTCGCCGGTCATGTGCCGCGTCGGCGGCATCCACTTCAGCGGCGCGTTCGGGAACAGCTGCCGGGCGAGCAGCGCGTGCGCGAGCTCCATCCGGAAGCTGTCGGGCAGGTCCGGGTTGATCTCGAACGCGTGGCCGAGGCCGAGCTGCCAGTCCTCGAGGCCGGCCTCCTTGGCGAAGTACTCGTTGAGCAGCTGGCTCACCGTCACCGTGTGCGCGGCCTCGACCGCGTCCGCGGTGGTGAGGTAGTTGTCCTCGCCGGTGTTGATGATGATCCCGGCGCGCGCGTGGACCTGGCGGCTGAACCGCTGGTCGACGAACGTGCGGATCGGGTTGATGTCGCGGAAGAGGATCCCGTACATCGAGTCGTTGAGCATCATGTCCAGCCGCTCGAGACCGGCCAGCGCCGCGATCTCCGGCATGCACAGACCCGAGGCGTAGTTGGTCAGCCGGACGTAGCGGCCGAGCTCCTTGCTCGACTCGTCGAGCGCCGCCCGCATCAGGCGGAAGTTCTCCTGCGTGGCGTAGGTGCCGGCGAAGCCCTCCCTCGTCGCGCCCTCGGGCACGTAGTCGAGCAGGGACTGGCCGGTCGAGCGGATCACCGCGATCACGTCGGCACCCTCGCGCGCGGCCTGCTGTGCCTGCGGGATGTCCTCGTAGATGTCGCCGGTCGCGACGATCAGGTAGATCCACGGCTTCTGCGGCGGGTCGCCCCAGCGCTTGACCAGCCGCTCGCGCTCCTTGCGACGCGCGTCCATGCGGCGTACGCCGGCACCGACG
>DASURB010000148.1:0-5603 GCA_036280235.1 Nocardioides sp.
CAGGCACCGGTTTCCACAGATCGGTTTCGGGGGTTCCGTCTGGATTGTTCATCGGGGAGACTCAGCCGCACGGGTCCCCGGCTCGGCGGGACCAGTGCTTGAGGCGGGGGCATGAGCCTGACCCGGATCGACGCGCACGAGGCGCAGCTCGAGGACCTGGACGCGTCGCTGCGCGACGCGGTACGGCGTGAGGCGCTCGATCCCCAGCGTGACCCGGCCGCCGTACGCCGGCTTGCCGCACGTCTCGTGGCAGAGCACGACGAGCGCTCGCTCACCGGCGCCGTGCTGCCGCTGCCGGACGCCGGCACGGCCGTCGACGAGCTGGTCGCGCGGATCTCGGGCTTCGGCCCGCTGCAGCGCTACCTGGACGATTCCGAGGTAGAAGAGATTTGGATCAATGATCCGAGCCGCGTCTTCGTCGCTCGTGCCGGCAAGCACGAGCTGACCACCACGATCCTGACCGCGGCGCAGGTCACCGAGCTGGTCGAGCGGATGCTCAAGTCCAGCGGGCGACGCGTCGACGTGAGCCAGCCGTTCGTCGACGCGATGCTGCCGCAGGGCCATCGTCTGCACGTCGTCCTGGAAGGAATCGCGCGCGGGTTCAGCGCGGTGAACATCCGGAAGTTCGTCGTGAAGGCCGCGCGTCTCGACGACCTGGTCGGGCTGGGCAGCCTGTCGGCACAGGCCGCGAAGTTCCTCGACGCCGCGATCGTCTCCGGCCTCAACGTCCTGGTTTCCGGCGGCACGCAGGCAGGCAAGACCACGCTGCTGAACTGCCTCGCCAGCGCGATCCCCGGACACGAGCGGGTGATCTCGGTCGAAGAGGTCTACGAATTGCGCTTCCACCACCCGGACTGGGTGGCGTTGCAGACGCGCCAGCAGGGCCTCGAAGGCACTGGCGAGGTCCGGCTTCGCGACCTGGTCAAGGAGAGCCTGCGGATGCGCCCGAGCCGGATCATCGTCGGTGAGGTGCGCTCGGAGGAGTGCCTCGACCTGCTGCTCGCGCTCAACGCCGGTCTGCCGGGCATGGCCAGCCTGCACGCCAACTCCGCTCGTGAGGCGCTGGTCAAGATGTGTACGTTGCCGCTCCTCGCCGGTGAGAACATCAGCCCGCGCTTCGTCGTACCCACAGTCGCAGCGTCCGTGGACATCGTCGTCCACCTCGGCATCGACCGCCACGGCGTACGCCGCGTCCAGGAGGTCGTCGGCGTGCCCGGCCGGGTCGAGAACGACGTCATCGAGACCGAGGCGCTGTTCGTTCGACGCGGCGACGAGCTGGTCCGCGCGCAGGGCATGCCGCCGCGGCGCGAGCACTTCGAGCGCGCCGGCCTCGACCTCGCCTCGCTGCTGGCGGGAGGCTGACGTGGGACTCGCCGTCGGACTCGTCGCGGGCGTCGGCCTCCTGCTGGTGTGGCTCGCGCTCACCTCGCCCGTCGAGCGCCGCGCCAACGCGTCGGACCGGCCCGGCCGCGTGACCGACATGCTGGCGCGCGCGGGCCTCGAGTCCACCTCGCCCGCGCAGCTGCTCACGGTGTGCGCGATCTGCGGAGTGGCCGCGGCGCTGCTCCTCCAGCTCGTCTCGGGTACGCCGACCGTGGCGGGCGCGTTCGGGCTGCTCGCCGCCTATCTCCCGGTGTCGCTGCTCACCGGACGCGCCCGCCGGCGGCAGCGGGAGCTGCTCGACGTGTGGCCGGAGGCGGTCGACAACCTGGCTTCCGCCGTACGCGCCGGTCTGTCGCTTCCCGAGGCGCTCTCCGCGCTCGGCAAGCGCGGGCCCGAGCCGCTGCGGCCGCACTTCGACGCGTTCGCCACCGACTACCAGCTCACCGGCCGCTTCGGCGAGTCGCTCGACCGGCTCAAGGACCGTCTTGCCGACCCAGTCGGCGACCGCGTCGTGGAAGGGCTGCGCGTCGCTCGCGAGGTCGGCGGCGGCGAGCTCGGCGGCGTGCTGCGCAACCTGTCCGGCTTCCTGCGCGACGACGCCCGCACCCGGTCCGAGCTCGAGTCGCGCCAGACCTGGACGGTCGTCGGCGCCCGGCTGGCCGTCGCCGCGCCGTGGCTGGTGCTGCTCATGCTGAGCTTCCAGCGCGAGGTGATCAGCCGCTACGCGTCCACCGAGGGCGCGGTCGTGCTCGCCGTCGGCGGCGGGCTGTCGCTGGTCGCCTACCGGCTGATGGTCCGCATCGGACGGCTCCCGGTCGAACGGCGGGTGCTCGCGTGAGCGTGAGTGTGGGTGGCGCGGCCGTCGGCGTCGCGCTCGGGCTGGGACTCGTCCTGATCGCCCGCGCCGTGCTGGCGCGACGCCCGACGCTCGAGGTCCGCGTGCTGCCCTACGTGCGCGACCTGCCGCAGATGGCCGCGCGCGGCGTGCCCGGGGTCCGTACGCCGGGACCGTTCCGGGCCGTGTTCGGTCCGGTGCTGATGGCGGCCGCCGGTTCCGTCGAGCGGGTGCTGGGTGGGTCCGCGTCGATCCGTCGACGGCTCGACCGCGCCGGGCTCGACATGTCCGTGCGCGACTTCCGCGTCGAGCAGGTGCTCTGGGGGCTGGCCGGCTTCGGCGGCGCCGCGGCGCTCACGCTCGTCGTGGCGCTCCGGTCGCCCGGCCGCACCGTGCCGCTGCTCGTGCTGTGCCTGGTCGCCTTCGCCGCCGGCGTGCTCCTGCGCGAGAACAGGCTCACCGCTCAGGCGGCCGAGCGCGAACGCCGGATCCTCGCCCAGTTCCCGACCGTCGCCGAGCTGCTCGCCCTCGCGGTCGGGGCCGGCGAGGGACCGGTGGCCGCGCTCGACCGGGTCGCGGCGAGATGCCGCGGTGAGATGGGCGACGAGATCCACCGCGTGCTCGCCGACGTCCGCACCGGCGCGCCGGTCGCCGCCGCGCTGGACGCCTGGGCGGCGCGGTCCGGGCTGCCGGCGGTCGCCCGGTTCGCGGAGGCGATGGCCGTGGCCGTCGACCGCGGCACGCCGCTGGCCGCCGTCCTCCACGCCCAGGCCGCCGACGCCCGCGAGGCCGGCCGCCGCGCGCTCATCGAGACCGGCGCCCGCCGCGAGGTGCTGATGATGGTCCCGGTCGTCTTCCTGGTCCTGCCGATCACGATCCTGTTCGCCTTCTGGCCCGGGGTCGTCGGCCTCCGGCTCGTCACGCCATGACCCGCACACCCGTCCGCACCGAGGGGGACCTCATGACCCACCGACTCCTGACCGCGCTCGACAGTCACCTGGCCGCCCTGCGCGCGGCTCGCCGCGGAGAGCGGGGTGACGTCCCGGGGTGGGTGATGATCACCGTGATGACCGCCGGTCTCGTGGCCGCGATCTGGGCCGTCGCCGGCCCCGAGCTGGTCTCGATGCTGCGTGACGCGCTCGGCTCGGTGGGCTGACCGCGTCGGCCGGCGCGGTGAGCGCGGCTCCGCCGTCGTCGACTTCGTGCTGGTGCTGGTCGTCGTGCTGCCGCTGTTTCTCGGGATCTGCCAGGTGGCGCTGGTGCTGCACGTCCGCAACACGCTGACGTCCGCGGCCTCCGAGGGGGCCCGCTACGCCGCGACCGCCGATCGCGGCCCCGCCGACGGCGCCGCGCGCACTCGCAGCCAGATCACCGGAGCGCTCGCCGCCCGGTTCGCCCGCGACGTCGTCGCACACCCCGCCACAGTCCGCGGCGCCCCGGGAGTCGAGGTCCGGGTCGTCGCCGAGGTCCCGCCGCTCGGACTGTGGGGACCCAACGTACGCCTCGTGTCGACCGGGCACGCGGTTGAGGAGCCGGTCCCGTGAGCCGCCGCGACGAGCGCGGCACCGCCCTCATCGAGGTCACCTGGCTGGCGATCCTGCTGATGGTGCCGCTCGTGTACGTCGTGCTCGCGGTGTACGACGTACAACGGCACGCGTTCGCGGCCACCGCCGCGGCCCGCGCGGCAGGTCGCGCCTTCGTCCTGGCCCCCGACGCCACCGCCGCCACGGCACAGGCACGGGAGGCGGCCGCGGTCGCGCTCGGCGACCAGCGCGTCGACCCGCGCGCGGTCCGTGTCGACATCGCGTGCCAGCCCGCCGGGTCGTGTCTCGCACCCGGGTCCGTCGTGGTCGTCGACGTGCACACGCAGGTGCGCCTGCCGCTGATGCCGGACGTGCTCGGCGACGGCGCGCCGAGCATCCGGGTTGACGCCGCGCACACCGTGCCCTACGGGTCGTTCCGCGAGGACCGGTCATGAGACGGCCCGAGCGACGGCCGGGCGAGGACGGCCAGACCGCGCTGCTGCTCGTCGGCCTCGCAGTGGTCCTGATGGTGCTCGTCGGCGTGACGGTCGACGCGTCGGCGGCGTACCTGCGCCGAGCGGGCCTCGACAACCTCGCCGACGGAGCCGCCCTCGCCGCGGCCGACGGCATCCAGGGAGAGCAGGTCTACGACGGCGGCCTCGGCGAGGTCGCGCTCGTCGACCCTGAGGTGGCGCGCGACTACGTGGCGCAGTACCTCGCGCAGGTCGGCGCGACGCGCGAGTACGCCGGGCTGCGCGTCGACGTCGACGCCCGCACCGACCGCATCGTCGTGCGGGTGTCCGCGCCGCTCGACCTGCCGTTCACCCCGCCCGGCTGGACCGGCACGCCGCGGATCAGCGCGACCGCCGCGTCGTTCGTGGTGGTCAGCGACTGACGCTCCGGCTCAGTCGGCCCGCTTCAGCAGCGGCAGCACGAACCACAACGTCGCCAGGAAGGCGAAAGCGACCAGCCCGACGACGACCGCGGCTTCACGACCGACCACCACGTCGAACACCAGCCACACCACCCCGGCCACGGTGAGCGCCAGCGTGGCGAGCCCGGCCTGGGCCAGCCGGCTGGCCGCGTGCACGATCCACTCCTTCTCGCCCTGCCGGAACAGCATCCGGTGCAGAGGGACCGGCGCGATGATGAAGCCGGTGGCGATGACCGACCCGACCAGCACGGCCAGGTAGCCGTCGCGCTGCACCGCGTCGAGGTCGGGGAACCGCTGGGTGAACGGCACGGTCAGCAGGAAGCCGGTCAGGATCTGCACGCCGGTCTGGCTGACGCGCAGCTCCTGCAGAAGCTCGTTGAAGTTGCGGGAGAGGCGTTCCTTGTCGGACTCCTGGCCCCCGCCGTCGGCGGTCGCGGGGCCCGAGCCCCGGTCCTCGCTCAGCGCCCCACCGCTTTCTCGAGCTCGGACTTGCTCATCTTGGAGCGTCCGCTGATGCCCTTCTTCTTGGCCTCGTTGTAGAGCTGCTCCTTGGTGCGCCCGCCGGCGCCGCGGTGCGACCGCTTCCCGCCGCGGTGACCGGAGGAGACGTCCTGCGTGGACGAGCGGCTGGCCTGCTTCGACTCCCCGGAGCGGGCGCGCTCCTTGTTGACGGTGCGCGCGGCGATCTCCTCCGCGGTGTCCTCGGAGCGACCGCGGTCCTCGAGGCCCTCCTTGATGTGCTCGTACTGACGCTCGCGCTTCTGGTTCCAGGCTTGCTGCGGCACGGCTCCTCCTTCGGTCCGCTTGCGCGTGTCCAGAGACCCGTACCCGTGCCGGGGTCTCGGTATGCGGTGGTACGGCGGGCCCGCGTAGGCTCGCCCCCGTGGCAGGACCCGACTTCGAGACCCAGATCAAGCAGCTCCAGGCG
>DASURB010000149.1:0-2839 GCA_036280235.1 Nocardioides sp.
GACCTGACCCTGGTCAGCTATGGCGGCTCGCTGCCCAAGACCCTCGAGGCGGCCGAGCAGCTCGCCGCGGACGGTATCGACGCCGAGGTGGTCGACCTGCGCAGCCTCCGGCCGCTCGACGACGAGACGATCATGGCGTCGGTACGCCACACGCACCGCGCCGTCGTCGTCGACGAGGGCTGGCGCAGTGGGAGTCTCTCCGCCGAGGTGAGCGCGCGGATCACCGAGCAGTGCTTCTTCGACCTCGACAGTCCGGTCGGCCGGGTCTGCTCGGCCGAGGTGCCGATGCCGTACGCAAAGCACCTCGAGGACGCCGCTCTCCCCCAGCCCGCCACGATCGCGGCGGCTGCGCGGACGGCGGTGAGCTGAGGTGGCGGAGTTCAAGATGCCGTCGCTCGGCGCCGACATGGACGCCGGCACGCTCGTCGAGTGGCTCGTGCACGAGGGCGACACCGTCCACCGGGGCGACCCGATCGCGGTGGTGGACACCGACAAGTCCGCGATCGAGGTGGAGTCCTTCGACGACGGTGTCGTGGACGCCTTCCTCGTCGCACCGGGGACCCGTGTCGCGGTCGGCACGCCGCTGGCCAGGCTGGCGCCGCTGGGTGCTGCCGTGTCCCCCGCTACGGCCACCCCTGTCCCCGAGCCCGTTGCCGCTCCCCCGGCGCAACCGGCTGCCAAGCGGCGGGCGGAGCGCCCCCACCGCGCGCCGGCTCCGCCGCTACGGCACCACGCCGCCGAGCTCGGCGTCGACCTGAAGGCCGTCGTCGGGACGGGCCCGGACGGCGCCGTCACGCGCGAGGACGTCGACCGTGCCGCCGCTGGGGTGCGCCCGGGGCGGCGCGCCTCTCCCTACGCCCGACGGCTGGCCCGGGAGCTCGGCGTCGACCTGGCCCGCGTCGCGGCCACCGGCCCCGGCGGGACCGTGCAGGCCGACGACGTGCTCGCGGCCCGCGAGCAGACCACGGAGCAGCCGGCCCCGGTGGAGGCTCCCCCCGAGGTCCAGCCCGCCGCCCCGCGCGGCAGCCGCGCGACGATCGCGGCGCTGATGTCGCGGGCGAAGCGGGAGATCCCGCACTACTACGTGGCGACCACCGTCGACCTGCGCGAGCTCACCGAGTGGATGCACCGCACGAACCGCGAGCGCCCTGTGAGCGAACGGATCGTGCCGGCCGCCGCGATCCTCAAGGCGACGGCGCTGGCCGCGCGCAGGCACCCTGAGCTGAACGGCTTCTGGGTCCTCGACGAGTTCCACCCGGCCGACGACGTGCACCTCGGTGTCGCGGTCCGGGTGCGCGACGGCGCGCTGGTCGCTCCGGCGATCCACCACACCGCCGACCTCAGCTTGCCCGAGCTGATGGCCGCCCTCCGCGACCTCGTGAAGAGAGCCAGGGCCGGACGGCTCAAGCGTGCCGAGCTCGCCGACCCGACCCTCACCGTCACCGACCTCGGCGACCAGGGCGTCGAGGAGGTCTTCGGGATCATCTACCCGCCGCAGGTCGCGCTGCTCGGTGTCGGCCGGGTCACCGAGCACCCGTGGGCCGTGAACGGGATGCTCACCGTCCGCCCGACCGTGCGGCTGACCCTCTCCGGCGACCACCGCGCCACGGACGGCGCAACCGGTGCCCAGTTCCTCAACACGATCGAGCAGCTGTTGCAGCACCCGGAGGAGCTATGAACATCACGCACGATGAGGCCCGGGGCATGGTGCAACGGGCGGTCCGCCGCATCGTGCCGGACGCCGACGTCGACGCCGTTGCCGACGACGCCGACCTCCGCCGCACCTTCGAGCTCGACTCGCTGGACTTCCTGAGCTTCGTGGAGCTCCTCGTCACCGCCAGCGGTGTGCGCATCGACGAGGACGACTACCCCGAGCTGAGCACGACTGCTCGTTGTGCCGACTTCCTCTCCCGGCGAGCCCACTGAGGCCGCCGTGAGCGGCGGGCGCGCGGTCGCGACGGAGAAAGCGGAGTCTTCCCGCCTGTTCGTGATCCTCGTCGGACTCGCTGCTGCCGTCATCGTCGTCCTCGGGGTGCGGCAGCTGTCGGACATCGTGGGACCGGCGTTCCTGGCGCTCGTCCTGGTCCTCGGCACGCAGCCGATGCGGCTCGGCCTGGAACGGCACGGGGTCCCGAGATGGGCGGCCGCGACCGCGACCATCCTCACCATCTACGTCGGGCTGGTCGGGTTCACCGTCGCGATGACCGTGACCGTTGCGCGGTTCGCGACGCTGCTCCCGTCGTACCAGGAGGAGATGGAGCAGATCGTCGGGGTGGTCGTCGACTGGCTCGGCCGGCAGGGGGTGGGCCAGGAGCAGATCGACAACATCGTGGGGGCGTTCGACTTCAGCCGTCTCGTGGCTCTGGCCGGCGGCCTCGCGGCCGGCTTCCTGGGCGTGCTGTCGAGCCTGTTCTTCGTGATCACGCTCGTGCTGTTCATGGTGGCCGACGCCTCGCTGTTCTCCCAGCGTCTGGCAGCGCTGCCGTCCGGTCACGAGCACTGGGTGTCGGCGCTGACCTCGTTCGGCAGCTCGGTCCGCCGCTACCTCGTCGTCTCCACCGTGTTCGGGCTCGTCGTGGCCGTCCTCGACACCATTGCCCTCGCGTGGATGGGAGTGCCGGTCGCGCTGCTGTGGGGACTGCTCGCGTTCATCACCAACTACATCCCGAACATCGGGTTCGTGATCGGCGTCGTCCCGCCGGCGGTGATCGCCCTGCTCGAGGGCGGGCCCACGCTGATGATCGGTGTGCTCGTCGTCTACAGCGTGCTGAACGTCGTCATCCAGAGCATCATCCAGCCCAAGATCGTCGGGGACGCGGTGGGCCTCTCGACCACGATC
>DASURB010000150.1:0-4498 GCA_036280235.1 Nocardioides sp.
CTGTCCGCCGGCGAGCCCCCGGCCACCCGCGGCTACCCGCCGAGCGTCTTCGGTCTGCTGCCGCGGCTGCTCGAGCGCGCCGGACCGGGCGAGGTCGGCAGCATCACCGGCATCTACACCGTCCTCGTCGAGGGCGACGACATGCAGGACCCGATCGGCGACACAGCGCGCTCGATCCTCGACGGTCACGTGGTGCTGTCCCGGCGGCTCGCCACCAGCGGGCACTTCCCCGCCATCGACGTGCTCGAGTCCGTCTCCCGTGTCGTCTCGGCCGTCACCACGCCCGAACAGCGCGGTGACGCCGTCGCCCTGCGCCGCCTGCTCGCCGCCCACCGCGACGTACGCGAGCTCGTCGAGATCGGCGCCTACGTCCCCGGCGGCAACCCCGACGCCGACCGTGCCATCGCACTGCTGCCGCTGGTGGACGAGTTCCTCCGCCAGGACCTCGACGAGCGCAGCAGCGCCGCCGAGACCTGGCAGCGCCTCCACACCCTGCTGGAGACCACATGAGCACCTCCAGTAACGGCAAGGTCCACGCCGACGACCGCGGCCTCGCCGCCGTACGCCGCGTCCGCGTCGCCCGCGAGAACGACGCCCGTGTCGGTCTCCAGCGCGCTCTGACCGAGCAGCGCGTCGCCGAGGCTGCCGCGGCCCGTGCCCGCGGCCGACTGGCCGGTGCTCCGACGTTCGGCACCGGCATGCTCGCCGACTTCCAGATGCACCGGATGCTGCTCGAGGCCATGGCCGACGACAAGCGGTCGACCGAGGAGACCGCCGCCGCGAGCGCGCGGATCGCCGACGAGGCGCGGCTGCGCTGGGTCGCCGACCGTACGGCGGTGCAGGTGGCCGACCAGCTGCTCGACCGTCG
This sequence comes from Nocardioides sp., assembly GCA_036280235.1. Lineage (GTDB taxonomy): Bacteria > Actinomycetota > Actinomycetes > Propionibacteriales > Nocardioidaceae > Nocardioides_B. The sequence continues at coordinate 869 of DASURB010000150.1, forward strand.
CCGCGCCGCGCGCGCCGACGAGCGGAGCCGCCGCGAGGCGGCCGAGCTCGACGACCTCGCCGCGACCGCGTGGCTGCGGCGGGCAGGCGAGGAACAGGGGGCCGAGCGATGAGCGTCTCCGACGTCGCGGCCCGCATTCAGCAGCTGCAGGGCCAGTTCGCGATGCTCGACCGCGGCCTCGGCCGCACCGGCGGCGTCGCCGGCGGGCAGGCGTTCGCCCAGGCGCTCACCGCCGCGACCGAGGGTCCGGGCTCGACGACCGGCGTCGACCTCTCCGCCGTCACCGGGCTCACCGACCCCGCGGCCCCGGCCGCCGCCGGTGGTGCCAGCGAGCAGGCCGTGGTGGCCGAGGCGCGTCAGTACCTCGGCATCCCCTACGTCTGGGGCGGCACCGACCCGCAGAAGGGGCTTGACTGCTCCGGCCTCGTGCAGCTCGTCTACAAGAACCTCGGCATCGACCTGCCGCGCGTGTCCTACCAGCAGGCCACCCAGGGCCAGAAGGTCGCCAGCCTCGACCAGGCCCGTCCCGGCGACCTGCTCGCCTTCGGCAGCCCGCGGGTCAACCACATCGCGATCTACATCGGCGACGGCAAGATGATCCACGCGCCGCGGCCGGGCGAGAAGGTCGAGGTCTCCGACGTCTACGCGACTCCCGTCGCCATCCGGCGCATCCTGCCGGACAGCACCACCACGGCGCGCGTCGCCGGGCCTGCCACCGCCGCGTCGGGCGTGCTGAACACGCCGTACTCCGGTCTCTTCCAGGCCGCCGAGCAGAAGTACGGCGTGCCGGCCACCCTGCTCGCGGCCGTCGCCAAGCAGGAGTCCGGCTTCAACGCCAGCGCGGTCAGCCCGGCCGGCGCTCGCGGCCTCATGCAGATCATGCCGGGTACCGCGCAGGGCCTCGGGGTCGACCCGATGCAGCCTGCGCAGGCCGTCGACGGCGCCGCTCGTCTGCTCAAGGACCTGATCGGCCGGTTCGGTCGCGTCGACCACGCGCTGGCGGCGTACAACGCCGGGCCGGGTGCCGTGCTCCGCTACGACGGCATCCCGCCGTACCCCGAGACCCAGCGCTACGTCCCGGCCGTGCTCGGGATCCAGCGCTCGCTGGAGGCCGCCGCATGACCGTCATGCCGATGATGCCGATGCCGGCGACGCCGAGCGCTGCGATGCCCGACGGCGTGGCCGTGCCGGTGGACGCCGAGGGGAGCTTCGCCGCATTGTTCGCGGCCGTGCTCGGCCAGTCCGAGGTCCCGACCACCACGCCGCAGGGGAACGAGAGCGTCGAGAGCGTCGAGAACGTCGAGAACGTCGAGAACGTCGAACAGCCTGAGATCACTGTGGAGGCGGTTACGGGCGAGCCGACTCCGACGGTCGAGACCACCGTCGAGGAAGAAGAGCCTCCCGCCGAGGCGCTGGTCGATGACGAGGCCGTCGCTCCGACCGTGCCTACTCCGGTGACTCCTCTCCCGGTCGTGGTGCCGGTGCCGGTGACCCAAGCGGAGAGTGGTCTCGACAAACTCGACCACCCGGCGCCGAGTGGTCGCGTCGGTCTCGACCAGGCGGGGCCGACTCCCGCGACGCGTGGTCTCGACAAGCTCGACCACCCGGCTACGACGGTGAGTGGTCTCGACAGGCTCGACCACCCGATGGTGTCCCCGGTCATTGCGCCGACCTCCGTCACGCCGGCCGCTCCCACCGCGTCTGCCGTCCCGGCCACCGAAGCCGCGCCGGTCTCGCACCCCGTGCTCGACCAGGTGAAGCCGTCGTTCACCAAGCTGGTCAGCGGTCCCGAGGGCGTGCACCGAATGACGCTGCGGCTGCACCCGGCCGACCTGGGCGAGATCCACCTGACCGTGCGAGTCCAGGGCGACACCGTCGAGGTCACCGTCGCCGCGAGTCCCGAGGCGCGTGCGGTGCTCGCCGACAACCAGGGCGAGCTGCGCGGCCTGCTCGACGCCGTCGGGCGCACCGCCGGGCAGATCACCTTCCGCGACTTGCCTGGCACGGCTCCGGTTCTCGCACCGACGTTGCCGGCGAACCCCGACGGGCAGTCGCAGGCGTCGTACCAGCAGCAGGGTCTCGACCAGGGCGCGACCGGCCAGCGTGACGGAAACGGTCACAACCCGGGCCGTCCTGCCGATCAGTCAGCCAGCAGTCCTCCGGACGGCCTCAGCGGCGTGCCCGCCGAGCCCCGTCCGACCACCACCACGAGCACCATCAGGTCCGCCGGCCTCGGCCGCGGCGGCCTCGACGTGAGGATGTAGCACCGATGTCCGTACCCGCCATCGAGTCGTTCGGCACCACGACGACCCCGCAGCCTGCGACGACAGCGTCGTCCGCCACCCAGATGGACAAGGACCTGTTCCTCAAGCTGATGGTCACGCAGCTGAAGAACCAGGACCCTCTGAACCCGCAGGACTCCTCTGAGTTCTTGGCACAGACCGCCCAGTTCACCTCACTCGAGAAGCTCGAGGAGGTGGCCACCCACAGCTCGCAGGCACTGGCCGCTCAGATGGCCTTCGGTGCCAGCAACCTCGCCGGACGCACGGTGACGTACGTCGGTGAGGACGGCACCACCGAGGCCACCGGCCGGGTCGACTCGGTCCGCTTCGCGGCGACCGGACCCGTCCTGTCCGTCGGCGGCGTCGACGTACCGATCGCCAACGTCGTCACGGTCGCGGCCTGACGTCCTGCCTCGCCGAGGCCCCCACCACCACGCAGCACCACCCCCACCACGTAGCAGCACCCCGCAGCACCCCGCATCCCGAAGGGAAACACCACCATGCTCCGCTCGCTCTTCTCCGCCATCTCGGGCCTCCGCGCGAACCAGACCATGCTCGACGTGACCGGCAACAACATCGCCAACGCCAACACCGTCGGCTTCAAGGCCAGCAACGTGCTGTTCCAGGACACGCTCAGCCAGATGCTCACCGCGGGCGCGGCCCCGGCCGGCGCGCAGGGCGGCCAGAACCCGATGCAGATCGGCCTCGGCGTCCAGGTCGGCGGCGTGACCACCAACTTCAACCAGGGCTCGGCGCAGGTCACCAACCGCGCGACGAACCTGATGATCTCCGGCGACGGCTTCTTCGTGATCAACCGCGGCGGCGAGAACATGTACACCCGCAACGGCGCCTTCAACTTCGACAGCGAGGGCAACCTGGTCACCGTCGACGGCGACCTGGTGCGTGGCTACCAGGCCGCGGCCGACGGCAGTGTCTCCACAGCCGGTGCGCCCACCAACATCACGATCCCGGACATGGTCAACGAGAACCTCGACCCGGCGCTGCGCTCGTACCAGATCGGCAACGACGGCATGATCACCGGCATCTACGCCGACGGCGCCAAGAAGCCGCTGTTCCAGATCGCCATCGCCAACTTCGCCAACCCCGAGGGTCTGACCAAGATCGGCGACACGTCGTTCCGTGAGGGCGTCAACTCCGGCACCCCGCAGCTCGGCGCCGCCGGCACCGGTGCCCGCGGCGAGCTGATGAGCGGCTCGCTGGAGATGTCGAACGTCGACCTCGCCCAGGAGTTCACCAACCTGATCATCGCCCAGCGCGGCTTCCAGGCCACCTCGCGCGTGATCACCACCTCGGACCAGGTGCTCGAGGAGCTCGTCAACATCAAGCG
>DASURB010000151.1:0-15213 GCA_036280235.1 Nocardioides sp.
GACGGTCCCGCCCGGCACGGGCGCCGCATGCGCCGCCTCTCCACGGGGCACAGTGCGCACACGGGAAGCCACACGCCTCGCCCTGCCGGCGGAGCGTCCGACAGCTGCCCACCAGTTTCGTCCAACAGCGGAGGTATGAAGTGGACATCGTGCTCAAGAGCCGCCACCTGGAGCTCACGGACCGGTTCCGTGACATGGCCGAGGAGAAGCTGGCGAGGCTGGAGAAGCACGACCATCGCGTGATCCGAGTCGAGGTGGAGGTCGACAAGGAGCGCAATCCGCGTCTGCAGGACCGCGCGATCCGGGTGCAGCTGACCGCCTTCTCCAAGGGGCCCGTGATCCGGGCCGAGGCGTCGGCCGAGGACAAGGTCGCCGCGTTGGACCAGGCGGTTGACAAGATGGCCTCGCAGATGCGCCGGGCGGCCGACCGTCGTCGCGTGCACCGCGGCCGGCACACCCCGAAGTCCGTCGCCGAGGCGCTCGCCGGCATCGAGCCCGAGCCCAACGGCAACTCGGTGGTCACCTCCGGTGAAGGGACCGACGAGCAGCGCGAGCGTCACGTTGGCCCGATCACCGTGCTCGGTGACGGCCCGCTCGTGGTCCGGGAGAAGGCCCACAAGGCCGCTCCGATGACGCTGGACCAGGCGCTGTACGAGATGGAGCTGGTCGGCCACGACTTCTTCCTGTTCGTGGACAAGGAGACCGAACGTCCCTCGGTCGTCTACCGCCGGCGCGGCTACGACTACGGCGTGATCTGCCTCGACGTGGGCTGATCCGGCCCGGCAGGGAACCACCCGGTGGCCCGCTCGGGGCCCGCTCACAGGTCCACCCAGGGGTCGTTCACCCAGGTGAAGGATGCCGTCAACCCGCAATAACCACCCCCGGGCTGGCCCGTGCGTGCCATGATTCACCCGTGGGTGGACCAGAAGTGCGGGCCAAACAGGGCGGAGAGCCCATCCGAGTGGCCGTCGTCGACGACCAGGAGCTCTTCCGTCGCGGCCTCACCATGCTCCTCGGCGTCGAGGACGACATCGAGGTGGTCGGCGAGGCCGGCGACGGTGTCGCCGCGACCGAGCTCGCCGCCACCGCCGTACCCGACGTCATCCTGATGGACGTCCGGATGCCCAAGCGCTCCGGCATCGAGGCGTGCGTGGCGATCAAGGACGTCGCTCCGACCGCGCGGATCATCATGCTCACGGTCTCCGACGAGGAGGCCGACCTGTACGACGCCGTCAAGAACGGCGCCTCCGGCTACCTCCTCAAGGACTCCTCGATCGACGAGGTGGCCCAGGCCATCCGCGTGGTCGCCGACGGCCAGTCGCTGATCAGCCCGTCGATGGCGATCAAGCTGCTCGACGAGTTCAAGCAGATGTCGCGCACCGACCGGCAGCAGGTGCCCAGCCCCCGGCTGACCGACCGCGAGCTCGAGGTGCTCAAGCTCGTCGCCCAGGGCCTCAACAACCGCGAGATCGCCAAGCGGCTGTTCATCAGCGAGAACACCGTCAAGAACCACGTCCGCAACATCCTCGAGAAGCTCCAGCTCCACTCGCGCATGGAGGCGGTCATGTACGCCGTGCGCGAAAAGTTGCTCGACATCCCCTAGCCGGGGCTGCGCGACCCCCGGCACGCACGCTGGCGGCGTTGTCGTCGGTCGACGGAGCCCGCTCCGCCTCCCTCCGCCGCCCTCCTCCGCCCAGCCACCACCCCAACGAATCGCTCCGCAGGCTCCGCGATTCGCAGGGGACCCCGGCGAGTCGATCGCACGCAGCGGACGCCGCTCGTTCCCTCGCTAGTCTTCGCGGAATGTCGGTGGCGTTGACGAGGATGGCTTCGTGATCTCGGTTCCCAGCCTGTCGCGCGCCCAGGCGCGGCGGATCGCCCTCGTGGCGCAGGGGTTCCGCGATCCCCGGCACACCCGGCCGACCATGCGCACCTTCGACCGGACGCTGCGCCGCACCGGCGTGCTGCAGATCGACTCGGTCAACGTGCTGCAGCGGGCGCACTACATGCCGCTGTTCTCCCGGATGGGTCCTTACGACGTCGGCCTGCTCCACCGGGCGGCCGAGCGCAGCCCGCGGCGGATCGTGGAGTACTGGGCGCACGTGGCGGCGTTCATGCCCGTCGACCTCTGGCCGCACATGCGGCACCGGATGCGCGCCTACGAGGAGCGCGGCCACCAGTGGGAGGCGATCCGGCACAACCCCGCGCTCGTCGACTCGCTCATCGCCGAGGTCACCGAGCGCGGCGCCTCGACCGCTCGCGACCTCGACGACGGGCTCCCGCGCAAGAAGGTGCACTGGGGCTGGAACTGGTCGGACAGCAAGAAGGTCCTCGAGTACCTCTTCGTCTCGGGCCGGCTGGCCATCGCCGGCCGCAACCAGCAGTTCGAGCGGCTCTACGACCTGCCCGAGCGGGTGATCCCGCGCGAGCACCTCGAGGCGCCCGAGCCGACCGTGCTCGAGGCGTCGATGGAGCTGCTGCGCCGCGCCGCGGTGTCCCACGGTGTCGGTACGGCGTTCGACCTGCGCGACTACTACCGGATGCGCCCCGAGCTCGTCCCGCCTGCGCTCGACGCCCTGGTCGAGGCGGGCGAGCTGCTCCCGGTCGAGGTCGAGGGGCGAGGCCGCACCTGCTACCTGCACCACGATGCCGCCCTGCCGCGCCGGGTGCATGCCCGAGCGCTGCTGAGCCCGTTCGACCCGCTCGTGTGGGAGCGCGCCCGGACCGAACACCTTTTCGACTTCCACTACCGCATCGAGATCTACACGCCGGCCGCCAAACGGGTCTACGGCTACTACGTGCTCCCGTTCCTGCTCGGCGAGCACATCGTCGGCCGGGTCGACCTCAAGGCGGACCGCAAGGACGGCGTCGTGCGGGTGCTCGGCGCCTACGCCGAGCCGGGGGCGCCGGAGGAGACCGCCGACGAGCTGGCAGCGGAGCTGTCCGAGCTCGCCGGCTGGCTGGGCCTGACCGGCGTGGTGGTCGAGCCTCGCGGCGACCTCGCCGAGGCGCTCACGCTCGCGGTCAAGGCGCTCGACGGGGGCTGACGGGCCGGCCGGTCCGGCCAGGCGGGAACGTCGCGGCCGCGGGAGCCGTTCTCCTGGGAAGGGGGCGGGAAGGGCCGAGTCGGCTCCGGCCGATCACCCGGTGGGTACGATGGTCGGCGGCCGTGATCCCGGCCACCCACGGCGGCATGCCACCGCACTCCGCCCCGACGCACCACTGACGCACCACTGACGCAGCAGAACAGGGAGTCCACGCTCGTGCCTGCCATCCTCGACAAGATCCTCCGCATCGGCGAGGGCAAGATCCTTCGGCAGCTGGAGGCGATCGCCAAGGCGGTCAACGCCATCGAGGAGGACTTCGTCGCGATGAGCGACGAGGAGCTGCGCGCCCAGACGGACATCTTCCGCAAGCGCCTGGACGACGGCGAGACGCTCGACGACATCATGCCGGAGGCGTTCGCCACGGTGCGTGAGGCGGCCAAGCGTGTGCTCGGGATGCGCCCGTTCGACGTGCAGATCATGGGTGCCGCCGCGCTCCACATGGGCAACATCGCCGAGATGAAGACCGGTGAGGGCAAGACCCTCGTCGCGGTCCTCCCGTCGTACCTCAACGCCCTCGAGGGCAAGGGCGTCCACGTGGTCACCGTCAACGACTACCTGGCGAAGTTCCAGTCCGAGCAGATGGGCCGTGTGCACCACTTCCTCGGCCTGGACGTCGGAGTGATCCTGCCGGAGATGCGCCCGGCCGAGCGCCGCGCGGCCTACGCCTGCGACATCACCTACGGCACGAACAACGAGCTCGGCTTCGACTACCTGCGCGACAACATGGCCAGCTCCATCGAGGAGTGCGTCCAGCGCGGCCACAACTACGCGATCGTCGACGAGGTCGACTCGATCCTGATCGACGAGGCGCGCACGCCGCTGATCATCTCGGGCCCGACGCAGGACGAGGTGAAGTGGTACGCCGAGTTCGCCAAGATCGCGCGTGCGATGGTCCGCGACGTCGACTACGAGGTCGACGAGAAGAAGCGCACGATCTCCGTGCTCGAGCCCGGCATCACCAAGGTCGAGGACTGGCTGGGCATCGACAACCTCTACGACTCCGTCAACACGCCGCTCATCTCCTTCATGAACAACGCCATCAAGGCGAAGGAGCTGTTCCGCAACGACAAGGAGTACGTCGTCATGAACGGCGAGGTGCTCATCGTCGACGAGCACACCGGCCGCATGCTCGCGGGGCGTCGCTACAACGAGGGTCTGCACCAGGCCATCGAGGCCAAGGAGGGCGTGCAGATCCGCGAGGAGTACCAGACCCTCGCCACGATCACGCTGCAGAACTACTTCCGGATGTACGACAAGCTCTCGGGCATGACCGGCACGGCCATGACCGAGGCCTCCGAGTTCGACAAGATCTACAACCTCGGCGTCGTCCCGATCCCGACCAACAAGCCGATGCGCCGCATCGACCAGCGCGACCTCGTGTACCGGACCGAGGAGGCCAAGTTCAAGGCGGTCGTCGAGGACATCGCCGAGCGGCACCGCAAGGGCCAGCCGGTCCTCGTCGGCACCACCTCGGTCGAGAAGTCCGAGCTGCTGTCCGGCCTGCTGAAGCAGGCGGGCGTGCCGCACAGCGTGCTCAACGCCAAGCACCACGAGGACGAGGCGAAGATCGTCGCTCTCGCCGGTCACAAGGGTGCGGTCACGGTCGCCACCAACATGGCTGGTCGCGGTACCGACATCATGCTCGGTGGCTCCGTCGAGTTCCTGGCCGACCAGGAGCTGCGCAAGCAGGGCCTCGACCCCGTCGAGGACCAGGAGGCCTACGACGCCGCCTGGCCGGGCATGATCGAGAAGATCCGCGAGCAGGTCGCCGCCGAGCACGACGAGGTGCGCGACCTGGGCGGCCTCTACGTCCTCGGCACCGAGCGCCACGAGTCGCGCCGCATCGACAACCAGCTGCGCGGCCGGTCCGGCCGTCAGGGCGACCCGGGCGAGTCCCGGTTCTACCTGTCGCTGCAGGACGACCTGATGCGGCTGTTCAAGTCCGACTGGGTCGACCGGGTGCTGACCACGCTCAAGGTGCCCGACGACGTCCCGATCGAGAACAAGTCGGTGACGAACTCGATCGCCTCCGCGCAGGGCCAGGTCGAGGCGCAGAACTTCGACTCCCGCAAGAACGTCCTGAAGTACGACGACGTCATGGACCGCCAGCGCAAGGTCGTCTACGCCGAGCGCCGCGCGGTGCTCGAGGGCGCCGACGTGCACGAGCAGGTCCGCACGATGATCGACGACGTCGTGACCGGCTACGTCACCGCCGCCACCGAGGGCTTCCCGGAGGAGTGGGACCTCGAGCAGCTCTGGCAGGCGCTGCGTCAGCTCTACCCGGTCTCGCTCCGGCTCGCCGACGTCGAGGCGGCCGCGGGCGGCCGCGACGGGCTCACCCGCGAGGGCCTCATCGAGGACCTCAAGGCCGACGCCCAGGCGGCGTACGACGCCCGTGAGGCCCAGTTCGGCTCCGAGGTCATGCGCGAGCTCGAGCGGCGCGTGCTGCTGTCGGTTCTCGACCGCAAGTGGCGCGAGCACCTCTACGAGATGGACTACCTCCGCGAGGGCATCGGCCTGCGCGCCTATTCCCAGCGCGACCCGCTGGTGGAGTACCAGCGCGAGGGCTACGACATGTTCAACGCGATGATGGAGGGAATCAAGGAGGAGTCGGTCGGCTTCCTGTTCAACCTGGAGGTCCAGGTCGAGGAGGAGCCGGTCGAGGGGGCCGCCGAGGCCGACTTCGACGAGGAGGCTGCCGCCCTGGCCGCCGGCTCCGCGCTCAGCCAGGCCGCCGCCTCCGCCCAGGGCGGCCACGAGCACCCGCACATCAGCGCGCGCGGTCTCGAGCGTCCCAAGCAGCCGACCGCCCTGGCCTACTCCGCTCCCACGGAGACCGGCGACGTCGAGGTGCACGGCCGGACCGTCACCAACGCCGACGACCCGTTCGCCGGGGTGAGCCGCAACGCCGAGTGCCCGTGCGGCTCCGGCAAGAAGTACAAGAAGTGCCACGGTGCACCCGGTGGCCCGACCGGCATGACAACGCGCGTGAACGGCTGATTTCCGGCCGGCGCGGCACTTCAGGAGAACCCTGGACCACCGCTCGGCGTCGGAAATCGGCAGCAGGGTGAGCGACGAGCGGCCCACAGGGGCCGCTGGTCTCAGCCCAGCTCCAGCACCGTGCACTTCCACACCCCGCGACGTCGCTCCAGACGTGCCGCGAGCGCGCGTGAGCGCTGCCCGTACCTGACGTGCACGCTCACCTCCGCGCACCGCGGTGACGGCTGGCAGACGTGCACGCTGCGCACCTGCGCGCGGATCGTGCGGCGGCGCACAGGGGCGTTGCGGGTGCGCGCCATCACCGCCACCCGACGGGAGAGGTCCGCGTAGACCGAGCCGGACACCCAGCGCAGCAGCTGGGTGAGCGGCCGGTCGCCACCGGTCACCTCCACGACGGCCTGCGCGAACCGGTGCGCCCAGACCCGCACCTCGGCGGTGCTGTCGTCCTCCAGGGCACCGCCGCCTCCGTTGCCACCACTGGCCCCGCCGGCGCCGGCGGGGCGGGCGTCGACCGCGACGAGCGGCGCGGGCGGCAAGGGAACCGGGCGGTCCCCGGGCACCGGCAGGCAGTCCAGGTCGAGGGCGAGGGTGCCCTGGACCGCCTCCGGCGGTGCGCCGCGCTGCTCCGGCACCCGGGCCGGTGACAGCCGGCTGACGGAGGCCAGGCCCCGGACCGGAGCGGGCGGACGGGTGACGGTCGGCTGGTTCACGAGGGTTCCTTTCGGTGCGGGAGCGGCGGCATCGCCAGCTCGGTGCCGGGGAAGATCAGGTCGGGGTCGTCCACGACCCCGCGGTTGGCCGTCGCCACGACGCGCCAGGCGGCGTCGATCTCGGCGGCAGGGGCGTCGGCGCCGAGCGCCTCGGCCGCGATCGACCAGAGCGTGTCTCCGGGCCGCACGGTGACCGGGCGCGTGGGCGGCCGGGCCACCAGCCGCGCGGCCGGCGCGACGGCCTGGGCCGGTGCCCGGGAGGACGACACGGTCGCGGCGCGGTCGGGGAGGGGCAGCCCGGCGAGCGGGTCGCCCGTGGCCGTGGCTGTGGGCGTTCGTGGGGGCGCGGGCGGGGTCGTGGTGCCGGAGGCGGGGCCGGCCATCACGGAGGCGCCGAGAAGGCCGAGCACGACCGCGCGGGCCAGCCGCGGCCGCGGGACGCCGCGGACCCGGGCCGCCAGCCGCGGTGAGGCGAGCACCTCAGCGAGAGTCAGCAGCAGGTCGAGGCACCAGAGGGCGGCGACCGCGACCAGTGCGCCGCCGAGCACACCGGCGAGCAGGTCGTCCAGCGGCCGGTCGGACCAGGCACGTCCGTCGGTGGCCAGCAGCACGGCCGGCGCGACCCCGAGCCGGACGACGAACGGGACCGCGAGCAGGGCGAGGACCGCAGTGACCAGTGCCCGGAGCCTCATCCGCGAACCTTTGCATTTGATGTCGTTTAATGCATTCAGCCGCAGTTGGGTGCCGTTCGTCAACCGTCGGTCCACAGAGCTCGGACGAACCCGAGCCGGTACGGTCACCGCATGCACTGGGAGGAGCGGCTCCTCGCGGTCTTCGACGACCTCGAGCAGCAGGCCGAGGGGCTCGCGCTCGGCGCGCGGGACGCGGAGGTCGCCGAGCTCGGCCGCGCGGAGTACGCCGCCGTCGACGTCGCCGCCCGGCTGCACGGCGCGTTGGGCTCCCGGCTGCGCCTGACGGTGACCGGCCTCGGCGCTCTCGACGGCCGTCTCGCCCGCGTCGGCTCGGACTGGCTGCTGCTCGACACCGGGACGCACGAGTGGCTGGTGCGGCTGGACGCCCTCGCAGAGCTCCGCGGGCTGGGGGAGCGGGCGCTGGACCAGCCGCACCGACCGCCGACCGCACGCCTGGGCTTCGCCTCGGCGCTCCGCGGTGTCGCCGAGGACCGCGCCACGGTGCTGCTGCACCGTCAGGATGGTGCGAGCGTCCGCGGCGTACCGCGCCGGGTGGGCGCCGACTTCGTCGAGCTCACCGACCAGGAGGCCGGTCCGGTGGTCGTGACGTTCCGCTCGGTCGCCGGCGTACGGCGGGCCTGACCTCCGCGCCCGCGCGGGAGGGGATCAGTCGACGCGGTCGTGCTGCGGGTCGCGCGCGTCGGCCTGCTCGTACATCCGCGCGATGAACTTCTCCAGTTCCACCGTCTCGACCCGCCACTGGCCACGCCCGCCGATCTGGATCGCGCGCAGCTCACGGTTGCGCACCAGGGCACGCACCTGCGAGACGCTCGTCGCCAGGATCTCGGCGACGTCGGCGAGCGTCAGGAACCGCGGCTCGCGAGAGCCGGTCGGCTCGGTCGGCTGGTCGGGCACGGTGCTCATGATGCCAGCGTGACGTCGCGGTTTCCGCGCCGAGCCGCCACCTGTGGATGGCGGGAGGCGAGACGTCCGCGTCTCGGGTCATGATGGGGCGCATGACTCTCACCGACAGCCGCACGCTCCCGGCGTCGCCCCGCGCCGACCGGCACCGTGCGGGCGTCTGGCGCGACCCGCGCCTGCTGGTCGGCATCGTGCTCGTCGCAGCCTCCGGCCTCGCCGGAGCGCTGCTGCTCACCGGTGACGAGACCGTCGACGTCTGGGCCGTCCGCGCCGACCTGACCGCGGGGCAGCGCGTCGACCGGGCCGCGCTCGAGACGCGCGAGGTGCGGTTCGCGGACCAGGCCGACGCCGACCGCTACGTGTCGGCGGATCAGCCGCTGCCGCAGGACGCCACGCTCGGCCGCGACGTCGGGTCCGGTGAGCTGCTGCCGCGGTCCGCACTGGTGACCGGCGACCCGGCCGAGCTGCTCGAGGTCCCGCTCACTGTGCCGGGCGAGTCCGTCCCGTCGACCGTCCGGCCGGGGTCGGTCGTGGACGTGTGGGTGGCTCCCGGTCCGGAGCGCGGGCTGTCGGGCGAGAAAGCGCCGGAGGCGGCGCTGGTGCTGGAGGACGTGCAGGTGGTGAGCGTCTCCCGCGGCGCCACCGCGCTCGGGCCCGCCACGGCGCGGCAGGTCATCGTCGGTGTCGAGGCTGCCGATGAGGGCGCGCTGCCCGAGGCACTGGCGCGACTGGCCAACGGCAGCGTTGTGCTGGTGCGGCTGCCATGAGCGCAGCCGCCGGCGCCGTGCCCGTTCTGCTCGCGGCCGGGTCCGCGTCCTGGGAGTCCGCTGCGATCGATCTGCTGGCCCGGCGCCACACCGGCCTCGCGCTGCACAAGCGCTGCGTGGACCTCACGGACCTCGTCGGCTCAGCCGCCACCGGGCTGGCCAGGGCCGCACTGGTCGACGCCGACCTGCCCGGTCTCGACGCCGATGCCGTGTCGGTGCTGGCGCGGTCGGGCGTCGGCGTCGTCGTGGTCGGCCACGCCGCCGGCGACAATGACACGGGCCGCGACCGGCTGCTCCGGCTCGGCGCGCGCGACGTCGTGACGCCGGACCTCGCCGACGTCGACGAGGCGCTGCGCCGGGCGGCCGCCGCGGGAGCGGTGACGGCCGCGCCTCAGCCGGCGGAGCCGGGCGACGGGTTCGCCGAGCAGGGAGCGGACGGCGCCCGGGTGGTCGCGGTCTGGGGACCGACCGGGGCGCCGGGACGCACCACCACCGCGGTCGGCGTCGCCGCCGAGCTCGCGCACCGCGGCCGGTCCGCGCTGCTCGTCGACGCCGACCCCTACGGCGGCGCGATCGCCCAGCACCTCGGCGTGCTCGACGCCGCGTCCGGCCTGCTGGCCGCGGTGCGCGCGGCCAACGCCGGCGAGCTCGATGCCACCCGGCTGGCCGGGCTCGCGCGGAGCGTGGGCACCGGAGGATCCCCGCTCCGGGTGCTCACCGGCCTGCCGCGCCCCGACCGCTGGATCGAGGTCCGTGCCGCGGCCTACGACGACATGCTCGACGCCGCGACCGGCCTGGCCGAGTGGCTGGTGCTCGACGTCGGCTTCAGCATCGAGGGCGACCACGACGACCCGTTCGCGACCGGACCGCAGCGCAACCTGATGACAACGGCCGCGCTGGCACGGGCCGACGAAGTTCTCGTCGTCGGGTCCGCCGACCCGGTCGGGCTCTCCCGCCTCGCCCGCGCACTCGTGGACCTGCACGACCTGCACCCCGACGTCGCGGTCCGGGTGGTGGTCAACCGCACCCGGCCGTCGCTGGGCTGGAGCGAGTCGGAGATCCACCGGATGGTCGAAGGCTTCGTGCGACCCATCGGGGTCCACTTCCTGCCCGACGACCGCGCGGGCGCGGACCGCGCGCTGATGTCCGGGCGCAGCCTCGTGGAGGCGGGGGACTCGCCGCTGCGCCGAGGCATGGCGGCACTGGTCGACGGGCTCGTGGGTCAGCACCCCGCGACCGACCAGCGCGGCGGGCGCCGGGTCAGGCGCCGAACAGCAGGTAGAGCCCGCTGACCGTGTAGAACACCATCACGAACAGCAGCGGCAGCTGGCCGGTGAGCTGGTGCCGGCGGGGGAGGAGCTTGATCGCGCGGTCGTGCGCGGCGATCACGCCCAGCACGTGGCCGACGACCACCGCGACCACCTTCGTCACCGCCAGGAACGTCGGGTGCGAGGAGAGCCAGTAGCTCGTCTGCCAGTCCGCGGTACCGAGGTAGTCGTCGCCGCGGGCGAGCGGGTCGCTGAGCAGGACCAGGGTCTGCTGGCCGACCTCGACGAAGTAGCTGAGGTAGTGCGCCACCATGTAGCCGACGATGATCGGCACCACCGAGTGCGCGAACTGGCTGGGCAGCTCGCGCCGGTCGAGCGCCTCCCCGACACCGGTGGCCATGGTGGCCAGCGCCAGCGACACACCCACGATCGCGCAGAAGACCAGCAGCGCCGCGGTGTTGAGCAGGATCGGGTCGACGTCGGACGCCTGGGAGAACCGCAGCCAGGTGCTCGCGTCCTTGAACGAGTCGAACGCCGTGCTGCCGAACAGCACCGCGACGACAGCGACGAGCCCGCGCTCGGCGGGGGTGCCGTCGAGGTTGGCCAGCGGGGAGCGGAGCACGAGGGTCCCGTCGCTCTCGCGCCGGCCGAAGAACGACAGCCGCCCGACGAGGGTGGAGTACACCTCGAACGGGTCGGCGCGGGCGATCCAGCGGTCCCCGAAGACCGCGCCGCCGAGCACTCCGACGGCGACGTACACCGCGACCCAGAGGCGCACGGGGCCGAGGTACGTCGAGTTCGGGTAGACGAGCTCGAACCACACGAACGCCAAGAGGCCGAGCGCCGCGGGCCAGTAGCCGACCCAGCGGGGCAGCTCGATGAGCCCCCGCTCGGGCGTGCCGCCGGTGGCCTTGGAGAACAGCAGGTGGATGGTCCTGACCGGGTTCACCGCCCGGTAGAACGGGCCGAACGCCAGCGACGCCGGCACGATGCCGACCCACAGGAAGACGTAGAACACGCCGAACGTCGGGTTGACGAGCAGGTCGGGCCCCGCGACCGCGGCCCAGCCGACGTACAGGAAGACGACGAGTCCGAAGACCCGCAGGGCCGAGGCGAACACCGGCGAGTCGACGACCGCGGCCAGCGCGCGCGGCGCGGGGCGGCCGCCGTTGCGCCCGTCGAAGCGCGGTGTGCGCCAGGCCAGGGCGAGCACGATGAACGAGACCGCGAGGGCGGCTCCGGCGCCGGCGATGGCGTACTCGGCGGGGATCGGCAGGTCCTTCGCGCCCCCGATGCCATGAGCGAGGACCACGTCAGCACCCACCGGAGGGCGTCAGGCTCACCGTGCCAGAATCCCATAGCGGAATCCCATAGCGGACAAAGACCCCTACACCCGTTCCGGCGGTCCGGGTGGCGGAAGGAGAGCGATGAGCGAGCGGCTGCGCTCCGACGACATGGCCTTCCTGGTCACCGAGTCGGCGAGCACGCCGATGCACAACGCGACGCTCGAGATCTTCGCGCCGCCGGTGGGCGCGGGCGACACCTTCGACTACGACGCCCTCGTGGGGCTGATCGCCGACCGCATCGCCTTCGTCCCGCGCTACCGGCAGCGGCTGCAGACCGTGCCGGGCCGGGTGGCGAGCCCGGTGTGGGTCGACGACGACGACTTCGACCTGACCTTCCACGTACGACGCTCGGCGCTGCCGCGCCCCGGCTCGATCGAGCAGCTGCGCGAGCTCACCGCCCGGATCGTGTCGCGGCAGCTCGACCGCAACCGGCCGCTGTGGGAGGTCTACCTGATCGAGGGCCTCGAGGGCGGTCGGTTCGCGATCCTGACCAAGTCCCACCAGGTGCTCGTCGACGGTGTCTCCACCGTCGACCTGGGGCAGGTGATCCTCGACGTCGCGCCCGAGCAGGGCGACACCGTGTCCGACGACTGGCGGCCGCAGCCCTCGCCGAGCCCGGCGAAGATGCTGGCCGACGCGATCGGAGACACGATCCGGCACCCGCGCACCGCGATCGCCACCGCCCGTGACAACGCCGAGAGCACGCTGCGCTCGGCCGGGTCGGCGGGGCTGCGCGCGCTCGACGCGCTGGGGGCGCTCTCCAGCCTGCGCGCCTCGCCCGACTCGCCGCTGAGCGCCATGCTGTCGGAGCAGCGCCGGTTCACCACCGTCCGCACGACGCTCGAGGACTACCGCCGGGTCCGGCGCCGGCACGGCGGCACCGTCAACGACGTCATCCTGGCGACGATCACCGGCGCGCTGCGGGCCTGGTTGATGACCCGCGCCGAGACCGTGCACGGCAGCCGCACGCTGCGCGCGATGGTGCCGATGAGCGTCATCGACAACGACCTCGAGCCGACCTCGCTCGGCAGCCAGGTCGCCGGCCACCTGCTCAACCTGCCGATCGGCGAGCCCAGCCCGGTCGTGCGGCTGCACCAGGTCTCCTACGCGCTGAAGGCGCACAAGGAGACCGGCCGCGCGGTCGCCGCCGACCGGCTCGCCGGCGTGGCCGGGTTCGCCCCGACGACGTTCCACGCGCTCGGCTCGCGCGTCGCCGCCGCCCAGACCCGCCGCGGCTTCAACCTCGTGATCACCAACGTGCCGGGTCCGCAGTTCCCGCTGTACGCCGCCGGCGCGCAGATGCTCGACACCTACCCGGTCCCGCCGCTGCTGCCCGGGCACGCCCTGGCGATCGGGGTGACGTCGTACGACGGCCACGTCTACTTCGGCCTCAACGCCGACCGCGACGCGGTGCCCGACCTCGACGTCCTCGCGCAGTGCCTCACCGAGGCGCTCGAGGAGCTCGTCGACTCCGCCAGCGACAGCCGGCCCCGCGCCCCGCGCGGCCGCAAGAAGGTGTCCAAGACATGACGACCCGCGTCTACGTGCCCAGCTCCCTCACCGGTCTGCGCGACGTCGTGGCCGCCGACGGGATCGGACCGGCCCCCTTCGTGGCGCACGCGGTGACCGACGCGCTGCGGGCCGCCTACGACGACGGCGGCGAGGAGGAGTGGGAGTTCGCCGCCGCGGCGGCCGCGTCCCGGTCGTCCCTGAAGCTGATCCGCGAGGACGACGAGCCGCGCCGCGTCGTGCTCGCCGTCGACGCCGAGACCGTGCGTCCCGCCGAGGGCACCGACGACCCCACGCTGGTCAGCGTCGAGGAGGTCGTCCCGTTCCGGCGGATCGCCTCCGTCCTCGTCGACCTGCCGGAGGCGGGCGACGACGTGCGGGCCGCTGCAGCGTCGATGCTCGCCGCCGACGAGGGCGACGAGGAGGCCGAGGCCGCCGTGGACCGCGCGCTCGACCACGACCTGGCGTGGTTCGCGACCCAGGAGATCGGCGAGCTGCTGGGTCTCCCGGGCTAGATCAGCCGCGAAGGCGGCGGGCGACCTTGCCCGCCGTCGCGCGCGGGTTGCGCGCCGCGGAGGCCAGCCGCCCCGTGAAGGAGTCGGCACCGCTGCCGCCCAGGCGCTGGTTCTCGGCCTTGAGCCGCTCGGCCTTCGCCTCGAGCCGGCGCAGCCGCCGCTTGGCCTGCCGGCTGCGGCGGCGCACCTCGTCGCGCTCCTCGCGCCACTGCTTGCCGGTCTTGTTGACCTGGTCGATCCAGTCGTTGGCGACGGTGTGGTACGCCGCGTGGGCGATCGCGTCCTTGTTCCAGCCGTCGGGGGCGAACTTGAGCCGCTCGAAGTCCCAGCGGTGGCCGTAGGCGGCGAAGTCGTCGGCGTACAGCTCCTCGATCGCCTCCTTGACGCCGTTGCCCATCGCCTCACGGGTCATCCGCAGCGGCGTCTCGTTGGCGCGGGGGAGGTAGAGCTTCTGGTCCTTGCCGAGACCGCGCAGGTGGAGGTGCAGGTCGTCGAGGAAGGTGTTGAAGTCGGCCAGGTCGTAGACCCGCGTGTAGGGGATCTGGTGCGGCTTGAGCCAGCGCACCTGGCTGTGGAAGTGGTGGTCGTCCGACAGGATCGGGTCCGTCGTCCACGGGTGCATCTCGACGAACTTCTGGAAGTCCTCGACGACATCGGACGCCTTTGCCGGCACCCGCGGGAAGAACGGCTTGTCCGCGAAGTTGGTGCGGTAGCGGTGGTGCCGCACGAGGAACTTCGACTGCCACGCCGACCACAGCCGGCTCCACGGGTCGCGCAGCAGCCCGAACACGAACCAGCCGTTCTCGGGGGTGATCTCCTCGAGCTGCGCGGGCGTGAGCAGGTGCAGGCTCGTGACGTGCTTGAACCGGCCGCGGCCCCGGTGGATCGTCATCAGCCGGCTCTGCACACCGCTCGACCCGTTGCGGAACACGTCGAGGTCCTCGCCGGCGAGGTCGGCCACCATCCACTTCAGGCTCGTGCAGGCGACCTTGGTCGTCGACATGTAGACGATCCGGTGCTCCGGCAGCACGAACGAGTTGCCCGGCGTCGCCAGGAACCGGTCGCAGTGCGGCTCGACCGGCGTGGCGTCGGTGGTCGACTCGGTGGAGGTGGCCATGGGGCGTAAGTCTAGGTCGGCTCAGGCCCCGGCCTGGAGCCGGTCGTTGCGGGTCTGCAGCCGCTTGACCCTGCGCTCGGCCCGCGCGATCTGGCGCTCGGTGTTGCGGAGCTTGCGAGTCGCGGCGTCCCGCTGACGGCGCCAGCGCTTGCCGGTCTTCCACACCTGGCCGATCCAGTCGTTGGCCTGGGTCTGGAACGCCGCGTGGTCGACCGCGTCCTGGGTCCACCCGTCGGGCGCGAACTTCAGCTTGTCGAAGTC
>DASURB010000152.1:0-12460 GCA_036280235.1 Nocardioides sp.
GTCCCGCACCGAGGGAGGCATCAGCATCAACTGATCGACATCGCCACAACGGATATTCACAGCCACACCGAATTCTCCCGCGCCCGCGCGTGATCTCAGCGCAGACACGCGATTCGTGCGACAGCCTCTGTTGTGCCGCGCTCACCACACGCTGCTGCACACCACGCCCTGGCAGGTCCGGCTCGACCCGGTCGACCGACGCCCGGTGTTCCGACCACCCGAGGCCCGAGCACCGGACGGGACACCCTCTGGGCGCTGGATCCGCCATCCCCGCAGCCGCGACCCCGCCCCGGCCTGACCGTGCCGGATGTGCGGCTGAGTCGCCAGCTCTGAGGGGTGCGTCGCGGAGGCCGCGGGTGAGCGGCACGTCCGCTGTGCGAAGGGTGGAGGAATTGTTCTGTCTTCGGTGCGGTTGCCAGATGACTAGGGACTTTCGGCCCGACTGTCGGCCGGCGTTCACGCGTACGTTCGCGACGTCGCTGCTTCTCGATCTCGAGACCGCGGCGACGAAAGCGAGCTGTACCCAGCAGGAAGGAACCGGGTCACATGGGCTTCGGAAAGATCCGCGTCGACCAGGCCGTCGGCACATCTCGCTGGCGGTTCCAGACCGCGGTGGACGCCGCACGAGCGATCCGGGACCGTCAGGAGCGGTTGACCCTCGCTGCTCGCCGGTCCGCGGCGACCGCTCTGTCCGGCGCTACCTCCGGAGTCGCGCCCTGCGAGTCCTGACCGGCGGCATCGTCGGACCTTGATCGGCACCCGGTCTGCGCCACACCATCGAGGTGAGGCTGACTGGAAGGGGCCGGGCGGTGGAGTCCAGGAGCCAAGTGGTCTTCCACGACCGTGCGGAGGCGGGCCGGTTGCTCGGCAGGCGCCTGAAGCACCTGCGGGGCGAGGATCTCGTGGTCCTCGGCCTGCCACGCGGTGGCGTGCCCGTGGCATTCGAAGTTGCCCGGGAGCTCGGGGCGCCGCTCGACGTGATCGTCGTCCGCAAGCTCGGGGTGCCGTGGCATCCCGAGCTGGCGATGGGGGCGGTCGGAGAAGGCGGCGCCTTGGTGCTCAACCGGTCTCTCGTCGAGCGTCTAGGTGTGTCCGACCGGGAGGTACTCCTCGCCGAGTCGCGGGCGCGGGCCGAGCTCGAGGAACGCGTCCGCCGGCTGAGGCAGGGCCGTGATCCGCTCGACCTCGAAGGACGGGCCGCCGTCGTCGTCGATGACGGGATCGCCACCGGGGCCACGGCCCAGGTCGCCTGCGAGGTGGCGCGGCACCTCGGCGCACGACGCGTGGTGATGGCCGCCCCGGTCGGCCCGCCCGATGTGCTGCCCGAGGTGGGCGGCGCCGACGAGGTCGTGCTGCTGGAGACACCGGAACCATTCGTGGCGGTCGGTCGCCACTACCGGGACTTCGCGCCGACCACGGACGAGGAGGTGGCCGCCCTGCTCGCCGAGGCGTCCTGACCGCGTCAGATCACGACCTCCTCGGGCGGCCGCTCGGCCGGACGTTCGCACGGCACCGCCGACTCGGGCGTGGCGAGAGGTGTCCACCGGTCGGCGAGACGGGCCTCCAGGTCGTGCATCGTCGTGTACTCGAGGTCGTCGAGGGGCAGGCGGTGCGGCTCGAACGGACCGTGCCGGCGCAGGTAGTCCATGACCTCGTTCGCGGTCGCGCGGGCCCGGTCGAACGCGGGGTCCGCGAACATGTCGCGGGGGAGACCCAGCTTGCCGTCGTGGACCTGGAAGCCGAGGCACATGACTCGCGGCGGTCCGTCGAACCGGCTGGGCGTCGCGTCCTCCTGCGAGACCGGCATCAGCGGCGCGTGGTGCGAGCCGCGCATGCACCCGGCGACGGCGTGCGCGAGCGCGAACGGTTCGAGCACCTCGCCCACCGCCGGCAGGCCGGACTGGCACCGGACGACCATCACGGGGTCGTCCTTGCCGACGTACTTGCCGGCGATCAGGCTCAGCCGCTGCGTGCTCGTGGCCGCAGCCGGGATGCCCAGCGCGCGGGACGTGACGGCGTGTACGACGTAGCGGGCGGGAGCGCCGATGTACATCAGCAGGTCGTAGCTCTCCTCGGGGCAGTCGAACTCCAGCCGCTTGTCCTCGAAGAGGTCGTAGATCTCGAAGGTGAAGCCGGTGTGCATGCTCCGGTCGATCACCAGACCCGCCGTGTTGAAGGGGTCGGCGAACATCTTGTAGAGCGGGAGGTTCCACGCGCCCGGCTCCGTCTTGTCCGCGAAGAAGCAGAGCACCGGCTCGCTCGGCCGTTCGTCGATCTCGATCTCGGCGTAGCCCGGACCGAGCCCTCGCAGGTTGCCCGAGAAGGCGTCGGACAGCAGGTCCTGGCCGGCGCCGTAGAGGCCGAGTCGCTGGGCGACCTCGGTGGTCGCCTGGAAGGTGTTCCAGGCCAGCTCGTGGACCACGGTCGCGTCGACGCGGTGCCGGTGGGTCATCACCAGGGCGATGTCGTCACCGCACGACGTGACGTGCGCGTCGACGAGTACGCCGGAGGCGCGGGCCGCGTCCATCCGGCACCGTGCCTCGGCGAGCTGGTCGGGGTGCACGCTGGAGTGGCCGACCCATCCGCCGGTGTCTGCCTTGATGATGCTGAGCGTGAGCACGGTGGTCCCTCCTCGCTTCTTCGTCCGTTCCCGTCGTTCTCCAGTCCACGGATCGGGGATGGTGGCGGGGAGGGTCGAAGGTCACAGGCTCGTTGCCCGAAGGGCCGGAGCCGGCTCTGCTGCTGGCGCCGAAGGGCAAGCCACGGGACCATGCAGGGCATGGAGGAGGTGACGATCCGACCGGTCGAGCTCGACCGGCTGACCGCCCTGCTGCCGACACACCGGGTCGAGCGGTTGGCTGCGGCGGCAGAGCGCGCTCGCTCGGCGTTCGGCGACCGCACCATCTGGCACGTGAACGCCACGGCGCACGGCGGCGGCGTGGCCGAGCTGTTGCGGACCTTGCTCGGCTACGCCAACGGGACGGGTGTCCGCAACCGGTGGCTGGTGCTGGACGCCGATACCGCCTTCTTCACGATCACCAAGCGGCTGCACAACGTGCTCCACGGCGACCGGGGTGACGGTGGACCTCTCGGCGAGGGCGAGCGTGCGCACTACGAGGACGTGCTGCGCCGCAACCTGGCCGAGCTGACCGAGCACGTCGCGCCCGGTGACATCGTCGTGCTGCACGACCCCCAGACCGCCGGCCTGGCGGAGGGGTTGCGCAGGCTCGGCGCCCGGGTGGTGTGGCGGTGCCACGTGGGCCGGGACACGCAGAACGAGGTGACCGAGCAGGGCTGGGGGTTCCTGCGCCGTTACGTCGAGCACGCCGAGGCCTTGGTGTTCTCGCGCCGCGAGTACGCACCCGCCTGGGCCGCGTCGATGCGAGTAGCGGTGATCCCACCGTCGATCGACCCGTACTCGGTCAAGAACATGCCCCTGGCGCCCGAGCACGTGGACGCCGTGCTGGCTCAGGTAGGCCTGGTCACCGGCGCCGACCCCGACGGTCCGGTCGCGTACGTCCGCCCCGACGGCAGCCTCGGTGCGGTGACTCCGCGAGGGGCCAACGGTGGGATCGTCGTGGACGGCGAGCCGCCGCCGTACGGCGAGCCGCTGGTCGTGCAGGTCAGCCGGTGGGACCGGCTGAAGGACATGACCGGAGTGATCGAGGGGTTCGCCCGTGCGCTCGACGGGCCCGACCTCGGTGGCGCCCACCTCCTGCTGGCCGGGCCGGAGCTGTCGGGAGTCTCGGACGACCCCGAGGACGCGGAGGTGCTCGACGAGTGCCGCGCCGCCTGGCGCAAGCTTCCGGTCCCTGTACGGCGGCGGGTGCACCTGGCGACGATGCCGATGGGCGACGAGGACGAGAACGCCGTCATCGTCAACGCGCTGCAGAGGTACGCGACCGTGGTCGTGCAGAAGAGCCTCGTCGAGGGCTTCGGGCTGACCGTCACCGAGGCGATGTGGAAGGGCCGGCCGGTCGTGGCCAGCAGGCTCGGCGGCATCCAGGACCAGATCGTCGACGGACGCGACGGCCTGCTGGTCCCGGACCCCTACGACCTGGACGAGTTCGCGGCGATCCTCAGCCGGCCGCTCATCGACCCCGAGCTGGCGCAACGGCTCGGTGCCGCCGCGCACGCGCGGGTGCAGTCGGAGTACCTCGGCGACCGGCACCTCGAGCAGTACGTCGACCTGCTGTCCGACCTCGTGGAGGAGTGACCTAGGTGGGGCGGCGTCGCGTGGTCTCGACAGGCTCGACCACCCGGCGCCTCAGGCCGCGCAGCATGCCCATGCCCATCACGAAGTCGGCCGGGACGATGGTCGCCCGGTAGAGCGCGGCGAACCACCACGGCGACATGCGGCCGCGCACGCGCAGATGCACCCGTGTGCTGCCGTCAGCCACGTCGGTCAGCAGGAACGACCAGGTCCACACGATCTCGGCGCCGAACCTCTCGCGCCATCCCGGCGGGACGTGAGTGGTGGAACGCAGCACGAGCGCACGAGGAGCGTCGACCTCGACCACGACGTACTCGGCGGTGCCGGGCGGGCCGTCGGGGATGACGTCGCCGACCTCGAGGTCACGCACGAGCACCGGGTCGAGGACGTCCGCACTGGGTCGGTTGGCCGGGAAGAACAACCGGTCGACCCAGCGCGGCGTGTACCAACCGCCGCGGTGCCAGCCCATCTGCGTCAGCCACGGCCACACCTGCTCCGCTGGTGCCTCGATGGTGACGGCATGGTCGGTGACGAGCTGCGGCGCTGGGACGACGTCGTCGCCCGGCAGTCGCCCACCTCGCTCGGCTGCCGTCGTACCTGCAGCGCGTCCCAGCCCCTGGAGAACGACGTACGCGATGGCCGCAACAGCGAGCGGATAGATCGCGCACGTCGTCCGCTTGTGTGCGGTGTTCATCGGTCGTCAGCCTCGACGCAGCCGCTCCATCTCGGCTGCGACCTGCTCAGCCGTCGCGGGCTTCGAGTAGACGTCCCACGCGTGGAACGCGAGCCCGATGCCCCAACCGAACAGGGGGAAGACCGGCCAGAAGAACCCAGCCGACGTGGTCGCCCAGATCGCGACGAGCAGCGCGTTCACCATCACGTACGCGAGCACGTGGGCCTTGAAGTCGCGCTTGTCCTTGAGCCGCTTGATCGCCGCCTGGCGAAGCTCTTCGTCCGTCTGGATGGTGCCGTCGCTGGTCGTGTACTCGGTCATCTGAATCCCTCCTTCTCCTCACCACGGAGTGCCGCCGCGCGGCGGAGGTACTCCTCCTCGTCGATCTCGCCGGCGGCGAAGCGCCGGTCGAGGATCCGCTTGGCTTCGGGGTCGGGTCGGGTGTCCGGTTCGTGGCCGGTGCTGGGGTGCGAGCCGAGTGAGCGTCGCGTCATCACGCCGGTCACGATGAGCGAGACGACGGAGGCGACGAGCACTCCGAGCAGGATGACGGCGACGATGCCGGTGTCCCAACCGTCCATGTGCCCCGACCCTGGGTAGTTGTCCCACAACATGTCGGGCTCCCTTGCTTTGTCGGTCCGGCTGCCGAAGCGGTCAGGACCGAGACGATGCGGGAACGGCGTGAGCCAGCTTCGCGGCCCACGCGCGGGCGCGGTCGAGCTCGCCCTCTGCCAGGGGCCCTTCCATGTCGAGCACGTAGAAGCTCTCCTGGTCCACGACGCGACCACCGTGGTGGCGCTTGATCTCCTTCGCCGCGCTCTTGGCGGCCGACCCCGGAAGGTGCCGGACCGTGGTCGCGCGGGTGTCGAACGTCGCCACGGCCGCGGTGAGGTCGGCAGGCAGGGCGTCGAGCCACTCCCGGACACCCATGCCTTCTTGGCTCGCCGGCGCGCCCTTCGCAACGGCATCGCGCCGCGTCGACGACCGGCTCATCGAGAACGCATGAGTGGGTCCGCCGACCACGAGCAGGTCGAGGTCCTTCAGGTCGTCAGCGTCGACGTGGTCGACCTGCGTCACCGGGACGCCGCCGAGGCCTACCGCGATCGCGGTCGCGACCTGTCGCGTGTTGCCCCACATGGACTCGTACACCACCAGTGCCTTCATGGCGCACCTTCCTTTCGTTTCTCCTTCAGCGTGTTCCTGCCGGCCGTGCGGCGAGCAGGGCCGGAGGGCCTCGCGGTCAGCGACCTTCGTCCTCAACCCGAGGCGCAGCGTCGAGGACGGTGCGGGCGCGCAGCATCTCGATGCTGTGGCGGCCGACGACGGCGTCCTGCAGGCAGCCCCCGAACCGGGCCACGGCCTCGTCGTCGAGAGCCGGGCTGACGGTCAGCAGGACGCGGCCACCGGTGAGCGGTTCGACGCCGCGGTAGCGCGCGGGGACCCCGGCCTCCAGGCTGCAGTAGCGACCCACTGTCGCGGCGACGACGGCCGGGCCGGGTGTCGACCCCTGGTGGCGCACGTCGAGCACGAGCCGGGTGCGGCCGGGTCCGAGGGGACTGCCCCAGTAGTGCGCACCGCGGAAGACGAGTCCGGTGATCCCTGCACCGACGACGATCACGGCGAGGGCGAGCAGGGCGGTCGTCCGCACACCTCGGCGTGCGGCCGGGCCCACCCGCGCGTGGGTACGTCGCGCGGCCAGTCGCTCGACGAGGGACGCCAGGCCGGCGACCACCATGCCGCTGGCGAGGAAGATCGGGACGAACACGCCGGGTCGCGGCGCGTCGAGGCCGGGGACGCTGCCGGATCCCGCGAGCAGGACCACGGTGACGGGAGCGGCCGCGATGACGTACAGAGGCGCGTCGGTCAGCCAGGTGAACCGCGGCCGTGGCTCAGCGCCGTCGAGCGAGGCCGCCGTCGGAGCAGTGGCCGGAGCAGCAGGCGTCGGGGCGACCGTCGACGTGCCCGCCCACCGCTCCTCCAGCTGTCGGATCCGGCTCAGCACCACAAGAGTCGCCGCGAACACCATGCACGCGACGAACCCGATCCCGGCGAACTCCGCTCGCGTCCACTGCCAGGTGAGCACGTAGTGCACGGTGTAGCCGCCCGAGACCACGAGCAGGGCCGTGATCGCGATCCAGGTGGTGAGCGTGGCCAGGGTGCGGATCATGGCGACTTCTCCAGCACCGTCTGCACCTCACCGGTGCGGCCGTCGACGAGGACCGGTGTCCCGGCGGGGAAGCGCTGCAGCGCACCCGGCACGTTGACCACGGTGGGGACGCCGTACTCCCGCGCCAGGATCGCGAGGTGGGAGAGCGTGCTTCCGGTCTCCGCCACCAGGCCGGAGATCCTCGGGAGCAGCGGCGCCAGCCCGGGCTCCAGATGACGCACCACGAGCACGTCGCCCGGCTCGGGGGGCCAGCGCAGGCTCCCGTGGCACGCCGGCCCGACGGCGCGACCACCACCGGCCGGGACGCCGCGGTTGGGACGCGCGCCGCGCCGCTCCACCTCCACCGGGTGTCCCTCGGGGTCGAGGCGGAACCGGCCGGGGAGCGGCGGGCAGAACGCCTGGGCGATGGCGGTACGACGCCGCGAGCGGAGGTCGTCCGGTGCGCCGGTCGTGTGCATCCCCATCGCGCGCACCTCGTCGAGGCGCAGCAGCGCGACGTCGTCGACCTCGGGGAGCCGGTCCGCCTCGTGCCAGACGCGAGCCAGCCGGCGCACGATCCTCGCCGACAGCTCCTGGAGCCAGCGCGCCCGGATCCTGAGCTGCTCGCGGGGCGGCAGCGCCGCGCGTCCGCTCGCGCCGTCGGTGGGCGGCCCGCCCGGGAGAGGCGCGATGACGGTCTCGCCAAGCAGGGCCGGCGGGACGAGCACGAGCAGGATCGGATGGTCGGCCACCGCAGTAGCCATGCCTTCCGCAGGCAACGCGGCCGCGACACCGAGTGCCATCCCGGCCGCGGTGCGCTCGGCCGGCGGCAGCAGGGTCCCGGCGAGCACCTCGTGCTCGTGCACGACCCTCAGCCACTCCAGGGTCGCGTCGAGCAGCGCGACGAGGTCCGCCTCCGATCCCTGGATGTGGGCACGGACCAGGAACGTGTCGACATCGCGCACCACCACCGCCACGCGGGCCGGCAGCTCGGCGCGCAGGGTCCCGTGGCGCCAGGCGTTGCGCAGCGCGCGCACCGCCGGTCGCGGGTCGAGCAGGGAACGGTGCCGCCCGGGCCCGACGTACCCGAACAGCTCGAGGTCGACGGCCACGCGTCCGTCGACCGACGTCACGACCACCGAGTCGGCCACCGCCTTCGGGGAGGCAGCGCCCGTCGACACCATCGCCGACGCCACCGCCGAGCGCAGAGGTCCCAGCCAGAGGTCCTCCTCAAGGGGGCTGAGCGGATCCGGGAACGTCTCGGCCAGCGGTCCGGGGCCGAGCGCGGGACCCGTCAGGTCGCGGGTGTCGGCGGCCGTCGCGGTGACGGGACGGGACTGCAGCAGGACGAGCCGGCCGTCGTCGAGGAGCGCCCACTCGGCGTCCTGCGGGCCACCGAAGGCACGCTCGAGCCGGCGAGCGAGCCGGGCGAGCCGGAGACCGTCGGCCGGGCTCACCAGCGGCCGGCTGTCGGCCCTGCGCTCGGTGAGGACGGATGAGGCCGGGCGACCGTCGATGGTGCGCAGCCGGCCCCGGCGGGTGAGCACCAGGCGCTGTGCCGTCACCCGGCCGCTGACCAGCCGTTCGGGTGCTCCCGTGACCACCTCGACCAGGATGCTGCTGCGGTCGCCGGTGACCGGGTCGACGCCGAACATGACGCCCGACACGTGCGGCGAGACCTGGGGCTGGACGAGAACGGCCATGGGCGCCGTCTCGCCGGACGTACCCGGCGACCTCGGCCGGTCGGCGCTGCGGAGGACGTCGACCAGGGCGGCCAGGAACGCCGGCCAGCCGAGGACGTCGAGCACGCTGCGGAACTGACCGGCCATCGACGAGCCGGACGCGTCCTCCACCACTGACGACGACCGGACCACCAGCGCGTCACGCCCGTCCCTCGTCACCTCCCGCCACGGCTCCTTCAGGTCGTCCGCGAGGCGATCGGGCAGCCGGCGGTCGTTGTCGAGGAAAGCCCGGTGCGCCTCGGTCGTGACCACGAACGCCGGAAGCACCGGGAACCCGTCGTGGGCGGCACGCGCGAGGTTCGCCGCCTTGGCGCCGACGAGCTCGGGCTCGAGCGCAGCGGCGTCCTGCAGGCGTCGCGTGTACGACGACAGCACCGGGCGGGACGCGATGTCCATGACCACTCCGTCGCCACCGGTCCGGCGGTGGCACCGTCAGCATCACGAGGGGGCCGTCCGGGCGGACAGGGCCGGAGGTCACATGCGAGGGCGACCTTGGTCGCGCATCGCGAGGCCGACGGCATCTGGCGCAAGGGGCATCGGTGTCGGACCGTGGGCGAGTGGACCTGCAGCTCGGCAGCCGCCGCCAGCGGGCCGCCGCACGGGCGACGGCCGCTCTGCTCGTGCTGCTCACGGTGGTCACCGTCCTCGCGCTGACCGCGGCGCCACCGGTCGACGAGCAGGTCTACATCTGGATACGACTGCGACCCCTCG
Organism: Nocardioides sp.; assembly: GCA_036280235.1. GTDB lineage: Bacteria > Actinomycetota > Actinomycetes > Propionibacteriales > Nocardioidaceae > Nocardioides_B. The sequence goes on from DASURB010000152.1 coordinate 9,486, forward strand.
GCGAGGTGCCCTCGACGGGTCCCTGGGGGTGGCTCCTCGGGGTCGCGGCAGTCCTGTCGCTGCTCGTCCTCGGCCGGTCCTGCCCGCGGTACGTCGGTGCGGTGCTCGTGGCCGCGACGGCACCGCTCGCCGCCTGGCTCCTGGCGGTCGTCCTCGGGCGCCCCGGCCCGTTCGACGCGACGGTGCCCGAGGACGGCACGTTCCCGGCGTCGGGCTCGGCGCTGCTCGGAGTGCTGGCGGTGCTGGCACCCGTTGCGGTCCGGGTGGTGCTGGCGCGCCGGAGCAGGGGTGCCGTCACCGGGAGACCTTGGCTGGAGACGGTGGTCGCGCTCGTGGTGCTGGGTGTCGCGGTGCTGCAGGGCTGGGTGCTGGTGGGGAGCGGGAGGGCGTGGCCGCTGGACGTGCTCGGGGGATTGACGCTGGGTGCCCTCCTCGCCTCGGCCCCGTGGCTGTGGCTGGAGTCCGTGCCCCACAGTTGTGCGGCCTGCCCGTGGCCGGCGTCGAAGCGCCAGGAGAAGCACCTGGTGCGCTCGCGCCCCTGGCTCTACCCGGTGGCGCTGGTCTGGAGCCTGGCGGCCGCAGGCGTGCTCCTGGCCCTCGCCGCCACCCGTGGCATTCCACGGCTCCCGGAGTCCGGGGTGATCGGGAACGGTCTGGAGCTGCCGCTGAACCTGTCCGCGCTGGCAGCCCTGGTCCTGGGAGCCCTGCTGGCGCGTCGCTGGCACCTCACCGGCGCCGTGCTGGTGGCGCTCGCGGCCGTCGTGCTGGCCTACGCCGCGTCGATGCAGTACCCGCCGGTCGTCTCCGTCCTGGTGCTCGCCGCCACCTTCGCCCCGGCGTACCTGCTGTGGTCGCGGTGGCACCCGTTCACCCCCGTGCGGAAGCTCCTCGCCGGCGCCGTGGCCGCCTCGCTGGTGCTGGGCGGCGTGACCTGGGCGTCCGCGCGCACGAACGCCTACTACTGGGGGCCCGCCACTCCTCGCTCGCCGCTGCTGCCGCTGGCGGACCCGCTCGTCGTCTGGGCGTGGGCGGGCGGCGTCACCTCGTCGTCGGTCACGGTGGCCGCCCGCACCCGGGCCGACGCCTCGGACGTGCGACTCGTGCTGTCGCGCACGAAAGATCTCGAGCGCGCGGACCGTACTCCGGCACGCACAGCGGCTGAGGTTGACCACCACGTCGTCACCTGGTCGACCGACGGCCTCAGGCCGTCGACGAGATACCACTACGGGATCCGCGTCGATGGCGTGCTGAGCGGGTGGCGCGGGACCTTCCGGACGTTCCCGGAGGACCGACGCGCCTTCACGTTCGTCGTGGGCGCCGACGCGCGCACGGGCTCGAGCGCGCGCGTGTTCGACACCATCCGGTCCCACGACCCGCTGCTGTACCTCAACGTCGGCGACTTCTTCTACGGCGACGTGGACACCGACGACCCCGAGCGCTACCTCGCCCAGTACGACGCCACACTGAGCGCTCCGGCACAGGCTGCGCTGTACCGCCGGGTGCCGATCGCCTACACGTGGGGCGACCACGACTACGCGGCGAACGACGCCGACCGCCACGCCCCCGGACGCCCGGCCGCGCTGGACGTCTACCGGCGGGTCGTCCCGCACTACCCGTTGCCCGGTGGCGCCGACGGACCGATCTTCCAGGCGTTCTCCGTCGGGGGCGTCCGGTTCGTGCTCACCGACAACAGGTCACAGCGCGACGCGGGTGCGCAGCCCCCCACGATGCTGGGCCGCGAGCAGCTACGGCTGCTCCGCGACGAGCTGCGCGACGCCGACCGGCACGACCTGCTGGTGTGGGCCAACGCCGACCCCTGGGTCGACCGCCCTGCACCCGGGAAGGACACCTGGGGTGGCTTCGCCGAGGAGCGGCGGCGCATCGCCGACATGATCGCGCGGTACGACGTGGACAACCTGCTGATGGTGAGCGGGGACGCCCACATGCTCGCCTACGACGACGGCTCGCACACCGACTACTCCGGCCGGGGCGAGACCGCGTTCCCGCTGCTGCAGGCTGCGGCGTTGGACCGCAAGCCGAGCGTCAAGGGCGGTCCGTACTCCGGCCCGGTGCTGCCCGGCGCCGGCCAGTTCGGGCTCGTCCGCGTCGAGCCCCGCCGTACCGGGGTGCACCTCACGATCGACGGCATGGACTGGCGCGACCGGGTGCTGTTCCGCCGGACGGTCGACCTGCCCTGACGCTCAGCGCGTGGGTCAGCTCTCGAGGTGCACCGGCGCCCGGGTGACGCCCTCGATGTCGCCGACCGTCAGCGTGAACAGCTCGTGCGCGAGGTGCGACAGAGCGCGGGCGGTGGCCAGCTCCGCGCCGATCTCGGGGACGTCGCTGTCGGCGGGGTTCAGCCGTGCCTCTCCGACGCCGACGACCTCGGGCCCCTCGTGCGTCCTCAGCGCGGCGCGCGCATGGGTCTTGCCGTCGCGCTCGCTGATGTGGATGCTCACGTCCCACTCCCGGGTGATCACCTCGGTGCTCATCGCCGTCTCCCTTCCGCTTCGCTTCCAGCACCTCCCAGCCTCATGAGGCCGAGACCGGACGCACATGGCCGAACGACCGCGATGCACAAGGCCGTTCGGCCCTGGCACCTCCGGAGCGACGGCGGCCAGGCTGGTCGCGCCGTACGACCCATGAGGTGACGATGCAGTCGACACCGGTCCCTTCCGCCCCGCGCCGCTACGCCCGGGCGGTCGCCCCCGCGGACGTCCTGCTGGCCGACGGCAGCATCGCCACGATCTGCCCCCTGGGCCCTCAGCACCTCGACGGCGTACGCGCCCTGCACGAACGCGTCTCGCCCGACAACCTCCGCCTGCGCTTCATGTCCGCGGGCGCCCGGGTCACCGCCGACAGGTACGTCGAGCACCTGCGCCGGGCCGACGACGTGCTGGCCCTCGTGGTGCTCCGCGACGGCGGCGTGGTCGCGCTCGGAACGGCGGAGCCGATCTCGGACCGTGCCGCCGAGA
>DASURB010000153.1:0-178591 GCA_036280235.1 Nocardioides sp.
CCACGTCGAGTCGGCTCGTCTGGCTGGCTGGACGACGTCGAGTCGGCTCGTCTGGCTGGCTGCGCGGGGTTCCGCGCGCCGCGACATACCCGTAGTATGCGAAACACGTTCTACCCCGGAGGCCTGCTCATGTCCGTGACCGACGAACGACTCCAGCGGATGCGTCCGTTCAGCGGCGACGCCGCGCCGAGGATCCCGGCAGGGTCGCTTCCGCCCGGACCGCGCTGGCCGGCGCTGCTGCAGAGCATCGCCCTGGTCCGCTTCCGGCACTGGTTCGTGCCGCGGATGCACGCGAAGTACGGTGACGTCTTCACCGTGCGGATCATGCCGCAGGGCTCGGCGCTGGTGCTGTTCACCCGGCCCGAGCACGCCAAGGAGATCTTCGCCGGAGACCCCGAGGTCTTCCACGCCGGCAAGGGCAACGCGATCCTCGGCCCGATCATGGGCGAGCACTCGCTGCTGCTGCAGGACTCCACGGAGCACAAGCGCGCCCGCCGGCTGCTGATGCCGGCGTTCAACGGCGCCGCGCTGCGCGGCTACCAGGACCTGGTCACCGAGATCGCCCGCGCGGAGGTCGCGAGCTGGCGACCGGGGGAGACGTTCCGGTCGCTGGACCGGATGAACCGCCTCACCCTCGAGGTCATCCTCCGCGTCGTCTTCGGCGTCGCCGACGACGCCCGGCTGCGTGAGCTGCGGCCGCTGGTCAACCGGACCGTGGACATCAACCCGGTCGTCCTCCTCGGCTGGGGCTACCCGTGGTTGCAGAGGTTCGGGCCGTGGAGGCGCACGGTCGACAACCAGCGCGAGCTCGACCGGGTGCTGTACGCCGAGATCGCCGAGCGTCGCGCCGCGTCCGACCTGGCCGAGCGCACCGATGTGCTGTCGCGCCTGCTCCAGGTCGGCGCTGGCGAAGGTGAGGAGCCGCTGACCGACGCCGAGCTGCGTGACCAGCTCGTCACGCTCCTCCTCGCCGGCCACGAGACCACCGCCACCGCGCTCGCCTGGACGCTCTACGAGCTCGGCCGCGACCCCGTCCAGCTCGACAAGGCCCGTGAGGCGGCCGACACCGGCGACGACGACTACCTCGAGGCCGTGCTCAAGGAGTCGATGCGGTTGCACCCGGTCATCCCGATGGTGCTGCGGCACCTGATGGAGCCCGCGACCATCGGCGGGCGCGAGCTGCCGCGCGGCGTCAACGTCGGACCGTCGATCCTGGTCAGCCACGCCCGCGCGGACAACTTCGACGACCCCGAGGAGTTCCGCCCCGAGCGGTTCATCGACGGCCACGTCGCGCCGCACACCTGGATCCCGTTCGGCGGCGGGGTGCGTCGCTGCATCGGGGCGGGCTTCTCCCTGATGGAGGGCGTCGCCGCGCTGCGCGAGGTGCTCTCGACGTACGACGTGGGGCTGCCGGGCGGCGACGCAGACCGTCCGAAGGTCCGCAACATCACCAGCGTGCCGCGCCACGGCGCACGCGTGACCGTCACCCCGCGCACCGCCCGCCGCTGAGCCCTCCGGACCCGCTTCAAGGCCTCCTGACCAGGCGTTCGTACCGATGCGGCGACCCGCGCGTCACGTTTCGGCAACACGGGTCTGTTGATCCTTGACTCCGGGTGTCCCAGGGACGACGTTTGGCTGTCGGCGTACCGAGTCCCTGGTCGCCCCGTCCGGCATGTGAAGGAGCAGCACGCGTGAGCACGCCCCTGGAGGTCGGACCGGCCGGCGAGGTGGCCGCCGACGAGGCGGCGCTCACCGCCGGCGAGAAGATCGAGGGACGCTCGCTCGGGCAGATCGCCTGGCGGCGACTCAAGCGCGACAAGGTCGCCATCGCCGGCTTCTGCTTCCTGGTCTTCCTGATCCTGGTGGCGATCTTCGCGCCGCTCATCGTCAAGGTGCTCGGCGACCCGCCCACCGAGTTCCACCAGGACCTCATCGACACCGCCGGCGGCACGCTGCTGCCCACCGGCGCCTTCGGCGGCATGAGCTGGGACCATCTGATGGGTGTCGAGCCGGTCAACGGCCGCGACATCTTCAGCCGGGTCGTCTACGGCTCCCGGATCTCGCTGCTGATCGCGTTCTTCGCCACCCTGCTGTCGGTCATCATCGGCACCACGATGGGTGTCGTCGCCGGCTTCTTCGGCGGCTGGGTCGACAACGTGATCAGCCGGCTGATGGACATGTTCCTGGCGTTCCCGCTGCTGGTCTTCGCGATCGCGCTCGCGGGTGTGTTCCCCGACTCGGCGTTCGGCCTGCGCGGCAACACCCTGCGGATCGTGCTGCTGATCTTCATCATCGGGTTCTTCAACTGGCCCTACATCGGCCGCATCATCCGCGGCCAGACGCTGTCGCTGCGCCATCGAGAGTTCGTCGACGCGTCCCGCAGCCTCGGGGCGCGGCGCCCGTACATCCTCTTCACCGAGCTGCTGCCGAACTTGGTCGCGCCGATCCTGGTCTACGCCACGCTGCTGATCCCGACCAACATTCTCTTCGAGGCGGCGCTGTCGTTCCTCGGCGTCGGTGTGCGGCCGCCGACACCGACCTGGGGCGGCATGCTCTCGGACGCCGTGACCTTCTACACCAGCCCGCACTTCATGCTCTGGCCCGGCCTGGCGATCTTCGCCACCGTCCTGGCCTTCAACCTGTTCGGCGACGGGCTGCGTGACGCGCTCGATCCTCGAACCCGCTAAGAGACACACCACACCTCAGAGAAGGGCACAACACTGATGAGGAACACCCGCTGGAGGGCACTCGGTGTCTTCGCTGCGGCCGCGGCGCTCATGTTGAGTGCGTGCGGCGGCGGGTCCGGTGACGGCGACGGAGGGGACGGCGGCGAAGGCGCCGCGGCGACCCCCGAGTTCAACGCCGCGCTGGACGAGGTCTTCAACCCGTCCGATCAGAAGGGCGGCATCATCAAGATGGCCCACTCGAGCGACTGGGACACGCTCGACCCGGGCGAGACCTACTACGGCTTCTCGTGGAACTTCTCGCGGCTCTACGGCCGCACCCTGCTGATGTTCAAGCCCGCCCCCGGTGACGCGAGCAACGAGCTCGTCCCCGACCTCGCCGAGGACCTGGGCGAGCCGAGCGACGGCGGCAAGACCTGGACCTACAAGATCAAGCAGGGCATCAAGTACGAGGACGGCACCGAGGTGACCGCCCAGGACGTCAAGTACGCCGTGCTGCGGTCCACCGACAAGAAGACGTTCCCGAACGGTCCGGCGTACTTCGAGCAGTTCCTCGATCTGCCGAAGGGCTGGGACGGCGTCTACCGCACCGGTGACATGAACACCGACCAGGCGATCGAGACGCCCGACGACCACACGATCGTCTTCCACCTCAAGCAGCCGTTCGCCGGGTTCGACTACCTGGCCCAGCTGACCCAGACGGTGCCGGTCCCGCAGGACAAGGACTCGGGCGCCGAGTACCGCAACGAGATCGTCTCCACCGGTCCCTACAAGTTCGAGAACCTCGAGCCCGGCAAGGGTTTCGACCTGGTCCGCAACGACCAGTGGGACCAGTCGACCGACGACATCCGCAAGGCGCTGCCGGACGGCTACAACGTCCAGCTCAACGTCAACGCCGACGACATCGACCAGCGGCTGCAGACCGGTGACCTCCACGTCGACCTGGTCGGCGCCGGCGTGCAGCCGGCGGCGCTGAGCCAGGTGCTGAGCGACCCGGCCAAGAAGACCTACGTCGACAACCCGTCGAGCGCCCGGCTCTGGTACACGTCGATCAACCCGACGGTGAAGCCGCTCGACAACAAGGACTGCCGGATCGCGATCCAGTACGCCATGTCGCGCAAGTCGTACCAGACCGCCTACGGCGGCGAGTTCGCCGGCGGCGAGCTGGCCACCACGATCCTGCCGCCGCAGATCCCGGGTCGCCAGGACTTCGACCTCTACCCGGCGGGTGAGGACGGCGACCTCGAGAAGGCCAAGGAGCACCTCGAGAAGTGCGGCCAGCCCAACGGCTTCGAGACCTCCATGGCGTTCCGTTCGGACCGCCCGAAGGAAGAGGCGACCGCCGAGGCGTTCCAGCAGGCGCTCGACCGCGTCGGCATCAAGCTGAACCTCAAGGGCTACCCGGCCGCGACGTACTTCTCCGAGAACTGCGGTCTCCCGCCGTTCGTGGTGAAGAACAACCTCGGCCTGTGCACCAACGGCTGGGGCGCGGACTGGAACGACGGCTTCGGCTTCCTGTCGCAGATCGTCGACAGCCGGGTCATCCGGGAGACCGGTGGCTCGTCCAACACGAGCGTCCGGATCCCCGAGGTCGACAAGATGCTCGACGAGGCCGTGGTCGAGCTCGACCAGGGCACCCGCGAGCAGATGTGGGGCGAGATCGACAAGCGCGTCATGGAGGAGGCCGTCATCTACCCGGGTGTCTACGAGGGCAAGGTCCTCATCCGGGGCAAGGGTCTGACCAACGTGTTCGTCAACAACTCGTACGGCATGTACGACTTCATGGAGCTCGGCCTCGAGCAGTGAGCTCGAGTCCGAGTCGAGTGAAGTAACAGCGAGCAAGTCGGCGGTGCCCGGTCGGGGAGTCCCGGCCGGGCACCGTGGCCGGAGGAACGTGTGGTCACCTACCTGATCCGTCGCATCGTGGCGGCGATCGTGCTGCTGTTCGTCGTCAGCGTCATCACCTTCTCGATCTTCTACCTGGTGCCCCGGTTCGCCGGTGCGACGCCGGAGTCCCTGGCGACCCGCTACGTCGGGCGCACCGCGGACGTCGAGACGGTGCAGCTGACCGCCGAGCGGCTCGGGTTCTACGACCCGATCTGGGTGCAGTACGGCCGGTGGGCCAAGGGCATCGTCGCGGGCGCCGAGTACGACATGGGCGCCCAGCAGGTCGAGTGTCCGGCGCCGTGCTTCGGTTACTCGTTCATCACCCGTCAGGCGGTGTTCCCGGAGCTGATGGACCGCGCTCCGGTCACCTTCGCGCTGGCCATCGGCGCCTCCATCCTGTGGCTGGTCACTGGAGTCTCGATCGGCGTTCTCTCGGCTCTCAAACGAGGCAGCTTCTTCGACCGCTTCGCGATGATCTTCGCGCTGGCCGGAGTGTCCATGCCGATCTTCTGGACCGGCCTGATGGCCCTGAGCATCTTCAGCTACAAGCTCAACATCACCGCCCCCGGCGGCTCCTACACGCCGTTCACGCAGAACCCCGCCGAGTGGGCCTACGACATGCTGCTGCCCTGGATCACGCTCTCGCTGCTGTTCAGCGCGCAGTACGCCCGGCTGACGCGCGCGGGCATGCTCGAGACGATGAACGAGGACTACGTCCGCACCGCCCGGGCCAAGGGTCTGGTGGAGCGGCGCGTCGTGGTCAAGCACGGACTGCGCGGGGCGCTGACGCCGATCGTCACGATCTTCGGCCTCGACTTCGGCCTGCTCATCGGCGGCGCGGTGCTCACCGAGCGGGTCTTCTCGCTGAACGGCCTGGGCAACTACGCCGTCCAAGGCATCTTCGCCAACGACCTGCCCAAGATCCTCGGCGTAACCCTGCTGGCTGCCTGCTTCGTCGTGGTGGCCAACCTGATCGTCGACATCCTGTACGCCGTCGTCGACCCGAGGGTGAGGACCCGATGACCGACTCGCACACCTCCACGCTGAGCGGGCCGGCCCCCGGGCCCACCCACGGCAGCGAGCCGTTCCTCGACGTACGCGACCTGCGCGTGCACTTCCCGACCGACGACGGCCTGGTCAAGTCCGTCGACGGCCTGTCCTTCCGCGTCGAGCGCGGCAAGACCCTCGGCATCGTGGGCGAGTCCGGCTCCGGCAAGTCCGTGACGAGCATGTCGATCATGGGCCTGCACAAGGAGGGCACCGCCCAGATCTCCGGTCAGATCCTCGTCGACGGCACGGACATCGTCGGGTCGTCGCCGGAGACCGTGCGCAAGATGCGCGGCAAGCGGATGGCGATGATCTTCCAGGACCCGCTGTCGGCGATGCACCCCTACTACACGGTGGGCAACCAGATCATCGAGGCCTACCGGATCCACAACGACGTCTCGAAGGCCAAGGCCCGCGAGCACGCGATCGAGATGCTCGACCGGGTCGGCATCCCCGAGCCACACCGGCGGGTGGATGCCTACCCGCACCAGTACTCCGGCGGCATGCGGCAGCGGGCGATGATCGCGATGGCGCTGTCGTGCGACCCCGAGCTGCTGATCGCCGACGAGCCGACGACCGCGCTCGACGTGACCGTGCAGGCGCAGATCCTCGACCTGATCCGCGACCTGCAGAAGGAGTTCAACTCCGCGGTCATCATCATCACCCACGACCTCGGCGTGGTCGCCGAGCTCTCGGACGACATCATGGTGATGTACGCCGGGCGGGCGGCGGAGTACGGCACGGCCGAGCAGATCTTCAACGAGCCGGAGCACCCCTACACCTGGGGCCTGCTCGGCTCGATGCCGCGGATCGACCGGGCTCGCTCGGCGCGGCTGCTTCCGATCCCGGGGTCGCCGCCGAGCCTGATCAACGTGCCGAGGGGCTGCGCGTTCAACCCGCGCTGCGGCTTCGCCGACCTCAACGGCGACCTGAGCCGCACCGAGCGGCCCGAGCTCACCGAGTCCGGGCCCGGCCACCTCGTGGCCTGCCACCTGCCTCCCGCCAAGCGTCGCGAGATCTGGCGCGACGAGATCAAGCCGAAGCTGTAGAAGGGCCTCCGACCCATGACTGTCACCGACAACAGCCAGCAGCCGGCGGCCGCGGGCGGGCCGGAGAAGCAGGAGCTGCTCCGCGTCACCGGGCTGGTCAAGCACTTCCCGATCCGCAAGGGCCTGCTGCAGCGCCAGGTCGCCGCCGTCCAGGCCGTCGACGGCCTCGACTTCACCGTGCACGAGGGCGAGACGCTGTCGCTGGTCGGCGAGTCCGGCTGCGGCAAGAGCACCACCGGGCGGCTCGTCACGCGGCTCGAGGAGCCGACCGCCGGGCAGATCGTGTTCGAGGGGCGAGACATCACGCACCTCAACGAGCGGGCGATGCGTCCGCTGCGCCGCGACGTCCAGATGATCTTCCAGGACCCGTACTCCTCGCTGAACCCGCGGCACACCGTCGGCAAGATCATCAGCGCGCCGTACCACCTCCAGAACGTCAAGCCCGAGGGCGGCGTCAAGAAGGCCGTGCAGGAGCTGCTCGAGCTCGTCGGACTCAACCCCGAGCACTACAACCGCTACCCGCACGAGTTCTCCGGCGGCCAGCGGCAGCGGATCGGCATCGCGCGCACGCTGGCGCTGAAGCCGCGGCTGATCGTCGCCGACGAGCCCGTCTCGGCGCTGGACGTGTCGATCCAGGCGCAGGTGGTGAACCTGCTCGAGGACCTGCAGGACGAGCTGAACCTGACCTACGTGATGATCGCCCACGACCTCTCGGTCGTCCGGCACGTCTCGGACCGGGTGGCGGTGATGTACCTCGGCAAGATCGTCGAGCTGGCCGACCGCGACCCGCTGTACGAGCGGCCGATGCACCCCTACACGGTCGCGCTGATGTCCGCCGTACCCATCCCGGACACCAAGCGGCGGCACGAGCGCGAGCGGATCCGGCTGCAGGGCGATGTGCCCTCACCGATCAACCCGCCGCCGGCGTGCCGCTTCCACACCCGCTGCTGGAAGGCCCAGGACATCTGCAAGACCGAGGCGCCGCCGCTCGCCGAGCTCGCGCCGCGGCACTGGGTGGCGTGTCACTTCCCCGAGAACGCCCCCACGGGCAGGGGTCCTGCGGGTGATACTGGGACCTCGTCGGAGACAGGGCAGGGCACACCGGCCGGTTAGAGACCGTCTTGGCGCGTGGGGGAGGATCGGGGGCATGGCACGACGGCTGGACGACGAGGCTCCCTGGAGCCGCACGCTGCTGATGGGCATCGGTGCCCTCGTGGCCGTCTCCCTGCTGGTGGGCCTGGTCGTCGGCGTGATCGCGTTCGGCGCGGCCAAAATGTCGGGGATCGGCCAGGCGGCCGACGGTCCGACCCGCGAGCCGAGCCTCTACATCCCCTCCGGCGAGCCGAGCACCAGCCCCGAGGCCTACCCCGACCCGCCGAAGTCGTCGGCCGCGGAGAGCCCGAGCGAGGACCCCACCCCCACCGAGGAGCCGACTCCGACCAAGAAGCCCCGCCCGATCACCCTCCAGGGCTACCCCGCCAAGGTCGCGCCGGGTGAGCGGATCAACCTGACCGGGGTCTTCGCCACCGGTGAGGGCCGCACCCTCCAGGTCCAGCGCTTCGAGGGCGGCTGGACGGACTTCCCGGTGACGGCGACCGTCCGCGGCGGCACCTTCGAGACCTACGTGCTCACCAGTCGCACCGGCAAGCAGCGCTTCCGCGTGATCGACACCTCCTCCGGCCGCGCCTCCAACCCGGTCAGCGTCACCATCGGCTGACCGGCCGGCCTGTCGGGTTACCACCTGCTGCTGGGATCCCGTCGCGACCGGGCCGAAACTTCACGTGGGATCTGCCAGGAACGCGTGGGGAGCTCTGTGGAAAACGGGCTGGCTGGGTTGTCGCAGTACCAGCCGAAGGTGCTTCTCCGTCGATGCTGGGCCGATGCATCGCCCCGGAAGTGACCGACCAAGCCCGGAAGTTGGTACGGCGGGAGGCAAGACGAGCCGACTCGGCGGCCTCGAGCGGGAGGTTCGAGCCGGGTCGGCGGCGTCGAGCGGGAGGTTCGAGCCGGGTCGGCGGTCCGGCAAGGGCGAGACGCGCCGAGTCGGCGGGGTCCACCGGGCCAAGCCCGCGGCCGATTTCGTCCCCATTCCCCACGGGCCGGGAATCTTGCGCCGCCCCAGGTCGTTGTGATGCGTGAACAACGCTACGAGAAGTTGAGTTGAGGCGACTCAACTTGTTTGACAAACTCGTGGCAGGTGCCGCATCGTCGGCAACGGAACTCAGCTTGAACGTCAACAGGAGGTAGTCCATGGCTCGCGCGGTCGGCATCGATCTCGGTACCACCAACTCCGTCGTCGCCGTCCTCGAGGGCGGTGAGCCCACGGTGATCGCCAACGCCGAGGGCGCGCGCACCACCCCGTCGGTGGTGGCGTTCGCGAAGAACGGCGAGGTCCTCGTCGGCGAGGTCGCCAAGCGGCAGGCCGTCACCAACGTGGACCGCACGATCCGGTCGGTGAAGCGCCACATGGGCACCGACTGGAAGCAGAAGATCGACGACAAGACTTTCACCCCCCAGCAGATCTCCGCGTTCGTGCTGCAGAAGCTCAAGCGCGACGCCGAGGCCTACCTCGGCGAGCCCGTCACCGACGCGGTCATCACCGTGCCGGCGTACTTCTCCGACGCCCAGCGCCAGGCCACCAAGGAGGCCGGTGAGATCGCGGGCCTCAACGTCAGCCGCATCGTCAACGAGCCGACGGCGGCCGCGCTGGCCTACGGCCTCGACAAGGAGACCGACCAGACGATCCTGGTGTTCGACCTCGGTGGCGGCACGTTCGACGTGTCCCTGCTCGAGATCGGCGAGGGCGTCGTCGAGGTCAAGGCGACCTCCGGTGACAACCACCTCGGTGGCGACGACTGGGACGCCCGCCTGGTCGAGTGGATGATCAAGAAGTTCAAGGACAACAACGGCGTCGACCTGGGCGCCGACAAGATCGCCAAGCAGCGCCTCCAGGAGGCCGCCGAGAAGGCGAAGATCGAGCTGTCCTCGTCCAGCGAGACCACGATCCACCTGCCCTACATCACGCACTCCGAGTCCGGCCCGCTGCACTTCGAGGAGAAGATCAGCCGCGCCGAGTTCCAGCGCATGACGCAGGACCTGCTCGACCGGACCAAGGAGCCCTTCCGCCAGGTCATCAAGGACGCCGGCATCGACGTCTCCCAGATCGACCACGTCATCCTGGTCGGCGGCTCGACCCGCATGCCGGCCGTGGCCGACCTGGTCCGCGAGCTGACCGGCGGCAAGGAGCCCAACAAGGGCGTGAACCCCGACGAGGTCGTCGCGGTCGGCGCCGCGCTCCAGGCCGGCGTGCTCAAGGGCGAGGTCAAGGACGTGCTGCTCCTCGACGTCACCCCGCTGAGCCTCGGCATCGAGACCAAGGGCGGCGTGTTCACGCGCCTGATCGAGCGCAACACCACGATCCCGACCCGGCGCTCCGAGGTCTTCACCACGGCCGAGGACAACCAGCCGTCAGTGATGATCCAGGTCTACCAGGGCGAGCGCCCGATGGCCGCGCAGAACCAGCCTCTCGGCAACTTCGAGCTGACCGGTCTGCCCCCGGCCCCGCGCGGCGTCCCGCAGATCGAGGTCTCCTTCGACATCGACGCCAACGGCATCGTCAGCGTCTCCGCGAAGGACCGCGGCACGGGTCGTGAGCAGTCCATGACGATCACCGGTGGGTCGGCCCTCTCCAAGGAGGAGATCGACAAGATGATCAAGGAGGCCGAGCAGTACGCCGAGGAGGACCGGCGTCGCAAGGAGGCCGTCGAGACGCGCAACCAGGCCGAGAGCGTCGCCTACTCCACCGAGAAGTTCCTCGACGAGAACGGCGACAAGATCCCCGAGGACGTCAAGACCGAGGTCAAGGCGGACCTGGACGCGCTGAAGGCCGCCCTCGAGAAGACCGAGGACGAGGCGATCACCGAGATCCAGGCCGCGCTGACCAAGCTCAACGAGTCCAGCCAGAAGATGGGTGCCGCGATGTACGCCGCCGGCCAGGCCGACGCCGCCGCGGCGGGTGGCACCACCGGCACCGGCGACGCCGAGGAGGACGTCGTCGACGCCGAGATCGTGGACGACGAGAGCACGGACGGTGACAGCAAGTGACGGAACAGCACTTTCCCGACGAGGCCCAGCCCTCGGTCGAGACGGAGGGTGATGTCCCCAGCGGTGCAGCCGACGGCCGAGAGTCCCCCGAGGCGGGGACTCCGGTCGACGGCGAGCAGCAGCCGGTGGAGGACCCGCTCGCGGTCGCCCAGGCGACCATCGCGGCCCTCACCGACGACCTGAAGCGGCTGCAGGCGGAGTACCTCAACTACAAGCGCCGCGTCGACCGCGACCGTGAGCTCGTGCTGCAGAACGCCAAGTTCACGATCCTCTCGTCGCTGCTGCCCGTGCTCGACGACCTCGACCGGGCGCGCGAGCACGGCGAGCTGGAGGGCGGTTTCAAGGCCGTCGCCGACTCGCTCGAGCGGATCGTCGCGAGCCAGGGGCTGATCAAGTTCGGCGCCCCCGGCGACGAGTTCGACCCGCGGCTGCACGAGGCACTCATGCACTCGCACTCGCCGGACGTCACGACGACGACGTGCCAGCACATCGTCAACGCCGGCTACAAGATCGGCGACCGCGTCGTACGCCCGGCCAAGGTGACCGTGGTCGACCCGGAGCCCGGCTCCGAGCCGGCCGAGGCGGAGCCCGAGACGACCGCCGACGAGTCCGGCGCGTCGTCGGACCAGGGCTGACGACAGCACCCACCATCAAAGCCGTGCACCACCCGGGAGGGAAGGAGGGGAGATGACGAGCGCGGACTGGGCGAACAAGGACTTCTACAAGGTCCTCGGCGTCTCCAAGGACGCTTCGAGCGACGAGATCAAGAAGGCCTACCGCAAGCTCGCGCGCGAGAACCACCCCGACTCCCACCCGGGTGACAAGGCGGCCGAGGAGCGGTTCAAGCAGATCGCCGAGGCGTACGACGTCATCGGCGACCCCGAGAAGCGTCGGCAGTACGACGAGATGCGGTCGGCGTTCTCGGGCGGCTTCGGGCCGTTCACCACGACCGGCACGGGCGGCGGCGCCGGCGGGTTCGACATCAACGACCTGTTCGGCGGCGGCACCAGCCGCACCGGTGGCGGCGGCATCGGCGACCTCTTCGGCACGATGTTCGGCGGCGGCCGCACGAGCACCCGCGCCCAGGCGCGGCGCGGCGCCGACATCGAGACCGAGGCGACCATCGGGTTCGAGGAGTCGATCGAGGGCTGCACGGTGCAGCTGCGGCTCACCTCCGACGCTCCGTGCCCCGACTGCTCCGGCACGGGTGCCCGCTCCGGCACGGTCCCGCGGGTCTGCCCGGAGTGCGACGGCGTCGGCATGCGTGTGGCGTCGGTCGGCGGCGCGTTCACGATGAACGAGACCTGCCCCGCCTGCGGTGGCCGCGGCCTCGTCGTCGACGACCCGTGCCCGACCTGCCACGGCTCCGGCCGCGGGCTGAGCAACCGCACGATCTCGGCGCGCATCCCCGCCGGCGTCAAGGACGGGCAGCGGATCCGGCTGCGCGGCAAGGGCGCGAGCGGCGAGCGCGGCGGTCCGCCCGGCGACCTCTACGTCACCGTCCACGTCGCGCCCCACCCGGTGTTCGGGCGGCGCGGCGACAACCTCACGATCACCGTCCCGGTGTCGTTCGACGAGGCGGCGCTCGGCGCCGACATCAAGGTGCCGACGCTCGGCGGCGCCCCGGTGACGGTGAAGATCCCGCCGGGCACCCCGAACGGCCGCACGTTCCGGGTGCGTGGCAAGGGCGCGCCCGGCAAGGGCGGGCACCGCGGTGACCTGCTGGTCACCGTCGAGGTGCAGGTGCCTGCCGTGCTCGACGAGCGGCAGCGCCAGGCCGTCCAGGCGTACCGCGAGGCGACCTCGGGCGCCGACCTGCGAAGCAAGCTGTTCCAGGGAGGCATGTGATGCGCACTCACCCGTCTACCCCGTCCACCAGCGGTTCCAGCCCGGCCGGCCCGGCCGGTGGGGCGTTCCCGCCCGGCCAGCCCGGCCCCGACGTACCCGTGTTCGTCATCAGCGTGGCCGCTGAGCTCACCGGCCTGCACCCGCAGACCCTGCGCTCCTACGACCGGCTCGGTCTGGTCCGGCCTGGCCGCACCGGAGGAGGCGGCCGGCGCTACTCCTGGCGCGACATCGAGCTGCTGCGCGAGGTCGCCCAGCTGACCGCCTCCGGCATCGGCCTCGAGGGTGTACGTCGCATCCTCGAGCTCGAGCACCAGGTCGACGCGCTCCAGGGCCGCGTCGCCGAGCTCGAGCACCAGCTGGCCGCCGCCCACGACACCCTGCGCGCCACGCTCGACGAGCGCGCCGGCCGCAACCTCCCGGCCCTGCGGCCGTCCCCGACCCGGTCCGTCACGGTCTGGCGTCGCACCACCCGCTAGTCACGAACGATTCGTCTGCGACGCCCCCGTGTGGATCACCCCGTAAACCGCAGACGAATCGTTGTTCGAAGGAGATGCGATGGACGCGTCGAAGTTCACCACCCGAAGCCAGCAGGCGATCAACACCGCGATCGAGACCGCCACGGCCGGCGGGCACCCGCAGGTCGAGGCCGTGCACCTGCTCGCGGCGCTGCTCGCGCAGCCGGACGGGATCGCCCGGCCGCTGTTCGAGGCCGCCGGCGTGCAGCCGAACGAGGTCATCGCCGGAGTGCAGAGCGAGCTGGAGCGGCTGCCGAAGGTCACCGGCTCGACCGTCGGCGCGCCGTCGTACTCGCGCGCCGCCCTGCAGATTCTCACCACCGCGCAGGACCTGGCGTCCGAGCTCAAGGACGACTACGTCTCCACCGAGCACCTGCTGATCGCCGCCGCGACCGTCGAGAGCCCGGTCAAGGAGGTCCTGACCAAGGCCGGCGCCAGTGCCGCCGCGCTGCGCGGCGCCCTGCCGTCGGTGCGAGGCAACCAGCGCGTGACGACGCAGGACCCCGAGTCGACGTACCAGGCGCTCGAGAAGTACGCCGTCGACCTGACCGCCGCAGCTCGGGACGGCAAGCTCGACCCGGTGATCGGCCGCGACACCGAGATCCGCCGGGTCATCCAGGTGCTCTCGCGGCGCACCAAGAACAACCCGGTGCTGATCGGCGAGCCCGGCGTCGGCAAGACCGCCGTCGTCGAGGGCCTCGCCCAGCGCATCGTCGACGGTGACGTGCCCGACTCGCTCAAGGACCGCCGGGTGCTCTCGCTCGACCTGGCCGCGATGGTGGCCGGCGCGAAGTACCGTGGCGAGTTCGAGGAGCGGCTCAAGGCCGTGCTCGAGGAGATCAAGGCCGCCGAGGGCCAGATCATCACGTTCATCGACGAGCTGCACACCGTGGTCGGCGCGGGCGCCGGCGGCGACTCCGCGATGGACGCCGGCAACATGCTCAAGCCGATGCTGGCTCGCGGTGAGCTGCGGCTGATCGGCGCGACCACGCTCGACGAGTACCGCGAGCGGATCGAGAAGGACCCCGCCCTCGAGCGCCGGTTCCAGCAGGTGTTCGTCGGCGAGCCGTCCGTCGAGGACACCGTCGCGATCCTGCGGGGCCTGCAGGAGAAGTACGAAGCCCACCACGGCGTGAAGATCACCGACCAGGCGCTGGTCGCCGCGGCGATGCTCTCCGACCGCTACATCACCGGTCGGCAGCTGCCCGACAAGGCCATCGACCTCGTCGACGAGGCCGCGTCGCGGCTGCGCATGGAGATCGAGTCCTCCCCGGACGAGATCGACCAGCTCCGCCGCACGGTCGACCGGCTCAAGATGGAGGAGCTCGCGCTCGAGCGCGAGACCGACGAGGCGTCCAAGGAGCGGCTCGAGCGGCTGCGTGCCGACCTCGCCGACCGCGAGGAGGAGCTGCGCGCGCTGATGGCTCGGTGGGAGCGCGAGAAGGCCGCGCTGGAGGGCTCCGGCGAGCTGCGCAAGAAGCTCGACCAGCTGCGCATGGAGGCCGACCGCTACCAGCGCGAGGGCGACCTGGCCAAGGCCAGCGAGATCCTCTACGGCCAGATCCCCGCGGTCGAGAAGCAGATCGAGGAGGCCGCGGCCGCCGAGGCGGCCGTCGAGGGCGAGGAGCCGATGGTCCGCGAGGAGGTCGGCCCCAGCGAGATCGCCGACGTCGTCGAGGCCTGGACCGGCATCCCGACCGGCCGGCTGCTCGAGGGCGAGACGGCCAAGCTGCTCCGCATGGAGGAGGTCATCGGCGAGCGGCTGATCGGCCAGAAGAAGGCCGTGCGCGCGGTCGCCGACGCCGTACGCCGCTCGCGGGCCGGCATCTCCGACCCCAACCGGCCGACGGGTTCGTTCCTGTTCCTCGGCCCGACCGGTGTCGGCAAGACCGAGCTCGCGAAGGCGCTCGCGGACTTCCTGTTCGACGACGAGCGGGCGATCGTCCGCATCGACATGAGCGAGTACTCCGAGAAGCACAGCGTCGCCCGCCTCGTCGGTGCGCCGCCGGGCTACGTCGGCTACGAGGAGGGCGGCCAGCTCACCGAGGCCGTCCGGCGTCGCCCGTACTCCGTCGTGCTGCTCGACGAGGTGGAGAAGGCCCACCCCGAGGTCTTCGACATCCTGCTGCAGGTGCTCGACGACGGCCGGCTGACCGACGGCCAGGGGCGCACGGTCGACTTCCGCAACACGGTGCTGATCCTCACCTCCAACCTGGGCTCGCACTTCCTGGTCGAGCCGACGTTGGACGACGAGGAGAAGCGCGAGTCGGTGATGGGGATCGTGCGGCAGTCGTTCAAGCCGGAGTTCCTCAACCGGCTCGACGAGATCGTGCTGTTCGACTCGCTCAGCCCCGAGGAGCTCTCGCACATCGTCGACCTCCAGGTCGCCGAGCTCGGCAAGCGGCTCGCGGTGCGCCGGATCACCGTGGAGGTCACCCCGGCCGCGCACAAGTGGCTGTCGCTCACCGGCTACGACCCGGCGTACGGCGCCCGGCCGCTGCGCCGCCTGGTGCAGACCGCCATCGGCGACCCGCTCGCCCGGATGCTGCTCGCCGGCGAGGTCACCGACGGCGACACCGTGCTTGTCGACGTCGCCGAGAACGAGGCCGACGGCCTGGTGCTGACCGTCAAGTGATGGAATTGCGGCCATGAGCGACCACGCCCATCCGCGCCCCCGTCAGGTCACGACGGCGGGCGTGATGGGCGTGACGGGCAGCGTCCTGGTGATCATGTCGCTGTTCGACACGCTCGGCAGCCTGCGCACGGTCGAGGTGCGCGAGCGTGTCGACGCCTACCTCTCGTCCCCGCAGGGCGAGGGGCTCGGCGTCAGCACGGACTGGTTCCTCGACCTGCTGCACGTGCTCGTGCTCGCCAACGGCGCGTTCGCCGCCGCGGCGGCGGTGTGCGGCGTGTACGTCTTCCAGCGCCACCAGGGCGCCCGGATCGGCTTCACCATCGCCGCCGGGCTGCTCGTGGTCGGGATGTGGCTGGTCGCCGGCTTCCTGCCCAGCGTGCTTGTCGGCGTGACGATCGTGGTCGCGTTCTCGGCCGCGCTGATGTGGAGCCCGCCCGCGCGGGACTGGTTCGCCGGCCGGGCGCCGCAGCAGCAGACGGTCCCCGAGCGACCGAGCCACCAGGCGTTCCAGGCACCTCAGCAGCCGCCGTCGCAGCAGCGGCCGCAGTCGAGCCAGCCGTCCCCGGCGTGGGCGCCGCCGGCGCCTCCCGCCGAGGGGCAGCACCCGGAGGCCGGTCCCGCCCCCGCGGCGTACCCGTTCGGCGAGTCACGCCCGGCCACCGCGACGATGACCTACCCGGCGCCCCCGGCGACGGCAGCGCCCGCACCGCAGAGCCGCCGCCCCGCCGCGGTCGTCGTCGCAGCGCTGATGACCTGGCTGTGCGCGGGCGTCGTGCTGTTCATGTTCGCGATCGTGCTGGTGATGCTGCTGGTCTCCCAGGACACCCTGATCAGCGCCGCCCGGCAGAACCCCGCGGTCGCCGAGATGCAGCTCAGCACCGCCGACCTGCTGTCGGGGTTCTGGATCACCGTGGCCGTCTTCATGTTCTGGTCGCTGGCCGCGATCGTGCTGGCCGTCCTCGCGTTCCGCCGCGTCACGTTCGGCTGGGCGCTGCTCGTCGCCTCGGCGATCATGAGTGCGCTCGTCGGCTTCGTGACGTTCCCGATCGGCCTCCTGGTCGGCATCCCCTCGGCGCTCACCGCCGGCCTGCTGCTGAGCGGCCCGGTGCGGCGCTGGTACCTGCGGCGCGAGCCGGGGGAGTGGTCCTCGGCGCCCCCGCCGCGCCCCCCGTCGGATCAGCCGCCGGTCTGGTAGAGGTCGGCCGACGTCAGCCGGCGCACGCCCTCCTCGATCACCTCGCGCTCCTTGCAGAACGCCCAGCGCACCTTGTGCCGGCCCTCCTCCTGGTCGTCGTAGAAGACCTGGGCGGGGATCGCCACGACCCCGGCGCGCTCGGGCAGCGCGAGGCAGAACGCCAGCGCGTCGTCGTACCCGTAGCGGCCCACATCGGTCGTCACGAAGTACGTCGCCTCCGGCACGTGCACGTCCATGTCGAGCTTGTCCAGGCCCGCGCAGAGCAGGTCGCGCTTGCCCTGCAGGTCCCGGGCCAGCTCGTCGTAGAAGCTCGCGTGCTCCTCGAGCGCGGTGGCGATCGCCGGCTGCAGCGGCGCCGCGTTGCTGAACGTCAGCCACTGCTTCGCGGCGTACACGCTCGCGACCAGGTCCGCCGGACCCGTCGCCCAGCCGACCTTCCAGCCGGTGAACGAGAACGTCTTGGCCGCGCTGGAGATCGTGACCGTCCGCTCCCACATCCCCGGTAGCGTGCACAGCGGGACGTGCTTGCGGTCGTCGAAGACCAGGTGCTCGTAGACCTCGTCGGTGACCACGACGAGGTCGTGCTCGACCGCCACCTCGGCCACCGCCGCCAGCTCGTCGGGCGTCAGCACCGTGCCCGTCGGGTTGTGCGGGGTGTTGAGCAGGATCATCTTGGTTCGGTCGGTCACCGCCGCGCGCAGCGCCGCGACGTCGAGCCGGAACTCCGGAGCGCGCAGCGTCAGCCCACGACGCACGCCGCCCGCCATCGCGATGCACGCGACGTAGGAGTCGTAGAAGGGCTCGAGCGCGATGACCTCGTCACCCGGGTCCACGAGCGCCAGCAGCGCGGCCGCGATCGCCTCCGTCGCGCCTGCGGTGACCACCGCCTCCGACAGCGGGTCGAGCTCGAGGCCGTAGTGGCGCCGCTGGTGCGCCACGATCGCCTCGCGCAGCTCGGGGACGCCGGGGCCGGGGGCGTACTGGTTGCGGCCGGCGCGCATCGCCTCCACCGCCGCCTCCACCACGGCCGCCGGGCCGTCGACGTCGGGGAAGCCCTGGCCCAGGTTGAGCGCGCCGGTGCGGACCGCGAGGGCGGACATCTCGCCGAAGATCGTCCGCTCGATGCCGCGGAGCCGGTCGGCGGTGCGGGGGCTGGGATCGGCCATGCCCCCGACCCTAGTGCGGGCGCCCGAACCGGTGTTCGGACGCTTCGCTGTCCGGCGTACGGCGGTTTGGGATGATCGTCCGATGAGCGACGCGGGGGACCGGGCGGCCGGCCCAGGACGACCGAGGCGTGCCCGCCGGGGCGCGGCGTTCTGGCTGGGCGGTGCGATGGTGCTCGTCGGCCTCGCGATGCTCGGCTACGTCGGCTGGCAGTTGTGGGGCACCAACTACGTCTCCGAGCGCAAGCAGCGCGAGACGGTCGAGTCGCTGGAGCGCGTCTGGCGCGAGTCGCCGCCGTCCGCGGACGCCGGCGCGGGTCAGGGCGACGAGCGCGGGGGGCGGGACGCCGAGCCGGCGTCGGTGCCGCTCGGCGACGCGATGGCGCTGATCCGGATCCCACGCTTCGGCGACGACTACGTGATGCCTGTCCTCGAGGGCATCGGCGACGACGTGCTCGCCCGCGGCTTCGGCCACTTCCCGCAGGCCGCCGGGCCGGGCGGGCGCGGCAACTTCGCGCTGGCGGCGCACCGGGTAACCCACGGGGAGCCGTTGCGCGACATGCCGTTGCTGCAGCCGGGCGACGAGGTGCTGGTGGAGACCCGGGACACCGTCTACACCTACGTGCTCGACACCGACCCCGACGACCTGGTCGTCACGTTCCGCGACGTGTGGGTCGTGGGCGAGGACCCGGTCAACCCAGGCGGCGGTGTCGGGCCGGCCGACCACCCGCGGCTGATCACGCTGACCACGTGCGCGGAGCTGTTCCACACCGACGACCGGATGGTCGCCTTCGGGCACCTGGTCTCCGCCGAGAGCAAGGACGGCGCCGCCTCATAGGGTGACGCCATGACACCTGCATCGGGGACCGCCGGGACCGACCTGACCGCCCTCGCCCGGGACATCGACGCCTGCTGCCGGTTGCACGGCGAGTTCACGCTGCGGTCCGGCCAGGTCTCCTCCGAGTACTTCGACAAGTACCTCTTCGAGTCCGACCCGGCGCTGCTCGCCCGGGTCGCCGACGAGATGGTCGGGCTGGTGCCCGAGGGCACCGAGCTCCTCGGCGGCCTCGAGCTCGGCGGCATCCCGATCGTCACGGCGCTCAGTGCGCGTACGTCGCTGCCGGCGCTGTTCGTGCGCAAGAAGGCCAAGGAGTACGGCACCGCCAAGCTCGCCGAGGGCCCGGACGTGCAGGACCGTCGGGTGACGCTGGTCGAGGACGTGATCACCACCGGTGGCGCGGTCCGCGACGCCACGCGGGCGCTGCGCGACCTGGGTGCCACGGTCGAGGTGGTGCTCTGCGCGATCGACCGCAGTCCCGAGGGCACCAACCCGCTGGCCGACGTCGGCCTCGAGGTCCGGCCCGTGCTCACCAAGGCCCGGCTCGACGCGGTGACCGTCCGATGAGCCGGCACCCGTTCCTCGACGCCGCCGACGCCACGCTGGCCCTGCTGCAGGAGCCCGAGGTCGCGGCCCGCTGGGACGAGCCCAGCGCGCTGGCGGAGATGACGGTCGGCGCGCTCGCCGAGCACCTCGCCAGCCAGGTGGTCTCCGGCGCTCGCGGCCTGACGGACGCGGCCTGGGCGCCGCGCGGCGAGCGGATCGAGCTGCTCGAGCACTACCGCCGCTCGGCCTGGGTCGGCGCGGACATCGACACCCCGGCCAACGTCGGCATCCGGGAGAGCGCCGCGGCAGCCGCCGCCGCCGGGCCGGACGCGGTGGTGGAGCGGGTCCGGGCCGCGCTCGCCTCGGTCGACCCGTGGCCGGCCGACCCGCGCCCGACGGTCTCGATGCCGCACTGGGCGTGGTCGATGGCGACCGACGACTTCCTCACGACGCGGATGATGGAGATGGTCGTGCACGCCGACGACCTGTGCGCCGGGCTCGAGCTGGAGACCCCGGTGTTCCCCCGCTCGGTGTCGGCCCCGGTCTTCGCGCTCCTGGTCGGGGTCGCCGAGGACCAGCACGGCCAGGCGGCCGTCACCCGCGCGCTCACCCGCCGGGAGCGGGCCGGCTCGATCGTGGTGTTCTGAGCCGGTCGGTCCCGGTCAGCGCGAGACCGGCGGGATCGCGTCGGAGGACTCGATCACGCCCATGCCGGTGATCCGCAGCAGGTCGGCCACGATCGAGCGGATCTGGGCGAGGATCACCTCCCCGGACAGGTCGGGCCCGCGCTCGACCTGCGCGGAGCCGCGCGCCACCTCCAGCAGCGCCGGCTGCGCCGCGATCGCCATCCGGTTCGCGGCCAGCTCGTTCGCGACCTGGTCGGCGGCGTCCGCGAGCTCCGCGCACAGTACGGCGTAGCCGCGCGGCACCGGCTCCCGCCGGTGGGCGGCCACCGCCGCTCGCCGCACCAGCACGCGGGTGTTGCGCAGCGCCAGGTCGAGCGGCTCGACGATCTCGGCCATCCGCCGCATCCCGCCGCGGTGGTGCCGGCGGAACGGCGAGGTCGTGACCACCGACATGCCCTCGTCGGCAGCGTCCTGGAGCTCGCGGATCAGCACGTCGGTGGAGCGCGCGTCGGCCAGCAGGTCGAGCGCGTGCTCGACGTCCCCGTCGAGCATGACCTCGGACGCGCCGCGGAGCAGCTCGACGATCTTGCGCATGACGATCGCGGCCTGCTCGCGCGGGCGCCGCAGCGGCGCGGCCGGTACGACGGTGGCGGCGACGACAGCGACGGCGCCTCCGATGAGCGCGTCGGTCCAGCGGGTGAACGCCGCGCCAGGCTCCGGCACCAGCGCGGTGACGATGATCGACTGGACGGCGGCCTGGGTCAGGAAGAGCCGGCCGGCGCCGAGCAGGAACGCCGCGGACATCGAGACGGCGACGACCACGGCCATCTGCCAGGTGCCGGAGCCGAAGAGCACGACGAACAGGTCCGCGATGAAGACGCCGATGGCGACGCCGAAGGTGACCTCGACGACCCGGCTCAGGCGCTGGCCGTACGACGTGCCGAGGCAGACGACCGCGGCGACCGGGGCGAAGAACGGGGTGGGGTGGCCGAGCACGTCGGCGGCGAGGAACCAGGCGACGCCGGCCGCCGCCGCGCACTGGGCGATGTGCCAGGAGTTGGTGCGGAGCCGGGCGAGACGCGCGCGGACCGAGGTGCGGCCGCGCTGCAGCGCCCGGTCGAGGGTCTGCTGCGGGTCCACGCCAGGACCCTAGACGGGGTTGCGGTCCCGAGGTCCGCGGTGGCGCCAGTACTCCAGCACCATCGGCAGGACCGAGACGAACACGATCACCAGCACGGCGGCCTCGATGTTGTGCTGGAGGAACTCGATGCCGCCGAGGAAGTAGCCGAGCAGGGTGAGCCCGGTGGCCCACAGCACGGCGCCCACGAACGACCAGGTGAAGAAGTGGCGGCGGTCCATCTTGCCCATGCCGGCGACGACGGTGATAAACGTGCGCACGATCGGCACGAAGCGGCCCAGCACGAGGGCGCGGGCGCCGTACTTCTCGAAGAACTCGTGGGTCTGGTCGAAGTACCTCTTCTTGAGGAACCGGCCGTCGCGCTGGCTGAGCGGCTCGCCGATGGCCCGCCCGATCTCGTAGCCGACCACGTTGCCGAGGAACGCCGCCAGGCTGAGGATCACGCAGGCGGTGACGATCGGGACGTCGATGCCGGCGCTGCCCGCCTCGTTGCGGTGCACGAAGAGACCCACGCTGAACAGCAGCGAGTCACCGGGCAGGATCGGAAAGAGCAGGCCGCACTCGATGAACACGATGAGCACGCTGACCCAGAACATCTGGCTGCCGAACTGCTCGAGGAGCCACTCGGGGTCCATCCAGTCGATCCCGAGCAGCATCGGGGTGAGCAGTGGCGTCAGCAGGTCCGGCACCACGCGAGCCTAACCGGGCCACCTACGATCGCCCCGTGCAGGAGTCCCCTCAGGAGCCACCTCAGGAGTCGCCGGCGGAGCAGCGGGCGCCCTACGACCCGATGCCGCACGGCCGCCCGGAGGTGGGGGTCGGCCCGTGGGAGGGGCCCTGGCCCGAGGGCGAGCAGTACGACGCCCGGCTGCTCACCGAGGGCGACCGGCGCAACGTCGTGGACCGCTACCGCTACTGGAAGCTCGAGGCGATCGTCGCCGACCTGGACCGGCGGCGGCACTCGTTCCACGTCGCGATCGAGAACTGGCAGCACGACTTCAACATCGGCACCATCGTGCGCACCGCCAACGCGTTCCTCGCCGCGGAGGTGCACATCGTGGGCAACCGGCGCTGGAACCGGCGCGGGGCGATGGTCACCGACCGCTACCAGCACGTCCGGCACCACCCGACCGTCGCCGAGCTCGCCGACGACCTGCACGCGCGCGGGGTGACGCTGCTGGGCATCGACAACCTGCCCGGGTCACGGCCGATCGAGACCCTCGAGCTGCCGCGCGACGTGTGCCTGCTCTTCGGGCAGGAGGGCCCCGGGCTCTCCGACGAGGCGCGCGCCACCTGCGACGGCACGTTCTCGATCACCCAGTTCGGGTCGACCCGGTCGATCAACGCCTCCGCCGCCGCGGCGATCGCGATGCACACCTGGGTGCGCCAGCACGCCGACCTCGACGGCGAGCACTCGTGGCTCGGTTAGAGCGACGGGCCTAGAAGCCGCCGGGCGCGGCGTTCGAGACGGCCGTGCCGATGAGCGCCAGCACGCCGGCGACCAGCGCGAGCGCGGCGAGCACCACGGCGGCCCGGGCGAGTGTCGGCACCCAGCCGGCGGCGGCGTCGTCGGCCAATGCGCGGCGCGCGAGGACGACCGCGAGCCCGACCTGGACGAGCAGGGCCAGGCCGAACCCGAGGAAGAAGCCCGTCAGTCCGCTCACGCCCCGCTGCGCGAAGGCACCGACGGCGACGGACAGGGCGTTCTGCCCCATCAGTGCCAGCACGGCGAGCACGAAGGCGACCAGCGCGGAGACCGGCGTGGTCAGGTAGCGGTCGACCAGGCTCGTCTCGTCAGGCATGAGTCCCCCGAGGTTGCAGGCGGCTGCCGGTCAGCAGTCGACCTCGAACAGTAGCGATCCGGCCGCGACCGTGGACCCCGGCTCGCCGAGCGACCGCGCGGGGTAGGGGCAGTCGAGCACCACGACCGCGCACACCGTCGAGTGCCCGGACCGTTCGACGTACGACGGGTCCCAGCGGACGACGGCGTCACCGGTCTGCACGCGGTCGCCCTCGGTGGCCAGCAGCTCGAAGCCGTCGCCGCCGAGCCGGACCGTGTCCATGCCGAGGTGCACGAGCACGCCCGGGCCGCTGTCGGTGACGATCACGAAGGCGTGCGGGTGCACCTTCTTCAGCACCCCGTCGACCGGGGCGAGGGCCACCTGCGGCCCTGGCACGGGGAGGATCGCCGCGCCGGGTCCCACCAGCCCGGCCGCGAAGACCGGGTCGGGGGTGGCGCTGACGTCCTGCCGGACGCCCGCGACGGGCGAGAGCACCCGAGTCACTCGAGCAGGTCCTCGATCGCGCTCGCGATGGTGTCGGCGTCCGGACCGACGACCACCTGGACGACGGTGCCGGCGCGCATGATGCCGTGCGCACCGGCGGCCTCGAGTGCGGCGTCGTCGACCAGGGCCGGGTCGGTGAGAGCGGTGCGGAGGCGAGTGATGCACGCCTCGATCTCTAGGATGTTTGCGCTACCGCCCAGACCGGCAACGATCTTCTCGGCTTGGCTCATGTCGGAAGACATGGCACTGATCCAACCACGGGCTGGAGGACCCATGAGCGCGACGGGCGACTCGACCGCCGCCGAGGCGCCCAGCGACGCCCGAACACCTCGCCCGCGTCCCGCTCTGGGGGTCTTGCAGCGGCTCGGCCGCAGCCTGATGCTGCCGATCGCCGTGCTCCCGGTCGCCGCACTGCTGCTGCGGCTCGGACAGCCCGACATGCTCGGCGCCGGCGACAGCGGGCTCGCTCTCGCGGCACGCTGGGACTGGCTCGAGCCGGTCGCCGACGTGCTCGCCGCCAGCGGCGGCACCCTGTTCAGCCACCTCGGGCTGCTCTTCGCGGTCGGTGTCGCGATCGGGTTCGCCCGCAAGTCCGACGGGTCGACCGCCGTGGCCGCGGTCGTGGCCTACCTCGTGTTCGAGGAGGTCACCACCGCGATGACGCCGTACGTCCTCGACGAGGCGGACGGCGCATCGCAGGTGATCGACTACGGCGTGTTCGGCGGCATCGTCATCGGCCTCGTCACGGCGCTGCTGTGGCAGCGGTTCCACCGCTTCAAGCTGCCGACCTTCCTCGCCTTCTTCGGCGGCCGCCGGTTCGTGCCGATCGTCGCGGCGCTGTGCGCTCTCGGCATCGGCGTCATGCTGTCGTTCGCCTACCCGTGGTTCGACCGCGGGCTGACCAGCCTCGGCCAGTGGCTGGTCGGCAACGACATCCTGGGCGCCGCGGTCTACGGCACCGTCAACCGGCTCACCGTGCCGTTCGGCCTGCACCACATCGTCAACAGCGTGCCGTGGTTCGTCGTCGGCCGTTACGACACCGGCGGCGGGGAGGTGGTGCGCGGGGACATCGCGCGCTTCCTCAACGGCGACCCGACCGCCGGCGCGTTCATGACCGGCTTCTTCCCGATCATGATGTTCGCGCTGCCGGCCGCCGCCCTGGCGATCTACCAGGAGGCCCGGCCGGGCCGGCGCAGGGTCGTCGGCGGCGTGATGCTGTCCGGCGCGCTGACGTCGTTCGTCACCGGGGTGACCGAGCCGCTGGAGTTCGCGTTCATGTTCGTGGCGTGGCCGCTCTACGTCATCCACTCCGTGCTGACCGGGACCTGCCTGGCCCTGACCAACGCGCTCGGGATCAAGGACGGCTTCGCGTTCTCGGCCGGCGCGATCGACTACGTCCTGAACTTCACGATCGCCACCCGTCCGCTGTGGCTGGTCCCGGTCGGGCTGGCCTACGCGGCGGTCTACTACGTGGTCTTCCGTCTCGTCATCCGGCGCTTCGACCTGTCCACACCGGGACGCGAGCGCGAGGACTAGGGTTCTGAGGAGACCCCTGACAGGACCAACCAGGAGACGACCATGCCGATCGCCACTCCCGAGAAGTACGCGGAGATGCTCGACCAGGCCAAGCGCGAGGGCTTCGCCTTCCCGGCCATCAACGTCAGCTCCTCCCAGACGCTCAACGCCGCGCTCAAGGGCTTCGCCGACGCCGGCAGCGACGGCATCATCCAGGTGTCCACCGGCGGCGCGGAGTACCTCTCCGGCCCCAGCGTGAAGAACATGGTGTCCGGCTCCGTCGCGTTCGCGGCGTACGCCGCCGAGGTGGCGAAGAACTACCCCGTCAACGTCGCGCTGCACACCGACCACTGCCCCAAGGACAAGCTCGACGGGTTCGTCCGGCCACTGCTCGAGATCTCCACCGAGCGCGTGAAGCGTGGCGAGGCGCCGCTGTTCCAGTCGCACATGTGGGACGGCTCCTCCGTGCCGCTCGACGAGAACCTCGCCATCGCCGACGAGCTGCTGCAGAAGTGCATCGCCGCCAAGGTGATCCTCGAGATCGAGGTCGGCGTCGTCGGCGGTGAGGAGGACGGCGTGGAGAACGCCATCAACGAGAAGCTCTACTCCACGCCCGAGGACGCCATCGCCACCGCCAAGGCGCTCGGCTACGGCGACCGCGGCTACTACATGACCGCGCTGACCTTCGGCAACGTGCACGGCGTCTACAAGCCCGGCAACGTCAAGCTCCGCCCGGAGGTGCTGCGCGACGCGCAGGCCGCGGTCGTGAGGGAGTTCGGCCTCGAGGAGGGCAGCAAGCCCTTCCACTTCGTCTTCCACGGCGGCTCGGGCTCGTCGGCCGAGGAGATCGCCGCGGCGGTCGACTACGGCGTGGTGAAGATGAACATCGACACCGACACCCAGTACGCCTTCACCCGGCCGGTCGCCGGGCACATGTTCACCAACTACGACGGCGTGCTGAAGGTCGACGGCGAGGTCGGCAACAAGAAGGCCTACGACCCGCGCTCGTGGGGCAAGGCCGCCGAGGCCGGCATGGCCGCCCGCGTGGTCGCAGCCTGCGAGCACCTGCGCAGCAGCGGCCGCTCGCTGGGCTGATTTCCCGCTGGGCCGATAGTGCCCGGCCGGCTCAGGCCGGCCGGGCCCACACGGTCACGTCGGTCGGGACCCGGCCGTCGACCAGGTCGCCCGAGGCGACGAGGACCTGCGCACCCTCGGGCAGCGCCACCGGCTCGTCGCCGAAGTTCGTCACCGCCAGCACCGTTCCCTGCGGCGTCGTACGACGCAGCGCGAGCACCCGGTCCGGCGCACCGGCCAGGCCGTCGGCGAAGTCGACCTCGCCGCGGCCGAGCAGGAGCTCGCGGCGCAGCCGAAGGAGCGTCCGGTACAGCTCGAGCGTGGAGCCCTCGACGCCCTCCTGGCGGTCCACGGCGTAGCGGGCGAACGACTCCGGCTGCGGCAGCCAGCTCTCACCGGTGTCGTTGAATCCGTACGCCGGCGCGTCGGCCTTCCACGGCAGCGGGACGCGGCAGCCGTCGCGGCCGACGACCTCGCCGCTGTGCCGGAACCACGACGGGTCCTGGCGGTAGGAGTCGTCGAGGAGGCCGTGCTCGGGCAGGCCGAGCTCCTCGCCCTGGTAGAGGTACGCCGAACCCGGCAGCGCCAGCATCAGCGCCGTCGCGGCGCGCGCACGGCGCAGGCCGAGCTCCTCGTCGGGCTGCTCGTCGCGCGGGCCGAGGCCCTTGTGGTCGTGCTTGCCCGGCTCGGGCAGGCCGAGGCGGCTCGCGTGCCGGACGACGTCGTGGTTGCTCAGCACCCAGGTGGTGGGAGCGCCGACCGACTCGTTGGCCTGCAGCGAGGTCTCGATGCCCTCGCGGATCTCGTCGGCCGACCACAGCGCGGTGAGGTAGTGGAAGTTGAACGCCTGGTGCATCTCGTCCGGGCGCAGGTAGCGCGCCAGCCGCTCCGCCGGCTCGACCCAGGCCTCGGCGACCAACATCCGGCTGCCGGCCGGCGCGTAGGAGTCGAGCACCTTCCGCCAGGCGCGGTAGATCTCGTGCACGCCGTCCTGGTCCCACATCGGCGGGCGCCGGTCGTCCGCCTGGTCGTCGTCCTCGGATCCCTCGAGCAGCTCCTGCTCGGCGTCCCAGTCCGGCAGGCCCTCGGCCTTGACCATGCCGTGGGCGACGTCGACCCGGAAGCCGTCGATGCCCCGGTCGAGCCAGAACCGCAGGATGTCCTCGAACTCCGCGCGCACCTCGGGGTTGTCCCAGTTGAGGTCCGGCTGCTTGACGTCGAAGAGGTGCAGGTACCACTGGCCCGGTGAGCCGTCGGCCTCGGTGACCCGCTCCCAGGCGGACCCGCCGAACACGCTCTTCCAGTCGTTGGGCGGCATCTCGCCGTTGTCGCCGCCGCCGTCGCGGAAGTGGAACCGTGCGCGCTCCGGCGAGCCGGGGCCGGCAGCGAGCGCGGCCTGGAACCAGGCGTGCTCGTCGGAGGTGTGGTTGGGCACCAGGTCCGCGATGACCTTCATGCCCAGCCGGTGCGCCTCGGCGATCATCGCCTCGGCGTCGGCCAGGGTGCCGAACAGCGGGTCGATGTCGCGGTAGTCGGCCACGTCGTACCCGGCGTCCGCCATCGGCGAGGTGTAGAACGGCGACAGCCACACCGCGTCGACGCCGAGGTCGCGCAGGTAGGGCAGCCGGCTCGTCACGCCGGGCAGGTCGCCCATGCCGTCACCGTTCCCGTCGGCGAACGAGCGCGGGTAGACCTGGTAGACCACCGCGTCGTGCCACCACAGGGCGTCGCTCTGCTCCGCACCCTTCTCAGGGGCGGCGGAGCGGGGCAGGGAAGACGTCGTACGGGGAGGGGAGGAGGTCACCGCACCATGCTGAGCCATGCCGAGTCGTTGCTGCAAGCGCAAGAGTTTGCGTCTCGTCGTTGCAGCACGCGTAACGGGAGGTCGGACCACTCGGGCTCGACGAGCCGGGAGGCGATCAGGACGAGAGCGCGGCGGTGGTGCCGCGCACCACGAGCTCGGGGCGGAACAGCATCTCGGAGGTGATCGGGGGGTCGCCGTCGATCTGGTCGACCAGGGCGGCGACGGCCGCGCGGCCGATCGCCCCGGCCGGCTGCCGCACGGTGGTGAGCGGCGGGTCGGTGAACTGGATGAGCATGCTGTCGTCGCTGCCCACGACGGAGATGTCTCGTGGCACCTCGAGCCCGCGGCGCCGGGCGGTGGTGATCGCGCCGATCGCCATCACGTCGGAGCCGCAGACGACCGCGGTCACCCCGCGGTCGAGCAGTGTGTGGGCCGCGGTGGCGCCGCCCTCCATCGTGAACACCGTGCGCTCGACCAGCTCGTCGAGGTCCGCGTCGGTGAGGTCGGGGTCGACGTGCCGGCGCATCGCGGCCTTGAACCCCTCGGTGCGGCGTACGACGGGCTGGTAGCGGGCCTGCCCGGTGGCGAGCCCGATGCGCTTGTGGCCCAGCTGGGCCAGGTGTGCAACGGCGATCTCGGCCGACTCGAGGTCGTCGGCGGAGATGCAGGTCGCGCCGATCCCCGGGATGCAGCCGTTGACCAGGACGATCGGCAGGCCGCCGTCGACGTACGCCTGGTAGCGCGCGGGGTCGGTGTCGGCGATCGCGTGGATGCCGGAGACGAAGATGATCCCGGAGACGCCGCGGTCCATGAGCGTGGTGACGTACTCGTCCTCGTGCACCCCGCCGAGGCTCTGCGTGCACAGCACCGGCGTGTAGCCGTGGCGCACCAGCGCGACCTCCACCGCCTGGGCCATCCGCGGGAAGATCGGGTTCTCGAGCTCGGGCACGATCAGTCCGACGAGACCGGCCTTGCGCGTGCGGAGGCGGCTCGGCCGCTCGTAGCCGAGTACGTCGATCGCGGTGAGGACCGCGCGGCGGGTGGACTCGGCCACGCCGGGCTTCTCGTTCAGCACCCGCGAGACCGATGCCACGCTCACGCCGGCGCGCTCCGCGATCTGCGACAGGCGGACGGTCATGGCGGTTAACCTACGCCCGGATTGCCGCGTTGTTGCAACGATGAGACCGGCGGGCTGCAAGTCTTTGCAAGGAATGAAATCGCTGTTAGCGTGTCGCCGATCACAGCTCGGGAGTCGTTCCCTCCCGGCTCCCGACACCTCTCAAGGATCCACATGCGCAAGCTTTCTCGGGCACTCGTGCCTGCCGTGGCAGCGACCTTCCTCCTCGCAGGATGTGGCGGCGGTGGCGGCGGTGAAGGCAGCAACACCGCGGCGGAGGACAAGCCCTCCGAGACCGCGTCCGCCGAAGAGACCGGGGCTCCGGACCGCGCCGACGCCGACCTCGTCATCTGGACCGACGCCCTCAAGATCGACGCGGTCAAGAAGATCGCCGCGCCGTTCGGCGAGGCCAACGGCATCTCGGTCGAGGTGCAGGCGGTCTCCCAGGACCTGCAGACCAACTTCGTCACGGCCAACGAGGCCAACAACGGCCCCGACGTCGTCGTGGGTGCGCACGACTGGATCGGCAACCTCGTGCAGAACGGCTCGATCGAGCCGCTCCAGCTCAGCGCCGACGACCTGTCCGGCTACTCGCCGAAGGCCGTCCAGGCGACGACGTACGACGGCCAGCTGTACGGCGTGCCCTACGGCATCGAGTCGCTCGCGCTCTACCGCAACACCGAGGTCGTGCCGGACGAGCCGAAGACCATGGACGACGCGATCAAGGCCGGCGAGGCCGCGGTCAACAAGGGCGACGTCGAGTCTGCCCTCAACCTGCCCGTCGGCGAGCTCGGCGACGCGTACCACATGGAGCCGCTGTACACCTCGATGGGCGGCTACCTGTTCGGCACCACCGGTGACGGCGAGTACCAGGCCGACGACCTGGGTGTGGGCAAGGCCGGCTCGATCAAGGCCGCGCAGAAGATCGCCAAGCTCGGCGAGAAGGGCCAGAAGGTCCTGCGCCGCTCGATCAGCGGTGACAACTCGATCGCGCTGTTCACCGAGGGCAAGGCGGCGTTCTTGATCTCCGGCCCGTGGGCGCTCGGTGACGTGCGTGACTCCGGCATGGACTACGCCATCCAGCCGATCCCGGGCTTCAAGGGCCAGGGCCCGGCCGAGCCGTTCATGGGCGCGCAGGCGTTCATGGTCGCCTCCAACGCCAAGAACGCCGCGTTCGCGCAGGAGTTCATCAACTCCGGCGTGAACAGCGAGGAGGCGATGACCACGCTCTACGAGGAGGCCAACCTCCCGCCGGCGCTGACCTCGCTGCAGGAGAGCATCGCGGCCGACGACCCCGACACCGCGCTGTTCGCGGAGGCCGCCAACAAGGCCGCTCCGATGCCCGCCCTCCCGGCGATGGCCGCGGTGTGGGAGCCGCTCGGCAAGGCCTACTCCGCGATCGTCGGTGGCGCCGACCCGGCCAAGACGATGAAGGACACCGGCAAGACGATCCAGGACGCGATCAACGCCTCCTGATCCCCGGGGGGCGGTCCCGGTCGAGCCCCGCGCCCGGCCGGGACACCCCCGCCGTACCTTTCCCCCTCCTCCTGGTAGCCCCCTCTCGGCAGGAGCACTGCGTTGTCAGAGTCGTCAGGCAAGCGAGAGATGCACGTCCTCCCCATCCTCGTGAAGGTGCTCGCGCTCGGCACCGTGGTCGGCCTCGCCGCCGCGCTCACGCCGACGCTGCTGGCCCTGGAGAAGTGGCCGCTGCTCGTCGCGGTCTGGGTGATCGCGGGCGTCCTGGTCGCGACGTACGCCACCGGCCGGGGACTTCCGGCGAAGTACCTCGTCCCGGGCGTCCTGCTCCTCGTCTGCTTCGTCGTCTACCCGATCGTCCTCACCGCGCAGCTGTCGACGACCAACTACGGCGACGGCACCCGCGGCACGAAGGAGGAGGCGGTCGCCCGCATCGTCGGGACGTCCGTGAAGCAGACGCCTGACGCGCCGCGCTACAACCTCACCGTCGCGACCACCGGGTCGGTCACCGACGGCCCGTTCGTGTTCCTGCTCGTCGACCAGGAGACGGAGGAGGCGTACGTCGGCGACGCCGAGGGGCGCGAGCCGTTCCCCGACGCCACCATCACGGACGGCTTCGTCACCGAGGCTCCCGGTTACACGCTGCTCACACCGGTCCAGGTCAACGACGCCCAGGAGGCGCTGGCCGACTTCACCGTCCCGACCGACGACGGCGCGATCCGCCGGCTCGGCATCCGCGAGGCGTTCGAGGGCCGGACGACGCTGCAGTA
This sequence comes from Nocardioides sp., assembly GCA_036280235.1. Lineage (GTDB taxonomy): Bacteria > Actinomycetota > Actinomycetes > Propionibacteriales > Nocardioidaceae > Nocardioides_B. Next base: position 31,317 of record DASURB010000153.1, read on the forward strand.
CGACGAGGCGATCGACACGATCACCGACACCGAGACCGGCACGGAGTACACCCCGCAGCGCAAGGGCGACAGGGAGTACTTCGTGGACGCGCAGGGGGAGCGGGTCGCCGACCAGTCCTGGCAGATCAACGTCGGCCTCGACAACTACAAGCGGATCTTCACCGACGACCGGATCAGCAGCGACTTCCTGCGGATCTTCGTGTGGACGCTGGCCTTCGCGTTCCTGTCCGTCGCCACCACGTTCCTGCTCGGGCTCGCGCTGGCCGCGACGCTGAGCGACCCGCGGGTGCGCGGGCGGAAGTACTACCGCGCGCTGCTGATCCTCCCGTACGCCATCCCCGGCTTCATCTCGCTGCTGCTGTGGTCGAGCTTCTTCAACCGCGACTTCGGGCTGATCAACACCACGCTGGGGCTCGACATCCAGTGGTTGGGCGACCCGACGATGGCGAAGGTCGCCGTGCTGCTCACGAACCTCTGGATGGGCTTCCCCTACATGTTCCTGGTGTGCACCGGCGCGCTGACGTCGATCCCCGACGACCTCAAGGAGGCCGCCTCGATCGACGGGGCCAGCGGGTTCGCCGGCTTCCGGCGCGTCACCTTCCCGCTGCTGCTCGTCGCGGTCGCGCCCCTGCTCGTGTCGTCTTTCGCCTTCAACTTCAACAACTTCAACGCGATCTACCTGCTGACCGGCGGCGGACCGTTCACTCCGGAGAACCCGACGGCCGGTGGCACCGACATCCTGATCAGCTACGTGCTCCGGCTCGCGTTCGGCGCCGGCGGCGCGCAGATCGGGTTCGCGTCGGCGGTCTCGGTCGTGCTGTTCGTGCTCACCGGCGTCATCGCCGCGATCCAGTTCCGCGCCACGAAGGCCCTCGAGGATGTGAACTGACATGACGCAGCCCGTCACCGGCAGCACGCCGGCCGCGGCCGGGACGTTGGCCGCGCTCGACGACGAGCCGAGCACGCAGACCCGCGCCACCGTCGTACCGCCCGGGACGAAGCCGCCACGCGAGCACAAGCTCACCGGGATGCGCTGGTTCCGCGAGATCGGGTGGCGACACGTCGTCGGCGTGGTCGCGATCGTGTGGGCGGTCTTCCCGGTGCTCTACATCGTGTCCGCCGCGCTGAACCCGCTCGGTACGGTCGTCTCCACGACGATCATCCCGCGGCAGTTCTCGCTGGAGAACTTCACCGAGCTGTTCACGACGCCGTCGATCCAGTTCCCGCGATGGGCGCTCAACACGCTCGTCGTCTGCGTCTCCGTCACGGTCGTGCAGATCTTCTGCAGCGCGCTGGCGGCGTACGCCTTCTCCCGGTTCCGGTTCAAGGGGCGCCGGATGGGGCTGCTCAGCCTGCTGCTGGTGCAGATGTTCCCGCAGATCCTCGCGGCGGTCGCGCTGTACTTCCTGTTCACCGAGATCGGCGAGGCGGTGCCGGCGCTCGGCCTCAACACGCTTGCGGGCTACATCCTGGTGCTGCTCGGCGGCTCGCTCGGCCAGGTGTGGCTGATCAAGGGCTTCTTCGACTCGGTGCCGAGCTCGCTCGACGAGGCGGCAAAGATCGACGGCGCGAGCCACTGGCAGACCTACTTCCGGATCGTGCTGCCGCTGGTGCGCCCGATCCTGGCGGTCAGCGGTCTGCTCGTCTTCGTCGCGACGATCGCGGAGTTCCTGCTCGCCAGCATCTTCCTCACGGCCGGGTCGAAGAAGACGCTCGCGGTCGGGCTCTACGGCCTCATCGACGCCGACCGCTCCAACAACCTCGGGCTGTTCGCGGCCGGTGCGCTGCTCACGGCGGTTCCGGTTGTCGTGCTCTTCATGTTCCTGCAGCGCTACATCGTCGGCGGCATCACCGCCGGAGGCGTCAAGGGGTGATCCCCTCCCACCTCTTCGACCCGCACCACGACGGGTCGCCGCGCTACGTTCTCGACCAGGCGCCGTCGCTGGGCGACACGGTGCGCGTGCGGGTGTGGGTGCCTCACGATCCGCGTCCAGGAGCGTGCGCGCCGGACGGGGTGTGGCTGCGGTCGGTGCGGGACGGGGAGCCGTTCCTCGTCCGGGCCACCGCTTCCTCCGCGGTGGGCGCCGGGACCTGGTGGGAGGCCGGGCTGCTGGTCAGCAACCCGGTCACGTCGTACCGCTTCCTGCTGAGGTACGGCGACTCGTACCGCTGGCTCAACGGCGCCGGCGTGCACGACCGGGACGTCACCGACGCCGGCGACTTCCGGGTCTCGACCGACCACCGGCTGCCCGAGTGGGTGCCGGACCAGGTCGGCTACCAGGTGTTCCCCGACCGCTTCGCGCGCGGCGGCGAACCGGTGGAGACGCCCGACTGGGCGCAGCCGGCCGACTGGGACGACCCAGTCGTGCACCGCGGACCAGAGGTGCCGTTCCAGTGGTTCGGCGGCACTCTCGACGGGGTCCGCGAGCACCTCGACCACCTGAGCGATCTCGGCGCGACGCTGCTCTACCTGACGCCGTTCTTCGAGGCCCGGTCCAACCACCGCTACGACGCGGCGTCGTTCGACGCCGTCGACCCGGTGCTCGGTGGCGACGCGGCACTGCGCCGGCTGATCGGCGCCGCGCACGACGCCGGGATCCGGGTGGTCGGCGACCTGACCACCAACCACACCGGCGAGACCCACCCGTGGTTCGTCGCGGCGAAGTCCGACCCGTCGTCGGAGGAGCGCGGCTTCTACCGCATCCACGACGACGGCAGCTACGAGTCGTGGCTCGGCGTCCCGTCCCTGCCGAAGCTCGACCACGGCTCGGCCGAGATGCGGCGGCGGCTCTACGAGGGGCCGGACTCCGTGGTCGCCCGGTGGCTGCGGCACGGGCTCGACGGCTGGCGCATCGACGTCGCCAACATGACCGGCCGGCTCGGCGCGGACGACCACGCCCACGACGTCGCGCGGACCATCCGCCGCACGATGGCCGCCGAGCGTCCCGGCGCCTGGCTGCTCGCCGAGCACGGGCACGACGCGTCGCTCGACCTCGCCGGCGCCGGGTGGCACGGGACGATGGACTACGCCGGCTTCACCCGGCCGGTGTGGTCGTGGCTCAACGGCGGCGCCCCCGGCTCCGCCGTACCGCACGGGCTGGAGTTCCTCGGCCTGCCCGTGCCGATCCCAGTGCGGCCGGGCGGCGCTGTGGTGGCCGCCGTACGCGACGCGCACGCCGCGATGCCGTGGCAGTCGCGGATCGCGTCGACGTCTCACCTCGACTCGCACGACACCCCGCGGTTCCGCACCGTCGCCGGCGGCGGTACGTCGGGGTGGGTGGACGCCGAAGGCACCGGGCGCGAGCGGCACCTGCTCGGCCTCGCGCTGCAGATGACGCTGCCCGGGATCCCGGTCGTGTTCATGGGCGACGAGCTCGGTCTCACGGGTGTCGACGGCGAGCACTCCCGGACGCCGATGCCGTGGGAGCGACGCGGCGAGTGGGACGAACCGACGTACGACGCGTACTCGACGTGGATGCAGCTGCGGCGGGAGCACGTGGCACTGCGGCGCGGCAGCCTGCGCTGGGTGCACGTGCAGGACGACTCGCTGACCTACCTGCGCGAGCACGACGATCAGACCCTGCTGGTGCACGTCGGGCGCGCCGCCCACCCGGTGGTCGAGCTGCCGCTCGCCCACCTGGGCGGGTTGCGCCCGCTCCTCGGCGCGGAGCCGGTCGTGCGCGGCGGCGTGGTGCGCGTGCCTGGAGGCGCGGGCGCCGCGGTCTACGTCGTGAGCTGACCCAGCCGCTGCAGCACGTCCTCCACCACGTCGGCGAGCGGCCGGCCCACGTCGACCTCGAAGCCGCGCTCGTCCGGCTCGAGCGGCTCGAGCGTGTCGAGCTGGGACTGCAGCAGCGACGACGGCATGAAGTGCCGGCGGCCCTCCATGCGCTGCCGGATCGTGGTCGGGTCGCCGACGAGGTGCGCGAACACGGTGTCCTCGGCGCCGGTGCGCAGGACGTCGCGGTAGACGCGGCGCAGCGCCGAGCAGGCCAGCACCGTGGACTCGCCGCGGTCGTGCCGCGCGCGCGTCCAGGCCGCGAGCGACTCGAGCCAGGGCTGCCGGTCCTCGTCGCTCAGCGGAGTACCGCTGCGCATCTTCTCGACGTTCGCGGGCGGGTGGAAGTCGTCGCCTTCGCCGTACTCGCACTCCATCGCCTCGGCCACGGAGCGGCCCACGGACGTCTTGCCGGTGCCGGTGACGCCCATGACCACGATGTGCACTACGCGACCAGCCAGAGGAGGCACGCCAGCACGAACGCGGTGAGGCCGATCGTCGTCTCCATCACGGTCCATGTCTTGAGTGTCGTCTTCTCGTCCATCTGGAAGAAGCGGCTGACCAGCCAGAAGCCGGAGTCGTTGACGTGGGACAGCACAGTGGCGCCGGCTGCGATGGCGAACACCAGCGCGACGAGCTGGACCTGACTCGGGTCGGCGGCCTCGACACCGGGTGCGATCAGGCCGGCAGTGGTCACGAGCGCCACTGTCGCGGAGCCCTGGGCTACACGCAGCAGCGTGGCGATGACGAACGCGGACACGATGAGCGGTAGGCCGATGTCCTCGAGCGAGCTCGACAGCGCCTCGCCGATGCCGGACAGCTCCAGCACGCCGCCGAACATGCCGCCCGCGCCGGTGATCAGGATGATCGCGCAGATCGGGCCGAGGGCGCCGTCGACCAGGCGCTGCACCTCGTCGCGGGTGCGGCCGGCGCGCAGGCCGAGCACGTACGACGCGACCAGGACGGTGATCAGCAGCGCGATCGGCGTCTGGCCGATGAGCACGAGGGTGGCGGCGAGCGTCGAGTCCTCGGAGAGCACGCCGGTGGTGGTCAGCGTGCTGGCGACGGTGTTCATCGCGATGAGGACGAGGGGGAGCAGGAGCAGCCCGAGCACGGTGCCGAACGACGCCGGGTTGGGGTGCGGCTCCTCGCGGCCGCCGTTCTCCTCGCCGAGCAGCATGGTCGGCACGTCCACCTGAACCTTCGGCGCGACGACCTTGGAGAACAGGTAGGAGCCGACGTACCAGGTCACGGCCGCGACCGGGAGGCCGATCAGCAGGGTGAGGCCGACGTCCGCGCCGATCTGGTCGGCGGCGGTCACCGGGCCGGGGTGCGGCGGGACGATCGCGTGCATCGCGGCGAACGCGCCGGCGGAGGGGAGGGCGTAGATCAGCAGCGAGCCGCCGAAGCGACGCGCGACGGTGAAGATGATCGGCAGGAACACGACCAGGCCGGCGTCGAAGAAGATCGGGAAGCCGAACAGCAGCGACGCGACACCCAGGGCGAACGGCGCGCGCCGCTCGCCGAACCGCCCGATCAGCGTGTCCGCCAGTGCCTGCGCGCCGCCGGAGACCTCGAGCAGCCGTCCGAGCATCGCGCCGAGTCCGACCAGCAACGCGACCTCACCCAAGGTGTCGGCGAAGCCGTAGAGCAACACGTCCGGGACGTCCGCGAGCGGGAAGCGCGCCGCCAGCGCGGTGAGGATGCTGACCAGCACGAGCGCCAGGAACGCGTGCATCCGCACCACGATGATGAGGAAGAGCAGGACGGCGACGGCGGCCGCCGCGATCAGCAGGAGGACGGGGGTCGACCAGGCGGGCTCCATGGCTTCCATGGGCCGGGTTCTACCCGGTTGGCGGAGCGGCTACGCGGCTTCGACCGCGCCGGGTCGGCGTGACCAGTCCGGCTGCAGAATGGCGGCATGACGTTCCAGGACCTGATGGCCGGCCCGCCCCCCACCCACCTGCCGGAGGACCCGGCGGCGGAGATGCTGGCGAGCGCGCCGTCCGACAAGGTCGACCTCGCCTCCGTCGTCCGCACCCACCCCGAGTCCCCGCTCGCCTGGGCCACCCTCGCCGAGGCGGCCCTCGCCTCCTCGTCCGGCTCCGCCCTCGACGACGTGACCGCCTACTCCTACGCCCGCGTCGGCTACCACCGCAGCCTCGACCTGCTCCGCCGCAACGGCTGGAAGGGCCACGGCCCGGTCCCCTGGGAGCACGAGCCCAACCGCGGCTTCCTCCGCTCCCTCGCCGCCCTCGCCATCGCCGCCGACCGCATCGGCGAGACCCCCGAGGCCGAGCGCTGCAAGACGTTCCTCCGCGACTCGAGCCCGACCGCCGCGGACACGCTGCTCGGCCCGGCCGAGAACATGTAAAGCGGAGTTATTGCGACCGGCGCGCCGCTCGGCGCGCTCACAGTCGCAATAACTCCGCTTTACATGAAGGGCGTGGCCGCCCGACGCCGGAACGTGTCCACACGGGCGCGATCCGGCGAGCCGTCCCCAGGGCGCGCTCGGTCGCCCGCTCTCCGGGGGCCGGCTCGGCTTGGGTCGATGCATGCGTCCGCAGCTCGCCGCGATCGCGGCCACTCAGGGGCAGGTGTTCACGCGCCGGCAGGCACTCGAGGCCGGGTACGACGAGTGCGAGATCCGCGGCCTGACGCGTGACGGCGGTCCGTGGGTGCGCGTGCGGCAAGGCGCGTACGTGCCTCGTGACGACTGGCTGACCTGGGACGACGACGCGCGGTACGTCGCCGCGGTCAAGGCGGGACTCCTCCGCGGCTCGCCCGACGCGATGGCGAGCCACCAGTCCGCCGCCGCCCTGCACCGCATGCCGCTGCGCACGCGGTGGCGAAGCGACGTGCACACCACGCGCACCGGCGTGCAAGGCACGCGGCGCCAGGTCGGCGTGCGCGTCCACCCCGCCGCCGTCCACCCGGCGGACGAGGTCATCGCCGACGGCTTCCCAGCGACCTCCTTGGCGCGCACCGCCGTCGACATCGCTCGCGAGTGGGGCTACGAGGACGGTGTGGTCGCCGGCGACGCGGCCCTGCGGCTGGGCGCTGCCCGCCGCGACCTCGAGCGCATCGTCACGTCGATGTGGGCCTGGCCCGGGGTCAAGGCCGCGCGCGCCGCACTGCTGGACGTGGACGGCGGTGCCGAGACGATCGGCGAGTCGCTCGCCCGGCTGCTCGTCCTCGAGCTCGGCATCGGCCGTCCCGAGACGCAGTTCCTCGTCACCGACGGCGCCCGCACCGCCTACGCCGACATGCGCCTGGGCAACCACCTGTTCGAGTTCGACGGCCGGGTCAAGTACGTCGGCCGCGAGCACGGCGGCCTCGCCGGCGCGCGGGTCGAGGAGGTGCTCTGGGCCGAGAAGCGGCGCGAGGACTGGCTCCGCTCGCTCGGGTACGGCGTCTCGCGGATCGTCTGGGACGACCTCGTCGGACCGGCCAGGCGCCGCGCGCGCGAGCGGCTGCTCCGGGAGTACCAGTCCGGTGGAGGGCTCTCCCGTGCCGCGTGAGCGACTGAAGGCAACTCGCCCGACAAGTCGAGGCAACACGCGCGGCAAGCGTGGGCGGAAAGGGCGAAGCGCCGGAATCGTCCCCTGCTGCGATTCCGGCGCTCCGACGTGGTGGGGCCGATCCGGGTTCCAGAATCCCCCGATCACGGAAGTCCCGGTCGGCCTCGATGAGTACGGTGCCAGTTTCGCAGTCCGTACCACTGACCTCTATGCGCCATTGGCACTAACATGCCACTGTGCCCGCGCGCGACCGCCCCCGACCACTCACCGCGCTGGGCCTGTCGCCCGCGCAGGAGCGGCTCTACCGAGCACTGCTCCGGGTCGCCTCGATGTCGCCGGAGTCCGCCGCCGAGGTCCTGGGCGCCCCCGAGGGTAGCCCGGACTACGCCGAGGCCGTCGACGACCTGGTCTCCCGAGGCCTGGTGCTCCACGCGATCGACGACCTCGTCGCCGCTCCGCCGGCGCGCGCGCTCGCGCAGCTGGTCGGCGCCGAGCACCGTCGGCTCGAGGCGCAGCGCGAGCGGCTCGCGGCGGTGCAGGACCTGCTGCCGGAGCTCGAGGCCGAGCACCGGACGGCGCGCGAGGAGCGCACGGAGCACGTCGAGCTGCAGGCGATCGACCGTCAGCAGGTGGTGCCGACGCTGCAGACGATCGCGCTCGAGACGACCGGCGAGCTCCGCTGGCTCCGGCCGCAGCACTGGGTCAGCGGCGCGGCCGGCGACCGCTGGATCGGGCAGCTGCTCGCCGGCGGCCGTCGCTCCCGGGCGATCTATCCCGCGCGAGCGCTGGAGGAGGCGCCCGTCGCGGTGCGACGTCGTGCCGAACGCGGCGAGCACGTGCGAGTGCTCGGCTCCGTGCCCGGTCGCCTCGCGCTGATCGGCGATGTCGCAGCACTGGTGCCGCGCAGCCTCGGCCCCGGCGACGACGTGATCCTGGTCGTGCGGCAGCGCGCGCTGGTCGACTCGCTGATCTGGCTGTTCGAGTCGCTGTGGGAGCGGGCGCTGGTGGTGCCCGGCCTGCCGGGTGACGGCGACACCGTGAGCGCCGACGAGGGTGCGCGCCGGCTGCTGCTCGAGCAGCTCGCGCGCGGCGCGAAGGACGAGCAGATCGCGCGGACCCTCGGGCTCAGCCTGCGCACGGTGCGCCGCCGGGTGGCCGACCTGATGGACGACCTCGGTGCCGGCTCGCGGTTCCAGGCCGGCGTCGAGGCCGTTCGCCGCGGTTGGATCTAGGCAGCCCCGACCGAGTCGACGGCCGGCTGCGGTGTGCGCGGCGGCAGGATCATCCGGAACGCCTCCGGCTCGAGCCGCCAGGTGCGGGTGCGCTCCGGGCCCTGGATCTCGCCGTCCGCGCTGCACCAGAAGGACTGCCCGGCCACGGAGACCTGCGTGCCGCGCACGTAGACCACGTCGTCGCGGCGCGGGTGGCGGCCCAGCTTCAGCTGGAACGCGTAGCCGAACCGCGCCAGCGGACCGGTCGCGAACGACACCATGACGTCGAGCTTGCCGTCGGCGGTGTCGGCGTGCGGGGTGAGGTCGGTTCCGCCACCGACGGTGCTGCCGTTGCCGATCGCCACCTGCGCGATGTGCCGGTCGAAGTCCGCGACGACCTCGCCGTCGACCTCGACGCGGAACCGGTAGAACGGCGGGTTGGCCGCGGCCTTGGCCGCGCCCATCCAGTAGCCGGCCCGACCGAGGTGCTTCTTCCACTTGTCGGCCTTGCGCGACGCCTCCGCGCCGACGCCGACGTGCACGTTGTTGACCACGATCTCGCCGACGCAGTCAACGATCAGGTCGACCGGGCGGGCGTCGCCGGTGACGAGCAGCTCGGCGGCCGCGGCCGGCTCGAGCGGGATCTCGGTGCCCCGGGCGAAGTCGTTGCCGGTGCCGAGTGGCAGCAGGCCCAGCACGGTCTCGGCGAGCTCGTTGCGCCGGTGCAGGGCCGCGACGACCGCGTGCAGGCTGCCGTCGCCGCCGGCCACGACGACCGTGCGCCCGCCGCGGCGGTGCAGCACCCCGTCGAGCTCGCCCGGCCCGGAGGTCTTGGCGACCTCCACGTCGGTGCTGCGGCGCAGTACGTCGAGCGCCTCCTCCAGCCGGGCGGCGTCGGTGCTCCCCGCGTCGGCGTTGGCGATCAGCAGTACTGGCTCCACGAAGGGCGACAGTACCCGTGCCGTGATCCGACCGGTCACCGAGATCGGGCCGCCGGAGCGGGGCCTCTCGGCTGCTAGCCTTGGGTCGCAAGAGCCCCGGTGCTGGTTGCACTCGGGGCGCTTTGATTTCAGCGGCGAGAGAGGTGCCCCCGATGCCCGCGATCGTGGTGCTCGGTGCCCAGTGGGGCGACGAAGGCAAGGGCAAGGCGACCGACCAGCTCGGCTCGTCGATCGATTATTGCGTGAGAACGTCCGGCGGAAACAACGCCGGACACACGATCGTCGTCGACGGCGAGAAGTTCGACACCCACCTGCTGCCGTCGACGATCCTGAGCCCCGAGGTGGTCCCGGTGATCGCCAACGGCGTCGTGGTCGACCTCTCGGCGCTGTTCGGCGAGATCGACGGCTTCCGCGCCCGCGGCGTGGCCGTCGACAACCTGGTGGTCTCGGCCAACGCGCACGTGATCACCAGCTACCACACCACGCTCGACAAGGTCACCGAGCGCTTCCTCGGCAAGAACCTCATCGGCACCACCGGCCGCGGCATCGGCCCGACGTACGCCGACAAGATCAGCCGGCAGGGCATCCGGATCGCCGACCTGTTCGACGAGAGCATCCTGCGGCAGAAGGTCGAGGCCGCCCTCGACCTGAAGAACCAGATCCTGCACAAGGTCTACAACCGCCGCGCGATCAACCCTGACGAGGTGGTCGAGGAGCTGCTGTCGTACGTCGACCGGCTCCGGCCGATGGTCTCTGACACCAGCCTGTTGCTGAACCGCGCGCTCGACGCCGACAAGACCGTGCTGTTCGAGGGCGCCCAGGCCACCATGCTCGACGTCGACCACGGAACCTATCCGTTCGTCACGTCGTCCAACCCGGTCAGCGGCGGCGTCTGCACCGGCGCCGGCGTCGGACCGACCCGGATCAACCGGGTCATCGGGGTCATCAAGGCCTACACCACGCGCGTCGGCTCCGGCCCGTTCCCGACCGAGCTGCACGACGAGGACGGCGAGCGGCTGCGCACGATCGGCGGCGAGTTCGGCGTCACCACCGGGCGGCCGCGCCGGTGCGGCTGGTACGACGCCGTCATCGCGCGCTACGCGGCCCGGGTCAACGGCCTGACCGAGTTCTGCCTCACCAAGCTCGACGTGCTCGGCGACTGGGAGCGGATCCCGGTCTGCGTCGGTTACGAGGTCGACGGCACCGTGCACGACGAGATGCCGATGACCCAGTCGGAGTTCCACCACGCGACACCGGTCTACGAGTTCTTCGACGGCTGGAAGTCCGACATCTCGGGCGCCCGGTCCTTCGACGACCTGCCCAAGAACGCGCAGGTCTACGTCCGCGCCCTCGAGGAGCTGTCCGGCGCGCCGTTCTGGGCGATCGGCGTCGGCCCCTCCCGCGAGCAGACGATCATTCTCCGCTGATGCGCACGCTCGTCATCGGCACCGGCGGCCGCGAGCACGCCCTCGCGCTGGCGCTGGCCCGCGACCCCGAGGTCACCGAGGTGCACGCCGCGCCCGGCAACCCCGGCATGGCCGCGGTCGCGACCCTGCACGACGTCGACCCGCTCGACGGCGCCGCCGTCGCCGCGCTGGCCACGCGGCTGCAGACCGACCTCGTCGTCGTCGGGCCCGAGGCGCCGCTGGTCGCCGGCGTCGCCGACGCGGTCCGCGCGGCGGGCATCTCCGTCTTCGGGCCCTCCCGGGAGGCCGCGGTGCTCGAGGGCTCCAAGGCGTTCGCCAAGGAGGTCATGGCGGCTGCCGAGGTGCCGACCGCCCTGGCCCACGTGTGCACGACCCCCGACGAGGTGGCCGCGGCGCTCGACGTGTTCGGAGCGCCGTACGTCGTCAAGGACGACGGTCTCGCGGCGGGCAAGGGCGTCGTGGTGACCGACGACCGCGACGAGGCGCTCGCCCACGCGGCGGCCTGCGGGCGGGTCGTGGTGGAGGAGTACCTCGACGGCCCCGAGGTGTCGCTGTTCGCGATCACCGACGGAACCACCGTGCTCCCGATGCAGCCGGCGCAGGACTTCAAGCGCGTCGGCGACGGCGGCACCGGGCCCAACACCGGCGGCATGGGCGCCTACACCCCGCTCCCGTGGGCGCCCGACGGCCTCGTCGACGAAGTCACCGAGCGCGTGCTCCGGCCGACCGTCGCCGAGATGGCCCGGCGCGGTACGCCGTTCAGCGGTCTGCTGTACGCCGGACTCGCGCTCACCAAGCGCGGCGTCCGCGTCGTGGAGTTCAACGCCCGCTTCGGCGACCCCGAGACCCAGCCGCTGCTCGCGCTGCTCGAGTCGCCGCTCGGCGTCGTGCTCAAGGCCGCCGCCGACGGCAACCTGCACGAGGTCGGCCCGCTCAAGTGGCGCGACGGTGCCGCGGTCGCGGTCGTCGTCGCGAGCGAGGGCTACCCCGCGAAGCCCCGCACCGGCGACCCGGTCGAGGGCCTCGACGAGGTCGACGCGCTTCCCGACGTACACGTCGTCCACGCCGGCACCGCGCTGCGCGACGGCACCCTCGTCACCGCCGGAGGCCGGGTCCTCGCCGTCACCGCCGTCGGCCGCGACGTCGCCGACGCGCGGGCGAAGGCATACGCCGGTGTCGACCTCGTCCGCATCGACGGCGCCCACCACCGCTCCGACATCGCCGCCGGGATCTAGAGGAGACCGTCCGCCGTGCTGCCCAATGTCCTCGCTAACCGTTACGCCGGCGCCGACCTCGCCGCGATCTGGTCGCCCGAGCACAAGATCGTGCTCGAGCGGCAGCTCTGGATCGCCGTGCTCAAGGCGCAGCGCGACCTCGGCATCGACGTGCCCGACGGCGTCGTCGAGGCCTACGAGGCCGTCGTCGACAAGGTCGACCTCGACTCGATCGCCGCGCGCGAGCGCGTCACCCGGCACGACGTGAAGGCGCGCATCGAGGAGTTCTGCGCGCTCGCCGGCCACGAGCACATCCACAAGGGGATGACCTCCCGCGATCTCACCGAGAACGTCGAGCAGCTGCAGGTCCGCTCCTCCCTCGAGCTGGTCCGCGACCGCGTCGTCGCCGCGCTCGCCCGGCTCGCCCGGCTCGCCGCCGAGCACCAGACGCTCGTGATGGCGGGCCGCTCGCACAACGTCGCCGCCCAGGCCACCACGCTCGGCAAGCGGTTCGCGACCATCGCCGACGAGATGCTGGTCGCCCTCGACCGGCTCGAGGACCTCCTCGCGCGCTACCCGCTCCGGGGCATCAAGGGCCCCGTCGGCACCGCCCAGGACATGCTCGACCTGCTCGACGGCGACGCCGGCAAGCTCGAGGAGCTCGAGCGCCGCGTCGCCGCCCACCTGGGCTTCGACCACGTGCTGACCAGCGTCGGCCAGGTCTACCCGCGCAGCCTCGACTTCGACGTCGTCTCCGCGCTCGTCCAGGTCGTCGCCGGCCCGTCCAACCTCGCCACCACGATCCGGCTGATGGCCGGCATCGAGCTGGTCACCGAAGGGTTCAAGGAGGGCCAGGTCGGCTCGTCGGCGATGCCGCACAAGATGAACACCCGTTCCTGCGAGCGGGTCAACGGGCTGGCTGTGGTGCTCCGTGGCTACCTGTCGATGGTCGGCGAGCTCGCCGGCGACCAGTGGAACGAGGGCGACGTCTCCTGCTCCGTCGTACGACGGGTGGCGCTGCCCGACGCGTTCTTCGCCGCCGACGGGCTGTTCCAGACCTTCCTCACCGTCCTCGACGAGTTCGGCGCGTTCCCGGCGGTCGTGCAGCGCGAGCTCGACCGCTACCTGCCGTTCCTCGCCACCACCAAGGTGCTGATGGCAGCGGTACGCAACGGCGTCGGCCGCGAGACCGCCCACGAGGCCATCAAGGAGGCCGCCGTCGGCGTCGCGCTGGCCATGCGCCAGGGCCAGACCGAGAACGACGTCTTCGCCCGGCTCGCCGCCGACGAGCGGCTCGGACTCACCGAGGAGCAGCTCGCCTCCCTCGTCGCCGACCCGATCACGTTCACCGGCGCCGCCGTCGCGCAGGTCGACGCCGTCGTGCGCCGGGTCGAGGAGGTCGTCGCGCGCCATCCCGACGCGGCGGCGTACACCCCCGGCGCCATCCTCTGACCCAGGTGACCACCGACTGGTCGGCGTGGAGCGCGGAGCTCCAGGACCGGATCAGCACCGACCCGCGCACCGCGCACACCGCCGACCTGGTCGTGGTGCAGTCCGGCCGGCTCGTGCACGACGCGCGGCTGCTGCCCGGCGACCTGCGCGACTGCCACGCGGTCACCACGACGATCCTCGCCGTCCTGACCGGTATCGCGATCGACGAAGGCCGGCTGACGGTCGACGACCCGGTCGACTGTGCCGGCCCCGACGCCGCGACCGTGCGGCACGTGCTGACCATGACGCGCGGCGTCAACGTGCGTCCCGACGACATCGACGACGTGACGGCGATGCTGCACGGCTGGGGCGACGCCCTGCGCGGCGTGAAGCGGTCGTGGCGGCCGGGAAGCCGGTTCCACTACGACGCCGGCGCCGCGCACCTGCTGGCGATCCGGCTCACCGAGGCGTTCGGCGACGACCTGCTCGCTGTCGCGCGGCGGCACCTGTTCGACCCGCTCGGCATCGGCGAGGTGCGCTGGCGCGCGGACCCCGAGGGCTTCCGCGTCGGCCACGGCCACCTGGAGATCGCCGCCACCGACCTGGCCCGCCTGGGGCGGCTGGTGCACGAGGGCGGACACGGCCTGGTCGACCCCACCTGGGTCACCGACATGACGACCGCCTGGACGAAGGGCGGCCCGCCCGAGGGCTGCGGCTATGGCTACCTGACCTGGGTCACCCGCGACGGCTGGTTCATGGGCGGCTGGGCCGGCCAGCACGTCTCCGCGTTCCCGGACCTCGACCTGGTCGTGGTGACGACCGGTGACCCGTCGCGCCTGCACCCGGAGTGGCGACCGGCCCGCGCCCACGTGACCGAGATGGTCGACGCGGTGCGCGGGCCGGCAAGCACCCGAGGCTGAGCGGTTACGGGATCAGCGCGGGGTCCTGCGCCAGGGTGATCGCCGTGTGGGCGATCGCGTTGCTCATGATGTCGATCGACTCGCGGTTGACGTTGGAGATGTCGTCGCGCTCGGTGTGGTAGTTCGGGTCGTAGTGCTCGCCCGCCGTACCGCCGAACATCTCGGCCTGCTGCTCGGTCTTCGTGCCGTCGCCGCCGCTGAACAGGCCACCGAAGGTGATGCCGCTCTCGGCGAACGCCTTGTAGTCCGAGCGGTTGCTCACCGGGGTGTCCGTCCAGGGCTGGCCGATGCTGTCGAAGTGCTCGGCGAGGAACTGCGCCATCTGAACGGAGCCGGGGGAGATCACCGCATCGGCGGCGTTCTGGCCCGAGGAGTTGTCGGCGTCGTAGATGCCGATCTGGTAGTTCGGCGACCCGAGCATGTCGAAGTTCAGGTACACGCCGATCTTGTCGCGCTCGGCCTGCGAGAGGCTGTTCACGTAGTGCGTGGAGCCGACCAGGCCGGTCTCCTCGGCGCCCCACCAGGCGAAGCGGACCTTGCTGTCGAGCTTGTACTTCGGGCTGTTGATCGCCTCGGCGATGGCGAGGATCGTCGAGCTGCCGGAGCCGTTGTCGTTCAGGCCCGCGCCGCCGACGACCGAGTCGAGGTGGCTGCCGAGCATGACGACCTCGTCGCTGCTGCCCTTCTTGGTCTCGGCGACGATGTTGAACGTCTGGCGCTGCTCGACCAGCGTGCGGAGGTCGACGGTCAGGTTCACCGGGCCGTTCTCGGCCTCCGCGGCGAGGGCCTGGCCGTTCGCCTGCGTGATGCCGGTGGTCGGGACGACGTCCTGCGGGTTGTCGCCGAGCGTGCCGTTGAGCTCGCCTTCGGCGTTGTTGTAGATGATCGCGGCCGCCGCGTCGGCGCCCGCCGCGACCTGGCTCTTCTGCGCGAACGTGCAGGAGCCCCGCGAGATGAGCGCGATCTTGCCTGCGGCGTCGACGCCGTCGTAGTCCGCGGCGTCGCAGCCGAAGTTCCCGGGCGTGACGAGGTCGGCGGTGACGCCACCCTCGGGTGTGCTCGGGCTCGCGGTCATCACGTGGTTGTCGATGTCGCGGGCGTTCGGGCTGTTCACGTGCACCGTCTCACCCAGGATCTCGGTGTAGGTGAACGGGAAGTACTGGCGCTCGGTCTTGTAGCCGGCCCTCTTCAGCCGTTTCTCGACGTACCGACCGCTGGCTTCGTAGCCAGGCGTGCCCGACGCGCGGGTGCCGCCGTTGGCGTCGGCGATGCCCTGCAGCGCCTGGAGGTGGTTGAAGATCTTCGCCGGCGATACCTCGCGGCGGAGCTTCAATGAGTCGGTCGGCTCCGCGCTGGCGGTGGTGGCGCCGGCAGTGATGCCGGCTGTGGCGATGGCGGTGATCGCGGCCGCGAAGGTGGCGGCGCGCGTGCGTGACAGTTTCACCCAGAGGCTCCCTCAGCCTGAGGGGAGGACGCGGTTCGTCCGTCCCGAGATGGGCTGAGACAACCAAACGCCTGCGTCGAAGGTCCAGGTCTCTCATCGAACCGTGACCTTTACTCATGGCAGGGTGACGGCATGAGCGAAGTGGTCGCGAAGTCGGTGACCGTGCACGGGATGGTGCAGGGCGTCGGGTTCCGCTACGCCACCGCCCGGGAGGCGCAGCGGCTCGGCGTGACGGGCTGGGTGCGCAACGAGGTGGACGGCACCGTGTCGGTGCTGGTCGAAGGTACGCCGGACGCCGTCGACGCCATGGTCGCGTGGTGCCGCCAGGGCCCCGCCTACGCGCGGGTCGAGCGCGTGGACGTCGAGCCCGCCTCGCCCTCGGGCGCGCGGTCGTTCGCCATCCGCTGACGCGACGCGCGGAGGTCGTGCAGCGCAACGCCCAGCGCCAGCGCGACGAGCACCAGGCCGGACCCCAGCGCAGCCCGCAGGGCGACGGCTGTCGACCCGGTCGAGGACGCCGTCACCTGGTAGACCGACATCACCAGCGCCGTACCCAGGGCCGAGCCGATGCGCTGGCCGGTCTGCAGGGCGCCGCCGGCTGCGCCACCCATGCGTGGCGGTACGTCGTCCAGGGTGAGCGTGAAGTTGGGGGAGACCACCCCGCCGCCGCCGAGCCCGGCGAGCAGCAGCGGGAGCACCAGCAGCGGCCACAGCCCGTCGCCGTCGTGTCCGGGGACGGTGATCGTGACCACGCCGAGACCGACGAGCACCACGCACAGCGCCGTGACCGTGACCCGCCGGCCGACCTGGGACACCAGGTGCCCGGCCAGCGGCGCGGTCAGCGCCGAGCCGGCCGCGAACGGGGTCAGCATCAGGCCGGTCGCCAGTGCGGCGAGGCCGAGGGTCTCCTGAAGGTGCACCGACAGCACCAGGAACGTGCCGGTGAAGCCGGTGAAGTAGAGCGTGCCGAGCAGGATGCCCGCGGCGTACCCGGGCGCGACCGACAGCAGCTCGACGTCGAGCACCGGGGCGCGGCCGCGGGCCACCACCCGCCGCTCCCAGCGCACGAACAGCCAGAACAGCACCGGGGCGGCGAGCAGGACGAGCAGGATCATGGCGCCGTTGCCCATCACGGCGACCAGCGGGAACAGCACGGCGAGCACCGCGGCACCGAGCAGCGCGGAGCCCACGACGTCGATGTCGGCAGGCGTCCCCGTCTTCGCCGGGTCGCGCCCCGGCACCATGCGTGCGACGAACACCAGCGCGACCAGGCCGATCGGCACGTTGACCAGGAAGATCGCCCGCCAGCCGTGCTGCTCGCCGAGCGCGGCGATGATCAGCCCGCCCAGCACCGGGCCGATCGCGGCGGACACCGACACGGTGAGGCCGAAGAACCCGAACGCGCGACCGCGTTCGGCGCCGCGGAACAGCTGCTGGATCAGGCCGGAGTTCTGCGGCGTGAGCAGGCCGGCGGAGGCGCCCTGGGCCAGCCGCGCGACCACGGCCCAGCCTTCGTCGGGAGCGAGGCCGACCGCCGCCGAGGAGATCAGGAACCCGGTCAGCCCGATCAGCATCATCCGGCGCCGGCCGAGCGTGTCGCCGAGGCGGCCGCCCGCGACCAGGGTGAGGCCGAACGCGAGGGCGTAGCCGCTCACGATCCACTGCACCGACGCCGTCGACGCGTCCAGGCCGGACCGGATCGAGGGGAGCGCGACGTTGACGATCGTGACGTCGAGCAGCGCCATGAAGCCGATCACCAGCGTGACGGCGAGGATCCGCCAGCGCCGCGGGTCCGGCTCGTAGGTGGGCTCGGTCTCGCCGGGCGTCGTCCCGCTCAGATCAGGCTCACCCCCTCGTGGTTGGCCAGCCGGTCGGCGACGTACTTCAGGTCCGCCCGCCACACGTCCTCGGGCGGGGGCGGCAGCATCTCGTCCCACTCGATCGCCATCGAGCCGAGGATGTCCGGGAGCCGCTCGTAGCGGGCGATGAACCACGTGTGCAGGTGCGCGCTGCCGTCGCCCCAGCGGCACACGTGCACGCGCCCGATGTGCGGCATGCGCGCCATGATCCGGTGCAGCCAGACCTGGATGCGGCCGTACTCCGCCGCCAGGTCGTCGTCGAGGTCCTCGAGGTCCATGTGCTCCCGGGAGCGCAGGATCAGGATCAGCGGCATCCCCGACGGCTTCTCCATCGAGGTCACCAGCCAGCGGTCGTTGCGCCAGATCGCGTGCGGCGGGCCCTGCTCGCCGTCCCACTGGCACGGCGGTCGCCCTCGCCGTGTCGCGGCGGCTCCTCCTCGAGCGGCGGCTGCACGACCTTCGGCAGCCAGGTGTCACCCACCTGCTCCCACGGGAACGTGTCCCACTCCGCCACCGGCGGCATCGGCAACCGCCCGTCCGGCCCGACCTGCTCCACGACCTTCTTGTAGATCTCCTCCGGTGACAGCGGCATGCGACAACCCTGACACGTGGGTCCGAACAACGATTCGTCTGTGGTTTACGGGGTGAATCACGGAGGCGGGTCGCAGACGAATCGTTGTTAGGGTCCGGGGGTGACCGCCAGCGACCTCGGCATCCCGCCCGCGCCCGCGATCGAGGGGGCCCAGCACATCCACTCCGGCAAGGTGCGCGACCTGTACCGGCTGGTCGACGGGCCGTACGCCGGACACCTGCTGATGGTCGCGAGCGACCGGATCAGCGCGTTCGACCACGTGCTGACGCCGACCATCCCCGACAAGGGCGTGGTGCTGACGCGGATGTCGCTGTGGTGGTTCGAGCAGCTCGAGGACCTGGTGCCGAACCACATCGTGTCCACCGACGTACCCACCGAGGTCGCGGGGCGCGCGGTGATCTGTGAGCCGCTGGCGATGTACCCGGTGGAGTGCGTGGCGCGCGGCTACCTGACCGGGTCCGGCCTGGTCGACTACCGGGCGACCGGCGAGGTCTGCGGCATCCCGCTGCCGGCCGGGCTGGAGGACGGCAGCCGGCTGCCCGAGCCGATCTTCACGCCGGCGACGAAGGCGGCGCTCGGCGACCACGACGAGAACGTGTCGTACGACGCCGTGGTGGCCGAGGTCGGCGAGGACATCGCGGCGCGGCTGCGCGACCTGACGATGGCGGTCTACCAGCGGGCCGAGGCGATCGCCCGCGAGCGCGGCATCATCCTGGCCGACACCAAGCTCGAGCTCGGCGCCCGGCCGGACGGCACGATGGTGCTGGCGGACGAGGTGCTGACCCCCGACTCGTCCCGGTTCTGGCCGGCCGACGAGTGGCAGCCGGGCCGCCAGCAGCCGTCGTACGACAAGCAGATCGTGCGCAATTGGCTGCTCTCCGAAGCGAGTGGCTGGGACAAGGCGTCCGGCGAGGCCCCGCCGCCGCTGCCGCCCGAGGTCGTCGAGCGGACCCGGGCGCGGTACATCGAGGCCTACGAGCGGCTCACCGGCCGGACGTTCTGAGCGCTATCCACAGGCACCGATTGGTCACAGACCGCAGGATCCCGTGTCCGATTCCTGCGGTTGGGGACCAAACCGCAACTCCCCGGCGAAGCCGCTGACGCGGGACGTGACCCGTGAGTAGGTTGTGCCCATGTCGAACCTCGCAGGCCTCCTCGAAGACTCCGCCGCCCGCTACCCGGACCGTGTGGCCATCGTGTTTCCGGGCCAGGCCGGCGACACCCGGCTGACCTACGCGCAGGTCAACGGGGCCGCCAACCAGGTCGCCAACCTGCTGGTCTCGCGCGGGATCCAGCCGGGTGACAAGGTCGCGCTGAGCTGCCCGAACCTGCCGTACTTCACGATCGTCTACTTCGGCATCCTCAAGGCCGGCGCGACGGTGGTGCCGCTCAACGTGCTGCTCAAGGGGCGCGAGGTGGCCTACCACCTCGACGACTCGGACGCGAAGGCCTACTTCTGCTTCCAGGGCACCCCCGAGCTGCCGATCGGCGCCGAGGGCAAGGCCGGGTTCGACCAGACCGACGGCTGCGAGCACTTCTTCGTGATCACCGCCGACCCGGCCGCCGAGTCGCCGATCGAGGGCGCCGAGACGATGGGGCGCGCGATGGCGCAGCAGCCGCCGACGTTCGACACCGTCGAGACCGATGACGACGACACCGCGGTCATCCTCTACACCTCGGGTACGACGGGGCAGCCCAAGGGCGCCGAGCTCCGGCACCGCAACATGCGCGACAACGCGCTGATCGGCAAGGAGCTGTTCGGCGCAGACGCCGAGCGGCCCGACACCTACCTCTGCGTGCTGCCGCTGTTCCACTCGTTCGGCCAGACCGTCATCCAGAACGGCGCGTTCGCGTTCGGTGGCACCGTCGTGATGCTGCCGCGGTTCGAGGCGGGGGCGGCGCTCGCGCTGATGGACCGCGAGGAGGTCACGTTCTTCGCGGGCGTGCCCACGATGTACTGGGGCCTCCTGGGTGCGCTCGCGGACTCGCAGGTCGACGTCGACAAGATCGCCCGCAACCTGCGCATCGCCGCGGCCGGCGGGTCGGCGCTGCCGGTCGAGGTGCACAAGGACTTCGAGAAGAAGTTCGGCGTCACGATCCTCGAGGGCTACGGCCTGTCCGAGACCTCCCCCGTCGCGTCGTTCTCGATCTACGGCCAGCCCCCGCGCGTCGGCTCGATCGGCGTGCCGATCCCCGGCGTCGAGATGAAGCTGCTCAAGCCGGAGAGCTGGGAGGAGATCGAGTGGACCCCCGACGCGATCGGCGAGATCGCGATCAAGGGGCACAACATCATGAAGGGCTACTACGGCCGCCCCGACGCCACCGAGCAGGCGATCCAGGACGGCTGGTTCCGCTCCGGCGACCTGGCCCGCCGCGACGAGGACGGCTGGTACTACATCGTCGACCGCTCCAAGGACATGATCATCCGCGGCGGCTTCAACGTGTACCCGCGCGAGGTCGAGGAGGTGCTGATGACGCACCCAGACGTCTCGCTCGCCGCGGTGGTCGGCGTACCCCACGAGTCCCTCGGCGAGGAGGTCAAGGCGTTCGTGATCCTCAACCCGGACGCGAAGACGACTCCCGAGGAGCTCGTCGAGTGGAGCAGGCAGGAGATGGCGGCCTACAAGTACCCCCGCGAGGTCGTCATCGTCGACTCCCTACCGATGACCGCCACCGGCAAGATCCTCAAGCGCGAGCTGGTCTGACCCGCGACCACCCGGCGGTACGGCGGATCGGGCGGCCGTAGACTCGCCCGCGAGACCAGTCGATCCGCCCCCGCCAGACCAGGAGTGCCCCCGTGGCCCGTGTCGTCGTCGACGTCATGCTCAAGCCGGAGATCCTCGACCCTCAGGGCAAGGCCGTCCTCGGCGCGCTGCCCCGGCTCGGCTTCGAGGGGGTGACCGGCGTCCGGCAGGGCAAGCGCTTCGAGCTCGAGCTCGAGGGCGAGCTGACCTCGGCGCGGCTGGCCGAGGTGCACCAGATCGCCGAGAAGCTGCTGTCCAACCCGGTCATCGAGGACTACTCCGTCCACGTCGAGGAGCACGAGGGGTCCCCGGCGTGAAGATCGGCGTCGTCACCTTCCCCGGCTCGCTCGACGACGTCGATGCCCGCCGGGCCGTGACCATCGCCGGTGGCGAGCCCGTCGCGCTCTGGCACGGCGACCACGACCTGCGCGGTGTTGACGCGGTCGTGCTGCCGGGCGGGTTCTCGTACGGCGACTACTTGCGCTGCGGTGCGATCTCCCGGTTCAGTCCGGTGATGACCGAGGTCGTCGCGGCCGCGGAGACCGGCCTGCCGGTGCTCGGCATCTGCAACGGCTTCCAGATCCTCTGCGAGTCCCACCTCCTGCCGGGCGCGCTGATCCGCAACGAGGCCCAGCGCTTCGTCTGCAAGGACCAGCGGCTGCGCATCGAGAACAACCGGACGGCCTGGACCTCGGGGTACGACGAGGGCGCCGAGGTCACGATCGTGCTGAAGAACGGCGAGGGGTCGTACGTCGCGGACACCGAGACGCTCGACCGGCTCGAGGGCGAGGGCCGGGTCGTCGCGCGCTACCTGGGCCAGAACCCCAACGGCTCCCTGCGCGACATCGCCGGCATCACCAACGAGCGCGGCAACGTCGTCGGGCTGATGCCGCACCCCGAGCACGCCGTCGAGGACCTGTGCGGTCCCGGCACCGACGGGCTCGGCTTCTTCACCTCCGTGCTGACGTCGCTCGTCCGCTAGGCCCGGCCGCCACGGACCGGCGGACCGCGCCCGCCGCGGACGCGACCATCCGTTCCAGCGGTCCGGAGCGGCCGGCGAGCCGGAACCCGGCGCCGATCACCGTCACGACCACGACGTGCAGCCAGAACGTCTCGGGGTTGTCGTCGGGCCAGAAAGGTGGCGTCCGCAGGATCACGTGCAACGTGTAGAGGCTCAGCGTCATCGCGCCCGCGCCGAACACCACGGCCCAGACGGTCGGGAGGACCCGGGTCACCAGCAGGCACAGCCCGATCACCAGCAGCGCCGACCCGGTCGTGTGCACGAGGTCGAACGGCGTGGCCGTGTGCGGCGCGCTCGTCACCAGCCACCACCCGCTGCCGGTCGGGGTGCTGCCGTAGAGCCCGTGTTCCAGGCTGTCCGCCAGGCCCCCCGACGCGTGCGGCACCTCGTCGAGGGTCCGGCGCAGCGCGTCCAGCACGACCGGGTCGTCGACCAGCCGGTCCGAGAGCAGCCGCGACCCCACCGCGGCAGCCCCGCCGATGACGACCAGCCGGACCGCCGTACCCACGCGGCGGAGGTCGCACCGCCCCACCGCCATCCCGGCGAGCAGGTAGGTCAGCCACGGCACCGCGGGGTAGTAGCCGGTGAACAGCAGCTCGGTGAGCAGCACGAACGGGTGGTCCATCAGGGCGGTGGGATGGGGGGAGTCGAGGGTGCGCGGCGGCAGCTCCGGCCGTACGACGTGCGACACGAGCGGCGACACCAGCGCCCAGGCGATCGCCACGAGGGCGAGGCTGCGCGCCCGGAGCCCGAGGAACGGGATGCCGAGCAGGAACAGCACGCCGTAGTAGCTCAGGATGATCGCGATCGTGGTGGGGAGCGCCCCGAGGGCGAGCCCGATCGCGAACACGATCAGCGCACGCACGGCAAGGCCGGCCGCGACCCCGGCCCGCTCCCGGCCGGTCACCGGGGTGCGACCGCCGGACATCAGCGCCATGCTCACGCCGGCGAGCACCGCGAACAGCGCCGAGGCACGGCCGCCGGCGATCAGCTGCACGGTCGTCACGCCGCCGTCGGGCGTGGTGGTGACGAGCGCGTGCGTGGCGATCATGCCGACGAGCGCGAGGTAGCGCGCGACGTCGATGCCGACGACGCGACCGGGGGAGACGATCGGCACCGCGAGGCGCCGCTCAGCCGAGCTGGACGCGGATGACCCGGTCGCCGGAGCCGTTGGACGTGGTGATCCACAGCGAGCCGTCGGGCGACTGCTCGACGGTGCGGATCCGGCCGAAGTCATCGTGCAGGAACCGCCGCTTCCGGCCCTTGCGCGGACCGGTCAGCGTGACCCGGAACAGCGCCGCCCCGGCGAGCGCGCCGACCCAGCCGTGGTTGCCGACGACCGCGAGCCCCGAGGGTGAGCAGGTCGAGGTCGGCTGCCAGGTGGTGATCGGGTCGCGGTACTTCCCGCCGGCCCCGTCGCCGCCCTCCACGATCGGCCAGCCGTAGTTGGCCCCACGCACGATCCGGTTGAGCTCGTCACGGGTGTTCTGCCCGAACTCCGTGGCGTAGAGCCGGCCGCGCCGGTCGAACGACAGACCCTGCACGTTGCGGTGGCCGAGCGTCCACACCGGACTGGATCCGAACGGGTTGCCCGACGGCGTCCCACCGGTCGGCGTGACCCGCAGGATCTTGCCGCCCAGCGACCGCCGGTTCTGCGCGTTGCTCGAGTCACCCGCGTCCCCGGTGGAGATGTACAGCATGCCGTCCGGTCCGAACCGCAGCCGGCCGCCGTTGTGGTTGCCCGCCTTCGGGATCCCGGCGAGCACGACGTGCTGGCTCCCGAGCCGGCCGTCGGCGTACTTCATCCGCACGACGCGGTTGTCGCTCGCCGTGGTCATGTAGGCGTAGAGCCAGCGGTTGCTCGCGAAGTCGGGGTGCAGCTCGAGGCCGAGCAGCCCGCCCTCCCCGGCCGGCACGACCCGGCGGACGTCACCGATCGCCTTCTTGCCGCCGTTGCGTGAGACCCGCCAGACGGTCCCCTCGCGCTCGGCCACGAGGGCGTTGCCGTTGGGCAGGAAGGTCAGCCCCCACGGGATGCTGAGCCCCTTGGCGAGGATGCTGCGTGGAGTCGGGGCCGCCTCGGCGGCGCCGGCGAGCAGCGGCCCGGCGGCGAGCCCGCCGACGCCCGCGGCGCCGGCCTTGAGGAGTGTGCGTCGGTCGAGGTGGGTCGGGTCGGGCGCCAGGTCGGGCATGGCGACAGCCTCACGCACCGGGCGACCGGGTTCAAGGAGTTCCGCGCCTTGTAGATTGAGCGTCGCCACCGTCCCCTCCACGACCGGGAGCCCCGAGTCCGGTGACCGACACCAGCACGCCCGTGGCCCGGCTCGACACCGTCGAGACCGCCACCGACGACCCCGACCGCGAGCAGCCCTGGGCCGACCTCGGGCTCAAGCCCGACGAGTACGCCCAGATCCGCGAGATCCTCGGCCGCCGCCCGACCAGCTCCGAGCTGGCGATGTACTCCGTCATGTGGAGCGAGCACTGCTCCTACAAGTCGTCGAAGGTCCACCTCCGCCAGTTCGGCGAGAAGATGACCGACGAGATGCGCGCCCACCTGATGGTCGGCATCGGCGAGAACGCCGGCGTGGTCGACGTCGGTGACGGCTACGCCGTGACGTTCAAGGTCGAGTCGCACAACCACCCGTCGTACGTCGAGCCCTACCAGGGCGCGGCCACCGGCGTCGGCGGCATCGTGCGCGACATCCTCGCGATGGGCGCCCGCCCGGTCGCGGTGATGGACCCGCTGCGCTTCGGCCCGCTCGACGCCCCCGACACGCACCGGGTGCTGCCCGGGATCGTCGCCGGGGTCGGCGGCTACGGCAACTGCCTGGGGCTGCCCAACATCGGCGGCGAGGCGGTCTTCGACCCGACGTACGCCGGCAACCCGCTGGTCAACGCGCTCTGCGTCGGCGTGATGCGCCACGAGCAGCTGCACCTCGCGAAGGCATCCGGTGCCGGCAACCAGGTGATCCTGTACGGCGCCCGCACCGGCGGCGACGGCATCGGCGGCGTCTCGGTGCTGGCCTCCGAGACGTTCGACGAGACCGGGCCGGCCAAGCGGCCGAGCGTCCAGGTCGGCGACCCGTTCATGGAGAAGCTCCTGATCGAGTGCACGCTCGAGATCTTCGCCGAGGACCTCGTCGTCGGCATCCAGGACCTCGGCGGCGCCGGGCTGTCCTGCGCGACCTCCGAGCTGGCCAGCGCCGGCGACGGCGGCATGCACGTGTGGCTCGACCGGGTCCCGCTGCGCGACTCCTCACTCGCGCCGGAGGAGATCCTGATGAGCGAGTCGCAGGAGCGGATGATGGCGGTCGTCGAGCCCGCCCACGTCGAGCGCTTCCTGGCGATCTGCGAGAAGTGGGACGTCGACGCCACGGTCGTCGGCGAGGTCAACGACTCCGGTCGCCTGACCATCGAGTGGCACGGCGAGACCGTCGTCGACGTGCCGCCCCGCTCGGTGGCCCACGACGGTCCGACGTACCACCGTCCCTACGTCCGCCCCGACGAGCAGGACGCGCTCCAGGCCGATGCCGCAGAGACGCTCGACCGGCCGAAGAACGGCGACGAGCTGAAGGCGACGCTGCTGCAGCTGGTGGGCAGCCCGAACCTCTGCGACAAGTCCTGGATCACCGACCAGTACGACCGCTACGTCCAGGGCAACACCGTCCTCGCGCAACCGGAGGACTCCGGCATGGTGCGCATCGACGAGGAGACCGGTCTCGGCGTCGCGGTCTCGACTGACTGCAACGGCCGGTTCGCGCGGCTCGACCCCTACACGGGTGCCCAGCTCGCGCTGGCCGAGTCCTACCGCAACGTCGCCACGACGGGAGCCCGCCCGCTGGCGGTCAGCGACTGCCTCAACTTCGGCTCGCCCGAGGACCCGGGCGTGATGTGGCAGTTCGCCGAGGCCACGCGCGGCCTGGCCGACGGCTGCCAGGCGCTCGGCGTTCCGGTCACCGGCGGCAACGTCAGCCTCTACAACCAGACCGGCGAGACCGCGATCCTGCCCACGCCGGTCGTCGCGGTGCTCGGCGTGATCGACGACGTCACGCGGCGTACCCCGGCCGGGTTCGTCGCGCCGGGGCAGCAGATCTACCTGCTCGGCACCACCCGGGAGGAGCTGTCGGGCTCGGAGTGGGCGCACGTCGTGCACGGCCACCTCGGCGGCCGGCCGCCGCAGGTCGACCTCGCCGCCGAGCGCGCGCTCGCCGACATCCTGGTCAACGCCTCACGGGACGGCCTCATCGACGCCGCGCACGACGTCTCCGACGGCGGTCTCGCCCAGGCGCTGGTGGAGTCGTGCCTGCTCGGCGGCCGCAAGCGGGGCATCGGCGCGCGGGTCTGGCTGCCCGACGAGCTCGAGCCGTTCGTCGCGCTGTTCAGCGAGTCGGCCGGCCGCGCCATCGTCGCCGTACCGCGCTCGGAGGAGGTGCGCTTCACCGACATGTGCAGCGCCCGGGGCTTCCCGCACGTGCGCATCGGCGTGACGGACGGGGAGGGCGACGACGCCGTGCTCGACGTCCAGGACCGGTTCAGCGTCACGCTCGGCGAGCTGCGCGCCACCTGGTCCGCCACCCTCCCCGCGGCCTTCGCCTGACAACAACGATTCGTCTGCGGTTTACGGGGTCTTTTACGCGGACCGACCGCAGACGAATCGTTGTGGTGCGTCAGTACGTCGCGACGTTGAGCAGCTTCTCCTTGGTGCCGTCCGGGTCGTCGGCGTTCGACCAGTCGGTCGTGCCGGCGGACTGCAGCGCGGCCTTCACCTGGGCGGGTGTCGCTGACGGGTGCGTCGCGGCGTAGAGCGCGGCGCCACCGGCCACGTGCGGGCTCGCCATCGACGTACCCGAGATGGTGTTGTAGCCGCCGTTCATCCAGGTGCTCTCGATGCACACGCCCGGCGCGATGATGTCGACGTCGGCGCCGTAGTTGGAGAACGACGCGAACGTGTCGTCCTCGTCCGCTCGGCAGGTCGACGCCGCGCCGCCGCCGGGCTGGCCGTTGAAGTCGGCGAGAGCGCTGACCGTGATGACCTCGTCGTACGCCGCCGGCGTGGACTCGGCCGCGTCGGCGCTGTCGTTGCCGGCCGCGACGACGAACGTGATGCCGGCGGCGGTCGCGGCGCAGATCGCCTCGTGCATGGCGTCGTCGTCGGTGCGGCCGCAGTTGCCGTCGTCGGAGCCGGCGCCGCCGAGGCTCATGTTGGCGACCTCGATCTGGTCGGCGTGCGCTGCGACGTAGTCGATGCCGCAGATGACGTCGGAGTTGAGACCGGTGCCGAGGTCGGAGAGCACCTTGACCGGCCAGATCCGCGCGCCCGGTGCGACGCCGACGACGCCGGCGCCGTTGTCGAGGGCGCCGATCGTGCCGGACACGTGGGTGCCGTGACCGTGGCGGTCCTCGGGGGAGAGCGCGAGCGTCGAGCAGTTCTTGGCGCCGGCGCGGTAGATGTTCAGGTCCGGGTGGTCGAGGTCGGCGCCGGTGTCGATGACGGCGACGTCCACGTCCACACGCTCGTCGGTGCCGTTGATCTTCGCCGTCGGCGACTTCTCGGCGTCGGCGCGGTCGACACCGGTCGGTGTGGTCTGGGCCGTCGCGCTGACCTTCGTGTCGCGCTGCACCGAGTCGACCACGGGCAGCGCGCGCAGCGCGGCGGCCGCGGCCGGCGTCATGGTCGCGCTGAAGCCGTCGAGCGCGGTGCCGTACACGTGCCCGACGTCGAGGCCGAGCCGGTCTGCCTGCGCGGCGGCGAGCGAACGCGCGTCGGCGCCGTCCTCGAGGACGACGATGTACGCGGCCGCGTCACCGGTGACCACGGGTACGGCGGGCGCCGCTGCGGCGATGCCGGACCCGAGGACGGATCCGACGACGGCGGTGGATGTTGCTGCTGCTGTGAACAGGAAGTTCCTGCGCATGGGCATCCTTGCTTCCGAGACTGAGCCGACGATTCGGTGTCGGCCTGACGGAGGGGCCCAACGAGCGACCGGCTAGTGGGTCACGGGTCGTCTCGGTGGTCGAGCCTGTCGAGACCACCCCGGTCGCCTCGACAGGCTCGAACGACCGAAACCCCGATTCGTCCGTAGAACTGCGTCCGTGTCGCGCGGAGCGACTGTGGACGAATCGGGTTCAGCGGTTGCCCTTGCGCAGCTCGGCCCACATCTCCTCGGTGACGACGCCGGTGCGGGGGAGGCCGTTGTCGGCCTGGTACTTCTTCACGGCTGCGGTGGTCGTCGCCTCGAAGACGCCGGTGACGGCCAGGCCCGCCCCGTCGGCGGCGTTGAGCGCGCGCTGCAGCCGGCGTACGGCGTGACCCTTCGCGCCGTACTTCATGAGCGGGTGGCGGCCGCGAGCCAGGATCGAGGTCCACAGCGGCTTCGACATCGTGCCGCGCGCGGGGAGGCCGTTCGCGATCCGGTAGGCCTTGGCGGCCGCGGCGGTGGCGGCGTCGTAGGTGCCGGTGATCTCGCCGGCGTACTTCTTCTTCATCTTCAGCAGGCACTGGGCGGCCTTGACCTGGTCGCCGGTGGCGCCGCGTCGCAGGTGCGAGTAGCGGGGGAAGCTCACGTTCACGCCGCCGCAGAAGACCTTGTCCTTGCGGGCGACCGAGCCGCGGCCGAGGTCGAGCCAGTTGGAGTCGATGTTGATCGTGACGCCGCCGTGGGTCTCGTTGTGGCCGCCGCGGTACTGGTGCACGCGCTGGTGGTTGGCCCAGCTGGTGTCGCGGAGGTACGTCGTGCGCGACTCGTTGATCCGGTTGGGGGTGCCGCTCCAGCGCGCGACCCAGAGCTGGTCGGGCATCGCGAACGTGCCGGGGCGGAGTGCGTTGGCGTCGTCGAGCATCTTGATGCCGGTGCCGGCGCTGGAGTAGTAGCCGGCCTTGTAGCCGAGCTCGTGCAGCCGGGTGACCCAGCCGGACACGAACGTCAGTGCCGACTCGCGACAGTCGGTGTTGCCGGTGGAGAAGTCACCCTCGAGGTCGTAGAAGAGCGTGCTGCCCGGCACGATCCCGAGTGCCGATGCGGCGGCGACCGCCTTGTCGGCCTCGGCGCGGCCCTGGGCGAGCGCGGCGGCGTACCCGCCGGCGGGCTTCGGGTTGATCCGCACCTGTTTCTTGTAGCGGTCGCGGGTGGTGCACGACGCCTGCGGCCCGAGCGTGATCGGCAGCAGCCGCCAGCCGTTGGCGAGCTGGGTGCTGACCCAGGTCGGGGTGAGGTTCGGCTGGTTGGGGCAGGCGCGGGAGTCGCCGGAGATGTAGATGCCCACCGCCCAGAACGGCGACGAGGTCAGCCACGCGTCCATCGCGGACTGCGTCGGCGCGATGCACTGGTCGAAGCCGTAACCGGCGAAGTGGCCGGGGGTCGGCTTGTTGCCGGTACGGCGCGCCGCGTCGGCCGGAGCGGTCGGCACGAGCAGCGTCGCGATCAGGGCGAGGAGCGCCGCGGCGAGGGCGCCGCCGGTCAGGCGCGTCGTCGTACTCGACTGGCTGGACATGGCGACTCCCCGGAAGATCTGCACGAGCGGAGAAGTCACTCTAGTCACAAAATCCTCAACCGTTACGCCGAATCCGCAACAAATCGGTGAATTACACGGCTGTCATTCGCGAGGATTTCCGGTCAGCGCCGACCCTGCTGCATCAGGTCCCAAACATCCCTGGTGACCACGCCGGTTCCCGGCCGGCCGCGGCCGCGCTGGTAGGACTTCACCTCGCGCTGGGTCTTCCGGTCGTAGAACCCGGTGACCTCGAGGCGGGAGCCCTCGGCGGCGTTGAGCGTGCGCTGGAGGCGGCGGACCGCGGCCTTGCGGGAGCCGTACTTCAGCAGCGGGTCGCCGCCCTTGGCGAGCAGCGCGGTCCAGGTCCGCTTGGTGGCCTTGCCGCTGACCGGCAGGTCGGCGCGGCGCTGGAAGCGCTTGACCGCCTTGACGGTGCCCTTGTGGTACTTGCCGTGCACGCGGCCGTGGTAGGCGTTCGCCTTCTTGAGGAAGCACTGGAGGGCCTCGACCTTGTCGCCGCGCTTCCCGCGCTTGAGGGCCGGGTACTTCTTGTGGTCGACGGTCGTGCCGCACTTGCGCTTGCTGCCGATCGGCTGCGCGCCCTTGCCGAAGTCGAGGTAGTTGCTGTCGATGCTCAGGGAGACGCCGCCGTACGTCTCGGTGTGCGTGCCGCAGAACTGGCGGAGGCGGTTGCGCGGCCAGGCGTCGTCGGAGACGTACTCCGACGAGGTGGTGCCCCAGCTGAGCTTGCAGTCGTTGCGGCTCACGTAGTGGGCGATCCAGATCTGGTCGGGGAGCACCCATGGATCCGTGGTGTCCACGCGGGCGTCGTCGAGCATCGCGATGCCGGAGGCGGCGCTGGAGTAGAAGCCGCTCTTGAAGCCGAGCTGGTGCAGCCGCTCGGTCCAGCCGCTGACCAGCGCGAGCGCGGAGTCGCGGCAGGCGGCGTCGTTGGTGTTGAACGCCTCGAGGTCGTACCAGAGCGTGCTGCCGCCTGCGATGCCGAGCGCCTGCGCCGCGGCGACGGCCTGGTCGGCCTCGGCGACGCCCTGCGCGCGAGCGGCGGCGTACCCGCCCGCGGGGTTGGGGTCGATCCGCTCCCAGTCCTTCTCGGGGTGGCCGCAGGAGGCCTGCAGCCCGACGTGGATCGGCAGCAGCTTCCAGCCGCGCGACGCCTGGGTGGCGACCCAGGTCGGGGTGAGCTCGGGCTGCACCTCGTCGAACCGGTTGACGCCGGAGGTGTAGATGCCGACGCCGGTGTACGGCGAGCTCACCCACCACGCGTCCATCGTCGTCTGCGGCGGCGCGGTCCAGGTGTCGAACGCGTAGCCGGCGAAGTTGCGCGGCGTCGCCTTCCACGCGGCCTCCGCCGGCCGCAGCAGCGACCCCGTCACGACGATGCCGGCGAGCGCGACGGCCAGAGCGGTCAGGACGGTGGTGAGTCGGCGCAAAATGTCTCCCCCGAGAAGGTGCAGGCTGCCTGGCGGGCGGCGCTGTCGGACGATCGAGCCGCCAACCCTAGCGGTCTTTTCCACAGGACTGCCCACGCGTTTCTGGCACCTCCGGGGTGAAGTTTCGGCCCGGATGTGACGGGATACCAGCATCTGCTGGTAAACCGACAGCCCCCTAGCCTGGTTCCGTGCCCACCCGTCTCCGCCCGGCCGACCCTGTGGAAGCCGCCGCCGCGACAGCTCGGTTCCGCGAAGGCGGCCGCGAAAAGGCCGACCTCCGGCTGCTGACCAAGCACCTGCTGGCGCTGCTCGTGCAGCGGGCGCCGGGGAGCGCAGTGGAGATCCGGGTGCCGCCGTACGCCGCGGCCCAGGCGATCCCGGGGACCCGGCACACCAGGGGTACGCCGCCGGCGGTGGTGGAGACCGACGCGGAGACCTGGATCGCGCTGGCGCTCGGGGATCTCGACTGGGCGGACGCTCTCGCGCAGGCGCGTGTGGTCGCAAGCGGGGAGCGCAGCGACCTCGGCGCGTACCTGCCGGTCGCCGGACGGCCCGAGTAGCCCGACGGCTACGTTTACGCCCATGACGTCTCCGGACCAGATCCGCGCCCGCGTGCGCGAGGTGATGCCTTCCGTCCGCTCCGACCTCGAGGCGCTCGTGCGCATCCCGTCGGTCAGCGCCGACCCGGCCCGCGCCGACGACGTACGGCGTTCGGCGGAGGCGACCGCGGAGCTGTTCCGCGGCGAGGGGTTCGAGGACGTGCAGATCCTGACCGCGGCCGGAGGTGCCCCGGCCGTCGTGGCGCGCAAACCCGCCCCGGAGAACGCGCCCACGGTGCTGCTCTACGCGCACCACGACGTTCAGCCGGTCGGTGACCCGGCCGACTGGGACAGTGAGCCGTTCGAGCCGACCGAGCGCGGCGACCGGCTCTACGGCCGCGGCGCCGCCGACGACAAGGCCGGCATCGCCGCCCACCTCGCGGCGATCCGCGCGTTCGGCGACGACCTGCCCGTCGGCGTCACGCTGCTCATCGAGGGCGAGGAGGAGGTCGGCTCCCCGACGCTCGAGGCGTTCCTCGCCGAGCACCAGCACCTGCTCGCCGCCGACGTCATCGTCATCGCCGACTCCGGCAACTGGGACATCGGCGAGCCGGCGCTCACCACCAGCCTGCGCGGCCTGGTCGACTGCTTCGTCGAGGTCCGCACCCTCACCCACGGTGTGCACTCCGGCATGTGGGGCGGCGCGGTTCCCGACGCCGTGACCGCGATGGTCCGGTTGCTCGCGACGCTGCACGACGACAACGGCGACGTCGCCGTCGAGGGCCTCGTCCACGGCAAGGCCGCCGACGTCGACTACCCGCTCGACCGCGTCCGCGCCGAGGCCGGCATGGTCGACGGCCTCGAGCTGATCGGCACCGGCTCGGTCGTCGACCGGATCTGGACCAAGCCCGCCATCGCCACCATCGGCATGGACATCACCAGCACCGCCAACGCCAGCAACACCCTCATCCCCGCGGTCAAGGCCAAGCTGTCCGTCCGGCTCGCCCCGGGCGACAACGCCAAGCGCGCGATGAAGGCAGTCGAGGACCACCTCCGCAAGCACGTCCCGTGGGGCGCGCAGCTCACCTTCACCCCGGGCGAGCTCGGCGAGCCGACCCAGATCGACGCCACCGGTCCGGCGTACGACGCCGCGCGGGCGGCGTTCAAGGAGGCCTGGGACGGCGTCGAGCCGATCGACATGGGCGTCGGCGGGTCGATCCCGTTCATTGCGGCCTTCCGCGAGGCGTTCCCCAAGGCATCGGTGCTGGTCACCGGCGTCGAGGACCCGGACACCCGCGCGCACGGCGCCAACGAGGGCCTGCACCTCGCCGAGTTCGAGCGGGTCTGCATCGCCGAGGCGCTGCTGCTGCACAACCTCGCGCAGTAGCCGTGTCGCGGGCGCCGGTTCGGCCTGAGGCCGTCCGGCCCCTACCATGAAGTACGTGCCTCTAAGGACGCGACAGGACACCCACGGGCCCACTATGCGACGCCCGGTACGCACGGCGGCTGAGTCGTCGTCACTCGACGGGGCATCCGCCCCGCCTTCGCTCCTCCGCCTTGCCGGCGCACGCACCGGACGCCGCTCGTGACGGCCGAGGGCATCCCGTCGCGTCCTGCCCGCCGCGGGGACGGCCGTCTCACCCACGAGCTCGACCCCCACGACACCGGACCGCAGGACGCCTGCGGGGTGTTCGGGGTCTGGGCGCCGGGTGAGGACGTCGCGAAGCTCAGCTACTACGGCCTCTACGCACTCCAGCACCGCGGCCAGGAGTCCGCGGGCATCGCGGTCAGCAACGGCCGGCAGATCCTCGTCTACAAGGACATGGGTCTCGTCTCGCAGGTCTTCGACGAGGCCACGCTCGCCTCGCTGCAGGGCCACGTCGCCGTCGGGCACTGCCGCTACTCCACGACCGGCGCCAGCACCTGGCACAACGCCCAGCCGACGTTCCGCCCGACCGAGACCGGCTCGATCGCGCTGGCCCACAACGGCAACCTGACCAACACCCACGAGCTGGCCGCCAAGGTCGCCGAGCTCGGCGCACCCGGCGGGCTCGACCTCAACGCGCGCAACCAGCCGGCCGCCACCAACGACACAAGCCTCGTCACCGCGCTCCTCGCTTGGCACCCCGACCGGAGCCTCGAGGAGAACGCCGCCGAGCTGCTCCCGACCATCAAGGGCGCGTTCTCGTTCGTATGGATGGATGAGCACACGCTGTACGCCGCACGCGACCCGCAGGGCATCCGGCCGCTCGTGCTCGGCCGGCTCGAGCGCGGCTGGGTGATCGCCTCGGAGACCGCCGCCCTCGACATCGTCGGCGCGTCGTTCATCCGCGAGGTCGAGCCCGGCGAGATGGTCGCCGTCGACGAGGACGGCCTGCGCAGCCGCCACTTCGCGAAGGCCGACCCCAAGCACTGCCTCTTCGAGTTCGTCTACCTCGCCCGGCCCGACACCAAGATGAGCGGCCAGCGCATGCACTCGGTGCGCGTCGAGATCGGCCGCCGCCTCGCCCGTGAGTTCCCCGCCGACGCCGACCTGGTGATGCCGGTGCCGGAGTCCGGCACGCCGGCGGCGATCGGGTACGCCGAGGAGAGCGGCATCCCCTACGGCACCGGCCTGGTCAAGAACTCGTACGTCGGCCGCACGTTCATCCAGCCGTCGCAGACCATCCGCCAGCTCGGCATCCGGCTCAAGCTCAACCCGCTGCGCGACGTCATCGAGGGCAAGCGGCTCGTCGTCGTCGACGACTCGATCGTGCGCGGCAACACCCAGCGCGCACTGGTCCGGATGCTGCGCGAGGCCGGCGCCCGCGAGGTGCACGTGCGGATCTCCAGCCCGCCGGTGAAGTGGCCGTGCTTCTACGGCATCGACTTCCCCACGCGCGCCGAGCTGATCGCCAACGGGCTCTCGTCTGAGGAGATCGGCCGCTCGATCGACGCCGACTCGCTGGCGTACATCTCGCTCGAGCAGCTCATCGAGGCCACCGACGTACCCAAGCCGCAGCTGTGCCGCGCCTGCTTCGACGGCGTCTACCCCGTCGAGCTGCCGGACCCCGAGCGCCTCGGCAAGCACCTGCTCGAGCTCGACCCGGTCCTACCGCTCGAGGGTGTCGAGGACCCGCCCGGGCTCTCGCTCACCCCCGGTGGCGGCGCGGGCGACGCGCTCGACCGGCCCTGACTCCGCCGTACGACGTAGCAGCGCAGCACGCCCCGACCTGAGGAGACCGATGAGCGACCAGCCCACGGGCGCGACCTACGAGGCCGCCGGGGTCTCCATCGACGCCGGCGACAAGGCCGTCGAGCTGATGAAGGTCTGGATCGACAAGGCCCGCCGCCCCGAGATGGTCGGCGGCATCGGCGGTTTCGCCGGGCTGTTCGACGCGACCGCGCTCAAGGGCTATGAGCACCCGCTGCTCGCCACGTCCGCCGACGGCGTCGGCACCAAGGTCGCGATCGCGCAGGCCATGGACGTCCACCACACGATCGGGTTCGACCTCGTCGGGATGCTCGTCGACGACCTCGTGGTCTGCGGCGCCGAGCCGCTGTTCCTCACCGACTACATCGCCACCGGCCGCGTCGTTCCCGAGCGGATCGCGGCGATCGTGCAGGGGATCGCCGAGGCCTGCGTCGCCGCCGGCTGCGCCCTGATCGGCGGCGAGACCGCGGAGCACCCTGGGCTGCTCGAGCCCGACGAGTACGACGTCGCCGGATCCACGACCGGCGTGGTCGAGGCCTCGCAGCTGCTCGGTCCCGGTCGGGTCGAGGCCGGTGACATCGTCGTCGCGATGCAGGCCAGCGGGCTGCACTCCAACGGCTACTCGCTCGTCCGGCACGTGCTGCTGTCCGGCAACGTGGGCCCGGCCCTGCCGCTCGACCGGCACGTCGACGAGCTCGGCCGGACGCTCGGCGAGGAGCTGCTCGAGCCGACCCGGATCTACGCCAAGGCCTGCCTCGCCCTGGCCCGCACCACCGCGACCCACGCGATGTCGCACGTCACCGGGGGCGGACTGGCGGAGAACCTCGCCCGCGTGCTCCCCGACGACAAGGTCGTCACGATCGACCGGGCCACCTGGACCCCCGCGCCGATCTTCGACCTGGTCCGTCGTGCCGGGTCGGTCGACCAGGCTGCGCTCGAGCGCACGCTCAACTGCGGCGTCGGCATGGTCGCGCTGACCCCGCCCGACGACGTCGACCGCGCGATCGCGCTGCTCGGCGAGCACGGGATCCACGCCTGGGCAGCCGGCGAGGTCACCGAGGCCTCCGGCGCGCTCACCGGGGCCGAGGGCGGCTCCGTCACGCTGGTCGGGCAGCACCCCGGCTGGTAACGGGCACTTCCCGCCGGCGCGTCGTACGCCGTACAGCGTTCGCCGGCGGCGAAATCACGCCCGATTGCCGAGCCGGATGTGCGCCGAGGTTGCTCGGGCGGGTACCGTGTTCCTCACGAGAAACCATCAGGACAGACCGGACGCGCGTCCGTCCCTGGCCTTCACGGCCCTCGCCGGCCACTGAAGGCTGGTAGCGGCGTGACTCCGGCCAATTGTGCGAGGGGGTCGACCCTATGGGGCGCGGCCGTGCGAAGGCCAAGCAGACCAAGGTTGCCCGCGACCTGAAGTACCGCACTCACGAGACGGACTTCAACGCGCTGCAACGAGAGCTGCATGGCGAGAGTGACCAGTCCGACCAGCCGAGCGACGAGCTCGACGACCAGGACGACTGGGCGGGCTACATCGATTCCGGCTCCTCGCGAGACTGACTGATCGTCCGGCGCCGGGTCGTCCGAGCGCCTCGACGCATCCCGGCCGTCTCGGGTTCTGCCGAACGGCGCACCATGCCCTCATGAGCATGCCGAGGCGGCACGTCTTGCCCTCATCAACGTGCCGAGTCGGCACATCCTGCCCTCTCGCTCGTCGTGAGGGGCAAGACGCGCCGACTCGCGGGGCTGGGGTCAGGGGCGGGGCAGCCAGAGGCCGCGCAGGCGGCCGACCTCGCGCATCCGGCGCTCGGCGATCCGGTCCGCGGCGACGGCCGGCGGGACGCCTTCCTCGGCGGCGTGCGCGAACACCTCCTGGGCGGTGTCGAAGATCCGCGTCGCACGGGCCTTGGCGCGGTCGAACGAGAAGCCCTCGAGCTCGTCGGCGACCTGGATGAGGCCACCGGAGTTCACCAGGTAGTCGGGCGCGTAGAGGATGCCGCGGTCCTGCAGCTGCTTCTCCACGCCCTCGTGGGCGAGCTGGTTGTTGGCCGCGCCGCAGACGATCCGGGCGGAGAGCACCTCGACGACCTCGTCGGTCAGAGCGCCACCGAGCGCGCACGGCGCGTAGACGTCGAGCGGGGAGGCGACCAGCGCGTCGGCGTCGGCGACGGAGCGTGCGTCGGGGAAGTCGGCCTGCACGCGGGCGACCGCGGCCGGGTCGACGTCGCAGACCACGACGGTCGCGCCGTCCTCGACGAGGTGACGCACGAGGTGGCGGCCGACCTTGCCGACGCCGGCGATGCCCACCGTGCGGCCGTGCAGCGTGGGCGCACCCCAGGTGACCTCGGCCGCGGCGCGCATGCCCTGGAAGACGCCGTACGCCGTCAGCACCGACGAGTCGCCGGCGCCGCCGTGCTCCACGGTGCGACCGGTCACGAACGAGCACTCGCGCGCGACGACGTCCATGTCCTCGCTGTAGGTGCCGACGTCGCACGCTGTGTAGTAGCGGCCGCCGAGCGACTGCACGAACCGGCCGTAGGCGCGCAGCAGCGCCTCGGTCTTGTCCTTGCGCGGGTCACCGATGATGACGGCCTTGCCGCCGCCGAGGTCGAGCCCGGCGAGCGCGGCCTTGTAGGACATGCCGCGGGAGAGGTTCAGGACGTCCTGGAGGGCGTCGTCCTCGGTCGCGTAGGGGTAGAAGCGGGTGCCGCCGAGGGCGGGACCGAGCGCGGTGGAGTGGATCGCGATGATCGCCTTCAGGCCGGACTGCTCGTCGTGGCAGTAGACGACCTGCTCATGGCCGGTAGCCGAGGCGAAGACGCCCTGCTGCGGCCGTGCTACGGGGTTGTTCCCGGTCACGGTGGTGACCCTTCCGGTCGGGCCCGCGGGGGTGGTGCGGGCGAGGTCAGGTACGGCGACGGGGCGCGGGGGTGGTGCGTCCTGTCGAGTCCAAGCCTAGGGCCTCGCGAGCGGTCCGCCCTCCACGATCAGCCCTCGTCCAGCCCTCGTCCAGATTGCGTAGGACATCGGCCGTAGAACGTGGCTCAAATAGGCCATTGTCGTAAATTTCCACCGGATCTAGGCTCGCAGTGCAAGACTGCTAGGGAGGGACGTTCGTCGAACAAGCGTGCGACGAACGAGGTTTTCAACACGAGGGAGGCCCGCATGGACACGCGGCCACCGGAGTCCGAGCCCCTGCTGACCCCTGCGGAGGTGGCAGCCATGTTCCGGGTCGACCCGAAGACGGTCACCCGTTGGGCGAAGGCCGGGAAGCTCAGCTCCATCCGGACCCTGGGAGGGCACCGCCGCTACCGCGAGTCGGAAGTGCGTGAGCTGCTGACCGGGATGGTCCCCGAGCAGCGCCGAGGAGACGACTCGGCCTGAGCGAGGACCTGGTGGTCCTCGCGGGGGCGAGGACCACGGAACGACCGTGCCCCTGCATCCGCCCGGATGTCGGGGCACAGTGCGTTCTCGGGCGCCCTCTCTGGCCCTACCGGAGTCTGCGCACGTACTCCCGCAGCTGACGCGCCTCCTGCAGCCGGCGCTCCCAGGTCACACCCGTCGCGATCAGCAGCGCGCCCGCGGCACCGATGAGCACCCA
Organism: Nocardioides sp.; assembly: GCA_036280235.1. Lineage (GTDB taxonomy): Bacteria > Actinomycetota > Actinomycetes > Propionibacteriales > Nocardioidaceae > Nocardioides_B. Next base: position 69,692 of record DASURB010000153.1, read on the forward strand.
GCGCGGCACGCTGTCGCCGACGTACGGCGCCGCAAGCCGGACCACCAGCAGCCCACCGACGATTGCGCCCCACAGGACCGGCGCGCTCCAGCGCAGCCGCACGCCGGCCAGCACCAGCGCCAGGCAGGCCAGGCCGAGCAGCAGCACACGCAGGCCGGTCGGCTCGTCCAGTGACCACAGCAGCGACGGCACCAGCGCGAGCGTGAGCCCCGGGCCGAGCAGCGCGACCGTGCCCGACGACTCCCGCCGGCGCAGGTGCCACAACCCGACCGCGAGCAGCGCCACCGCGCTGGGCAGCGTGTAGGCCTCCGGCGTCGTCACGCCCACGTCGTACAGCCGCACCCACGTCGCCGCGACGAGCAGCAGTCCGCCGGCCCAGCCGGCGAGTCGCCGGTTCGGCCGCGCCAGCGCGACGCCGCTGATCGCCGCGCCCGCGACGGTGAGGTAGACCGCCGCCCACGTCAGGAGTACGTCGTCCGCGGCACCGGTCAACCCGGCGAGGGCGACGGGGGCGGCCGCAGCCGCGGCGCCGACCTCGAGACCGGGCCGGCCCGTCGCGCCGACCGCCGCCAGCAGCAGGAGGCCGACCAGCGCGACCCACGGCGCGGGCGCGTCGACGAGGTCGCCGACCGCGAACGTCAGCGCCGCCACCGTGACCGCCGCGACGGCACCGGCGACGTCGCCGGCCAGGCCGGAGTCGTCGAGGTGCACCACGGCCGCGGCGAGCAGCACCAGCGCGAGCGTGACCACCAGGGCCACCTCGGACGGCTCCGCGAGCGCGACGCCGACGACCAGGAAGCCGGCGGCCAGGCCGAGCTGCACCAGCGACCGGCGCGCGAACCACCAGGCCAGGAATCCGAGCCCGGCCGCGACCGGCAGCCCGGCCAGCACCCACACCGGAGCGGCGTAGAGAGGGGCGGTCAGCACTACCGAGCCCGCGACCAGCCCGGCCACCAGCCGCGGCTCGAGGACCGGCCGGTAGACCGAGGCGACGGTGCCGAGGACGGCGGCCGCGCACAGCGGCAGCAGCCAGCCGGAGAGCTCCGACGTGCGCGACAACGGCAGCACCGCGACTCCGTCGCTGAGCTCCTCCAAACGTCGTAGGGACTCCGCGGCCAGCCAGAGCCCGGCGGACCCCACGCCGGCGCCCGCGACCGCCTGGGTCGCCAGCGGCACGAACGCCCACGGACGAGGCCCGGACCACGCCCACAGCCCGGTCGGCACCAGGACAGCCAGGCCGGTGAGCACCGCGGCCGTCGGGTGGCCGTCCACCATGACCGGCGCCACGACTGCACCGACCACGATCGCCAGCGCGACCGACAGCCCGGCAACCCGCGAGACGACCGGCAGCGAGCGCACGGGCGCGACGCCCGCGACGAGAGCGGCCGCCGCCAGCGCCGGCCACACGTGCGCCTGCGCCCAGAGCTCGGCCCAGGTCGGGTGCTCGAGGACGCGGAACGTCCCGACGGTGAGCAGCAGCAGCCAGTGCAGGCCGGCGACCACGAACGCGAGCAGCGTCGCGAGCTCGAGCCGCAGCCGGCGCAGTCCTTCGCCGGCCAGCAGGCCGAGGCAGACCGCGCCCACCAGGTCGACGTCGGTCGTGCCCTGGTCGACGTCGGCGAGGCCGAACGACGCGACCGCGACGCCGATACCGGTCGCGACCTGGGCACCCACCAGCGCGTCGACGGGCGTCCGCCGTACCGCGAGAGCGAACCCGGTCGCGGCCAGCGCCAGCGTGCCGCCGAGCAGCACCAGGAACCACTCCGTCGAGGGGTCCCCGAGCCAGCCGGCGTTCCCGGCGCCGATGATGTCGAGCACGAGCAGGCCGAGCGAGACCAGGACGAGCGACTCGGCGGCGGCGCGCAGCCCGCGGCGGGCCAGCCACCAGCCGAGGCCGCCGGTGAGGGCGGTGAAGGTGACCAGCGTGACCGTGCGTCCGCCGACGCCCATGACCGACCAGGTGACGGCGAGGAAGACCAGGGCGGCGACCAGCACGCACAGCGCGCCGAGGCCGAGCAGGATCTGCGGGACCGTGGCGGCGCTGAGCCGCGAGCGAGGCGGCACCGCCAGGGGAGGCGCGGCAGGCGCGGGCGTCGCCGGGGCCGGCCAGGCCGACGCGCGCAGCTGGGTGAGCAGGTCGTCGGCGGTGGCCAGCGTCTGGAACAGCCGCGAGGCGAGCTCGCCGTGCAGCGGCAGCCCGCAGGCCTCGCAGCGCGGGGCACCCAGAGCGATCGGCCGGCGGCAGTCGGGACAGCGTTCGGGGTCGGCGTACCGGGTCACACGGCTGGTCATGGCACCAGCAAGCCACGGGCGGGACCGGCGACATCACCGGTCCCGCACTCAACTCCCTGAGTAGGACTACTCAGGACAGGCTCATGCGCGGCTCCCCGTTCACCAGCCCGGTGCCGGCGATCCGGCAGGTGCCGCCGCGCGGCGCCCCGCCGTTCCAGGCCTGCCGCACGCACGACCGCGTCGCGAGCTGCGCCCAGTAGTTGGGGTGCAACGACTCCTGGATGTAGTACGGGCTGTTCGCGCAGCACGTCGACACCGTGCGGATCTGGTTCACCCACTCGGTCTGGTCGACCGCGCCGGCGCTGCGCCAGTCGGCGATGCCGCGCTCCTCGTAGAGCCCCACGGTGTTCTCGCACAGCCGCCGCCCGTTGAACGCGGACGCGAGGTTCAGCACCCGGCTGTTGGTGATCCCGGCGTCGCTCGCGGCACCCGTCACGGCGGCGTTGATCGTTGGCAGCGCGCTGTTGTTGGCCCAGTCCGCGTCGGCGTTCCAGAAGCCGCAGCCGCCGGTGCTCTGCCGCGTGTAGCCGCTCTCGGAGTAGCGGAACCCGCTGCCGCCCGGGATGGGCGACGGGTAGTTCTGGACGAGCATCGTCCACTGGGTGTCGGCGTACCCGGCGTTGCGCATGGCCTGACGGACGTTGGCGTACGCCGTCGCGATCCGCGCACGCACGGCGGCGACGTTGGCGGCGGTGAAGTTCTGTGTCACCGAGCTGTCGTCCTTGCAGTAGTCCTTCCACCATGTCGGCGACGCGAGGAAGTCGGTCACGCACTGCTGCACGATCGACCCGAAGTTGAAGTCGTTGCCGCCGATCGAGACCACGACCATCCGCACGTTGTGCGTCGTGGCGAAGTCCTGCAGCATCCGCGCCTGGCCCTGCTGGCCGCTGCTGTCGTAGAAGTCCAGGCCGGGCTTGAAGCGCCCGTTGGAGTCGGTGTACGTCGTCGTCCGGGCGCCGCTGCACGCGAGGTTGAGCCCGTTGACGCCGCCGCCGGTGTAGGCCTCGGCGGCCTTGCTGCGGTGGCAGCGGACGATCTGCTCGGCGGTGCCGGAGGCGTTGTCGTAGTAGGCGGTCGGACCCAGGGCGTCGGCCCGGCTGCTCGAGGAGTTGGACGAGCCGGCCCAGCGTCCGGCCTCGCCGGAGATGTAGGAGTCGCCGAGGGTGACGACCCACGGAGTGCCGACGCCGGGACCGTCGGCGTGTGCTGCCGGCGACGTGAGGACCACGAGGCCGCCGGAGAGCACGGCGGTGAGCAGCCCGACGAGGGCGGTGAGCGCGCGCCGGGGTGATCTTGAGCGACCGGGCCGTTCGTGACGGACCGCGGGGAGGAGCAGAGCCACGAGATTCTCCTTCGACTGCACGGTCCCCCCGGCGGTCGACAAGCGAGAACCTAGCGACGCGAGCGGTCCCTGGGAAGAGGCGAGAGAAGAGGCGAGATCAGAGCAGCCGGGCGACGAGCACCGTGACGTCGTCGAGCATCGACCGGTCGGCCAGCGCCGCCACGTCGGCGACGAGGTCCTCGACCGGCTTGCCCACGCTCTCGCCGACCCGGGCGACCAGCGCGTCGAGGCCGGCCTCGATGTCACGGTCCCGGGTCTCGATCACCCCGTCGGTCACCAGCACGACCGTCGTGCCGGGCCCGACCGGCAGGTCGATCACCTCGCGGTGCGGCGTCTCGCCCAGGCCGAGTGGCACGCCGGCGCCGCTGCCGACGACCCGGACGGAGCCGTCGGCGTCTGCGACGATCGCCGGCACGTGCCCGGCGTTGCAGAGCCGGACCCGGCGGCTGGTCGGGTCGAGCAGCAACGTCATCGCGGTGACGAACTGGTCCTCGGCGTCGCGCACCACCAGCCGGTCGGCGCGCGTCATCACCACACCCGGCTCGGGGTCGACGGTGACGAGCCCGCGGATGCCGGCCCGGACCCGGATCATCGTGGTCGCCGCGTGCACGCCCCGCCCCATCACGTCGCCGACCACGAGGGCGACGCCGCCGCCGTCGGTGGCGATCACGTCGTACCAGTCGCCGCCGACGTGCTCGAGCTCGTCGCCGCCGGGTGCGTAGCTCGCGGCGATCGCGAGCCCCGGCACCGTCGGCAGCGGGCTGGCGGCGAGGCTGCTCTGCAGCTGGTCGGAGATCTCCGTGGTGCGTTGCTGGTGGTGTGCGCGCACCGCGGCGAGCGACACCTGCGCGGCGAGGTCGTCGAGGAGCAGCAGGTCCGCGGCCGGCAGCTCGCGGGTGCCGCGAAGGAACGCCGTACCGCCGTCGACGAGCGTGTCGAGGTTCTCCGGGACGCGCAGCCGCGCGCGGCCGCCCATCAGCGCCTCGATCGCGACCAGGTGCGGCTCGAGGGTCGCGGCGATCTCGCTCGCGGTCTCGGCCCGGGTGAGCTCGGACATCAGCTGGCGCAGCAGCTCGCTGCGGGCGCTGGCCAGCCGCTGCTGCGCGTAGGCGCGCTCGAGGTCGCGGGCGGTCTCCTTCTCGTGCGTCACGTCCCGGACCACGCCGATGGTGCCGGTGGCGTTGCCGGCCTCGTCGCTGGTCACCTCGCCGAACGCCTCGATCGCGTGCACGCTGCCGTCTGGGTGGACGATCCGCGTGCGCAGGACGTACGGCGACCGGGTGGCGAGCGCCTCGTCGACGATCGCGAGCATCTCGGGGGCGTCCTCGGGGTGCAGCATCGAGGACCACGTCTCGAAGGTGCCGTCGTACCCGCCTGGCGGCAGCCCGAAGATCGCCTCGAGGCGCTCGTCCCAGACGACGAGCCCGTCGGACATGCGCCAGTGCCACGCGCCGAGCCGCGCGGCGCGGTGCGCGAGACGGAGCCGCTCGTCCGCGGCCTCCTTCATCGCCTCGACCTCGCGCACGACGGTCAGGTCGTCGGCGACCACTACCGCGCCGACGATCACTCCGCGCTCGTCCTTGACCGGTGTCGCGGCGAGCCCGGCGAGCCACGGTGTGCCGTCCACCTTCCGGGCGCGCACGTCGCCGCGCCAGGTCTCCCCGTTCAGGACGCGGGCCAGCGGCTCCGCGGCGTCCTCCGGCTCCACGAGGTCGAGCAGCCGTCGGCCCAGGAGCGTGTCGCGGGTGAATCCGAACGCCTCGGCGCCTGCCTCGTTGGCGAAGGTGACCACGCCCGCGTCGTCCGTGGCCACCACGCACAGCCGAATGGCGTGGAGCAGGCGCAGCTCGTCGATGTAGCGCTGCACGGCTGTGCCCCTTTCGCCAACCTGACGGTCCCGCTGCTGGAGCCGCGGCTCATTGTCGTCCTCCCGGTGCCGTCAGCGGGAGGGATTCAGCCGAGCGAATCCAGATCGTGCTGTTGCGCGGCGCGCGCTCCGTCCAGCACGGCCGCCGTGCTGCCCTTCGGGACCACCACGAGCAGGGCGTTGCGGTCGACCGTGAACGTCCCCGGCGTCTGCGCGACGACCTCGCCGTCGAGGTTCACCGGGAGCGCCGGTTCGGTCTCCAGGCGTACGGCGCGAGTGGTCACGTGCACCACGCGGTCGTGATGGACGAACGAGCCGTCCTTGAGCAGCCGCGCGATGTCCACGTGGTCGCGTAGTCGACCGCGCACGATGACGGACACGTCGAGCAGGTGGTCGTCGATGCCGGCCGTCGGTGACACCGCGTTGCCGCCGCCGTAGTGCCGGCCGTTGCCGACCGCGACCTGCAGCAGGTCGTCGAGCTCGAGCGGCTCGTGGTCACCGTTCGGGAACTCGAGGCGGGCGGTGAACGGCCGGTGCCGCCGGTAGGCGCGCAGCGTCGCCACCGGGTAGGCGAGCGGCCCGAGCCACCGCTTCATCCGCGGGCCGAGCGCCTCGGCGACGGCGACCGACAGGCCGACCGACGCGACGTTGAGGAAGGCGCGGCCGTCGAGCCTGCCCAGGTCCACGTCGACGACGTCGCCGTCGGCCAGCGCGGCGCAGGCGGACGGGACGTCCAGCGGCAGGCCGAGCGTGCGGGCGAAGTCGTTGGCGGTGCCCAGCGGCAGCACGCCGAGCGCCGTACCGGTGCCGGCGACGCGGGCCGCGGCGCACCCGACCGAGCCGTCTCCGCCGCCCACGACCAGCAGGTCGGGCGGGTCCGCGACGACCCGGTCCAGCGTCTCGGCAAGCGCCGCTCCGGACTCGACGCGGTAGGCAGCGACGATCGGGACGCCGGCTGCTTCGAGCCGCCGGAGCACTTCGTCGTAGGCGAGAGCGCCCCGCCGCGACGCGGTGTTGACCACCACGGCGGCACTGCGTGCCTCACGCGCGTGCTTCATGACCCGCCACGCTAACCCCGGAGCCTGAGAGGCACATGAGACGCCCCAGTCAAACGAGTTTCGGAATTTGTCCGGACAGGGGTGTCGCTCGTCGGAGATCTGACGCACAGTGGGGTGGTGCGTCGACGACGCCGGGGGGTGCAGGTGTCAACACAGTCGTTCCGACACGAGGTCGCCTTCTACGAGGGCTCTCGTGGGCTGGCGAGCGCCGTCCTGCCGTTCGTGCAGGAGGGCATCGACCGCGGCGAGCCGACCCTGGTCGTGATGCCACCGGACCGGCTCGACCTGCTGCGCGCCACGCTGGGCGCGCAGGGCCACGCGGTGACCTGGATGGACATGTTCGAGGTCGGCCGCAACCCGGCCCGGATCATCCCGGCCTGGCGCGAGTTCCTGACCGAGCACGACGGCGAGGTCGTCCGAGGCGTGGGGGAGCCGATCTGGGCGGACCGCCGCGACATCGAGCTCGCCGAGGCCGTGCTGCACGAGTCGCTGCTGAACGTCGCGTTCGACGACGGCCCGTCCTGGCGGCTGCTGTGCCCCTACGACACCGAAGCGCTCCCGCCGGCCGTGGTCACCGAGGCGAGGCGGACCCACCCCGAGCAGGACCAGTACGTCGGGCACGAGCACGCGCACGTGATGTTCACCCAGCCACTGCCACGGCCCCCGGCCGGCACGTTCGGCATGCCCTTCGACGGACTGATGCTGGCGACGGTGCGCGAGGTCGTACGCGACCAGGCAGAGCGGATCGGGCTGCACCCCTCGACCGCCGACGACCTGGTGCTCTCCGTGCACGAGCTGGCCGCGAACAGCGTCCAGCACGCCGGCGGGAGCGGCTCGCTCCTGGTCTGGCAGGGCACAGGCGCGCTGGTCGTCGAGGTGCAGGACCTCGGCCGCATCGACGACGTCCTCGTCGGCCGCGGCGCGATCGACCTGGGGTCCGAGCAGGGTCGCGGCATCTGGCTGGCCAACCAGCTGTGCGACCTGGTGCAGGTGCGGTCGGGCTCGCACGGCACCCAGGTGCGGGTGCACACCTGGCTGTGACGGAGCGGTGAGCCGCTAGGCCAGCTCGGCCAGCAGGTCGCGCATCCGTGCGATCTCGCCCGACTGCACCGCGGCCACCTCGCCCATCATCTCGCTCGCGCGTACGTCGCTGGACTCGGGCGCCGCGTCGTCGGCCATCGCGATCGCGCCCCGGTGGTGCTGGATCATCCCGCGGAGGAAGACCCGGTCGAACTCCCGGCCGCGCGCCGCCTTCAGCCGGTCGAGCTGCTCGTGGGTGAGCATCCCGTGCATCGCGTTGTGGCCGTGCTCGGAGTGGTCCCACTCGCTCGGGTCCTCGGCGGCCGACGGCACGTCGAGGTTGCGCTCCTCGAGCCAGGCGGCCATCGCCAGGATCTCCGGGCCCTGGGCGGCGCGGATCCGGTCGGCCATCACCTTCACCCGGCGGTCGGACGCGCGCTTCCTCGCGAGCTCGGACATCACGATTGCCTGGGCGTGGTGCGGGATCATCATCTGCACGAACGCGGCGTCGCTGTGGCTGAACTGCTCCTCGGGCTCGACGTCGCCGGGGTCCCGGGTCGCGTTGGGCTCGCCGGGCTCACCCGGATGCAGGAGCGTGCCCTTTGTGTCCTTTGTGTCGTCGGCTGTCTCGCCGGCTGCCTTGCCGGTCGACGTACCGGACCCGCCGTCCGCCCCGCTGTCCGCGGCCCCGGACGAGCAGGACGTCAACGGCGCCAGCAGGAGCAGCGTGGCGGACAGCGAGGAGACTGCGCGACGCACGAAGGGGCCCTCCCGAGAGAAGCGGTCGACCACCGATCGAGGTCGAAGTCTTTACTTTGGCCGCTCGCACACGGTACGACGGACCAGGCAGTCGCGGAAACCCCGGGCTGTCGGGACACCCACGAAAGGTTCTCGGGACCATGCACTTCTGGAAGGGAACGACCGCGCCCACCCGCCGTCACGCGGGGCTCGTGGCAGCAGCGGCCGTCACACTCGGCCTCACCATGACTCTCGGCCCCTCCGGCCCGGCCTCGGCGCACGGCGACGAGGGCAACGCGCAGAAAGGCGCCGAGCAGGGCAGCTCCGGACCGGCCTGCACCGCGAAGGAGAAGCGTCGCCTGGAGCGCGCCGACGACAACTTCTCCGCCGCCTGCCTGCCGGGCGCCGACCTGGCGCAGATGGAGGGCCACGAGCCGGAGCTCGGCGTCGGCGAGGAGGCGAGCAGCCGCAACGTCAAGCGCATCGCCACCATTCCCAAGCAGGGGCCGTTCGCGGAGACCAGCTCCTTCAACAGCGACCTGGCGTTCCAGGGCCGCTACGCCTTCGCCGGCAACTACAACGGCTTCACGGTCTTCGACATCAAGAAGGCGAAGAGCCCCAAGGTGGTCGCGCAGGTCCTCTGCCCCGGCGGGCAGGGCGACGTCTCGGTGTACGGCGACATCCTCGTGATGAGCGTCGACTCACCGCGCAGCAGCAGCTCGTGCCAGAGCGACCCGTCGAGCACCAGCAACCCCAGCGCGTGGGAGGGCCTGCGGGTCTTCGACATCAGCGACCCGAGGGCACCGCAGTACGTCTCCGCCGTGAAGACCGCGTGCGGCTCGCACACGCACACGCTGGCGCCCGACCAGGCGGACGAGAACCTCTACGTGTACGTCTCGTCGTACTTCCCGAGCACGTCCAACCCCAACTGCCCGCCGCCGCACGACAAGATCAGCGTGGTGAAGGTGCCCGTCGCCTCCCCGCGCGACGCGGCGCTCGTCGCGACGCCGGTGCTGTTCCCCGAGGGCGGCAACCCGGGCGACGGCTACTCGTTCGAGACGACCGGCTGCCACGACATCACGGCGTACCCGGAGAAGGACATCGCGGCCGGTGCCTGCATGGGTGACGGCATCCTGCTCGACATCAGCGACCGCGAGAACCCGGTCGTGACCGAGCAGGTCCGTGACGAGGAGAACTTCTTCTTCTGGCACTCCGCGACGTTCAACAACGACGGCACCAAAGTCGTCTTCACCGACGAGCTCGGCGGTGGCGGCGGAGCCGAGTGCAACCCGGACGTCGGTCCGACCAGGGGCGCCGACGGCATCTACGACATCGAGGACGGCCAGCTCGTCTTCAAGAGCTACTACAAGATCGCGCGCACCAACGGCGACACGGAGAACTGCGTGGCGCACAACGGCTCGCTGATCCCCGTGCCCGGCAAGGACATCATGGTGCAGGCCTGGTACCAGGGCGGCGTCTCGATCTGGGACTTCACCGACTCGGCGAACCCGCGTGAGATCGGCTGGTTCGACCGTGGCCCGCTCGCCAACGACCGGCTGGTCCTGGGCGGCTCGTGGTCCGCGTACTACTACAACGGCCACATCTACTCCAACGACATCCAGAAGGGCTTCGACGTCCTGGAGATCAATGACAAGCTGACGAACCCGGCCAAGAAGATCCGCATGGACGTGTTCAACGCGCAGTCCCAGCCGTCCTACAACGGCTGATCCCACCCCGCTGGACACCGCGGGTGCGAGGCCCCTGAGCCGCACGGCTCCGGGGCCTCGCGCTGTCTCGGTGAGGACGACGACAGGATGGTCGGTGTGACCGATGCGGGAGTGGCCTGGGCGGAGCGGTCGTGGGGTCGCCGCGTCGCCTCGGTGACGCCGTTGCGCGGCGGCTGGACCTCGACGATGCTGCGCCTGGGCGCGGCCGACGGCGCCCAGGCGGTGCTGCGGCTGCTCACCCGCGACCCGTGGCGCCGGCACGGACCGGGGCTGCTCGCGCGGGAGGCGGAGGTCCAACGGTTGCTCGCCGGTACGGCGGTGCCGGCGCCGACGAGCCTGGCGCTCGACGCCACCGGCGATGACGCCGGCCACCCGGCGCACCTGATGTCGCTGCTGCCCGGCGCGCTCGAGCTGCGCCGCTGCGACGACGCGGTCCTGGGGGCGCTCGCCGCGCTCGCCGCCGACGTGCACGCGGTCGACCCCGCCGTGCGGCCGCGTGAGTACCAGACCTGGGCTCCTCCGGAGAAGTGGCGGACACCGCCGTGGGCGGACCGCCCCACCTTGTGGGCGACCGCCTTCGACCTGCTGGCATCACCGCCTCCGCCGTACCGCGGGACGTTCGTGCACCGCGACCTGCACCTCGGAAACGTGCTCTGGCAGGACGGCGTCGTCACGGGCGTCGTGGACTGGGTGGAGACCTCGTGGGGTCCGGCCGAGCTCGACGTCGCGCACGCCGCGACGTACCTCGCGATGCTGCACGGCCCCGACCCGGCCGGCGCGTTCGTCGAGTGCTGCGTGCCCGGGCCGCACGACGACGCGAGGCGCTACTGGCACGTGATGGACGTCGTCGGCTACCTGCCCGACCCGACCAAGGTCGTGCAGCCGTGGCGCGACCAGGGTCTCGAGATCACGGACGAGCTCGCGCGCGCCCGGCTGGAGCAGCGTCTCGCCGACGTGCTCGCCTAGGCTCGGCGAGGTGACCAGCCACCTCCCGTCGTACGACGACGTCACGGTCGTCGTGCCCGCACCCGGTGACGGCCCCGGCAACTGGGCGGGCGCCGCGAGCGCCGTCCTCGTCGACGGCACGTTCTGGCTGACCTGGCGGGTGCGCCGACCGCTCACCGCCGGCCGCGGCGTCACTGTCGTCGTGGCCCGGTCCGACGACGGCGAGCGGTTCGAGGCGGTGGCCGAGGTCCAGCGCGACGCGTGCGGCGCCGAGTCGTTCGAGAAGCCGGTGCTGGTGCCGGTGCCCGGCGTCGGCTGGCGGCTGTACCTCTCCTGCGCGACGCCCGGCTCCAAGCACTGGTGGGTGGACAGCCTTACTGCGCCGACCGTCGAGGAGCTGCCCGCCGGCCGGCAGCAGGTCGTGCACCCAGGCGACGAGCACACCGGCGTCAAGGACCCCGTCGTGACGCAAGTCCCCGAAGGCTGGGAGATGTGGCTGTGCTGCCACCCGCTCAACGAGCCCGGCCACGAGGACCGGATGACCACGCGTCGCCTCACCAGCGCCGATGGGCTCACCTGGACCGACCACGGTGTCGTGCTCTCCGGGCGGCCGGGTGTCTGGGACGAGCGCGGTGCGCGCGTCACGACCGTCCTGCCGACGCGCGACGGTGAGCCGCTGACGGTGCTGTACGACGGACGTCCCGACGCCGCGTCCAACTGGCACGAGACCACCGGGCTGGCGCGTTGGGACGGCAGCCGCCTGGTGCCGGACGACAGCGTCGGCCCGATCTCGTCGCCGCACAGCGACGGCGCGTTCCGCTACGCCAGCGCGGTCGGGCTGCCCGACGGCCGGGTCCGCTACTACGTCGAGGCCGCGCGTCCCGACGGCGCTCACGACCTGGTCACGCTCGTGCGCTGAGGCACGCCGGAAAGCGCCGACCGGCGAGACACCTGTCCGTTTCGCGGCGATCGCCGTGCAGGAAGCAATACGTTAAGAGCCATGGACGCCGGCGATCTCGAGGCCCGCCTGGCACGGGCGATCCGCGAGCAGCGGCTGCGCCTGCACTTCCAGCCGGTCGTCTCGCTGCCGTCCGGCCGGCCGACCGGTGCCGAGGCGCTCGCCCGTTGGGACGACGAGGAGCTCGGGCCTGTCCCGCCGGACCGGTTCATCGCGGTCGCCGAGAGCACCGGCCTGGTCCACGAGCTCGGCCGCTGGGTGCTGCGTGAGGCGTGCTCCGAGGCGGTGCGCTGGACCCGCGGCGACGACGGCCCGACCGTGGCGGTCAACGTCTCCGCCGTACAGCTGGTCCGGCCTGACCTCCTCGACGCCGTCGCCGAGGCGCTGGACGCGACGAAGCTGGCGCCCGGCCGGCTCACGCTGGAGATCACCGAGACCGCGGCCGTGCTCGACCTCGAGGTCACCAGCTCCCGTCTCGCCAAGCTGCGCGACCTCGGCGTGCGGGTGTCGCTGGACGACTTCGGCACGGGCTTCTCCTCGATCACGCTGCTGCGCAACCTCCCGCTGGACCAGGTGAAGATCGACCGGTCGTTCGTGTCCGGGCTGCACGAGAGCGCCGAGGACGCGGTCGTCGTACGGCTCGCCGTCGACGCCGCGCACCTTCTCGGCTACACGGTCTGCGCCGAAGGGGTCGAGAGCGTCGACCAGGTGCGGGAGCTCGTCACGCTCGGCTGCGACGCCGCGCAGGGCTGGTACTTCGGGCGGCCTGTGCCCGACGTCGCCGACGTGCTCGCGCGGGCCGAGCGGACCCCCGAGGACGGCAGCCACGAGCTGCACGGTCCCAGCTCGCTGTCGACACCCGACCTGGTCATGGCGATGTCGCCGAACGGCCGCATCCGCTACGCCTCCGCCTCTGCGCGGCGGGTGCTGGGGATGGCGCCCGAGGACCTGGTCGGCAGGCTGGTCAAGGACCTCGCCCACCCGGCCGACCCGCTCCCGGCGCCACCGTCCGCGGCGCCCGGGGAGACGCTGGTGCGCCGGTTCCGTCACGGCTCGGGCGGCTATCGCTGGCTGGCCTCCACCGTCCAGCATCTGCGCAACGCCGACGGCGACGTCCGCGAGTACGTCTCCACCAGCCGCGACGTCACCCACCTGGTGGAGACGCAGCAACAGCTCGAGGCCGTCGAGCAGCGGTTCCGCGGCGCCTTCGACGGGGCGCCGATCGGGATGGCCCTGTCCGACCTCGGCGGGCGGATCGTGCGCGTCAACGCCGCACTCGCCGAGCTCGTCGGCTACGACCCCGAGGAACTCGTCGGGATGACCGTCGACGACCTCACCTGGCCCGAGGACCGCGGCGCCGACGCGGTGAACCTCGACCTGCTCCGCACCGGCGTCGAGAGCGCGCACCGCGTGCGGAAGCGGTACGTCGACCGCGCGGGCCGGCCGGTGCCGGTCGAGGTGTGGGCGGCCACCGTCCCGGGCGCCGACGAGGAGCCGACGCTCGTCGTCGCGCACGTGATGCCGCTGTCCGACGAGGAGGCCGCACGTGGGGAGTAGCGCGACCTACGTGCTGCTTCCCAGCCCGCTGCTCGGGCCCTCCACCTGGGAGCCGGTCGCCGTAGCGCTGCGGGCAGCCGGTCGCGCGTGCGCCGTGGTGCCCGGCGCCGGGACGTCACCGGCGGAGGTGCTGGCCGCCTTGGCGACCGGGCTCCCGGACGGTCCGCTGGTGCTGGTGCCCCACAGCAACTCCGGCCTCTACGTCCCCGCCCTCGCCGAGAGGCGCGACGTGGCGGCGGCAGTGTTCGTCGACGCCGCGCTGCCTGCCCGGGACGGCGGTCCGTCGCCGGTCGCGCCGGTCGGGCTCGTCGACTTCCTCCGGACGCTGGCGGACGCGGACGGCATGTTGCCGCCGTGGTCGCGCTGGTGGGACGCGGCGTCGCTCGCCGGTCTGTTCCCCGACGACGAGACCCGGCGGCGCGTGCAGGCCGAGGAACGGCCCCTGCCGTTGTCGTACTTCACGGACGCCGTACCGTCGCCGCCGTGGAACCACCTGCGCTGCGCCTACCTGGCCTTCGGCGAGACGTACGCCGACGAGACCCGGCAGGCGCGGGCGGCCGGCTGGCCGGTGGAGGTCGTCGACGGCGGACACCTCGAGATGCTGCACTGGCCTGAGCGCGTCGCGCGGCGGGTCGTGGCGCTGGCCGAGGGGGGTGCGTGATGGGCAGGCCGGTCCTCGCCGCGGCACTCGCGGCGCTCGTCCTCCTCGGCGCCTGCGACGGCGCCTCGCCCGCCCCGAAGCCGGCCGCGTCGTCACCCACACCGTCACCCACACCGTCACCCACGCCGTCGCCCGCTGCCGCGGTCGACGCCGCCCAGCTGCTCGACGACGCTGTCGAGAAGGTGCTCACCTCGGGCCGCTACCGGCAGACCGTGACCACGCCCGGGCTCGACGACCCCTACTACGAGGTCAGCGGTGCCTACGACCTCGACCGCCGCCGGTACACCGCGGACATGACGTTCTGGAACCCCGAGGCGGGGGAGACCCGCCGGATCGGGCACCGGTTCCTCGGCGCCCGCGGGTTCCAGCAGGCCGAGGGCTGGAGCGGCCCGAGCGCCGGCTGCTGGCTGGTGTTCGACCTCGACCGGCCCGGGGCGGCGGTGGGTCCGGCCGACGTCTCGTCCCGCCCCGCGCCGGACGCCGTACTCGCGCTACGGCAGGTGCTGGGGGACGAGCTCACCGATGACGGCACGACGGTGCACGGCACCGTGCCCCTGGGGACCACGGTGTCGCTGATGCTGCCGGGCTACCTGCGGCCGCAGACCCCGCGGGCCGTCCGCACGACGCCGGTGCCGGCGACGTTCACGCTCGCCAACGGCGATCTGGTGCGGTGGCACGTGAAGGGCAGCGACCTGGTGCAGACCCTGGAGCGCGCGGGACAGGACGCGCCCGGGGCGGCTTCCGGGCTGGGATCGTTCGAGCTCGAGGTGGAGTACGACGACGTCGGGGAGGCGGTCGACGTGAAGGCCCCGCCGCGGGCGCTCTGGATGACTCCTCGGGCCATGCGAGCCGACCGCGGCTGCGCGGGCACCTGACGCACGCCGTACGACGGCCAGGGCCCCCGCTCCTTCGAGCGAGGGCCCTGCCGTGGAACGGGTTTCCGGACTCAGTTCTTGTCCGGGGCGACGATCTCCGGGAGCTTCTGGTCGAACTTCTCGGCGAACGTCAGCGACGGCATCACCTGGCCCTGCGGACGCGCCGCGTTGGCCAGGTCGGCGGCCCAGGTGGCGGCGCGCATCCGCTGGCTGGGCGTGCCGTGGTGGCCCGGGCTGGTGAACTGGCAGTCGCCGACCTCGAACGACGTGCGCTCGGCCTGCAGCACCCGCTTGTCGTTGAGCGAGAGGCCGCGCGCGTGCGTCGCGAAGTAGGTGCCGAACGCGTCGGCCATCAGCTCCGTGCGACGAGTCGCCTCGGGACCGGTCAGCGGCGAGTCGAACAGGTTGCGCTCGTACTGCACGTGGTGGCCGAACTCGTGGCCCATCACCGCGCGCGAGCCGACGTCGCCGATCCCGAGGTAGTCGAGGGCGTCGAGGATGCCGTCACCGAAGACCAGCTTGTCCGGCAGCCCCTGAACCAGCGGGTCGGGGTCGCCCTCGGCCGTGAACGCGTAGGCGTTCAGCGTGAACAGCGAGTTGTTCCCGCCGTCGAACAGGCCGGAGGAGATGGCCTCGGCGATCTCGGCCGCCATGGTCTCGGCCTGGGGGTCGGTGAGGCCGAAGATCGGCTTGACCTTGAGGATGCGCGCGACCCGGGCCTCGTCGCCCATCCAGCCGCCGTGCATGGCGAGCAGCTGGATGTCGCCGGACTGGATGTCCCAGAACTTCTTGGCGTCCCGGAAGGTGTTGCCGAGCAGCGTCCGGTAGTCGCTGCGGATGTTGTAGCGCGAGTCGCCACTGGTGCCGAAGAGCAGGGCGTCGTACGTCGGGATGTCGAGCATCTCGATGTGGTCGATGAGGAAGAAGAGCTCTTCCAGGCTGAGGCCGTTGATCAGGTCGTCGACGAAGGCGTCGAGGCCGGTCGCCGAGCACTCGTAGTCAGCAGGGTCGATCGCGTGCGCCACGGCGGCGTGAACACCGGTCGGCTCGATGCCGAACCTGTCGGCAACCGCGGCGCTCTCGGCACCGGCCGCGCGGACGTCGGCCGCGGTCGGTGCAGTGTCGGAAGAGGTGTCGGCAACGGCGAGCGGGGCGGTGCCGATCGCGAGGGTGACGCTCACCGCGAGTGCGGCGAGGGAACGAGCAGGCAGCTTCACGAGGGTCTCTCGTCTCTCTGTTCCTGGCGCACGGCGGCGTAAGACCCGAGACGAGGCGCGCGCTTGTCGCTGGTCTGCGACCAGTCCCCCCGTCGACGGACTCGGGGGCACCTGCTCCCCCGAACCGAGCGCAGGGGCTGATCATGCATGGTGGGTTGCGCTGTGGCAAGGGTCACCTTGTGGTTACTATCGCCGCTCGGCCTTGTTGCCGGCGTTGTTGCCGAAGATGTTCAGTGCGCCAGGGCGCGCAGCGCGTGCGCGGTGGCCGCGTCGGCGGGGAAGAAGGTCTCGATCGCGATCTCGTCGAGGGTGACGTCACGCGGGGAACCGAAGACGGTGGCGGTGTAGAGCAGCGACAGGTCGCCGTACGGCGTGCTCAGCTGCAGCGGTACGACGAGGTCGTGGTCGTCGGTGTCGGCTGCGGGCACTGTCGGCTCGGGGGTTCCGTAGCTCTCGAGCTCGGCGAGCAGGTCGACGAGACCGGGTGCGGCGGTGCGCTCGAGCTGGCGCCGGACCCGCCGCAGCACATGGGCGCGCCACTGCTCGAGGTTGCGCACCTGGGCGGTGAAGCCCTCGGGGTGCAGGGTGGCGCGGAGCATGTTCAGTGGTGTCCGGCCGAGCTCGCCCGGCAGTCCCTCGAGGAAGGTCACCATCGCGTCGTTGGCGGCCACCAGGTCCCACTGGACGTTGACCGCGGCGGAAGGGTTCGGCTCCATCCCCTGCAGCACGGCGTGGACGGCGTCGTACGCGGCGCCGAGGTCGGTCAACGGGCGCTCGGGGTGCACCGGCGCGAACCCCGCGGCGAGGTAGAGGCGGTTGCGCTCCCGCAGTGGCACGTCGAGCTCGTCGCAGAGGCGCTCGATCATCTCGCGACTCGGCTTGGAGCGGCCCGTCTCGATGTAGCTGAGGTGCCGTGTCGACACGTCGGCGGCCAGGGACAGGTCCAGCTGGGAACGGCGGCGTCGCTCGCGCCACCGCTTCATCATCGCTCCGACCGTCTCGTCGGGGCCCACGGCGACGGCTGTCATGACCGCAACCCTGGCGCGGCTCCGGCGTCCCGGCAATGACCTCCGAGGTCATTGCGACCGGGCCGGACGCGGCGCACGGTGGTCGTCGCCGTACCGACCCGGGCGGCACCCACCCAACCTGAGGGAGAACCCCATGACCGAAACCACCACCTCCCCGACCATGGCGCGCCTGGCCGCGAGGGGCCTGAAGGCCGTCGACCGGTACGTCGAGTTCTGGAACGCCGAGACACCGGGGGAGCAGCGACGCACCGCGGACGCGGCATTCGCCGAGGACGTCTGCTCCCACGTGCTGCTGGGCGTGTGGCGCGGCGTCGGCCAGCTGATCGCGTTCCGCGACGAGTTCGCCAAGCGCGTGCCCGGCTTCGAGTTCCGGCCCCGGACCGCGCCCGACGCCCACCGCGACCGGGCACGGCTCCCGTGGGAGGTCGTCGTCGGCGAGAAGAGGATCGCCGCCGGCACCGACGTACTCGTCCTCGACGAGACCGGACGCATCGCATCGGTCACCGGTTTCGTCGACGAGTTCCCGGAGGGCTTCGACCCCGACAACCACCACTGAGCCGACGTCCGGCGTGCCGGGTGCGACCAAAGTAGAGGTCGGGATAGCCCGAGGACCGAAGCGGTGTCGTGACCCGCTCGCCGAGGATTGGTCACGTGGAGACGTGGACGCTGCGTGACCGCGGCCGCTCCCTCGTGGTGACCGTCGAGGCCGTCGACGGTCGCTCCGAGGTGCGGCTGCTGCTCGAGGGTGACACCGTCGCGTCCGGATCGGGCGGACTCCTCGACACGCTGAAGCTGAGCCACGAGGACCTGCGTGTGAAGGTCGAGCTCTGGCGGACGGGTCGCGCGCGCAGCGTGGACATGCTCGACCACGGCGATGACGGGCCGCCGGGCGACGGCGACGGGTTCAGCCGATCGCGGCCGCAGCGGGAGAGGCGCGAGGAGACGAGCCGCGACGGCGCGGCCGCCTCTGACTGAGACCGTCCTTGCATCTTCAAGCGCTCGGAGGGCCAGCGGTCGAGTGGCCCGCTGACCGGAGCCCTGCAGCGTCAGCCTCGGTCTCATGGCGGACCACGGCGACGGTGGCGATCACGACGATGGCTGCCCCGACCCACTGCCAGGGTTCGAGGCGTTCCCCGACCAGGAACCCGGCTGCTACACCGAACACGGGGATCAGCGGCAGGAAGGCTCCCGCGTACGACGCGGGCACGTGCCGAAGGCCCGCGAGGAAGAACCAGAACCCGAGGCCGTAGTACAGGACGCCCGAGACGCCCGCGCCGATCCACGTCCCGGCCTCCAGGCCGGTGAGGGTCCAGCCGGAGCCGCCTGCCGCTTCGACAACGCTCGCCAGGACCACGGCGAAGGTCAGGGCCGCCACCTGCTGGGCCAGGACGACGGCGAGCGAGGTGTCGTCGAGCATCCAGCGTCGCGTCAGGACGGTGTACAGGGCGCAGACCCCGACCGAGAGCAACGTCAACGTGACGCCGACCGCGGCGCCCGAGGCGCCCGGTTGGTAGACGACCAGCAGCACGCCGAGGACCGCGACGGCGACAGCGAGGGCGCGTGCTGCCGGGATGTGCTCCCGCAGCACGAGGGCGGCCAGCAGCAGGATGAGTACCGGCTCGGTGGCCCACAGCACGACGTACATGCTGGCGGTGATGGTGGTCAGGCCGACGAGGCCGATGGCGTAGGCGAGGCCGGGGTTGAGCACTCCCAGGGCGGTCAGTCGGCGCATGGGCGGGGTCCAGGCGAAGGGCTCGCGGCGGGCGACGGCGATGGCGAGCAGGAGGAGGCAGCTGACCGCGAGCTGGACCGAGAGAAGGCTCAGGGGCGTGATGTCGTCGACGACCTGCTTGCTGACGACGGTGCCGATACCCCAGCACGCGGAGGCGGCGACGAGGACGGCGACGGCGCTGCGCGCGGTGGGAGCGCGCACGCCGGAGGTGGGGACGGTGGACATGGTGAGGCTCCGTTGCGACGAATGTGGGCAGGGCTGAGCGACGGCGCCGCAGGGCGGCGCCAGGGGCGTCAGTTGACGGGGTCGTCGCTGTCGCAGCAGTCGTAGGCAGGCACCCGGCACGGCTTCGCCGGCCGTCGCGTGCACACCTGGCCTTCCACGTTGACCACGCTACGCCCGGGTGCGGCATCGGTGAGTGCGCGCGCACCGCTGGACCAAACCAGTCTGAGGTCACGCCGGCGAGAGGCCCGAGAAACGAGAACCGCAGGTCAGAAGAAGGCTCTGACCTGCGGTTTCGGTGGTGGGCAGGGGCGGGGTCGAACCGCCGACCTTCCACTTTTCAGGCGGACGCTCGTACCAACTGAGCTACCTGCCCATGGCGACCCCGACGGGACTCGAACCCGCGGCCTCCGCCGTGACAGGGCGGCGCGCTAACCAACTGCGCTACGGGGCCTTGATCGTGTTGCTGGTGGTGCTTCTGTTGCCTTCCGACTGTGTCGATCGGCGGGCGCAATGCTAACCCACCAACCTGCCAACTCCCGAATCGGGAGCGTCGGCACTCTCGATCTGGGCACCCCCAACGGGATTCGAACCCGTGCTACCGCCGTGAAAGGGCGGGGTCCTAGGCCGCTAGACGATGGGGGCCAGGGCTGCCACGCCAGCGGCCGTCGGGCACGACTGCCGTCGGGGACCGGACAAGCATAGGGGTCGCCCCGAGACGGGCAAAATCGGCGTCCGAATCCGGCCGCCGGGCAGGATGGTCGCGTGATCACGATGTCGCGCGAGCGGTTCGAGGAGCTCGTCTCCGACGCGCTCGACCGGGTGCCGCCGGAGCTGGCCGAGCTGATGACGAACGTCGTGGTCCTCGTCGAGGACGACCCGCCGCCGGACGACCCGGACCTGCTCGGGTTGTACGACGGGACGCCGCTGACCGAGCGCGACTCGACGTACGCCGGCGTGCTGCCCGACCGGATCCTGATCTTCCGCAATCCGACACTCGACATGTGCGAGTCGGAGGAGGAGGTCGTCGAGGAGGTGCACATCACGGTCGTGCACGAGATCGCCCACCACTTCGGCATCGACGACGATCGGCTGCACGAGCTCGGCTACGCCTGACCGACCCAGAACCCCACTGCACACAGGGCGATCGTCGGCAGCAATGTGAGTACGGCGACGGCGGTGCCGAGCCGCGGTCCGCGCTCGTGGGTTTGCACGGCGAAGGCGGAGTACGTCGTCAGCCCGCCGCAGAACCCGGCGCCGAGCAGGGACATGACGCCGCCGTCGAGCCCGGCGCCGACCAACAGGCCGAGCAGGAACGAGCCGATCCAGTTCACCGCGATCGTGCCGCTCGGCCAAAGGGCGTCGAAGAGCAGCGCGAAGCCGTAGCGCATCGCGGCACCGAGCCCGGCGCCGATCGCGACGAGGGCGAGAGTCACCGGTTCTCCCGCGCGGCGAGCACCCGCACCAGGTGCACCGCGACCAGGGCGGTAGTCAGGGTGCCCAGGACGTAGGCCGCCGCGGTCGTCTCGTGGCCGCTCGCGAGCAGGGCTCTGGTGTCCTCGGCCGCCGTCGACATCGTGGTGAACCCGCCCAGCAGTCCGGCGCCGAGGAACGGCCGCACGAGCGAGTGGCCACGCAGGCCGGGAGCGACCGTGAGCAGCGCGAGGGCGAGGCTGCCGCCGACGTTGATCGCGAAGGTCGTCCAGGGAAAGCTTTCGGCGGGCGACGGGAACGCCAGGCTCAGGGACGCGCGCAGGACGGCGCCCAGTGCGCCGCCCACGGCCACGACGCCGAGGGTCGGCAACACCCGGGGGGCGCTCAACTCGACGACTGCCGCTCGACGGTGGTGCTGCCGGTCCAGGGCTGCGGTTCCTCGCCGGCTCCCTGGCGCACGAACTCCCCGACGTACCAGTCGAGCAGCGCGAGCTGCTGCGGCGTCGCCGGCATCGTGAGCAGGCTCTGGTCGCGGCAGAACTCGTCGGCGCGCGCGAGCACCTCGCCCATCCGCGCCATCGTCGCCGGCGCGCTCGCGGGCACGCGGTAGTCGAGGTCGACGGTGGCGTCGCCGGCCGCGATGGCGGCGTCGAGCCGCTCGATCCCGTGTGCGCGGCGGCGCTCGAGCTCGGTCCGCAGCGTGAGCTCGGCGACCTCGGCGGCGAGCGGGAACTGGTCCGGATGCGCGAACGCCAGCAGCCGCAGCTCGCGCCGGATCTCGGCGTACCAGTCCCGGAACGACGCCCACACCTGTGCGGGCATGCCGAGGAGCTGAACCTGCAGCAGCTTGTCGTCGACGTCGGCGGCGTACTCCTCGACGGCCTCGTCGAGGACGAACACGTCGCCGTCCTCGGCGACGTCGACGCCGGGGTCGGGGCTGGGCACGAACCAGACGACCTTGCCCTCCGGGGAGACGTCGGCGCCCCATGCCTGGGAGTAGAGCGCGAGGATGCCCATCCCGCGGCCGACGGTGCGCATGAGGCCGTCCTCGTCGGTCATGTCGTCGGTGGTGCGCGGCGGGCGCTTCGAGTGGTCGCGGACCTCGACCCGGGGGCGCTCGCGAGAGCCAAGCACGCGAAGAGTGATCGGCGGCTCGGCGTGCAGGATCGCGTTGGTGACCAGCTCGGACACGCCGAGCTCGGCCGCGTCGAGCAGGTCGGTCCGGCCGAGGTCGCCGAACTCCTCGACCACCCACGCGCGGGCTCGTCCGACCGAGCGCGGGTCGGGGTCGAGCTGCAGCGCCTCGCTCACACTCGCTTCCTCTCTGCCCGCAACGACACCAGGCGGGTCACCACCATGGCGATGTAGAAGATGCCTACCACCTGCTCGATCATGATCACGCTCCGGGCGTGCCCGGTCACCGGCTGGATGTCGGAGAGCCCGGTGCTGGAGAGGGTGGTGAACGACAGGTACAGCAGGTCCATCCAGCTCCGGTCACCGGGACCGAAGGCGCCCGGGTCGACCCACTGCAGGAACACGAACACGAAGGCGAACGCCCAGGCGAACAACGTGAAGGTCGCCGGGATCGCGAACAGCTCGTCGGTCGTGACCTGGTCGTCGCGAAGCATGTAGGCCAGCAGCGCGATGCCGGCGTAGAAGTACAGCACCGCCTCGAACGCCGCCGACAGCGCCACCAACGAGTCCTCGCCGGTGACGATCGAGGCCAGCAGCAGGAGTACGGCCGGCACGAAGACCAGCCCGCTGATCCAGCTGAACCACGGGGTGGCGCGCAGCGCCCGGATCACCAGCAGGAGCACGAGGATGCCGAGCCCGGAGAAGATCGTGCGGCCGACGAAGCCGCGCTCGCCGGCCAGGAACGGGTAGACGAGGATGCCGCCGAGCTGGACGACCAGGAGCGTCAGGCTCGGCGTCGTACGCACGAAGCGCAGCCATTGACGCATGGCCGGAATCCTAGTCGGCGCGGCCCCTCCGCCCCGCGTGCGGCGACGTCAGGCGGAACAGCTCCATGGTGGTCGAGTAGTAGCGGTCGGTGAGGCCCTCGTGGCGAAGGCCGATCCGTTCGGCGACTCGCAGGGACGCCTCGTTGCCGGGCTTCACGACGGCGATGACCTCCGGGAGGCCTTGCGCGAACGCCCGGTCCAGCACGGCCTGGGCCGCCTCGGTGGCGAACCCGTGGCCCCACGCGTCGGGGTGCAGGTGCCAGCCGATCTCGATCGCGCCGTCGGGCGCTTCGGGCACCGGCACCAGCAGGATCGTGCCCGCCACCGTGCCGTCGTCCTTGCGTTCCACGGCCCAGAGGCCGCGGTCCGGGTCGGTGGTGGTGCGTGTCGCCCAGCGCTCGATGCGCTCGATCGCGTCCTCGCGTGTGCGCAGCAGGTTCGGCGCCGTACCGAGCCAGCGCGCGACCTCCCAGCGGGAGTATGTGTCGAGGAAGCGGTCGGCGTCCTCCAAGCGCCACAGGCGGAGCCGGGTGCGGGCGGTCTCGAGAGTCACGCCCCGAACAGTAGGCCGCAGCGTGGGTCAGCGGTCGACGTGGCGGGCCCAGGCGAAGCAGAACAGGCCGTACGCCGCGATGCCGACCGCTATGAGCCCGAGCAGGATCGGTCCGAACGGCTGCCTCAGCACCTCGAGCAGCGCCTTGTCGAGCCCGGCGGACTTGTCGGCGTCGTGGGTGAGTGCGGCGTACACGAAGAACCAGGCGACGACCGCGAACGCGACCGCCTTGGCGAGGTAGCCGACCTTGCCGAACCAGCGGTAGGCGTTGCTCTCCTTGCGGCCGCGGCCGCCGCTGCGGAGCTTCTTCAGGAACCGCTCGCTGAGGCCGGTCCAGGCGTAGCCGACCGCGATGCCGAAGATCACCACGCCGACCAGGCCGACGAGCCACGGGCCGAACGGCTGGCTCATCAGGCGGCCGGTCATGGAGTCCGTGCTGCTGCCACCGCTTCCGCCGCCGAGCGCGGTCTGCAGCGCGGCGTACCCGACGACGGCGAAGACCACCGCGCGCCCCGCGGAGAGCAGCCGCTTGCCGAGCCGCTGGGCGCCGTCCTCGTCGCGGTGCCCGACGAGTGCCTCGGCGACCTGCCAGACCACGAGGGCGCCGAGACCGCCGACGAAGACGAACAGCGAGATCCGGCCGAGGTCGTTGCCGGCGAGCTGCTGGAACGCGCCGCTGCCCGACACCTTGCCCTCGCGGTCGCCGAACGCCATCTGCAGGGCCAGCCAGGCCATCACCAGGTGGACGATGCCGTAGCTCACCAACCCCACACGGACACTCACGTCCAAAGCGTCGTCGGCGTCGATGTCTCCCACCCGGGGCACGGTCTGCATGCCGAGTGAGTACCCGGGCGGGCTCTGTTCCTAACTGCGTGCGACGGGTAGAACCTCACACATGAGCGACGAGCCCCTGGGTGGG
The DNA here is from genome assembly GCA_036280235.1 of Nocardioides sp. Lineage (GTDB taxonomy): Bacteria > Actinomycetota > Actinomycetes > Propionibacteriales > Nocardioidaceae > Nocardioides_B. The sequence continues at coordinate 93,798 of DASURB010000153.1, forward strand.
GCACTGGTCCTCGGTCCGCTGCTGCGCCACGTCGACACGACCTCCGCCTCGATCTGGGTGGAAACGGCCGACGCCGGCACCGTCACGGTCGAGGCGGACGGCCGGACATGGTCGGCGCGCACCTTCCGCGTGCACGACCACCACTACGCGCTGGTGGACGTCACCGACCTGTCGCCCGCGACGCGTACGCCGTACACGGTGAGCGTCGACGACGTACCGGTGTGGCCACCTGCCGAGGGTGATGTGGCGGAGCTGCCCGCGCCGGTGATCCCGACGCTGGACCCGGACCGCCGGCTGCGGCTCGTCTACGGCTCGTGCCGCACGAGCGTCCGGCACGACGAGGCCGGCAACCGGACGCACGGCGTGGACGCGCTGCGCGCGCTGGCGCGACGGATGGCGGGACTCGACGGACGCGGCGGGCCGGACGAGGGGGAGTGGCCGGACCTCGTGCTGTTTCTCGGCGACCAGGTGTACGCCGACGAGACCACCGAGGAGATGCACGACTTCATCGAGTCGCGGCGCAGCATCAAGGAGCCGCCGGGCAAGGAGCTCAAGGACTACGAGGAGTACGCGCACCTGTACAAGCTCGCGTGGACCGACCCCGCCAACCGATGGCTGCTGTCGACCGTGCCCACCGCGATGATCTTCGACGACCACGACGTGCGCGACGACTGGAACACCTCGCAGGCGTGGAAGGACAAGATGAACGCCACCGAGTGGTGGCACGGCCGGATCGTCGCGGGCCTGTCGTCGTACTGGGTCTACCAGCACCTCGGCAACCTGCCGCCCGACGAGCGCGCGCAGGACGCGCGGTGGCAGCAGGTGCTGGCGCACGAGGGGGAGTCCGAGCTCGACCTGACCGCCGCGCTCGACGACCTGTCGGAGCGGGTCGACGCGGACCCGGAGGAGTACCGCTGGTCCTACTGCCGCGACCTCGCCGGCTGCCGGCTCGTCGTGCTGGACACCCGCGCCGCCCGGGTGCTCGACCCGGAGAAGCGCGCGATGCTCGACCCGACCGAGACCGCCTGGCTCGACGAGCACCTGCGGGGCGGTTTCCGGCACCTGCTGATCGGGACGTCGCTGCCGTTCCTGCTGCCGCCGGGGCTGCACCACCTCGAGGCGTGGAACGAGGCGGTCGCCGGCGGCGCGTGGGGCGACCGGTTCGCGCGGTTCGGGGAGTGGTCGCGCCAGGCCGTCGACCTCGAGCACTGGGCCGCGTTCCAGCGGTCGTTCCGCGACGTCACCGAGATGGTGCTGGAGGTCGCGGACGGGCGGCGCGGTCCGGCGCCGGCGACCGTGACGTTCCTGTCCGGCGACGTACACCACTCCTACGTCTCGGAGGTACGGCGTCGTGGCCGGCGTCGCCACCGCGGGTCGCGCGTCGTCCAGGCCGTCTGCTCGCCGATCCGCAACCCGCTGCCGCGGCTGTTCCGGTACCTCACCGCCGTGCTCGCCTACGCCATCGCCGGCCCGCTCGGCCGGATGGTCGCGCGCTCCGCCCACGTCCCGAACCCGCCCGTGCGCTGGACCAAGCTCGCCGGCCCCTGGTTCGACAACGCCATCGCCACCCTCGAGGACCGCGACGAAGGCCTCCTCCTGCGCTGGGAGAAGGGCGTGGTCGGCGACGACCCCCACGACTCCTGGCTCGAACCCGTCGACGAGATCCTGATCAATCGCCGACCCGGCTCGAACCTCCCGCGCTGACCCGCCGACCCGGCTCGAACCTCCCGCTCAGAAGCGCCCACCCGGCTCCGACCTCCCGCGCTGCGGCGGCGGATGCGGCTGCCCGAGGTTGCGTCGCGCCCGCGCGGTGCCTGCCATGAGACGGTCCTCGATGTCGCGGAGTGGACCGACGAGGTTCCTACGCCGGAACGCGTCCACAACCCAGCCATGACGGTGCTCGATCCACGCGCGTCGCTCGAGGTCGTGCTCCACGTCCTCGTCGCGACTGTGGAACTCCGCGCCGTCGTACTCAGCCGCGTAGCGCAGCTCCGGGCAGCCGAGGTCGAGCCGGAAGACAACACGGCCGTGCTCGTCCTCGATCGGCACCTGGGGGATCGGCTCGGGCATGCCTGGAAGGTCGAGCCACCGGAGCCGGAGGAGCGACTCGCCCGGAGACTCCGCGCGTGGGTCGGCGATCGCGGCGAGATAGCGGAGCTGTACGACGCCGCGCATGCCGCGGAACCGTCCCAACCCGTCGAGGAGCTGGGCATGTGTGAACGAGTCGAGTCGTAGGAGGGCGTCGAGTGCGCCGATCGCGTTGTCACGGTGGGTGAGCCGACCGACGTCCCAGGCGGTGCGGATCGGTGTAGTGACGGTGAGGCCGGCGACTTCTTGGACGTCCTCCTCGAGCAGGGTTCGCTCCCCGCTGTTGCAGAGCTGGTTGCGCAGTCGGTGATGGCCGGCCTGGCGGAACAGCGACACAGGTGGCACGCCGTGGTGCTGGCCGGGCAGGAGGAGTCCGGTGTAGAGCCAGACCGCCGTCCAGTCGACGACGGCCGCGTGCTCGGGAACGACCAGCGCGAGGGCTTGAGCGCGCAGCGGGAGCGAGTCGACGGCTTGGGCGGCGACGTACACGCCGCGCACCATGCGCCGCAGGTAGCCGTCGCGGTGCAACCGGGCGAGCGTCTTTTCGCCGACTCCTTCGTTGCGGGCCTGCTGCGTCGTGAACGGACGATCCAGCGGCAGCGGGAACTCCGGACCGAGCAACGGACCGGTCGAGTAGGGAAGTGCGACGGACATGACGCCAGCGTGATCGTTTGCGACGGCGAGCGTCGTCCGTCATCCACAGGCAGGTTCGAGCCGGGTCGGCGGGGTTGCGCGGGAGGTAAGAGCCGGGTCGGCGGCGTAGCGCGGGAGGTTCGAGCCGGGTCGGCGTCAGGGGTCCAGGGGGAGGTCGAGGAGGGCGTTCTCGACGACCTCGGTGAGGGCGGGGTGGATCCAGTACTGCTTCGAGGCGACGTCGTGGGCGGGGATGCCGAGGGACATGGCCATGACCAGCGGCTGGATGAGGTTCGAGGCCTGGGGGCCGATGATGTGGGCGCCGAGGAGCAGGCCGGAGCGGGCGTCGGCGATGACCTTCGCGAAGGACGTGGTGTCCTCCATGGCCCAGCCGTACGCCGTGTCGGCGTAGTCGCGGCGGCCGACGACGTAGTCGATCCCGCGCGACTTCGCGTCGTCCTCGGACAGCCCGATGCTCGCGACCTGCGGGTGGCTGAACACCGCGCTCGGCACGTGGTCGTGGTCGGCGCTGGCGAGCTCGGTGGGGTGCAGCAGGTTGTGCCGGATGACCCGCGCCTCCTCGTTGGAGACGTGCTTGAGCTGGAAGGTGTTCGACACGTCGCCGAGCGCCCAGATGCCCGGGACGCTGGTGCGCTGGTGCTGGTCCACGACGACGAGTCCGGTGGCGCTGACCTCGACGCCGGCCTTGTCGAGGCCGAGATCGTCGGAGTTCGCGCGCCGCCCGGTCGCGATCAGCAGCAGGTCGGCGTCGACCGTGGTGCCGTCGTCGAGGTGCGCGCGCACGACACCGTCGTCCCGGCCGGGCTCCACCTTGGTGATCGTGGTGTCGAGCCGCAGGTCCCAGCGCTGCTGGGCGAGCTGCGTGAAGCGTTCGGAGACGTCGCGGTCCTCGCCGCGCAACATGTGCGACGACCGGTTCACCAGCGTCACGTCGGCCCCGAACGCCGCGAACACGTGCGCGAACTCCGCGGCCACGAAGCCGCCGCCGAGGATCAGCGCATGTCGCGGTACGTCGTCGATCCGCATGACCGTGTCGCTGGTGTGGAAGGTGACTTCCTCAAGACCTGGTACGTCGGGGACGACGGGACGTGACCCCGTGGCGATCACGACCTGGTCGGCGGTGATCGTCTCGCCGGTGCCCGTGTCGATCGTCCGGGCGTCGAGGAAGCGGGCGTGCCCCTCGATGAGCGTGACGTTCTCGAGGCCGCCGGCCCGCCACTCGCGGCCGGAGGCGGAGATCGGGTCGATGCGGCCGAAGATCCGGTCGCGGATGTCGCGCCAGCGCGCCTTGTGGAACGACGTGTCGACGCCCAGGAAGCCGCCGTGCGCCGCGGCGTACGCCAGGTCCGCGGGGTAGACGAACATCTTGGTCGGGATGCAGCCGCGGTTCAGACAGGTCCCGCCGAAGACGCCGTCCTCGATGATCGCCACCGACCAGTCGGCGAACGACTCGTCGACGATCGAGTTGCCGGACCCCGTGCCGATGACCACGAGGTCGAAGTGGCGTCCGGATCCGGTCGAGGGCTGCGCTGTCACGCGCTCCATCCTGCCCCTGCTGAGTGTGAGGCAACCCACGACCGGGCATGGGTCGAACGGGACGCCTATGGGCACGAGGTGCGTTGCACCAGGTGAAGGTCGAAGATGGACAGGCCCGCCCGGCAACGAGGAGAGGCGAGACATGACGAACGAGCAGACGCGGAGCTCCCGGCACCAGGTCGTCGTGATCGGATCCGGCTTCGGGGGGCTGTTCGGGACGAAGGCCCTCAGGCGTGCCGATGCCGACGTGACGCTGGTCGCCAAGACGTCGCACCACCTGTTCCAGCCGCTGCTGTACCAGGTCGCCACCGGCATCCTCTCCGAGGGCGAGATCGCCCCGGCCACCCGCGAGATCCTCGCTCGGCAGAAGAACGCCCGCGTGATCCTGGGCGAGGTCACCGACATCGACCTCGAGGCCCGCACGGTCACGTCCCGCGTCCTGCACCGCGAGACCGTCACGCCGTACGACTCCCTGATCGTCGCTGCCGGAGCCGGCCAGAGCTACTTCGGCAACGACCACTTCAGCGAGTTCGCGCCCGGCATGAAGAGCATCGACGACGCGCTCGAGCTGCGCGGCCGGATCTTCGGCGCGTTCGAGCTCGCCGAGATCTCCGACGACGAGGACGAGATCCAGCGGCTGCTCACCTTCGTGGTCGTCGGCGCCGGCCCGACCGGTGTCGAGATGGCCGGCCAGATCGCCGAGCTCGCGCACCGCACGCTGCGCCGTGACTTCCGCAAGATCAACACCCGCGAGGCTCGGGTGATCCTGCTCGACGCGGCGCCCCAGGTGCTGCCGCCGTTCGGCGCCAAGCTCGGCGCCCGCGCGGCGAAGGACCTCGAGAGGCTCGGCGTCGAGGTCATGCTCGGCGCGATGGTCACCGACGTCGACGAGCGCGGCCTGGAGTACCAGCTCAAGGACGGCTCCAAGCACCGCATCGAGGCCGTCACCAAGGTCTGGGCCGCCGGCGTGCAGGCCAGCCCGCTCGGCCGGCTCCTCGCCGAGCAGAGCGGCGCCAAGCTCGACCGCGCCGGCCGCATCGGCGTCAACCCCGACCTGACGCTGCCCGGGCACCCCGAGGTGTTCGTGGTCGGCGACATGATCGCCCTCGACAACCTGCCGGGCGTCGCGCAGGTGGCGATCCAGGGCGCGAAGTACGCCGCCAAGGAGATCCGCAACCGGATCGAGGGCAAGCCCGCGCAGGGCCCGTTCTCCTACTGGGACAAGGGCTCGATGGCCACGATCTCCCGGTTCAGCGCCGTCGCGATGATCGGCAAGCTGCGGTTCACCGGCTTCATCGCCTGGCTGATGTGGCTCGGGCTGCACCTGGTCTACATCACCGGGTTCAAGAACCAGCTCACCGCGCTGCTGCACTGGGCGGTCAGCTTCATCGGCCGCGGGCGCTCGGAGCGTACGGCGACCGAGCAGCAGATCTTCGCCCGCGCTGCGCTCAAGCGGCTCAAGGGCGGCGCCGCCGACCTGGTCTCGCCGCCCGGCGCCTACGAGGCCGCGCAGGAGCTGATCAGCGTCACGCGCGCCGAGCTCGAGGCCAAGGCCGCCGAGGAGACCCGGCTCACCGACGAGAACCGGCGCGGGGTCAAGCAGGACGCCTGAGCCGCAGGCAAAGGTCTCCCCAAAGCGGACAGTCGCCTGCCGCGCGTGACCTACCCTCCCGGTGGGGAGATGGCCCGCGCGCAGCTGTCGCGGCTCCGCGACCCTGGGGGAGGTGGGACCGATGGACGTCGGCCGTGCCTTGCGCTCGCTGGTCGACGCCACGCCGCCGGGAGCGCGGCCCACCCCGTCGACGACGATCCCGTTCGTCGGCCTGGCCACTCTCGGCGTGGCCGCGACGGTGCTGCCGCCGTACTCGGTGGGGAGCGTCCACCTCGTCACCGTCCTGAGCGTGTTCGCGGTGCTGCTCGCCGCCCACCTGACCGCGGTCCGGCAGCCGCGCCGGAACTGGCTGGACCTCGTCGCCCCGTTCGGTGCGTTCCCGCTGATCGTCCTCCTCCGCGACGCCACCGGTGGCGCGCACTCCGGTGTGGCCCCGCTCGTCGCCGTACCGCTGTTCTGGCTCGCGCTCTTCGGCACCCGCCGCGACCTGACCGCCGCGGCCGCCCTCGTCGTGGTCACCTTCGTCGCGCCGGTCGTGGTGCTGGGCGGCGAGAACTACCCACCCGGCGAGTGGCGCCGCGCGCTGATCTGGGGCGGTGTCGCGGTCGTGGTCGCCCCGGCGGTGCAGCTTGTCGTACGCCGGCTCGAGGTCGAGACCCGGCGCAGCCGTGAGAGCGCCGCACGTGTCGAGGGGATCATGCGCGGGGCCACGCTCAGCTGCCTGATCACCACCGACCCCGACGGGACGATCACCACGTTCAGCACCGGCGCGGAGCAGGGGCTCGGCTACCGCGCTGCCGAGGTCGTCGGCAACGACCTCACCGACTTCCTGCTGGTACGGCGGGAGCTGCGCGAGGTCGCCGACGAGCTCGGCGTCCAGGTGGTCGGCTTCCCCGTGCTCGCGCGGCTGGCCCACCTGCACTCGGGCAGCCGGATCTGGACGCTGGTGCGCGCCGACGGCCGGCAGGCGTTCATGCGGATGGCCGTCACCGAGCTGCGCGACGAGGACGGCACCGTCACCGGCTACCTCTGCGTGGCGATCGACGCGACCCCCGCGATCCGCTCCCAGCGCGCGCTGACCAACGCCGAGGCGCGCTGGCGGGTCCTGATGGACCACCTGCCCGACACCACGGTCGTGATGGTCGAGGAGAGCACCGGCATCACCCTCGTCACCGGCGCTGGCGCGCTCGCCCGGCGGCTGCGCGACGGCGCCGGCCGGCGGCTCACCGAGATCGTCGACCGGAACGCTCCGGGCACCCTGGAACGGATGCTCGAGGAGGCGTTCGCCGGACGCGACGCGGAGCCCGTGCACGCCCTCGTCGGCGACCTCGAGCACGTGTTCGTGGCGAGCCCGCTGCCGTCGCAGGGCGACAAGCGGCAGGCGCTCGTCATGGTCCGCGACGTCAGCCAGGACCGGCGCCGCGAGCGCGCGATCACCGAGGCCAAGGAGCGCGCCGAGCGGCTCTTCGACGACGCGCCCCAGGGCATCGCGGTGATGGACCCGCGCGGCGTCGTCGTGCAGGTCAACCCGGCGCTCGCCGGTCTCCTGGGCGGCACCGACCTCGTCGGCCTGCCGCTCGCGGACCGGTCGTTCGCCGACGGCGACCCGACCGTCGCCCAGCACCTCGAGCGGGTGCGGTCCTCGCCCGACCGCCGCGACGAGACCCAGTGGTCGGTGCGCGGCGCGGACGGCGAGGAGCTGCACGTCGTGCTGAGCAGCACGGTCCTGGGCGGGGCGGGCGAAGGCGACGGCGACCTCGTGCTCACCAACGTCATCGATGTGTCCGAGCGCTACCGCTACGAGCGCAAGCTCGCGTTCCTCGCCGAGCACGACCCGCTGACCGGGCTCGCCAACCGGCGTCGCTTCGACCAGCAGCTCGAGCGACACGTCGACGACTGCCGTCGCTACGGCCCCCGCGGCGCCGTGCTCATGCTGGACCTCGACCACTTCAAGGTCGTCAACGACACCCTGGGTCACGCCGTCGGCGATCAGCTGCTCCGCGACGTCGCGCGGGTGCTGGCCAACCGGATGCGGTCCACCGACCTGGTCGCCCGGCTCGGCGGCGACGAGTTCGCGATCCTGCTGCCGTACGCCGACCGCAAGGCCGCCGAGCTCGTCGCGGCCGACGTCGTCGAGCGCATCCGCGAGGAGGTGCGCAGCCACGGCGACACCCGCAGCCGGGTCAGCGTGAGCCTGGGCGGCGCGACCATCGAGCCCATGCACACCAGCGCGAGCGAGCTGCTCTCGGCCGCCGACGCGGCGATGTACGTCGCGAAGAACACCGGTCGCGACCGCTTCACCTTCCTGACCATCCCCGAGACCCTCTGACCACCAGTCGGGCGATCGAGCCCTCGGTCGGGTGATCGAGCTCGTCGAGATCACCGGGCTCGACCGGTCAGGCCACCCGCCCGTTCAGTACGCTCGGGGGAGTTCGACGTACCCCAGCCGGAAGGCCGCCCGCCCCCATGGACTGCGACAGTCCGCAGCGTCACCGTCCACTCTCCGGCGGTGACGCGCTGTGACCGAGGTCGTCTACCTCCTCCTCTCCCTGCTCCTCGTGCTCGCCTGCGGCGGCTTCGTGGCGGCCGAGTTCGCGTTCGTCACGGTCGACCGCGCCGCCGTCGACCGCGCCGCGGAGTCCGGCGACCGCCGTGCCGCGGGGGTGCAGTCCGCGCTGCGCAGCCTGTCCACACAGCTGTCAGGGGCGCAGGTCGGCATCACCGTCACCAACCTGGCGATCGGCTTCCTCGCCGAGCCGGCGATCGCCCAGCTCGTGGACGACCCGCTCGCGGCCGCCGGCCTGCCCGAGTCCTGGCTGCGGCCGGTGTCGGTCGGCATCGGGCTGGGCCTCGCGACCGTCCTGACCATGCTCTTCGGTGAGCTGGTCCCCAAGAACCTCGCGATCGCCAAGCCGCTCGCCACCGCCAAGGCGACCCAGGCCTACCAGCGCGGTTTCACCGCCGCCGTGAAGGTCCCGATCAAGGTGCTCAACGGCTCGGCCAACGCGATCGTCCGCAGGCTCGGCATCGAGCCGCAGGAGGAGCTGCGATCCGCGCGCAACTCCGACGAGCTCGCCTCGCTCGTCCGGCGGTCGGCCTCGCAGGGCACGCTCGACCCCGGAACCGCCGCGCTCATGGAGCGCTCGGTCGTGTTCGCCGAGCGGATGGCCGGCGAGATCATGACCCCGCGGGTGCGGATGGAGAGCGTGCCCGCCAACGCGCCGGTCGCCGAGGTGATCGAGGCGGCCCGCCGCACCGGCCACTCACGCTTCCCGGTCGTGCGCGGCAGTGACGACGACGTCGTCGGCGCGATCCACGTCAAGAACGCCGTCGCCGTCCCCGCCGACCAGCGGCACCGGGTCAAGGTCCGCGAGATCATGGTCGACGCCACGGTCGTCCCCGAGAGCCTGCGGCTCGACCCGCTGCTCGCGCTGCTGCGCGAGGAGGGCTTCCAGATGGCCGTCGTCGTCGACGAGTACGGCGGTACGGCGGGTGTCGTCACGCTCGAGGACGTCGTCGAGGAGATCGTGGGCGACATCGCCGACGAGCACGACCGGCTCGGGGCGCTGGCCCGGCGCCGCCGCGACGGCACCGTCTCGGTCTCGGGGATGCTGCGGCCCGACGAGGTGGAGGCCTCGACGGGGATCGAGCTGCCCCAGCACGAGGACTACGACACGATCGCGGGCCTGGTCATGCAGCAGCTCGGCCGGATGGCGGAGGTCGGCGACGTGGTCGTCGTACCCCTGCCCGCGCACACCACCGACGACGGCGAGCCGCTGCCGCCGCGCGAGGCCGAGCTGCGCGTCGAGCGTCTCGACGGCCTGCGCATCGACCGGATCGCGGTGCTGTCCCGCGAGGTCGAGCACCCGGAGGCGGCGCGATGAGCGACTACCTCGCGCTGGTCGTCGCGCTCGTGCTGCTCCTGCTCAACGGGTTCTTCGTGGGCGCGGAGTTCGCGCTCGTCTCCGCCCGCCGCACCCAGATCGAGCCCCGGGCCGCGGAGGGATCGCGGGCCGCCCGCACCACGCTGAAGGCGATGGAGCAGGTCTCACTGGTGATGGCCGGCGCGCAGCTCGGCATCACCATGTGCTCGCTCGGACTCGGCGCGCTCGCCGAGCCGGCGGTGGCGCATCTGCTCGCGCCCGCCTTCCACGCGCTCGGCGTGCCCGAGGGCCTGCTGCACCCGATCTCGTTCGTGATCGCCCTCGTCGTGGTGGTCTACCTGCACGTCGTGCTCGGCGAGATGGTGCCGAAGAACATCGCGATCGCCAGCCCCGAGCGCGCCGCCGTCGTGCTCGGTCCGCCGATGTGGTTCATCGTGCAGGTGCTCCGCCCCGTCGTCGTACTGCTCAACGCCATCGCCAACGGCGTGCTGCGGCTGATCCGCGTCGAGCCCAAGGACGAGGTGGCCTCGGCGTTCACGCGTGAGGAGGTCGCCTCGATGGTCGACGAGTCGCTCGGCGAGGGCGCGATCCGCGAGGACGAGTACGACCGGCTGTCCGCCTCCCTCGGCTTCACCGAGCGCACCGTCACCGACGTGCTCCTGCCGCGCGACCAGCTCGTCACCGTGCCGCAGGGTTCGACCGGAGCGCACGTCGAGGAGCTGGTGGCCGAGACCGGTTACTCGCGCTTCCCGGTCGCCTCGTCCGGCGGCGAGCTGCTCGGCTACCTGCACATCAAGGACGTGCTCGAGACCGAGCCGGAACGGCGCGAGCGGCCCGTCGACGACAAGTGGATCCGTTCGTTCGCCACCGTGCGGCCCGGCGACGTGCTCCACGACTCGCTGCGCACGCTGCAAGCCCGGGGTGCGCACATGGGCCGCGTGGTCGGTGACGACGGCGAGGTGCTCGGTGTCGTCGCGCTCGAGGACGTGCTCGAGGAGCTGGTCGGCGAGATCCGGGACGCGGCGCACGCCGACGAGGACGCCGACCCGCGCTGACGGGCGCTCGGCGGCCGACCGGCCGGGTCAGGGCTCGAGCTCGCCGACCACGGACTCGACCACCGCGACAAGGTTGCCGTGGGTCTCGTCGAGCACGCGGCGCTGTCGCTGGTACGACGCCCCGGTCTTCGGGATCTCCTCGACCAGGCGCAGCTCCTCCTCGCAGCCGAGCTCGCGGGCGAGCGGGGAGAGCCGCTCCAGCAGGTCGGTGAGGTCGTCCGTCACGAGCCGCTCGTTTCCGGCGGCGTCGAGGATGATCTCGGCGTCGAGGCCGTAGCGAGCGGCCCGCCACTTGTTCTCCTGCACGTGCCAGGGCGGCATCGTCGGCAGCTCCTCGCCCGCATCCAGGCGCCGGTCGAGGTCGACGACCAGACAGTGCGTGAGCGCGGTGAGCGCGGACAGCTCCCGCAGGTTCGAGACGCCGTCGCACACGCGCACCTCGACCGTGCCGAGGGAGGGGGAGGGGCGGATGTCCCAGCGGATGTCGTTGATGTGCTCGATCACCCCAGTGTGGAAGGCGTCGGCGACGTACTGCTCGTACTCCTCCCAGGTCTGGAACTGAAAGGGCAGTCCGGCCGTCGGCAGCTGCTGGAACATCATCGCCCGGTTGCTGGCGTAGCCGGTGTCCTGGCCGCTCCACACCGGTGACGACGCACTGAGCGCCTGCAGGTGCGGGAACTGGTTGAGCAGCGACGACACGATCGGCAGCACGTGGTCGCGGCGCCGTACGCCGACGTGCACGTGCAGACCCCAGATCAGCATCTGCCGGCCCCACCACTGGGTGCGCGAGATCAGCTCCTCGTAGCGGTGGCCGGGCGTGAGTAGCTGCAGCGACCACTGCGCGAACGGGTGCGTGCCGGCGGAGTAGAGGTCGACACCGAGCGACTGCGCCGTCTTGCGTACGACGCGCATCGTCGTGGCGAGGTCGTCGACCGCCTCCGGCACGGACTCGCAGACGCCGGTCACCAGCTCGACGGTGTTGCGCAGCAGCTCCTTGTGCAGCTTCGACTCGTCGATGACCGACGACGCGCTCTGGTGCACCGCCTCGAACAGCTGCGAGGCGGTGTTGGAGAGGTCCCTCGTCCGCTGGTCGACGAGCGCGAACTCCCACTCGACACCGACCGTCGGGCGGGGTGAGCTCGTGTAGTCGACGGGCACTGATCCATGGTGACAGCCTCGTCTAGCACTCCCGCAGATGCGGCTCTATCCTCGTGTTCGTGCCGAAGATGCGTATCCGGGACGCCGCCACCTACCTGGGCGTCAGCGACGACACCGTCCGCCGCTGGGTCGACCAGGGCGTGCTCGAGGCGTCCGTCGACGACGTCGGGCGGAAGGTCGTCGACGGCTACGAGGTCGCGCAGGTCGCGCGCAGCCAGGCCCGGCCGCCCGCGATCCCGGGTGGTACGGCGAGCTCGGCGCGCAACCGGATGGTCGGCCTGGTCACCGACATCCGGACCGACACCGTGATGGCCCAGGTCGAGATGCAGTGCGGCCCGTTCCGGGTGGTCTCGCTGATGAGCTCCGAGGCGGTGCGGGACCTGGGTCTCGAGCTCGGGTCGGTCGCGGTCGCGGTCATCAAGTCCACCAACGTCATCGTCGACATCGCGGAGACGCCGTGAGCCTCCGGTCACTGCTCGCCGCCACGCTGGGACTCGTCGCGCTGGCCCCGCTCGGGGCGTGCTCCGGCGGGACCGAGAGCGAGCCGAGGACGCTGACCGTCTACGCCGCCTCGTCGCTGACGACTGCCTTCGAGGAGATCGGCGAGGTCTTCGAGGCCGAGCACGAGGGGGTCGGGGTGGAGTTCAGCTTCGCCGGCTCCTCGGACCTGGTCGCGCAGATCCAGCAGGGCGCCCCGGCCGACGTGTTCGCCTCCGCCGACGAGTCCAACATGGACAAGCTCGTCGCCGACGGCCTCGCTGCCGGCGACCCGGTGGTGTTCGCGACCAACACGCTGCGGATCGCCGTACCTCCCGGCAACCCCGCCGGCGTCACGTCCCTGCAGGACCTCGAGGGGGATCTCGACGTCGTCGTGTGCGCACCCGAGGTGCCGTGCGGGGCTGCCGCCAAGCAGGCCGCGGACAACGTGGGTGTCCTGCTGCGGCCGGTGAGCGAGGAACAGTCGGTGACGGACGTGCTCGGCAAGGTGGCGAGTGGCGAGGCGGACGCCGGGCTCGTCTACGTCACCGACGTGATCGCCGCCGGCGACTCCGTCGAGGGCGTCGCGTTCCCGGAGGCCGAGTACGTCGTCAACCGCTACCCGATCGTGCCGGTGGTCGACGCAGAGGAGCCCGATCTCGCCCAGGACTTCGTCGACCTGGTCACCGGTGACGAGGGGCGCCGGGTCCTGCGCGAGGCCGGGTTCGGCTCGCCGGAGCGGCGATGACGTCCCGCTCGCGCCCCGTCGGGCTGCCGCTGTGGCTGCTCGTGCCCGCCGCGCTGGGGGCGCTGTTCGTCGTGCTCCCGCTGGTCGCCGTCGTCGCGCGCGTCGACTGGCCGAGCTTCGGCGAGCTGGTCACCTCGGAGAGCTCGCGCGCGGCGCTGTGGCTGAGCCTGCGCACATCCGCGGCCAGCACCGTGCTCTGCGTGCTGCTCGGTGTGCCGATGGCCGTGCTGCTCGCGCGCACGAGCTTCCGGGGGCAGAGCGTCGTGCGGGCGCTGGTGCTGCTGCCGCTCGTGCTGCCGCCGGTCGTCGGCGGCATCGCGCTGCTCTACACGTTCGGACGCCGCGGCCTGCTCGGCGAGACGCTCGAGGTGCTCGGCGTGCAGATCGCCTTCTCCACCGCCGCGGTCGTGCTGGCGCAGACGTTCGTGGCGCTGCCGTTCCTGGTCGTCTCGCTCGAAGGGGCGCTGCGCACCGGCGGGGAGCGGTACGACGTCGTCGCCGCGACGCTCGGCGCACGACCGACCATGGTGTTCGTCCGGGTGACCCTGCCGCTGGTGCTGCCGGGGCTGCTGTCGGGCGCGGTGCTGTCGTTCGCGCGGGCGCTCGGGGAGTTCGGCGCGACGATCACGTTCGCGGGGTCGCTGCAGGGCGTGACGCGGACGCTGCCGCTGGAGATCTACCTGCAGCGCGAGACCGACCCCGACGCCGCGGTCGCGCTGTCGCTCGTGCTCGTGGTCGTCGCCGTGCTCGTGATCGGGCTGGTCCGAGGACGCGCGACATGAGCCTCATCGTGGACGCCGAGGTGCGCGAGCGGGACGTCGAGGTGGCGGTCGAGGTCGGCGACACCGAGGTGGTCGCGCTGCTCGGCCCCAACGGCGCGGGCAAGTCGACGGTGCTGGACCTGGTCGCGGGGCTGCTGCGACCGGACCGCGGCGGGGTCGAGCTGGCGGGACGGGTGCTGACCGACGTCGGGCCCGGCCGGCCCGGAACGTTCGTCGCCCCCCACGCGCGGCGCGTGGCGCTGCTCGCCCAGGACCCGCTGCTGTTCCCGCACCTCGACGTACGCGACAACGTGGCGTTCGGTCCGCGCGCCCGTGGCCTGTCGAAGAAGGAAGCCGCGGGTACGGCGACGCGCTGGCTCGAGCTGGTCGACGCCACGGACCTGACCGCGCGGCGGCCGGCCGAGCTGTCGGGCGGCCAGGCGCAGCGGGTCGCGATCGCCCGGGCACTCGCCGCGGAGCCCGACGTACTGCTGCTCGACGAGCCGATGGCCGCCCTCGACGTCGCGGTCGCGCCGGCGCTGCGCCAGATGCTCAAGCGGGTGCTGCACGGCCGCTCGGCGGTGGTGGTGACCCACGACGTGCTGGACGCGCTGCTGCTCGCGGACCGGGTGTACGTGCTCGACGGCGGCCGCGTCGTCGAGGCGGGGCCGAGCCGGCACGTGCTGGCCGCGCCGCGCAGCGCGTTCGCGGCGCGGGTCGCCGGGCTCAACCTCGTCACCGGTCGCTGGCTGGAGGGGTCGGTGCACTCGAACGGGCTGCGGGTGGCCGGTCTCGCTGTCGGCGACCGCCCGGCCGAGGGCGCCCAGGTGGCGGCGGTGTTCCGGCCGAACGCCGTGTCGGTGTTCCGCGAGCCGCCCGGCGGCAGCCCGCGCAACGCGCTCTCGGTCACCGTCACCGACCTCGAGCCGCGCGGCGACCTGGTGCGCGTGCACGCGGGCGACCTGATGGCCGACGTGACGGTGCCCGCCGTCGCCGACCTCGACCTGGTGCCCGGCGACCGGGTGCTGTTCTCGGTGAAGGCGTCCGACGTCACCGTCTACACCGCCTGACCCCGAGCCCCTCCGCGCTGCCTCTGCGCGGGAGAATCGAGCGCATGGGCTGGAGCACGACATCGACGTGACCGCGTTCGCCCTGCTCGTCGTCGCCGGGTTCGGCGCCGGCGTCGTCGGCACGGTCGCCGGGCTCGCCTCGCTGGTCAGCTACCCCGCGCTGCTCGCCGCCGGCCTGCCGCCGCTGTCGGCCAACGTCTCGAACACGACCGCGATGACGGCCGTCGGCCTCGGCTCGATCGTCGGCGCGCGCGACGAGCTGCGCGGCCACGGCCGTCGCGTTGCCGTGCTGGGTGCCGTCGCCGGTGTGGGCGCCGCGCTCGGCGCGGTCCTGCTGCTGGCCGCGCCCGCCTCGACGTTCGAGGCCGTCGTGCCGTGGCTCGTCGCGCTGGGCTCGCTGCTCCTGCTGTTCCGGGACACGTTGCGCGGCTGGGCCGTCGGGCACCGCGGCGGCCACCGCCGTACCTTCGGGCTGGCGATCGCCGGGGCCGGGATGTACAGCGGCTACTTCGGCGCCGGTGCGGGGATCATCGTGCTGGCCCTGCTGACGCTGCGGTACGCCGACCCGTTCCACGTCAGCAACGCGATGAAGACGCTGATCACCGGCGTCGGGAACCTCGTGGCGACGGCGCTGTACGTCGCGGTCGCGCCGGTGTCGTGGTCGGCCGTGCTGCCGATCGCGATCGGCATGCTCGCCGGCGGCGTCGCGGGCCCGCGGCTCGCCCGGCGGCTGCCCGAGCGCGGTCTGCGGATCGTGATCGGCCTGCTCGGCCTGGGGCTCGCGGTCTGGCTGGCGCGCTAGCTGCTGCCGCTGGGGATCAGGAACATCGCCAGGAAGATCGCCGCGATCACCGCGAGCAGGATGAACACGAACAGGACGGGGGTCACCTTGGGTCGCGGCCCGGGCGCGTTGAGCGGCTCGTCCGGACTCGGCCCCTTGCGGTACTCAGGACTGGCCATGCCATCGCGTTACCCGGCCGCGGGTGTTGAATGCCTGCGGCCAGAAACATGTAAAGCGGAGTTATTGCGACTGGTGCGTAGCCCGGCGCACTCGGAGTCGCAATAACTCCGCTTTACATGACGGGCGCCGGCGGCGTCCGCGGCGTCCCCGGGCCGTGGCAGGCTGAGGCCGTGGCGGAGCGACCCGACGTCCCGGAGTGGATGGTGCAGCGCATCGGGAAGGTGCTGACCTCCCTGCCGGACTGCTACGAGGAGGCGGCCTGGGTCGGCACCCGCTGGCGGGTGCGGCAGGCGACGGTCGCGCACGTGTTCGGCGGCGAGGACCAGCTGTTCCGGGTGACGTTCCGGGCCGAGCCGGACGAGGTGATGGCGTTCGAGCACCTGGGCGCGCCGTACTTCCGCGGCAGCTGGGGCGGCAACGTCGTCGGGATGCTCCTGGACGACGCCACCGACTGGGACGAGCTGGGCGAGCTGCTCACCGACTCCTACTGCATCCAGGCGCCGGCGCACCTCGCCGAGCTCGTGCCGCGGCCGCCGGCGGCAGCGATCGACGTACGGCGGCCCGCGAACCGCCCGAAATAGGGAGATCGTCCTATGGGCCTGCGCTACCTCAGACCACGAGGCTGGACCCAGGACGACCGACCGGGCCGACCGAGCGAGGGGTGACGGATGAGCGAGGGCCACGGGCAGCGGCCCGACACGCGGGCGGGTCGCGCGCGGTCGGCTGCGCGCCTGTCGCCGGTGTCGCTGGTGCTGATCGGCATCGCGTCGGTGCAGTTCGGAGCCGCGGTCGCGAAGGGGCTGTTCGGCGAGATCCCGCCGGTGGGAATGGTCTGGCTGCGGCTGCTGACGAGCTCGCTGGTCCTCCTCGCCCTCGCCCGGCCGAGACTGACCGGCCGCTCCCCGGAGGACTGGCGGCCCGTGCTCTGGCTGGGCCTGGCGCTCGGCGCGATGAACTGGGCCATCTACGAGTCGTTCTCGCGGATCCCGCTGGGCATCGCGGTGACCATCGAGTTCGTCGGCCCGCTCGCGGTCGCCGCGTTCAACCGCCACCGGCGGCGCGACCTCGTGTGGGTGGCGCTCGCGGCGGTGGGCGTCCTGCTGTTCGGCGCCGGTCCCGCGAAGGTCGACCCGCTCGGGTTCGCCCTGGCGCTGCTCGCCGGCGCCTGCTGGGCGCTGTACATCGTGTCGACAGCCGCCACCGGTCGCCGCTGGGCCGGCGTCGAGGGATTGGCTCTGGCCAGTACGGCGGCGACCCTCGCCGTCGCGCCGTTCGCCGTCGCCGCCGCCGGCACGCGCCTGCTCGAGCCTCGGCTTCTGTTGCTCGGTGCGCTGATCGGCCTGCTCAGCTCGGTCATCCCCTACAGCCTCGAGATGGTCGCTCTGCGCACGCTGCCCGCTCGCGCCTTCGGAATCCTGATGAGCCTCGAGCCCGCCGTCGCGGCACTGGTGGCCGCCGTGCTGCTGCGCGAGTGGCTCGACCCGCTGCAGCTCGCCGCGATCGCCTGCGTCACCGCGGCCAGCGTCGGCGCCACCCGCTCGAGCTCCCCCGACGCCGTACGCACCGAGACGCTGGAGACGCGATGACCGCCTACTGGATCAACACCTTCCGCTCGGTGAGCGACGAGAGGCGCCTTGCGGCGTACGCCGCGCTGGCCGGTCCGCTGATGCTCGCCGGCGGCGGGCGCTTCCTGGCCCGGGGGACGCCCGCCGCGGCCTTCGAGGCCGGCGTCGTCGAGCGCACGACCGTCATCGAGTTCCCCAGCGTCGAGGCGGCGGTCGCGACGTACGAGAGCCCGGCCTACCAGGCGGCACTCGAGGTCCTCGGCGATGCCGCCGTGCGCGACATCCGGATCGTGCCCGGGGTCAGCGGTCCTGCGCCTGGGTGAGCTTCTCCGTCGCGGCGTGCTGGGCGGCCGTTGACTCCTCCATGAACCGCAGGACGACGGCGAGGTCGTCGTCGCTGTAGCCGTCGTACACGCGCTTGAGCCGGCGCGCCAGGTCCGCGAACAGGGGCTGCGCCTCGGCCAGGCGGTCCTGACGCAGCACGACCGTCACCCGGCGCTTGTCGACGTCGTCACGGGCGCGGTCCACGAAGCCGTTGCGCTCGAGCCGGTCGACCGCGGCGGTGATCGACGACGGCGCGAGGCCGGTGTGCTCGACGAGCTGCCCGGCCGAAAGGGGACCGTGCCGCTCGAGCAGGTCGAGGATCTTCTCGTCGGTCGCGCTGAGACCCATGTGCGCCGCCACGGCGGTGTGGAACATGACCGCCGCGTTGCTCTGCTCTCGGCCTGCCTGCTGGAGCGAGGCCAGGAGCTGGGTGCGCCGGCGGGACCGCTGTGCCTTTGACATGGGACAAGCGTACCCGTACATTTCCTTCGATCGAACGAAATAAAAGGTCCGGGGATGCCCCGGGGACGAGGAGCAGCACATGTCACGCACAGCCCTGGTGATCGGAGCCGGCATCGCCGGCTCGGTCGCAGCCGTGTCCCTGCAGCGCGCCGGTTTCGAGCCGGTCCTGTACGAGGGGCACGAGCGCGGTGCCCACGGCGTCGGGGCGTTCCTCGGTCTCGGACTCAACGGGATCAGCGCCCTGCGCGCCGTGGGGCTGGACGCGCCCGTCCTGGACCGCGGCTTCGCCACGGACCGCATGGTCGTCACGAACGGACGCGGCCGGGTCCTGGCGGACTTCCCCAACGGCGGCGCGCTCCCGGACGGCACCCGGGCGATCACGATCTCGCGGCCGGACCTGTACGCCGCACTGGCGCAACAGGTGGTCGACGCCGGCATCCCGGTCGTCCATGGCAAGCGCCTCGTGCACGTCGAGGAGACCGCCGACGCCGTACGCGCCCATTTCGCGGACGGCAGCACGGCGGAAGGTGACGTGCTCGTCGGCGCCGACGGCATCCGCTCGGCCGCCCGTCACGCGATCGACCCGGCCGCCCCGCAGCCGCAGTACCTCGGGTTCCTGAACACCGCCGGCTACGCCCGCGGGGTCGACCTCGGTCTCCCGTCGGGCGTGAACCACCTGGTGTTCGGCCGCCGCTCCTTCTTCGGGTACGTCGCCCATCCCGACGGCGACGTGTGGTGGTTCGCCAACCCGGCGAGGCGCGAGGAGCCGGACCCGGCCGCGCTGGCGGCGGTTCCTCCGGACGAGTGGCGGCGGGAGCTGCGCGAGCTGTTCCGCGACGACACGGTCCCGGCGCTCGACCTGATCGACCGGACCGAGCAGATCTCCGCCGGCTGGGTCACCTACGACCTGCCGTCGGTCCGGACCTGGCACACCGGGCGTGTCGTCCTCGTCGGCGACGCGGCGCACGCGGTCTCGCCGTCGTCCGGTCAGGGCGCCTCGCTGGCCATCGAGGACGCGGTCGTCCTCGCCAAGTGCCTGCGCGACGTACCCGGCGCCGAGGCCGCCTTCCGGCGCTACCACTCCCTGCGGCGCGACCGGGTGGAACGTGTCGTGGCGCAGGGCCGGCGGAACGGCTCCGGCAAGACGGCGGGACCGGTCACGCGGGCGCTCCGGGACGCCATGATGCCGCTGGCGATGAAGGCGATGTTCCGCGGCGGGCGCGACCCGTTCCGGTGGATCTGGAACTACCGCATCGACTGGGATCAGGAGGTGCCGGCGGCGACGAGCGTGTCCCCGAGCGCGGTCCGCCAGTAGAGCACCTCGCGGCCCGAGCGGCGACGCAGCACGAGCCCCGCGTCGAGCAGCACGCGCAGGTGCCCGCCGACCGTGCCGAGCGGCAGTCCCGTGCGCGTCACCAGGTGCGACGTACTGGCGGGCTCGTCCAGCTCGCTGAGGATCCGTGCCCGGTTGCGGCCCAGCAGCGGCGACAGTCCGTCCGCTCTGCGGCCGCCGACCTCGGCGAGCGCACCGGTGACCGGGTAGTAGACGGCGTACCTGTGCGGGATGTCCCACCCCACCCAGGTCCCGCGCGCGTGCACCGGGATGAAGAGCAGCTCGGCGTCGTCCTCGAGCACGCGGGGCGGGTTGTCGTGGCGGTTGATCCGCAGCCGTCCGTCGCCGAGCCACTCCCGGTCGCTGCCGAGGTCGCGCAGCACCGCCGCCCAGCCCTGCGTGGCGAGCCGGCTGGTGCGGGACACGATGTCGGCGCGGAGCACCCGTTCGCGTCGGGCCCAGTCCGCGGCGACGGTGTGCGACCAGACCCACCCGAGGAGGTCGGCGGCATGGCCGGCGACGCCCGGGCGGCGCAGCACCGACGGCAGCGGCCGGTCACCGGCGACCTCGCGCAGGTCGGCTCGGACGCGACGGTCTCCGCGTGCGCGGACCTGGTCGAGCTGCGACTCGATGGTCGCGTCCGGGCCCGCCGGCGGCAGGGTCAGGAAGTCGGCGAGCCAGCCCGGACGGGAGCAGAACCGCAACACCTCGCGACGGGCGGGGTACGCGTCGAGCATCGCGGTGAACGCCTCGCGGTGGCCGGCGGCGAGTGCGCGCTCGTCGGCGTCGACCGGCTGCATCAGGGCGCCGAGCGTGCCGGTCACCTCGGCCAGCGGGGACAGCACGAACCTGCTCCGCGCGAACAGGTCGGCCGAGATCTGCCAGGTGCCCATGTTTCGCCTCCGCACGAAACATTACCGCCGACGCATCCCGACGCCTCACGCTGTCGCGATGAAGACGTACCGCCAGCTGTTCTCCGTCTCGGAGTTCCGCGTCCTGTTCCTGTCCCAGTGCTTCATGGTGATGTCGGGCTCAGTGGCGAGCCTGGCGCTCGGCACGATCATGTACGCCGCCACCGGCTCGCCGATCCTGACCGCGCTCAGCATGTTCGGCGGCCCGCTGGTGCGGCTGCTCGGCTCGTCGCTGCTGCTCGCGCTGTCGGACCTGATCCGCCCGCGCCAGGCGCTGGTCCTGGTCGAGGCGGTCATCGTCGCGACGAGCCTGCTGCAGGCGCTCCCCGACCTGGCGTGGGGCTGGCGCTTCGTGCTGATCGCGATCCCGTGGCTGGTGATGTCGGCGACCGCCGGCAGCGCCATCGCGCTGATGTCGGAGGTGCTCCCGGCGGACGCGTTCGTCCTCGGGCGCTCGACCATCAACACGGCCGTGGGAGTCATGCAGATCGCCGGGTACGGGGTCGGCGGCGTGCTGGTGCTGCTGCTCGAGCCGTCCGTGCTGTTCCTCGGCTCGGCCGGGCTCGCGTTGATGTCGCTGCTCCTGGTGCGGTTCGGTCTCGCCGACCACCCGCCGCGGGTCGCCGGGACGGGCGTCGTACGACGGACACGGGAGGTGAACCGCGCGCTGCTCGGCTCTCGGGTGCTGCGGCCGGTCTACCTGTGCCTGTGGGTGCCGAACGGGATCATCGTCGGCTGCGAGGCGCTGTTCGTCCCGTTCGCGGGGGAGCGCGCGGGATGGCTGTTCGCCGCCGGCGCGGCCGGGATGCTGCTCGGCGACGTGGTCGTCGGCCGCTTCCTCACGCCCGACGTGCGCGAGCGGCTGGTCGAGCCGCTCCGGCTGCTGCTCGCGGCGCCGTACCTCGCCTTCGCGTTCGTGCCGTCGATGCCGGTCGCGTGCGTACTGGCGTTCGTCGCGTCGGTCGGGTTCGCGGCGAGCCTGCCTCTGCAGGAGCGCCTCATCGCGCACACCCCCGCC
Organism: Nocardioides sp.; assembly: GCA_036280235.1. Taxonomy (GTDB): domain Bacteria; phylum Actinomycetota; class Actinomycetes; order Propionibacteriales; family Nocardioidaceae; genus Nocardioides_B. Next base: position 115,415 of record DASURB010000153.1, read on the forward strand.
GACCAGCGCGGCCAGGTGATGGGGCTCAACAGCACCGGGCTGATGGTCATGCAGGGCGTCGGCGCGCTGCTCGGCGGCGGCATCGCGGAGGTCCTCGGCCGTGGCTCCACCGGCGTCGCCTGGACGATGGCCGTGCTCGCGAGCGCGTCGTTGCTCGTCACGCTGTCGCTCACGCCCGGCCTGAGGCGGTCGGGTCCGGAACATGTAAAGCGGAGTTACCGCGACCTCGAGCGCGCCGAGCGTGGTGCCTAGTCGCAATAACTCCGCTTTACATGAGATGTCGGCGCCGCCTACCAGTCCAGCTCGTGGCAGGAGCGGCTGGAGGCGGGCTCGACCTGGAGCGTGGCGTGGACGACGCCGTGGTCGTCGCGCAGCACCTGCCGCGCGCCCTCGAGGATGCCGGCGACGTCACCGGACTCGGTGGCGACGAGGTGGGCGGTCGCCACGTGCATGCCGGAGGTCAGGGTCCACAGGTGCAGATCGTGGACGTCGCACACGCCCTCGACGGCGGTGAGGTCGCGGGTCACCTCGTCGATGTCGAGGTCGGCGGGGACGTGCTGGGCGAGTACGGCGAGCACCTGGCGCCCCAGGACGATCGCACGGGCGGCGACGAACGCGCCGATGGCGAGCGCCACGATCGTGTCCCAGTAGGTCCGGCCGGTCGCGGCCACCAGCCAGCCGGCGAGCAGCACGCCGACGGAGCCGGCGGTGTCGGCGACGACCTCGAGGTACGCCCCGCGCACATTGAGCGACTCACCGGCCCCGCCGCGCAGGAGCAGCAGCGCGACCACGTTGACCACCAGGCCGATCGCGCCGATAACCAGCATCGGGCGGGCCTCGACGGACACGTCCTCGCCCAGCCGCGAGAACGCCTCGATCACGACGTACACCGACGTCCCGAGCATCAGCAGCACGGTGAAGCCGGAGGCGAAGATCTCGGCGCGGTACGACCCGTAGGTACGGCGTCCCGTGTGGTCGCGCCGCGTCGCGATGCGGGTCGCGAGCAGCGCGGCGCCAAGCGCCACCACGTCGGCGGCCATGTGCCCGGCGTCGGAGAGCAGCGCCAGTGAGCCGGACGTCAGCGCGACGACGAGCTCGACCAGGAAGAACGACGCAACGAGGACGAACGCCGCCGTCAGCCGCCAGCGGTGCCGCGCGCCCGGGTGGCCGGCGGGCGCGCCGTGGCTGTGACCGGCGCCCATCAGGACCCCGCGCGGGCTCGGGTGCAGTGCGCGGCCGCGTCGTTCGTCACGCCCAGCAGCCGCTCGGCGGCGGCCAGCAGGTCGAGCGTCGTGTCGGGGTGCGCGAGCGCGTAGTACGACGACCGTCCCTCGGTGCGCACGGTGACGATGCCGCAGTCCAGCAGGCAGGCCAGGTGCTTCGACACCGTCGACTGGGCCAGCCCGAGGTGGCGGGTGAGGTCGACGACGCGGTGCTCGCCGAGCGTCAGGTGCTGCACGATCGTCAGCCGCGACCGGTCGCCGAACGCGTGGAAGAGGTCGGCGGCGGCCGACAGCGCCTCGGCCTCGGCGACGGCAGGGGTGGCCTCGATCGTTCTCATCGCCATACGGCGATGATACGCCGGGAGTACGTCGGCGTCAGGCGTTCAGCCCATTCAGTCCAGGTCGCGCTTCCGGACCGTGTCCGGCGCGTTCAGCGTCGCGCAGAACAGCTGCCCGTCCGGAGCTCGCAGCACGTGCCAACCGCGGCCCGGCCCGACGTCGTCCGCTCCGAGCGCGACCAGCCGCTTCACCTCGGCGGCCAGGTCGTCGGTGCCCCAGTCGAGGTGCGCCCGGACCGGGCCGCCTGGGTCCTCGGTCCGCTGGAACAGCAGCTGCAGCGGCGAACCGTCGTCGTCGTGCCACTTCCCGGCGAACTCCGGCCCGTCCGACGGCACCCACCGACCCTCGAGCAGCGCCCGCCAGAACTCCACCTCCGCGTCGTGCACCGGCGGCGGCGAGTCGATGCACACCTGCACCAGCCGCGACCGGTGCCCGCCCGGCCACGTGACCGGCTGCGGCGCCTCGTGCCCGGAGCGCGAGACCAGGCAGAACGGCAGCCCGCCGGGGGAGCGCATCGCGTGCCACCGGTCGTGCACGGCCACCAGCTCCGCACCTAGCCCCACCGCGCGATCAGCCGCAGCCGACCGGTCGTCGACCTCGACGTCCACGTGCACCCGCGCCGGAGCGTCCACCTCCTGCAGGTGCACGTACGGCGCACCCGCAGGGGGCGTGAAGCTCGCCAGCTCCGGATGCCCCGACCACGCCGGGCCGAGCGACCAGCCGAGCGCCTCAGCCCAGAAGGCCGCGGCGGTCTCGTGGCTGTCCGCGGGCACGTCGATGACCGCCTGCAGCCACGCCACCGACCTCAGCCCTCCGGCGTCTCGCGCGGCGCGTCGCCGGTCCGCACCTCCGGGCCCGGCTCGCGCGTCCACTGCCACTCGCGAACCTCCGGCATGTCCTCGCCGTACCTCCGCACGTAGATCCGGTGCTCGATCAGCTTGTTGCGCAACGCCTCCCGTACGTGCCCGGCGCGCGGCTGAAGCCGCGGCACCCGGTCGATCACGTCGATGGCGAGGTCGAACCGGTCCACCTGGTTCATCACCGTCATGTCGAACGGCGTCGTGGTGGTGCCCTCCTCCTTGTAGCCGCGCACGTGGATGTTGTCGTGGTTGGTGCGGCGGTAGGTGAGCCGGTGGATCAGCCACGGGTAGCCGTGGTACGCGAAGATCACCGGCCGGTCCCGCGTGAACAGCGAGTCGAACTCCGTGTCGCGCAGCCCGTGCGGGTGCTCCTCGTGGTGCTGCAGCCGCATCAGGTCGACGACGTTGACGAACCGGATCTTCAGGTCGTCGAAGTGCTCGCGGAGCAGGTCGGTCGCGGCCAGCGCCTCCATCGTCGGTACGTCGCCGGCGCACGCGACGACGACGTCGGGCTCGCCGTCCTGGTCGGTGCTCGCCCAGTCCCAGATGCCGATGCCCTTGGTGCAGTGCACGATCGCCTGGTCCATCGTGAGGTACTGCAGCGCGGGCTGCTTCCCGGCGACGATCACGTTGACGTACTGCTTCGTGCGCAGGCAGTGGTCGGCGACCGACAGCAGCGTGTTGGCGTCCGGCGGCAGGTACACCCGGATCACGTCGGCCTTCTTGTTCACCACGTGGTCGATGAACCCGGGGTCCTGGTGCGAGAAGCCGTTGTGGTCCTGCCGCCACACGTGCGAGGTGAGCAGGTAGTTGAGGCTCGCGATCGGCCGCCGCCACGGGATGTCGTTGGTGGTCTTCAGCCACTTCGCGTGCTGGTTGAACATCGAGTCGACGAGGTGGATGAACGCCTCGTAGCACGAGAACAGCCCGTGCCGCCCGGTCAGCAGGTAGCCCTCCAGCCAGCCCTGGCAGGTGTGCTCGGAAAGGATCTCCATCACCCGGCCCTCGGGCGCGAGATGGTCGTCCTCCGGCCAGTGCTGCGCGTTCCAGGTGCGCGGGCTGGCGTCCATCACGTCCTGCAGCCGGTTGGAGGAGTTCTCGTCCGGCGCGAACATCCGGAACGTCTCCAGGTTGCGGGCCATCACGTCGCGCAGGAAGCCGCCCAGCACGCGCGTCGCCTCGACCGATCCGGTGCCCGGCGCGTCGACCGGAACGCCGTACTGACGGAAGTCCGGCATCCGCAGGTCCTTGAGCAGCAGGCCGCCGTTGGCGTACGGCGTCGCGCTCATCCGCTTGTCGCCGGGCGGATGGAGCTCCGCCACCTCCGGCACGAGCGCGCCGGTCGCGTCGAACAGCTCCTCGGGCCGGTAGGAGCGCAGCCACTCCTCGAGCACCTCGCGGTGGCTCTCGTCGTTCCGCGCGTCCGCGAACGGCACCTGGTGGGAGCGCCACGATCCCTCGACCCGCTTGCCGTCCACCGACTCGGGACCGGTCCATCCCTTGGGGGAGCGGAGCACGATCATCGGCCACGCCGGCCGCTGCGCGTCGCCCGTCGTCCGCGCCCGCTGCTGGACCTCGCGAATCTCGTCGAGGCAGCGGTCGAGCGTCGCGGCGAACGCCTGGTGCATCTCCTCCGGGTCCGACCCCTCGACGACGTACGGCGTGTGGCCGTAGCCGCGCAGCAGCGCGAGCAGCTCCTCCTCCGGGATCCGCGCGAGCACCGTCGGGTTGGCGATCTTGTAGCCGTTGAGGTGCAGGATCGGCAGCACGGCGCCGTCGCGGCGCGGGTCGACGAACTTGTTGGAGTGCCAGCTCGTCGCCAGTGGACCGGTCTCGGCCTCGCCGTCCCCGATCACCGCGGCGACGACGAGGTCGGGGTTGTCGAAGGCCGCGCCGTACGCGTGGCTCAACGCGTAGCCGAGCTCGCCGCCCTCGTGGATCGAGCCCGGCGTCTCCGGCGCGACGTGGCTGGGCACGCCGCCGGGGAACGAGAACTGCGTGAACAGCCGCTGCAGACCCTCCTCGTCGTGGGTGATCTCGGGGTAGACCTCGGAGTAGGTGCCGTCGAGGTACGCCGCCGCGACGAGCCCCGGCCCGCCGTGACCGGGTCCGGTGATGTAGAGCATGTCCTGGTCGCGCTGCATGATCGCGCGGTTCAGGTGCGCGTAGATGAACGTCAGTCCCGGCGTCGTACCCCAGTGGCCGAGGAGGCGCGGTTTCACGTGCTCGGGCCGGAGCGGCTCGCGCAGCAGCGGGTTGTCCATCAGGTAGATCTGCCCGACGGACAGGTAGTTGGCCGCGCGCCACCAGGCGTCGATGCGCGCGAGCTCGTCGTCGGCGAGCGGCGCGCCCGCGACCGTGCTGCGGGTCGGTCCGGTCAGGGGCTCGGTCGGCTGGTCGGTCTGCATGGAACCTCCTCGGTCCTGCTCCAGGGACGCCGTGCCCCAGTCTGCGGCCGGCATGCCCGGCTGGCCATAGCACGCGTCGTCCGGACCTCGTGGGGTACCGCGCCGGCATGAGCACCCATACCGACACCGACATGGACACCAGGCACCCAGCGCACCCGCGTCTCGCCGTCGTCACCGGCGCGGACTCCGGCATGGGCAAGGCCATCGCCGAGCTGCTGGCCAGCGAGGGCTTCGACGTCGGAATCACCTTCCACACCGACGAGTCCGGTGCCGAGGACACCCGGGCCGCGGTCGAGGAGCGCGGCCAGCGCTGCTTCGTGACGCGGCAGGACCAGTCCGAGCCCGACACGGGCGGCGTCGTCGACGAGCTGGCCGAGCAGCTCGGCGGCCTCGGCGTGCTCGTGAACAACGCCGGTTCCGGGCACCGGGACCGGGTGCTCGACCTGGACTACGAGACCTGGCGGCACGTGCTGGCCACCGACCTCGACGGCCCGTTCCTGTGCTCGAAGCACGCCGCGAAGCTGATGCGCGACGCCGGGCACGGTGGCCGGATCATCAACATCACCAGCGTGCACGAGCATGTGCCGCGCCTCGGCGCCGCGGCGTACTGCAGCGCCAAGGCCGGGCTCGGCATGCTCACCAAGGTCCTGGCGCTCGAGCTCGCCGAGGACGGCATCCTCGTCACGTCGGTCGCGCCCGGCGAGATCGCCACCCCGATGACGGGCAAGGAGGAGCAGCAGGCGTTCGCGGCGAAGCGTCCCGGCAACCCGCTCGGCCGTCCCGGGCACGTGAACGAGATCGCCTCGGTGGTGGGCTTTCTCGCCTCACCGCGCTCGACGTACGTCACCGGTACGTCGATCACCGTCGACGGCGGTCTCACGCTGATGGCCGCGCACGGCCACGACGAGGCGGACGCCGGCTGGCGCAGCAGCGCCGAGAGCTGAGGACGGCTGCGGCTACGGCGCGCTCGGGCTACGAACGACGGACCAGCACGAGCGCGCCGTGGTCGCCGACCATCCGGGTCTCGACCAGCGACAGCCCGTGGTCGCGGGCGGTCGCGTCCACGGCCGTGGCCTGGTCCGCGTCGCGCAGCTGCAGCACGAGCGCGCCGTCGCCGGTGAGGTGCCGGCTCGCGACGGCCAGGCAGCTGCGGGCGAGCGCGAGCCCGTCCTCGCCGCCGTCGACTGCGCTGGGCGGGTCGTCGGGGTACTGGGTGATGTCGGCGCTGCGGAGGTACGGCGGGTCGGCGAGCACCAGCGGGAAGCGCTCGTCCTTCCGCAGTACGTCGGTCATCGGGCCGTGCCGCACCTCGACGCGCAGCCCCGCGACCATCACCTGGCGGGCGTTGCGCCGCGCGAACGCCACCGCTGTGGGGCTGGCGTCGACCAGGACGGTGTCGCGGCCGGTGAGGGAGGCGGCGAGCAGGCCGATGTGGCCCACGCCTGAGCACAGCTCGAGAAGCGGTCCGTCGGGGAGGCCGGGGGAGAGCTCGGCTGCCCAGCGGGCCTGCGCCTCGGTCCAGCTGCGCGGCTTGAGGACCGAGGCGTCGTACTCGACCGCCAGTCCGCCGACTGTCGCGGTCAGGCTCACCGGCGACTCCTCGGCAGGACCTTGTGGGTGCCATCGCACCACGGCTTGCGCTGGCTCTTGTCGCACGCGCAGACCGCGACGACCGGGCGCTCGACCGCGTGGGCCGCGCCGGTCTCGTCGACGATCTCGGTCGCGCCGCGCACGAGCAGCGGTCCACCGGGGCACTGCCGGACCTGGACGCGCGTCTCGCGGTTCACGCCGGCACCTCCAGTCGCTCGTTGATCCGCTCGGACATCGAGGCCCAGCGGGCGAGCGTCTCGCGTCCGGCGACCGCGTCGAGGTGCAGGCAGGCCGCGGCGCCGAAGAGGGCCTCGCGGTGGAGCTCGGGCTCCTGCTCGACGAGCCGGCCGCAGATGTCGGCGAGCGCGACCTCCTCGTGGACGGCGTCGGCCTCGACGTGCTCGTCGAAGTAGTCCCGGACCGCCTGGTCGAAGCCGAGCCGCTCGATGCCCTGAGCCATCCGACGGCAGGGCATCGTGCTGGTGGCCTCGTAGGTCGCGAGATGGCCGAGGGACGCCGCACGCAGCCGGCGGTGCAGCCCGAGCATCGACATCGCGTTGTCGACCGCGAGGGTCGTGCCGGTCGCCTCGTCGATGTAGCGCCCGTACGTCGAGTCGAGGCCGGCGGCCTCCATGGCCCGGGCGAACAGGTGGGAGTGCAGCCGGTCCGGACGGCCGCTGCCGTACTCGTCGTACTGCAGCTCGGCCAGCGCGACCTTGACCGGACCGTCGACGCGCGGCAGCACGAACGACGTCGGGTCGGACTCCTTGAGCGTGGAGATGCTGCGCTGCTTGAGCATGTCGCGCACCTGCTCGATGGTGGCCTCGCGCTGCACGAAGCGGGCGACGTCGGGGCCGTCGTCGGCCTCGATCAGCGCGCGGATCCCGGTCACCACGTCACCCTCGGCCAGGGCCGCGTCGACCGCCTCGGTGGTCGCCTCGCGCAGACCGCCTTCGAAGACGGCCTCGAGCTCCTGGCGGCGGGCGATCAGGTTCGGGTCCCACTCACGATCGTCGGGGACGCCGGCGAAGCCGCGGTAGTGAAGCGCGTACAGGACGTGCAGCGCGGTATGCAGGTCCTCGTCGGTCAGGGGGTCGTGCACGATCCGCTCGACGTCGGGACCGTCGGTGGCGGAGAGGTGCCGCTGGCTGACCGCGCCGATGACGTGGGCGCTCAGCGGCCCGCGCGGACGCGGGAGTGGAGGACGTTGGCTCTGCATGCGGCGGGTGTACCCCCGTGCACCGCCCTCTATGCGGTTTCCATCCGAGCCGTGCTCGGCGGTTCTGGTCCGGGGCGGTTCACGCGTCGCTACCGGGCGGCGGCGGGGGCACGGGATCCGGCTCCGGCGTCGGCACGGGCTGCGGGTCGGGCTGCGGCAGGTCGGGGTCGATCGGCCTCGGCCCGGTCGGCTGCGGCTCCACGGGGGGAGCGGTGAGCGTGGTCGTCGTCGTGGTCGGCATTGCTGCTCCTTTCCACGTTCTCCACAGGCCCCCGGGCGGTACCCCGCCGCGGCGGGCGCATGCGTAGGCCGGCTGCTGGGTGGGCACCGACAGACCCATGACCGACACGACCGCTTCGACGGAACTGACCGCACTCGTCCTGAACTGCAGCCTCAAGCCCGCGCCGACGAAGTCGAGCAGCGAGAAGCTCGGCGAGCAGGTGCTGAGCGCCCTGTCCGACCACGGCGTCAAGGGCGAGCAGGTGCGGGTGATCGACCAGCAGGTCCGGTTCGGGGTGCAGGTCGACGAGGGCGACGGCGACGGGTGGCCGGCGATCCGTCGCAAGATGCTCGACAGCGACATCCTCGTGATCGCGACGCCGATCTGGCTGGGGCAGCCCTCGGCCGTCTGCAAGCTGGTGCTCGAGCGGCTCGACGCCGAGCTGTCGGAGACCGACGACGAGGGCCGGATGTCGACCTACGGCAAGGTCGCCGCGCTCGCGGTCGTCGGCAACGAGGACGGCGCGCACCACGTGAGCGCCGAGGTGTTCCAGGCGCTCAACGACACCGGCTTCACGATCCCGGCGAACGGCGTGACCTACTGGGTCGGCGAGGCGATGCAGGGCACGGACTACCAGGACCTCGAGAACACCCCCGAGAAGACCGCCGAGACGACCAAGACGCTCGCGGCCAACGCCGTACACCTGGCGCGGATGCTGAAGGGGAGCAACTACCCGGCCTGACAGGCAGTGGTCTCGACGGGATCGACCACCCGAGAACGACCGAGCGGGCGGGGCCGGATGCCCCCGTGGCACCGGGTCCCGCCCGCTTCGTGTCCGGTCGGATCGGGGCGAGCTCAGGACTTGTTGCTGCTGGCCTTGCCGCCCTTGCTCCCGGCCTTCTTCTTCTGCGCGGTCGTCCCGCCCTGGGACGAGTCGCCGCCCTTGCCGCTCTGCTTCCCGCCCCGGGAGGACGACCCCTCGGAGTTGGCGATCTTCGCGGCACGCTGCTTGGACATCCCCTTGTCCTTGAGCGCCTCGTACTGCTTCTCGTTCTTCACGTTCGCCGACTTGCTGGGCACGGCCATCACTCCTTCGACGTGTCTCGGAAACGGAGGACTGGACAGGCGCGGTACCCGTCCCGACCGGTCGCAGTCCTGCCGCATGAGCGGCCGAGTTGCGGGTAGTGCGCTGGAGAGCGACGTACGTCGAGAGAGGGAGCACCGATGAAGGCAGTCACCTGGCAGGGCAAGCACGACATGCAGGTCGTCGACGTCCCGGACCCGAAGATCGAGGAGCCGACCGACGCGATCATCAGGGTCACCTCGACGGGCCTGTGCGGCTCCGACCTCCACCTCTACGAGACCCTCGCGCCGTTCATGCAGCCGGGCGACATCGTCGGGCACGAGCCGATGGGGATCGTCGAGGAGGTCGGCGGCGACGTGACGTCGCTGAAGCCGGGCGACCGGGTCGTCGTCCCGTTCAACGTCAGCTGCGGCTCCTGCTGGATGTGCGAGCAGCACCTCTACTCCCAGTGCGAGACCACCCAGAACCGCGAGCACGGCACCGGCGCCAGCCTGTTCGGCTACAGCAAGCTCTACGGGCAGGTGCCCGGCGGGCAGGCCGAGTACCTGCGCGTGCCGTTCGCCGACTTCCTGCCGGTCAAGGTGCCGGAGGGCCCGTCGGACGACCGGTTCGTCTTCCTCTCCGACGTGCTGCCGACGGCCTGGCAGGCGCTGCAGTACGCAGACGTGCCCGACGGCGGCACGCTCCTCGTGCTCGGCGCCGGCCCGATCGGCGACATGGCCGCCCGGATGGGCCTCGAGCAGGGCCGCCGGGTCATCTCCGTCGACCGGGTGCCGGAGCGTCTCGATCGGGTCAAGGGGCGCGGCGCGGAGACGCTGCACCTCGACGAGGTGGGCAAGAAGGGCCTCGGCGACGCGGTGCGCGACCTCACCGACGGCCGCGGCGCCGACGCCGTGATCGACGCGGTCGGCATGGAGGCGCACGGCTCGCCCGCGATGACGGCCGCGCAGAAGATGGTCGGCCTGCTGCCGGACAAGGTCGCCGAGCCGCTGATGCTGAACGCCGGGGTGGACCGGATGGCCGCGCTCTACGCCGCGTTCGACGCCGTACGCCGCGGCGGGACCGTCTCGATCTCCGGCGTGTACGGCGGGGCGATGGACCCCATCCCGCTGTTCCAGCTCTTCGACAAGCAGGTGCAGCTGCGGATGGGTCAGGCCAACGTGCGCCGCTGGTCCGACGAGCTGCTCGCCAAGCTCGAGGACGGCGACCCCTGGGGCGTGGACACGTTCGCCACCCACCACCTGCCGCTCTCGGAGGCGCCCAACGCCTACCGGACCTTCCAGAAGAAGGAGGAGGGCATGGTCAAGGTGGTCTTCCAGCCCTGACCGGGTTCAAACCCGATCCCGGCCGCGACCTCGTCACGGCTAGTCAGGGCCTCTCGAACAGCAGCGTGGGAGCCGCCCCGAGTTTCGGCACGCATGAGGCCGGGTAGGTGTGGGGCCGGCTCCCGCTGCTGGAGAAAACGGCGGCGACCACGAACCAGAACGGAGCACCACCATGACGATCGACGTCTCTGTCACCCCGGCCCAGACCGAGGAATCCGCCGCCCCGACGACCCGCGAGCGGACGACGTCCGCCCTCCTGCTCGAGGCCGCGAAGACGGAGGACCCGGCCGCGCGCCGGCAGCTGATCGACGAGGTGGTGGTGCTCAACATGGGCCCGGCCCGCCGCATCGCCCAGCGCTACGCCAACCGCGGAGTGTCCCTGGACGACCTGACGCAGGTCGCGTACGTCGCCCTGGTGCACGCCGCCCGCAACTTCGACCCGACGTACGGCTCGGAGTTCCTCAGCTACGCCGCCCCCTGCATCCGGGGCGAGCTCCGCAAGCACTTCCGCGACCACGGCTGGACGGTCCGTCCGTCGCGCTGGGTCCAGGAGCTGCAGCCGCGCGTCCAGGACGCCCGCGAGGAGCTGCACCAGACGCTCGGCCGGTCGCCCCGCCCGAGTGAGATCGCCGCGCACCTCGACGAGACCGAGGACCGCGTGATCGAGGCGCTCGCGGCCACCGGCTGCTTCACGCCGATGTCCCTCGACAAGCCGGCCACGCCCCACCAGGAGGGCTCGGTGTCCCTCGCCGAGCTGCTGCCGGCCGAGGACGACGAGTGGCAGGCCGTCGAGGCGCGCGTGCTGCTCGAGCCCCTCGTCGCCAAGCTCGACGCGCGCGACCAGCGCATCGTGCACCTGCGCTTCTTCGCGGGCGCGACGCAGCAGGAGATCGCCGACGACATCGGCGTCACCCAGATGCACGTGTCCCGCCTGATCAAGAAGATCCTGGCCGAGCTGCGCCGCCAGCTCGAGACCTCCGCCCGCGAGCGCGCAGGCCTCAGCGCCTGATCGGCATGAGACCGGTGCGATGACACCGGACCTGGTCTACGCGCTCGTCGGAGGAGCCCTCCTCCTCGCCGTGGTGCTGCCCACGGTGCTGCACCGCCAAGCGGTGTCGGCGCCCATGGTGCTGCTCGGCGTCGGTGCCCTGATGGGGCTGCTGCCGTTCGGCGAGGACGTGTCGCTGTCGCCGGTCGACCACCTGTCGTTCGTCGAGCACCTCACCGAGTTCACGGTGATCGTCGCGCTGATGGGCGTCGGGCTCGCGCTCGACCGGCCGCTGCGGCTCTCGAACCTGCGCGGCTGGTCGTCCTGGGCCGGCACCTGGCGGATGCTCGGCATCGCCATGCCCCTGTGCATCGGCGGTGTCTGGCTGCTCGGCTGGGGGCTCCTCGGGATCGCCCCGGCCGCGGCCCTGCTGCTCGGTGCGTCGCTCGCGCCCACCGACCCGGTGCTGGCGTCGGACGTCCAGGTCAGCGGTCCGACCGCGCTGGACGACGACGCCGAGGAGCACGAGGGCATCGACGAGGACGACGACGTCCGCTTCGCGCTCACGTCCGAGGCCGGCCTCAACGACGGGCTCGCGTTCCCGTTCGTGATGGCCGCCATCGCGCTGGCCGGGTCGTCCGACGTCGGGTCCTGGGCGCTCGGCTGGCTCGCCTGGGACGTCGTCGGCCGCGTCGTGGTCGGCGTGGCGATCGGCATGGTCATCGGGTGGCTGCTCGCCCGGATCGCGTTCCGCGCGCCCGCACCGTCCCTGAGGCTGGCGGAGACCGGGGAGCCGTTGCTGGCCCTGGCCGCCGTGCTGCTGTCCTACGGTCTGGCCGAGGTCGCCCACGCCTACGGCTTCCTCGCGGTCTTCGCCTGCGCGATGACGATCCGGTCGGCCGAGCGCGGGCACGAGTACCACCAGCACATGCACGCGATGGTCGAGCGGCTCGAGCGGCTGCTCACGCTGATCGTGCTGCTGCTGCTCGGCATGTCCTTGTCCAACGGGCTGCTGGAGCACCTCACCTGGTCCGGCGCGGTGATCGGCGTGCTGCTGCTCCTGGTCGTCCGTCCGCTGTCAGGTGCTGTCGCCCTGCTCCCGTTCGCGCCGAAGGACGACGAGTTCGACACCCGCGAGCGGCTCGCCGTCGCGTTCTTCGGCGTGCGCGGCGTCGGCTCGCTGTTCTACCTCGCCTACGCCACCAGCCACGGCGACTTCGGCGACCACGACGCCCTGTGGGCGACGGTCGGCTTCACGATCACCGCGTCCGTGCTGCTGCACGGCATCACCGCGACGCCGTGGCTGCGCCGGCTCGACCAGCGCCGTACCTCCTGAGCCGCAAGGCGGACGGACCCGGACGTTTCACTCCGGCCCGTCAGGGGCACGGGGTGAGTAGTGATCCCGCCCGGTGGTCAGCGGCACACCCGGGCGGGACGCCTTGTCCGAACGGCAGCACCCCGCCCCGCGCGAGCTAGCGGAACTAGCGGAACGACCGCTTCCGCTCCAGGTTGTCGAGCATGCTCAGCTCGCTGACGAGCTTCCCCGCCACGGGAAGCCCTGACCGCTCCAGGGCGCGCACGTAGGTGCGGAGCGCGTTGTGCAGCGTCAGCAGCGCGGCGTCGTGATGGGCGACGTCCTTCCCCTTGGCGTCCAGGCGCGCTCGCGCGGCCCGGAAGTCTGCCGCCGCCCGCGCCAGTGACGGCAGGGGGAACCTCGAGTCGGGTAAGGACGAGCTCGGGGACGACACCGCGTCCGCTCATTTCCTCCGGCGTTGGGCGGTCGTCCCGAAGGGACGATCTCGAGGGGCCGGGTCACTCACACTACCCGGCCCGCCGTGCTCTGCGGGTCAGGAGTCGACCGGCACCTCCAGGGGGTCCGAGACCTTCAGCTGCGGCCCGACGAACTCGACCCAGTTGTCGCGGGCGACCTGCTCGAACCGGTCCCGGGAGACGGGGCCGGGCAGCAGCGCGGCGTAGTCCTCGAACAACCGCTCCGCACCGGCCGGTGACGTGATCACGAGCAGCCGTCCCGGTGCGGCGCCGATGTTCTGGAAGTTGTGCGGCGTACCGCGCGGCCCGAACGCCAACCCGCCCGAGGACACCCGGAACATCTCGTCTCCCGCCTTGAAGCGGAAGTCGCCCTCGATGACGTACCAGATCTCGTCGTCGCGCAGGTGCACGTGGAGCGCCGGCCCGTTCAGCGGCGAGATCACCAGCTCCATGACGGTCAGGGAGCCGTGCGTGCCCCGGGTGTCGGTCATGACGTACGCCGAGTCGCCGGTGGGGGTCTCGAGGCGGCGGCCCTCACCGGCGCCGACGGCGAACGGCTCGAGCAGGGTCGACACGGATGTCAACCGTTGGCGTTCGGACGGATGTTGTGGTTGCCGCTGAAGATGTTCTCCGGGTCCCACTGCTCCTTCAGCGCGGCCAGACGTTCGTACTTCCCCGCGCTGAAGCCCGCCCGCACGGTCTCCTCGCTCGTCTCCGGCTCGAAGTTGAGGTAGTTGCGGCCCGTCCGCACCGGGCCCAGGGCCTCGGTGAAGTCCCGAACCCAGCCGATCTCGCGGTCGGTGTCGGCCGGGTCGTCCCACGCGGCGATGGGGTGCCCCATGTACGGCGCCGCGCGGTCGCTGACCGCGGTGTCGTCCTCGCCGACCGCGGCGATCGCGCCGCCGTGGTGGAAGATCACGCCGCCGGTGAGCGGGGAGCCGATCTGGCGACCGTTCTCGAGGTACCGCGCCAGCACCTCGTCGGTGAGCCCGGTGAGGTGCATGCCGCGGTGGTAGTTGAGGTAGCCGGGCGGGTTGTTGGCGTCGAGAATCGCCTGCAGCGCCGTGTACGGCATCGGCTGGACGAGGTCGACGCCGCCGGCGGTGAGCTGACGGATCGGACGGATCGCCTCCTCGGCTCCGGCCGGGTCGCCCAGCCACGCCACGACGAGGAGCAGCACGGGCTTGCCGACGAGCTCGGGCGGCACGAAGTCCTCCGGCGGCGCCAGCGCGGTGATGAACGCCGCGGCCAGGTCCTCGGCGGGCACATGCTCGATGTAGTCGCGGAAGCCGGTGGCGACCTCGAGGGAGTGCTCGCCGTCGTTGGGTACGGCGAGCAGCCCGGCCAGCATCAGCGGCCGGATCGGGTGCAGCTTGAACTCGAACGACGTCACCACCCCGAAGTTGGCGCCGGCCCCACGCAGCCCCCACATCAGCTCGGGGTTGGTGTCCTCGGTGACGTGCACCATCTCGCCGCTCGCGGTGAGCAGGTCGGCGCCGACAAGGTTGTCGCACGTCAGTCCGTAGCGGGTCGAAAGCCAGCTGTAGCCGCCGCCCAGGCAGAACCCACCCACGCCCGTGGTCGTGACTCGACCGCCCGGGGTGGCGAGCCCGAACATCTCGGCCTCGCGGTCGTACTCGCCCCAGAGCACGCCCGCGTTGCAGATCGCGGTGCCGCGCTCGGGGTCGATCTGCACGCCCTTGAGGCTGGACAGGTCGATCTGGACGCCGCCGTCGACCATGCTCACGCCGGCGACGCTGTGGCCGCCGCAACGGACCGCGAGCGGAAGCTTCTGCTGGCGGGCGAACGCCACGGCGTCGCGGATGTCAGCCGCGCCGGTGGGGCGCACGATCAGCGCCGGCCGCTTGTCGACCATCCGGTTGTAGACCCGACGCGCGGCGTCGTACTCCGCGTCTCCGGGCCGTATCGCCTGGCCCTTGTAGCCGTCAGGGAGACCGATCTCTGCGGCGACACTGGTACTGCTCATGGGGCACTCCTCGTCGGACCGACTCGTGTGGTGAGCTGCCGTCGTGGGTGCGGGGGTTCCCCTTTGACCAACGATCAAGTCAACGCCCGGGGTGTGTGCCTGGCAATGAGCCATCAAGGTCATTGACGCGACAAGGGACGCCGCGCGGTCACGGCGTGGCCGGACGGGCGGTCGAGCCTGTCGAGGCCACGGCCAGCCAGATCAGCGCCATGAGCACGCTGTTGTACGGCGCGGTGAACATGACCGGCAGGAAGAGCGCCACCCCGAGCCCGGTCCACCACGGCCATACGCGGCGGGTGGTGCCCACGATCCCGGCGGCGACCATGCCGACCAGCGCCGGCAGCAACGCGAGGTCGACCAGCGGGCCTGGCGGCTCGCTGCCCACCGCCGGCACGCACACCATGATCACGCCGCCGAGGGCCAGGCCGACCGGGCCGAGCCACCACATCAAGCCGCGCCAACCGGCGACCGGCCGCAGCAGGACGAGCGTGGCCGCGCACGCGAGGAAGGCGAGGCCGACGGCGACCTCGGAGACGGCGCCGGCGCCGCGCATGTGGTCGCTGAGGGCGTCGGGCCCGGCGACCGCGCTGACGACGGCGTCGACCGCGAGCGCGGCGACCGCGACGAGTGCGACGGGACGGGCGGACGCGGGACGAGTGGTCGTGCCGGGAGTCCGGAAGGAGATCTGGGTCATGGTCGACGACCCTTCCGCGACCCGGGCTCCCGCGCCTCTCCCTGCGGGCCCGAACGCCTCTGCCTGTAGACAGAGGACGCCGTGCCTGCGCCGAACCTATGATCGGCGCGTGCCGGCGGCGACCTGGAAGCGCGACCTCGCGATCGGCGCCGTCGTCACCACCGTCGCGGAGATCGAGCTGGTGCTGTCGCGCGACGCGATCGACGGCAGCTTCACCGGCCTGCTCCTGTCGAACCTGCTGATCCTCCCGGCCCTCGGCGTACGACGTACACAGCCGCTCGTGTCCATCGGCATCGCCGCGCTCTCGTTCCTCGTCGATCCGCTGGTCGGCAGCGCGCCGACGGCCACGCCGTTCCTCGTGCTGCTCTGGCTGCTGGTCTCGCTCGGCTGGTACGCCGCCACGAGTACGGGCGCACTGGGCGTGGTGACCGTCCTCGTCGTCGGCCTGCTGCCGTCGGCCTTGACGGGCGAGGCGGGCCTCGCCGACCTGGTGGTGAACGCCACCCTGCTGGTCGGCGCCTGGGTCGGCGGGCGCGCGCTCCGCCTGGCCTCGGACCGCCGCATCGCCGCCGAGGTGGAGGCCGACCGCGGCGCGCGGCAGGCTGTCGCGGCCGAGCGGGAGCGGATCGCCCGCGATCTGCACGACTCGATGGCGCACGCCCTGACTCTCATCACGCTGCAAGCCGGCGCCGCGAGCGAGCGAGCGACGGACGACGCGACCCGGGAGCTGCTCGGTGGCATCGAGACGACGGGACGCGAGGCGCTGGCGGACATGCACCGGTTCCTCGCACTCGTCGGGCACGGCGACGACGAGACGCCCGGCGTGACCTCGCTGCCCGGCCTCGTCGAGGGAGTCCAGCGAGGCGGCCTCGAGGTGGACCTGGACGTCGACATCGACCGCGAGCTGCCGGGCAGCCTGTCGACCACGGTCTACCGAGTGGTGCAGGAGGCGCTGACCAACGTCGCCCGCCACAGCGAGGCGACCCGCGCGCGGGTCGGCGTCGCGTGCGACGACCACCGGCTCGTCGTGCGCGTGAGCGACGACGGGCGACCGCGACCCGGCCGGACCGAGGGCACCGGGCGTGGCGTCGCCGGGCTGCACGAGCGCGTGGCGTTGTTCGGCGGCGAGGTCGTGTCGGGTCCACGAGGCGGGGGCTGGTGCCTGGAGGCGAGCATCCCCCTGGGCGAGCTGTGACCACCGTGCGCATCCTGGTCGCCGACGACGAGCCGCTCGTGCGGCAGGGCCTCCGGTCGGTGCTCGAGCTGGATCCGGAGCTGGACATCGTCGCCGAGGCCGGTGACGGGCGAGAAGCGCTCGCTCGGGTGCGTGAGCACCGGCCGGACCTCGCCCTGCTCGACATCCGGATGCCTCGTGTCGACGGCATCGAGGTAGCACGCCGCATCACCGGTGACCCCGCGCTGGCATCGACGCGGGCCCTTGTGCTGACGACCTTCGCGGACGAGGACCTGCTGGTCGAGGCCGTGCGCGCCGGCGCATGCGGCTACCTGCTCAAGAGCATGCCGCCAGCGGACATCCGCGCCGCGGTTCGGTCGGCGGCCGCCGGGCAGACAGCGGTGGCGCCGCTGCTCGTGGGGCGGCTGCTGCGCGAGTACGCGGGACGGCGTACCCCCACCTCGCCGGTGCTCGACCGCCTGACCGACCGCGAGACCGACGTGCTGCGCGAGGTCGCCACCGGGCGGTCGAACGGCGAGATCGCCGTGCGGCTGCACCTGGGTGAGGGCACCGTGAAGACCCACGTGGCGGCGATCCTGCGCAAGCTGGGCGTCCGCGACCGCACCCAGGCCGCCGTCGCCGCCTACGAGCTCGGGCTGGTGCGACCGGGTGACGCCGCGGGCACCGCCTGGGACAGCACCAGGTAGCCGCCGACCACGGCGCAGGCGACGAGGCCGGCCGCGTCGGCCGCCGGATTCACCCAGGCCAGACCGGTGTCGGCAGCGAGCGTCTCGAGGAGTACGCGGTCCCGCGCGAGCGCGATGGCCTGGGTGACGAAGACGCCGGCGAGGCAGGCGGCGAACAGGATCCGCGCGGGGCGCGCTCCCATGCCGGTGGCGGAACGGGCCAGGCAACCCACCACCAGCAGCGAGACGCTCGCGATGAACCGGAGCAACGGGCTGCTCTGCGCGGTGGTGAGCCACGTGCCCGAGTGCACGACCACGACAACGACGGCGACCATGAGGACGGCGGTCGACGCGCCGGGGCGGGGCAGCCGCGGCGGTTCATGGTGCAGCGCCTCGGCCCAGAGGCCGAGGGGTGATCCCGCCTGCCACAGCGCCGGCACGACCACGAGGAGCAGCAGTGCCCGGGCGTACGACGCGGACAGGGTCGCCGTCGCGTAGACGGCCGGCGGCCCGCACCAGGCCCACACCAGCAGCGCCGATCCCGCGACGAACGACACCGTGGCCGACCGCGGCCACGACCCGCCCGCGCGGAGCCGGCTGCGCACCGCGACGAGGTAGCCGACCACGGCCGCCGCGATGAGCAGCAGCACGGGGGCGTCGATGCGGAAGCGGAGCATCGCCGCGAGGTCCGACGGCGGTGGCAGCCGCACCGGCAGCCCGGTGAGGGCGTCGACGTGCTCGCCTCCCGGCTCAGGGGCGGCGCCGGCCGGGGCGGTCGTCCGCGACAGCGTCACCGCCGCCGCGACCGCGATGCCGACGAGCAGCAGCTCCGCGGCGACGAGCCTGACGAAGGCGCCGTGCCGGCCGTTCCGCAGCAGCGGCATCGTGTGCCGCCGGTGCGCGTGGCCGACGAGCCCGAGACCGGCGAGGACGACGATCTTGGCGACGGCGACGGCGCCCCAGGTCGACCACCACCCGGTGAACCCGACACGCGTCCAGGCGGTGACCAGGCCGCTGGCCGCCAGCGCGACGTAGCAGCCGAGCGCCAGTGCGGAGTAGCGCGGCGCCAGCAAGCCGAGCGTGGCCGGACGACCGCGCAGGTGCCAGACGCCGACCAGTCCGCCGCACCACAGGGAGGCTGCGAGCACGTGCACGTACAGCCCCGCGACCGCCGTGTCGTGCGCACCCGCGGCAGCGGTGTGCCCGGCGGCGGCCAGCGGCCCCAGGGACCAGCAGCCGACCGCGAGGAGCGTCGCGGTCCACCACGGGCTCGAGAGGCGAGTCGCCACCACCGCCGTCACCGCACCCACCGCCACCAGCAGCAGCAACGCCCGGCCCAGGTCGTACGACGCCGCGAACATCACCAGCTGCGGGTCGCCGAGCACCTGCCACAACGACGTACCGGCGAGGTCCGCCGCGCCGAGCACGGTCATCACGGCGGCCAGCGTCGCGAGCGCGATGCCCCAGCGGCGAGCCATCCGGCCGAGCCGGTCGACGGCGTCGGCGTGCTGCTTCGGGGGGCCGAGGAGGAGCCGCACGGTGAGGCAGCCCAACGTGGCCATCAGGCTGAGGTCGAGCCCGGCACGGCCGAGCCGGAGTCCCCACCCGACGAGCCTGCCGGCGTCCGGAAGGCCGTCGAGCGGGGTGCGGGGTGCGGTTCCGGTGAGCAGTGCGGCCAGCACGACCACGGCGGCGGCGACACCCGCCATGAGGACGACGCGGTGGGACGTCGCTCCGGTGGGGCTGGGCAGGGCGGGCGTCGCGCCGCGTGGCGCCGGCGTCGGGGTCCGGACGGTCATGGCCGCCCCCGTGATGTCGCGACGGCGCGGACGGTGCTCAGTGCCGCCGCCAGGACGAGCGCGGCCAGCAGTCCGGCCACGACGAGCTTGGTGCGCAGGTCGGGCAGGCCCGACGCCGGGCTCAGGGCGCTCGGCGTACCGCTCGTGACGGGCTGCGGCCCGACCTCGGTCACGCCGGCACCCTCGGACCGGACCTCGAACCCGACCTCGTCCGAGACACGGTGCCCGTCGACCCCGACCACGGCGAACCGCAGCCGGGCGGGACCGGGCGGCAGGTCCTCGAGCTCCACCTGCACGTGGTTCGCGAACGTGCGTGCCGGCATGCGGCGTACCTCGTCGCCGGCCTCGACGACCACCGTGCTCCCGTCGGGGACCAGGTCGGTCGAGAACTCGAGGTCCACCGGACCGTCGCCCGGGGACCAGGTCCCGCCCGCCACGGTGGATGACACCAGGTCGGTGTGCGCCGACGCCGGTGCCGCCATCGCCGTGGCGAGCAGGACCAGGACCGCGCCGGCCAGCACTCGCATCAGGACACTCATCGCTCACCTCTCACGAGACCGGCGTGGCTCGGTGGCCACGCGACGGCCACCACACAGCCGACGACGTCGTCCTCGTCGACCGGACCGAACTTCCTCGAGTCGACCGAACGGCCACGGTTGTCACCCATCACGAACACCGCGCCGGCCGGCACGCGCACCGGTCCGAAGTAGGTGCCGTCGATCGCCTCCGAAGCGGCGTCCGGGGGAGCGGCGACCCCGTCGATCGCCAGGCGACCGTCCCGCAGGCCCACCCGGTGCCCGGCCGTCGCCACGATCCGCTTGACCAGCAACCCGCCGTCGACGGGGGACCGCACAGCGACCACGTCGCCACGGCCCCAGGTGCCGGTCCACCGGCACCACTTCGAGACGACCGCGGTGTCGCCGTCCGACAGGGTCGGCTCCATGCTCTCCTGTCGGACGACGACGGGCTCGACGAGCAGCAACCGGACCACGACGAAGGTCACCACGACCACGCCGAAACCGAATGCCAGTCGAGCGTTGTTCACGACGGATCAGCCCTGCATGGGGCGAGCAGCCTTGACGGGGTCCAGCTCGGCGACGTGCTCATGGTCGCCTGCGGAGAACTGGACCATCATGTCGTGGTCCTCGTGGACCAGGTTGTGGCAGTGCATCATGTAGCGCCCGCTCGGCCTGGGCCATCCGGGGCCGGCGGCCGGGCCACCGAATCGCATGGCCACCTTGATCGTCTCGTTCTCACCGAGGTACACGACGTCCTTCGGCCCGCGCTCGTGCGGACGGACCAGGTCGGCTCGCCCGTTGCGCGACAGCACCTGGAAGTCGACGAGGTGGACGTGCACCGGGTGGAACCAGCCGCCCGACGGGTTCCTGAACGTCCAGATCTCGACCGACTCGCTCTCCGGCTCCGCGATGCAGTGCTGGTAATCGGTGTCGATGACCTTCTGCCAGTCCTCGCCGTTGATGACCCAGTGGCCGTTCTGGCGCTCGAACGTGAACTGGCGCTGCACGGCGCCCTGGGCCCTGAGCCCCTGCTCGGTGAACGTCATGGCCTCGTGGACCGGGACGCGTTCCTCCCAGTCGGCCGGGATCGTGTTGTTGCTGGTGTTGCTGGCGGCGCCGCGCACCCGGAAGCGCATCGCGTAGCCGACGGTGTCGAAGTCCTCGTTGTTGTCCGGGAACAGGTTGCGCAACGTCAGCAGCGTGTTGTCGGGGTACTTGGCGAAGTCGATGACGACCTCGTAGCGCTCGGCCTGGCCGTGCAGCAGGTTGCTGACGGACTGAGGCTTCGGCATCAGCCCGCCGTCCGTCGCGATGACGGTCATCGGGACTGCGCTCCGGCCGTCGTGCAGCTGCCAGCGGTAGGACCGGGAGGCCGAGGCGTTGAGCAGCCGGAACCGGTACTTCCGCCGCTCCACGACCATCTCCGGCCACGGGACGCCGTTGACCAGGATGACGTCGCCGTACACGCCGGACTCGCTGTTGTCGTCGTACGCCAGCCGGCCGTCCTTCCAGAACATCGCGTCGCGGATCACGACCGGGACGTCGTACGGCGGCCCGGTCGGGATGCCGAGGTTCCGCTCGACGGAGTCGTGCAGGATGTACTCCGCCGCGAGGCCGCTGTAGGCGTTCTGCGACGTGTGGTGCACGCCGTGGTCGTGGTACCAGAGCGTCCGCGCCTCCTGCGAGTTCGGGTAGAAGTAGTCCTTGTACTGGCCCGGCAGCGTGATGTCGCTGGCGTAGCCGTCGAACTGCGGCAACGACGCCGACCCGTGCAGGTGCGTCGACGTCCACCGCTTGAGCGGGTCGTTGGTGTACGGCGCCGGCATCTGCGCGTTCTGGTCCGGCGCCGGCGGCGGCGTGTGCAGCGCGTTGGTCTGGCGCACGACGACGGGCTGCCCGCGCTGCACCCGGATCGTCGGGCCCGGCGTGACGCCGTTGTAGCCGAAGATCGGCGTCTTGTACCCGGGCATGATCCTCGCGATCGCGAAGGTCTGCACGAGGTGGTACATCGGGTAGCTGCGCACCACCCCGTCCGGGCAGCGCACGTCGGTGGTGCCGCTCGGTGTCAGCTCCGGCGGCCGGACGAACGGCAACGAGAACGGCTTCGGGAAGGCGCTCTCCCGCATGCGGTCGCCGCCCGACTTCGTCATCGCGGTGCGACCCAACGGCAGCGTGGCGGCCGCCGCCCCTACTGCTCCGAGCTTGATCAACCCCCTGCGTGAAACTTCCATGCGTGTCTCCTCCACCCCACCACGGCCCGGCACGGCCGTGGAGTGCCTTGATGGTGGAAGGGGGACCTTGAGCCGACCTTGGATTGCTGCGCAAATGCAAACAATCGGAACCAGGCCGGTGTCGGGTCAGGAGCGAGGACCCCGTTCGGAGCCGGAGTCAGGGCCTGGCGGCCGGCGGAACCGGCGCGGAAGGATGCGTTGGCCCTGGGTGATGAAGCGGATGCCGTCGACCACGTCCTCGGCCGCGACGGACTTGTCGAGGTAGCCGTGCGCCCCGGCGGCGATCGCGGCCTCGACGACGTCGGGCTGGCTGAACACCGACACCACGAGGACCCGCGTGTCGGGAGAGGCCTTGAGCACCTGCTCGGTGGCGCTGATGCCGTCCAGGACCGGCATCGACAGGTCCATCACCACCACGTCGGGGTGGAGGCGACGCGCCAGCTCCACGGCGTCGGCGCCGTTGTCGGCCACACCGACGACGCGCATGTCGGGGGCGCTGGACAGCAGGGTCGTGAGTCCGAACCGGATGACTTCGTGGTCGTCGGCGACCAGCACGTCCAGCATGGCGCCCCCCTCTTTTCGACGACGTCGCTTTCGTCGGAATCGTCGGGGATCGACCTTGAGAACACCTGGGAAGCGTGAGACAGGCTCCGCCGAACGTCAGGCGGGCTCCGCCGAACGTCAGGCGGGCTCCGCCGGGAACCGCGCCGTCACGGTCAGCCCGCCCCCGGGAGTCGGGCTGAGATCGAGCCGCCCCTCGAGCTCGGTGAGCGTGTCGGAGAGCAGCTGGAGGCCCCAGTGACCCGGCGCGTGCAAAGGGAGCTCCATGCCGCGGCCGTCGTCGACGACGGTGACCACGACATCCCGGTCGTCCCGAGCCACCCGCACACGCACGTGCTGCGCCTCCGAGTGGCGGGCGACGTTGCGCAGCGCCTCGCGGACCACCCGGTAGGCGAGCCGGGCGGCGGTCGGCGGGAGCGGCTCGGGATCGACGTCCAGCTCGATCGTGCGGCCGCTCTGCTCGGGTTGTGCGGCGAGCGCGGTCAGCGCGTCGTGCAACCCGCCGTGCTCGACGTCGGGCGGGTAGGTGTCCGTCAGCATCACCCTCAGGGCGGCGACCGCGTCGATCAGCACCTGGTGCACGCGGTTGAACACCGAGCGGGCGTGCCGCCCCTCCTCATCGTCGGGCAGGCTGGCTCTGATCGTCGGCAGCGCGTAGGTGACGCCCGCGAGGTCCTGGATCACGCCGTCGTGCAGGTCCTGGACGAGCCTGCGACGCTCGAGGTCGGACGCCAGCAGCGCGTGCCGGGTCAGCCGCGTGCGGCGCGACTCCTCGCGGTCGACGCGGCGCGCCAGTGCGACGGCGAGGGGCATCAGGCTGAGGAACATCGCGATCAGCCCGCCGACGAACAGCGGGAGCTGCGAGCGCAGGATCGCCGTGCGGTTGTCCTCCATCTGCTCGGTCGACAGGTACGTCTCGAAGACGAGCGGCCGCCCGTCGGCGTCCTCGGCTCCGACGTACACCTCGAGGGCGGTGCCCTCCTCCCGTTCGCCGACGTTCTCGGCGCGTTCCAGCTCGCTCACCTCGGCGAAGACGTCGTCGGTGCCCACCAGCTCGCGGACGTCCGGCTCGAGCTCGAACCGCTCTCCCATGAGCGGGGTCTGGTCGGCCCACAGGATCGTGCCGTCCGCGGCCCAGATCTTGATGTGGCGCAGCGACCCGGCGTCGAGGCGGGTGCGGAAGAACTGGTCCATCTGGGCAATGGCCGCAGGGTCGCCGGCGCGCAGGTCGTCGCCGACGAGCGAGGTGACGCCCTCCGCGATCTCGACGGCCGTGCGACGGGCGTCGCGCAAGGCCTCGTTCTCGGCCACCTGGTCGGCGAAGTAGGTGCAGAGCACACCGAGGACGACTGTCACGGAGAGGCTTCGCAGCACGAACGAGCGCACCGCGGACGCCACCACAGTCCGGCTTCGGCGGGCGCTCACCGGCTCGGCACCGTGCGGCACCGTCGGGCCGAGACCGACGTGTGGTTCCCCCGGTGCGCGCTCGGGCGCACGTGAGGACGTGTTACTGGGCGCCGGACTTGACACGGATGATCCCCGCACGGCTCGCCGTCACGACTGCCTCGAGCTGGGAGTGCGCACCCAGCTTGCTGAGCACGTTCTTGATATGGGCGCGACAGGTGTTGAGGGAGATCCCGAGGTTCCGGGCCGCGGTCCTGGCGTCCATCCCGTCGCCCAGCATCTGCAGCACCTCGAGCTCGCGCGGCGTGAGCGAGGCCTGGGGCCCGCGCTGCTGCGGCGGCGTCACCACCGAGGACAGCAGGCGCTGGTCGACGACGAACGGCGCACCGCCCGCGGTGCGGAGCACCTTGAGCATGTCGTCGAGGGCGCCGTCCTTCGCGAGCACGGCGGCGGCGCCCACGTTCGTCGCCCGGCGCAGCACCATGGTGTCGGCGAACGCGGTCAGGACGACCAGGCAGACGTCCGGGCGCTGTTGCTTGAGGGTGGTCGCGAGGCTGAGCCCGTCCTCCCCGCCGAGCTGGACGTCGACGACGACGATGTCCGGCGCGAGCTCCTCGGCCATCTGCAGCGCCGAGGCGGTGTCGGTCGCGACACCCACCGGCTCGAAGTCGGGCTCGCCCTCCAGCGCGACGGCCAGCAGCTCGGCGAAGATGCTGTGGTCGTCGACGACCAGGACGCGACGTACGGCCGCCGCGACACGCTCTTGAGACATCGGTAAAGCTCCCCCCGGAGTTGGCGACGACCCGAGACCCCCGTGGACAGGGCCGTCGCGGCCCAGTGAAACCCAGACGGGGGGGACTTCCGAGCACTACCGGTCGAAATGGTCCGGATGTGTCATGTGTCGAGGGCACATGTCAACCGTCTGACACGGCGTTCGACCGATTTGTGCGGTCCCCGGACGGTTCAGGCGGCGAAGCCGGTCCGGACCTCGCGGGCGAGCACCTCGATGTCGGCGGACAGCAGCTGTCGCAGTCCCGAGCTCGCGGCCAGCGACCGCCGGAGCAGCTCGATCAGGACGCGTGCCTCGGCGGGCTCGGACAGCGCGTCTCCGCCGCCGGCCCGCAGCACCTCGGCGTAGACCTCCCGCGTGGCGGGGTCGGGGTCGCAGCCCATCTCCTCGGAGAGCGTCTCGGCCAGCACCTGGTAGAGCCGGAGCGCCTCGTTGAGCCGGCCATCGAGCGCTCGCGCGCGCATGGCCACCCGCAGGGCCGGCTCGCACAGGGGGTCCCAGTCGAGCGCGACGTCCGCGAGCCTCCGCGCCGGCGTCGTGTCGCCGGCGTCGAGGGCGAGCCGCGCGGCGTGCGTCGTGGCCGCGACCACCGCTGCGCGCAGCCGGGTGCGCGCCGTCTCGGCCCAGGCGGCGTACGGCTCGTCGGCGAGCACCGTGCCGCGGACGGCGGCGAGCATCGCGTCGACGTGCTGCGCCGCGGTGCCCGGATCCTCGGTGCCCAGCGCCGCGCGTGCCGACTCCAGTGACCGGTCCAGGTCGATGTCGACCGAGCGCGGGTCGAGAACGTAACCACCGCGTGCGGTCAGGATCACCGGCGCGCCGTCGGTCGCGCGCTCGAGGGTACGGCGCAGGACGCATACGTAGCTCTCGACCGTGGCCAGCCACGACGCCGGCGGGTTCGCGCCCCACAGCCCCTCGGCCAGCTGCTCCTTCGCGACCATCTGACCCGCGGACAGTGCCAGCAGTGCCAGCACCTGGCGAGGCTTCACGCCCCGGATCTCGATCAGCCCGCCGTCAGGAGCGGTGTCGTCCGGGCCGGAGGTCGTGACCTCGAACAGACCCGTCAGTGTGATGTGGATCGTGGTCATGTGCTTCGAGCCTCCCCGGCCGCCCACCCCGCGGCCTGCCAGGAATTGTTGGGGAATCCCAGCGACACAGCGAGCCCTCTGCTGGGGAAGGGCGTTCCCCACTTGTGAGTAGTCAGCTCCCTGGGCTCAGTGGCCCCGACGGGCCGTCCCGACGACCGGTCCGCTGCGCCTCGCCTACGCCGTACGGACCAGACGCTCCCCTGCGCCCGCCTGGCCCGAACGGTCTCCAGGGATTTACAAGGTCCGCGACACAGGGTTGCCGACGGCGGTCTCGGAGATGCCGGCCGCGGCAATCCGCGAGGAGGGCGGACATGAAGATGAAACGACTCGCGGGGCTGACCAGCCTCGTGATGATCGCGTCGATGCTCGGCACGGCAGCGATCGCAGCAGTCGTCGATCCCGGAAGGCCTCGGGAGGGAGGCCTCGTGGAGGTCGGTCCGATCTCACCCGAGACCGGCTTCCCCACGTGGTACCGGGACAGCAACGGGATCAGGCTCGAGGCCTGCTACACGATGGAGGACCCGCTCTGCGGTGCCCTGCCCGACGAGATCCCCGACCCGGAGGCGCCCATCAGCTTCCCGGACAACTTCCCGGGCGAGTTCTTCTACCAGCTGGCCAACACGACGGTCCCCACGAGCGCCGGGCCCGAGGTCCTGGTCGTCATGGACCTCGAGGCGGCGTTCGCCCAGGAGGAACCCCGCGACGGTGACCAGATGGTCTTCGGCCGGATCCGCATCCGTGCCAAGGACGTCCCGGACGGGCAGACCTGGCGCATCACGCACCCGTACGGCGTGGACCAGGTCACCACCGACGGCGGGGGCGGCATCAACATGACCGAGGACATCGGCACCACGCCGCAGTCGTTCGGTGGCGCGATGCGCAGCCGCATCGGCCCGTTCCTGCGCTGGGACCCCGCAGTCGCCCCCGCGGCGCCGGCCGGGTACGTCGGTGACCCGGGCATCGACCACGAGGTAGTCGGGTCGCCCTACGGCACCAACTTCGTCCGCGTGGAGCGGCTCGGGCCGGACGGCAACTGGCAGACCATCGGTGAGACACGGCAGTTCTCGCTGCAGGGTCGCCTCGCCACCAACTCGGGCCTCGACGTGCAGTCGGCGACGTATTCCACCGACGGCGCCGGCAACGGCTTCCTCGACGTCCTGGCCAGCAGCGAGAGCGGGCAAGTCATCCAGGTGCCGGCGAACTCGAGCCTCGGCACGCCGACGATCACCCTGCGCGGTGACGGCGGCCGGTACTTCGCACGCATCGCCATGCCCAACCCGCCACCGGCCGACGGCGCGACGATCACGGTCCGCAACGTGTCGGACAACCCGGCTTCGACCAAGACCATCAAGGTCGTCGACCAGGTGACCATCGAACGTGCCGTGTACGACGCCGACGCACGGACCTTGACGGTCGAGGCGACGTCCAGCGACGCCGGTGCGCCCGCGCTCTCGGTGGGGCAGTTCGGCGCCATGACCAGCGGCGTCGCCACCTACAGCAACGTGCAGGTCCCGCCCGCCGTCGTCACGGTCACCAGCGCCGCCGGCGGCAGCGCCCAGCGCTCGGTCACGATCACGGGTGGCGCGTTCAGCGCCGAGGCTCCGATGGCGGCCTTCACCGGCCCGAGCAACGCCCAGGTCGGCCAGCGGGTCACCTTCGACGCGGGAGCCTCGCTCGGCGACGTCACCGGCTACTCGTGGACCATCACCGGTCCGGGCGGCACCACCACCGGCAGCGCGCGCACGATCGACCTCACCCCGACGGCCGTCGGGACCTACTCGATCCAGCTCGTCGTCTCCGGTCCCGGTGGCACCAGCGAGCAGATGACCGGCACGCTCGAGGTCACCGAGGTGCAGGACGCGTCGGCCAACGCCGGGCCGGACCAGACGGTCAACCGCGGCACGCTCGTGCGGCTCGACGGCAGCGCGTCGACGGGAGCGGCGACGTACTCCTGGAAGCAGCTGTCCGGACCGTCGGTGAACCTGTCCGGTGCGGACACGGCGAAGCCGTCGTTCACCTACCCGCTGATGCCGCTGCCGACGTCCACGGCCGCCTCGGGCAACCCTGGCTACACCGTCAACAACGAGCCCATCGTGCTCGAGCTCACGACGACGGGCGTGAACGGCGTGGAGGCCAAGGACACGGTCACGGTGAACCCGCAGGCCGAGTCGATCACCGGCATCGACGCGAGGTACCGCACCCGTGGTGAGTGGCGCGTCAGCGGCACGTCCTCGATCCTCGCCGGCCAGCGCGTCGCCATCGTGCTCGGCTCGGGTGTGACGGGCCGGCTGATCGGCACCGCCAACGTCGACGCCGCCGGCACCTTCTCGCTGCGCAACAGCGCCGCGGCCCCCGGCAACGTCACCACCCTCACGGTCATCTCGTCCACCGGAGGCGTCTCTTCAGCCGCCACCATCCGCGTGACCAGCTGACCGTCCCATCGAACTGACCGGCCCGCCGCCGGCCCCCCTGGCGGGCCGGTCTTCGATGTCCTCGTACGGCGCCAGCGACCAGCTGTAACGCGGGGTTGTGGACGCTCAACAGGGGAAATGCCACGCGCAATGCGTCCATATCGCGTGGGAAGAGCACCGCCCCGGTCTGTCGCGGTCCTCGTGGTCTTGCCGATGATCAGCCGGCCCGCTGGAGCCACTCCCGCCGGTGGCGATCGTGGATCGTGGCCGGAACCAGGCCGCGATGGGTGGGCCGATACCCTGCCGCGCATGGCCAAGCACGAGGAAGATCTCGACCCCGCTGCCGACACCCAGATGTTCCAGGCGTTCGTGGATCGTCGCGAGCTCGACGAGCAGGAGGCCACGGCCTCAGGAGGCCGTCGTACGTCCGTCGTGATCGCGGCCCTCGTGGCTCTGGTCGCCGTGCTGTTGCTCGCCCGGTTCGTGCTCGGCCGCTGAGGCCACGCGTCGGCGGCCCTTGCTTCTTCTGCCGACTCGGCCGCGTCGGCGTGGCACGCTGGGCCGGTGCCGTGGTCGCGAGTCGTTGCGCTCGTCGGCATCTTGGGGGCGTTGCTGTCCGGTTGCAGCGTGCTCGCCCGGGACGAGGCGCCGCCCGCGGCTGGAGGCCCGTGCTCGGGTGTCACGCTCTCCCAGGTACGTGGGGAGCAGCCGTCGTACGTCGACCGCGAGCTGGATCGCTTCCCGGCGGACCGAACGGTCTGCAGGGGGTTGTGGCTGCCCGGCGCGAATCAGTGGTTCGTCCCGCAGGGCGTCGCGCTGCAGGACCGCACGGCGTGGGTGAGCGGCTACCGGTGGCGCGAGGGCTACGGGAAGCGCTACTGCCGCGTGATGCGCGTCGACCTGCGCGACGGCCGGGTTCTCGCCGACGAACGCCGTGTCGCGTGGGAGCGGCCCGACGGCTCCACGGCCCTGTGCCGGCACGGAGGGGGACTGGCGCTGACCAGGCACGGACTCTGGATCGCGACGTCGCAACGGCTCTGGTTGCTCGACCCATCCCGGATCGGGCGAGACGATCCCGTCGTCCGGACGTGGCAGGTGGCGAAGCCGGTCAGCGGCGGGCTGCTCGTCACCGGCCACTCAGCTCGGCTGGGTCTTGGAGACTTTCGCAAGCGCGGCTCCGGGTCGCTGCACTGGTACGACGCCGAGGATCTGGTCGCGCCTGGTGTGCGAGTCTTGGCCGGCCGGGTCCGCCGCGGTGAGACGCCCCGCTCGACAGCCGTCGCTCCGGTGCGAGTGACCCGGGTTCCGCGGTACGCCCAGGGCGGCGCGGTCCCGCCCAACGGCAGAAGCGCCATGCCGTACCTCGTCTCGTCCTTGTCGACGTGCGGGATCCTGCACACTCCCGGCGGACGAGGCGTCGGCTTCGCCCCAGGGGCTGAGGGTGTCGCGTTCGACCGCGACGGCGGCCTGTGGGCGGTGCTGGAGTCGGGTAGCCGCCCGTACCAGCAGGACGGTCGACCACTCGTGCCGATGCTGGTCCGCTTCGACGTCGCCCGATTGCTGGCCGGCGGCGACGCGGACTGCTCCTGGTAAGGCTCGCGCAACCCGCGGACGGCGCTGATCCGGGGGAGTCAGATTCAGCTCGACTCAGCCCTTGACGGTTCCGGCCCCAGGCTTGGCGAGCACCACCCCCAACGCCGGCAAGCGCAGATGAGGCAGGTGTCAAGAGTCAGCCGGTTGATGCACCGCTGTCGCCCGAAGGGCGAGGCCGGGGTTGAGCACTCCCAGACACCCGGCCTTCCACGCTGTCCACGCTGCTCCGCATCGCAGCAGCGGTGGGACCGAGCGCCAGGATGGGTCATCACCTCTCGGTCAAGACCGAGGGTGCGAGGTCGACGTCCGGGACGAGTTCGGCAAGGAGCTCGCGAACGCGAGTGTCGAGGTCGCCGATGATGCGGCGCACGGTGGCGTCGTCCTGGCCGCCGGGGTCGTCGACTGGCCAGTCGACGTACTTCACGCCGGGCACGTACGGGCACTCCTCGCCGCAGCCAAGGGTGATGGCGAGGTCGCTGGCCGCGACCGTGTCCCGGGTGAGGAGTGTCGGCTGTTCGGCGCTGGTGTCGAGGCCGAGAGCGTTGAGGGCGCGGGCGACCTCGGGGTGGATGTGCTCGCCGGGCTGGGTGCCTGCCGACACCGCGCGGACCCGGCCTTGGGCGTAGTGCTGGGTGAGGACGCGGGCGATGACCGACCGGCCACCGTTGCGGACGCAGGCGAAGACAACCTGTGGCACGTGGGGGTCGTCGGCGTTCACGGGATGCTCCTGTCGGTGCTGGTGCGTGGGTTGGTGGGGTGTGGAAGGACGGCGCGAGCGGCGGTGTCGGCCCCGGGAGTGCCCGGTTGGTCGACGTCGGGGTGGAACCAGCGCACCAGCAGGACAGCGAGTACGGCGCCGACGACCTGGGCGGCGAGGAACCCGATGACCGAAGTTGGGGCGATGCCGGCGAACGTGTCGGTGAAGGCTCGGCCGATGGTGACAGCGGGGTTGGCGAAGCTGGTGCTGGAGGTGAACCAGTAGGCGGCGCCGATGTAGATGCCTACCGCGGGTGCCGCCAACGCGCCGCGGCCGGTGCGGGCGAGGATGAAGATGAGCGCGACCAGTCCCGTGGTGGCGACGAGCTCGCCGAGCAGCAAATGGTTGCCGGTCCGGGGTTTGGTGGAGATCTCGACGACGGGCAGGTCGAACATCAGGTTTGCGAGGGCCGCCCCGGCGATGCCGCCGACGACCTGGGCGGCGCTGTAGGCGCTCACCTCGGGCAGCGTGAGACCGGTGCGTGTGCGGCGGCCGAGATACCAGTCCGCGAGTGAGACGACCGGGTTGAAGTGCGCGCCCGAGGTCGGGCCGAACATGAGGATGAGGACCGTCAGGCCGAATGCGGTCGCAGTCGAGTTCTCCAGCAGCTGCAGGCCGACGTCGCCGGGGGAGAGGCGTTCGGCGGCGATGCCGGAGCCGACCACGATGGTGACGAGCAGCAGTGTGCCAAGCGCTTCGGCGCTCAGCCGCCGAGCCAGGGTCGGCTGGCGGGGCTGTGCGGGTCGTACCGGCGGTCCGTCCGGTGCGTGGGGTGCGTCGGTCACGCGGTTCCTTCCGTGCCCGAGCCGCCGGCCGGGGGAGGCAACCGTGCGGACGGAGTGGGTCTGAGCCGGCTCGAGGCTCATTGTCTCCGAGAAGAGCTCTCGAAGAAGCACGGTGACCGTGGCCGTGGACGCCAAGGTCGGTACTCGCTGCGCCGGTCGTCGGCCGAACAGGACGCCCTTCTCTGGTCAGCGGCTGCGGGGGAGTCACGACCGCGCAGAGGATCGTGCGGCGCGCGCGGATGGCCGCGTAGGGGACGAGCAGGCGACCACGAGGGTGCCGACGGCCGCGAGACCGGCCAGGGCGAGGAACGCGCCGGTCCAGCCGCCGAGCACGGCCGCGAGGGCGGCGCCGACGAACGGTGCTGCGGCGCCGGCGACGAGGCTCGGCGCGGTGAGGACGCCGGACAGCCGGCCGTACGCGTGGGTGCCCCACCGGTCGGTGACCGCGGTGGCCTGGATGAGCGTGTAGACGCCGCGCGCCAAGCCGAGCAGCACCGAGAGCCCGATGACCACCGCCGCGACGGGCGGTGCCACGGCCAGCGCCACGGTCGCTGCCGCGGTCGCGGTGCCCACCATGACCAGGCGGCCGGTCGGTGTGGTCGCCGCCGCGAACCGCGCGTACCCGAGTCGGCCGGCGACCTGTCCGACGCCGCCCAGGCCGAGAGCGACCGCGGCCACACCGGGACTGAGGCCGGCGTCGACGAGTGCCGGGATGAGGTTCACGACCAACGCGTACGTCGCCAGGGTCAGCAGCGAGGCGCCGAAGGCCAGCAGCACGAACGGTCGTGACCGTGTCACCGTCCACGGGTCCCAGGCCGGGGCGTCCGCGTCGGGCTCGGGCACCGGGCCGTCGTGGACGTCGAGTGCGGGGTCCGGTCGCCGGTGGCGTGCGGACGGCGTCCATGGCTTCGCCAGTCCCCACCAGTGCAGCGGCGTCACTGCCAGAAGCAGGACCGCGGCGAGCAGCAAGTAGGTGGAGCGCCATCCCATCGCCTGGTCGAGCGAGGTGGTCAGGGGTGCGAACACGGTGCTGGCCAGGCCGCCGACCAGGGTCAACGTGGTCAGCGCCCGTACCCGGTCCGGGCCGCCCCAGTGCGTCAGCGCGGCGAACGCCGGCGGGTACAGGCTGCCGGCCATCGCCGCCCCGGCCAGCAGCCAGCCGGCAGCGAACACCCAGAACGACTCGGCGGTGGCGACGACGCCCAGCGCGGCCACGGCGAGGAGGCCGAAGATGGTCATGACGCGTCGAGGTCCGTAGTCGTCGATGTGCCGACCGACCCAGATCCCGGTGGCGCCGTTGACCACCTGGGCGCCGGAGAACGCGGCCGCGATGGCCACGTGGCTCCAGCCCGTGTCAGCGCTGATGGGCCCCTGCAGGACGGTGAACGCGTAGTACAGGACACCCCAGGAGGTGATCTGCGCGGCGCTCAGGGTCGCGACGACCTGCCGCAGGTCGCGACGCGGCAGCCCGGCCGAAACACCGTCCGGCCGGGCCACCTGGTCAGGTGCTGTCATTCGCCTGTCAGCCGCGGGTGGTCACCGTCTCCAAGGAGACGAAGTCGCTGCGTCCGGCAGGCACCGCCGGGCCGCAGCAACCGCCCGCCACTGGACCCGTCTCGATGTCGACCTCGTCGTCGAACCGGCCCGACCCGTCGCACACCCCGGTCTCCGGCAGCACCAGCTCGACCTTGTCCGCCGCCTCCAGGTCACCGTCCAGCGCGGCGACCACCGAACGAGCCTGCTCGTACCCGGTCATGGCCAGGAACGACGGCGCCCGACCATAGGACTTCATCCCCACCACGAACAGGTTCGCCTCCGGCTGCGCCAGCTCACGGTGCCCGTGCGGGGCGACGTCACCACAGGAGTGGAACGACGGGTCGATCTGGGCCGCCAGCGCCCGCACCGACCCCAGCACCGGGTCCAGGTCCAGACGAACCTCGGAGAGGAACGAGTGGTCCGGACGGAACCCGGTGACCACGACGACCTCGTCGACGTCGGTCACCTCCGCTCCCGTGGTGGACACGATGGTGAGACGACCGTCGGCTTGAGCCCGGACCTCGCTGGTGCGGAACTGGGTCACGGTCGTGACGTGACCGCCCTCGGCCGCCTGACGTGCCTGCTTCCCCAGCGCACCACGCTCGGGGAGCTGGTCGTTGTCGCCACCACCGAACGCGTCACCGACCGACGGGCGCCGCAGCAGCCAGGACACCCGGGTGTCCGGGTCCTCCTGCGCGAGCCTGCCCAGGCCGACCAGGACACCTTGGGCGGATGCGCCCTTGCCGGCCAGCGCCACGTGCTTGCCGGCGTACCGGGCCGCCACCGTCGGGTCACGGAAGTCCGGGATGCCGTAGTGGATGCGGTCCGCGTGCGCGGCCTCCCCGACCGCGGGGTAGCCGTCCGAGCCGAGCGGGTTCGGCTGCCACCAGGTGCCCGACGCGTCGATGACCGCCGACGCCTCCACCCGACCCTCGCCGCCGTCAGCGTCGACGACGTGGATGACGAACGGCTCGGCCTCCCGACCCGAGGCGACGACGCGGTCACGACCCTTCCGGGCGACACCTACGACTCGCGTGCCGTACCGGACCTCGCCGACCGGGCGGGCGTCCAGGGTGTCCGCGAGCGGCTGCAGGTACTCCTCACGCCACGCGTCACCGCTCGGGTAGTCGGTCAGATCCGGCGCCTCCCACCCGGTCGCCTCCAGCAGCTTGCGTGCCGTGGGGTCGATCAGCTCCGACCAGGCCGAGAACAACCGGACGTGCGCCCATTCCGCTACAGCAGCGCCGGCGACGGGGCCTGCCTCCAGGACCACGAACGGCAGACCGCGGTCCGCTGCGTTCGCGGCGGCGGCCAGCCCGACCGGTCCCGCGCCGATCACCACCAGCGGCGCGGACTCGGAAACGCGGGCGCCGGGGGCGCCGGCGATGCGCACTGTGCTCATGAGTGCTCTCCTCAGAAACGGGCCCGGGCAGTCCCGGAGGTTCCATCGACGTTCTTCGATGGAACCGTATCGACGGGCATCGATGAAAGCAAGTACTCTGGGTACATGACCGCGACAAGCCCGCCTACCGCGACGACCGGGCCGATGGACCTCGTGCTGCTCGAAGACCACCCGGACCAGACGCGCGTCGAGACCCTGCTCAGCAAGGCCGAGGCCAGCACCTACGCCGAGTGGTTCTCCACGCTCGGCGACCCCACCCGCGTCCGCCTCCTCCACGCGGTCGCCTCTCGCTCGACCGGCGTCAAGGTCGGCGACCTGGCCAAGCTCCTCGGCATCAGCCAGTCGACCTGCTCCCACCACGTCGAGCTGCTCCGCAAGGTCGGGTTCGTGGTCGTCGACAAGGTCGGCCCCTCCAGCGTCGTCCACGTCAACACCGCGTGCTGCGCCGGCCTGCCGCACGCGGCCGACGTCATCATGGGCACCCTGGCCACCGCACCCTGCTGCCCGTCCGACCTGCCCGATGGCGTCACGACCCGTGCCATGACCGACGACGACCTCGCCGTCGTCCAAGCCATCTACGCCGAAGGCATCGCCACCCGCAACGCCACCTTCGAGACCGAGGTCCCGACCATCGAGGCGCTGCGCACCAAGTTCCTGCCCGGTCACCGGTGGGTCGCCGAAGCCCACCCCGACCACCCGACCATGGGCGACGTCACCGGCCCCGACGGCTCCCGCATCGTCGGCTGGACGGCCATCTCCCCGGTCTCCAGTCGGGAGGTGTACTCAGGCGTCGGCGAGAGCTCCGTCTACGTCACCGCCTCGGCCCGGGGGCGAGGCATCGGAAAGGCGCTGCTCCACCGACAGGTCACCGAAGCCGACGCCGCCACCGAGAACGGTGGCATCTGGACCCTGCAGACCTCGATCTTCCCCGAGAACCGGGCCTCCATCGCCCTGCACAGATCAGCCGGCTACCAGACCATCGCCGTACGACCCCGCATCGCACAGCTCGACGGTGTCTGGCGCGACACGGTCCTCATGGAACGCCGCCGCGCATGTGACTGACGATTGATGTCCTTGCTCCTGACCGCCTCGTGGAAGGGCTCTTCGACCCCGATGAGCCCGACGAGGACGACGCGAACGGCCTCGGCGAGGTCTCGTGACACGGAGCCGTGCCCACCTCTGCCACGCTTCTGCCACGCCGTCAGAACCAGGCCTCCCGCGAGGCAGCGGCTGTACCGCTGACTTGGGGTGTCGTAGGCCCCGTGGTGTAGGCCCCGTGGGACTCGAACCCACAACCCGCGGATTAAAAGTCCGCTGCTCTGCCAGTTGAGCTAGAGGCCCGGGTGAGGTGGGAAACCCGGGATGACGCCGGTGGGATTCCTGACCCGTTCACGTGAGTATTCCATCCCGGCGTTCGTCGGTCCCGCGGCCCTCCTGCCGGCATCTGCCGAGGTGGGGACGGGGGCGTTCTGCCAACTGGTTGGGTAGTCAGAACGAAGCGGTTGGTAGGTCAAACTAAATCCACTACTCCACTCTGGATACCGGTCTAATCCGGCCCTTTCTCCCTTTCACGCGCGCTTGACGGTCCACTCCAACACTGCCGAGTGACTTGCGGGGTGGCCGCAAGCGTTATGTGTGGGGATGGGGAAGGCCATGTACCAACCTGTTCGGGGGAAGGGCTCTCGGGTCCGAAACCCAGGGAAAGGCAAGCACGCAGCAACTAGGACGAGGCGGAAGCGAGGCGTTGCCGGCGCCACGACGATCCTCCTCGGCCTCGGGATGATGCCGGCGATCACATCGTCGGTCGCGACAGCCGCAGTCGCACCGGAGGGTCAGGGGTTCCACCTCAACGCCTCCGACCTGCGGCACATCTTCAAGCAGATCCAGATCGCCGAGCAACACGTCGCCAATCCAGGTACGCCGGACAACCCGTGCGCCAGCCTGGTGGGCGATGGCCCGAACCAGATCCCGCGGGCCGGCAACGGCCGCGAGCTGCCCTGGGGCCTGCGCACCGTGGACGGGTCGTGCAACAACGTGTTCCCGATCGAGGGACGCGACACATGGGGAGCGGCGGACACGGAGTTCCCGCGGCTGGTGCCGGCCAAGCACCGCGGCGGCTACAACAATCCGAACGGCAACGTCGTGGATCCCGAGCCGCGTCGGATCAGCAACCTGATCGTGGACCAGACCAACCGCAACCCCGCCGCCGTCGAGGCCGCGGGCACCGACGTCGCCGCCGCCGACGACAACGGCACCCTGGCGATCGGCAACGTGGCGCCGGACGCCGGTCTGTCCGCGCCGTTCAACTCCTGGTTCACGTTGTTCGGGCAGTTCTTCGACCACGGCCTCGACCTGGTCACGAAGAGCAAGACGGACTCCGTCGTGATGCCGCTGGCGGCCGACGACCCGCTCGTCGTCGGGGGCCGTGACGGGGACCCGGCCACAACGGCCGACAACGTTCCGGTCGGGACGCCCATGATCCTGAGTCGGACCGTCAACTCGAATGGGCGCGAGGCGACGAACACCACGACCTCGTACGTCGACCAGAACCAGACCTACACGTCACACCCCGCGCACCAGGTGTTCCTGCGCGAGTACGCGGACGCCGCCGCGCCTACCGAGACAGGTGGGCTGCTGACGGGTCCGGGCGGCGGGATGGCCACGTGGGACGACGTGCAGGCTCAGGCCAGCTCGATGCTCGGTATCGAGCTCGACGACATGGACGTCCTGAACGTGCCGCTGCTCGTGACCGACCCGTACGGTCACTTCACGCGCGGGACGAACGTGCGCCCGCGCGTCGTCTTCGCGGCCGGCGACCAGCCTGCCGGCGCATCGTGCACCGCACCGTCCGGTGGGAACGTCACGTGTGTCGGCACCCCGGCGAACCCGCTGGACGTGACGAACGCGGTCAAGACCGGTCACGCGTTCCTCGACGACATCGCCCACGCGGCGGTGCCGAACGCCGCCGGCACTCACAACTCAGTGCTGCTCGGTCAGCACTTCGTGGCTGGTGACGGCCGGGCCAACGAGAACATCGGCCTGACCGCGGTGCACCACATCTTCCACGCGGAGCACAACCGGCTCCAGGCAGACATCGACGGGATGATCCGAGGGGCCAACGCCGTGCTCACCACGGAGGAGGCCACTGCTTGGCAGAACCTCAACCCGAACTCCGGCTGGGGCTACGGCGAGCGGCTGTTCCAGGCCGCGCGGTTCGTGACCGAGATGGAGTACCAGCACCTGGTGTTCGAGGAGTTCGCGCGCAAGGTGCAGCCGATGGTGAACGTCTTCGGCGAGGAGGGTGGCTACCACCCCGAGGTCAACGCCGCGATCCGTGCGGAGTTCGCGCACGCGGTCTACCGGTTCGGCCACTCGATGCTGACCGAGACGGTTGCCCGCAAGCGCTTCGACGGCACGAACGACAGCCTTCCGCTGATGTCCGCGTTCCTCAACCCGAACGAGTTCCTCGACGGGTACACGAAGGACGTCGACGGGACGACCGTTCCCGACCCAGAGGCTGCGGCCGGCGCGATCATTCGCGGCATGACCCGTCAGACGGGCAACGAGATCGACGAGTTCGTGACCGAGGCCCTGCGGAACAACCTGCTCGGTCTCCCGCTGGACCTGGCCACGATCAACATGGCCCGGGCTCGCGACGCCGGCGTGCCGCGGCTCAACGAGGCACGGCGCGCGTTCTTCGCCAAGTCCGGCAACACCGCCCTGCAGCCCTACGAGAGCTGGGCCGACTTCGGGTTCAGCCTCAAGCACCGCGCGTCGCTGGTGAACTTCATCGCGGCGTACGGCACGCACGGCACGGTCACTGCGGAGACAACGGTCGCGGGACGACGCAACGCCGCCGCGCTGCTGCTGTACGGACCGGCAGGTGCGGACGGGGTCCTGGAGGACATCGCCACTACTCCGGAGAACGAGGCCGCGGACAACCCGACCGGCACCCAGCCGGCGGACGCGTCCGACTTCCTCAACGGCACCGGGACCTGGGCGGACGACCCGGAGACGGGTCTGCCGACCACCGGCCTCGAGGACATCGACCTGTGGGTCGGCGGCCTGGCCGAGAAGCAGATGGTCTTCGGTGGTCTGCTCGGCCCCACGTTCAACTACGTGTTCGAGCTCCAGATGGAGGACCTGCAGGACGGTGACCGGTTCTACTACCTGCACCGCACGCCGGGCATGAACCTGCTCACCCAGCTCGAGGGCAACTCGTTCTCCGAGCTGATCATGCGCAACACCGACGTGCAGGGACTGCCCGCGGACTCGTTCTCGCGGCCGGACCTTGTCTTCAACCTCGCGAACCTGAGCACCGTGGAGGACAACCCCGACACGGTGGACATCGACGAGTCCACGCTCCTCACCACGATGGCGGACGGGACGCTTCGCTTCTCCGGTACCGAGCACGCCGTCTTCAACGGCAGCGCTGAGAACGACCGCATCTGGTCGAGCGAAGGCGACGACACGATCCGCGGCAACGACGGTGACGACTGGATCCAGGGCGGCGACGGCAACGACAACCATGTCGGTGGCCTGGGCAACGACATCCTCGTCGACCTCAACGGTGACGACGTCATCAAGGGCGGCGGTGGCCACGACGCCATCTCCTCCGGCCAGGGTGGCGGCGGCGACCTCAACCAGGGTGGCTTCGGCAACGACTTCATCCTGGGTGGGAACGACATCACCGAGACGTTCGCGGGTGAAGGTGACGACGTCGTGTACGGCGGCGACGCCGAGGACTTCGTCTTCGGTGACGGCGGCGACGACTGGATCGAAGGCGGTCGTGGTCCCTTCGACCAGCTCATGGGCGACAACGGCCAGCCGTTCCAGGACGACATCAACGAGGCCGGCCACGACGTGATGATCGCGTACGGCGGAGAGAAGGACTACGACTCCGAGGGCGGGGACGACATCATGCTCCACGGCCCCGGCATCCAGCGGAGTGAAGGCATGCGTGGCTTCGACTGGGTCACCCACCAGGGCGACCCGCTCCCGGCCGACTCGGACATGCTCTTCACGGGTCTTCTCCCGCCGATCGAGGCCAACCGCGACCGGTTCGACATGGTCGAGGCGCTCTCGGGTGCCAACTTCAACGACATCCTGCGTGGGGACGACCGTGGAGTCGCCGACCTCACCCCGCCTGCCAACGAGCCCAAGGAGTCGCACGTGCTGGACGCGGCGGGCGTGGCCAGGATCACCGGGGCGAACACGCTGTTCCGGGCCGACCAGCTCCCGTCGGGAGACCGTGTCTTCGCGGGCGGCAACATCATCATGGGTGGTGACGGCAGCGACGTGCTCGAGGGTCGTGGCGGCGATGACATCATCGACGGCGACGCGCAGCTCGAGGTCCGGCTCGTCGTCCCCTACAAGGACGGCAGCGTGCGGCGGGTGACGAGCATGCTCGACGTGCAGGCCGACGTACTGGCCGGCCGGACGCTCCTGGGCCAGCACTCGATCGAGCGGATGATCGTCCGTCCGAGCAGCCCGGGCGACCATGACGTGGCGCTGTTCTCGAACCCGCAGGACGAGTACACCATCACCAACAACGCCGACGGCACGGTGACGGTCGCGCACGACGGCGGCACCGGCATCGACGGCACGGACACGTTGCGCGGCATCGAGGAGATGCTGTTCAACCAGGCCGTGCTGGACGACACTCCGGACCCGCCGGCCGCGCCGACGCTGCTCCAGGTGACCCCTGGGGTCGGCAGCGTCACGGTCAACTTCACCGCTGGTGCGGACGGTGGTCTGCCGATCACCGAGTTCCGGGTGAGCGTGTTCGAGGGTTCGTCCACCACGCCCGACAGGACCCTCGTGGTCCCGTCGAGCCAGACATCGCTCACGGTGAAGGGTCTGACCCCGGGTGTGCCGGTCAGGGTCACGGTGGCCGCGGTGAACGCCGCGGGCGTCGGCACCGCGTCCGCGAAGTCGGCCCCCGTCACGCCGAAGGCGCCGGAGGTTCCGGACGGTGACACCGGCACGCCTCCGGGCACCGGTACCACGCCGCCTGGCACGGGGACTCCTCCGGGCACGGTTCCGCCGCCTCCGGGCACGGGATCGGGTACGACGCCTCCGGGTACGACTCCTCCGGGCACCGGCAAGCTGACCGCGCCGGACGCACCCAAGGTGCGCAAGGCCAAGTCCGGCAAGCGGGGCGGCGTCAAGACCGCGACCGCGAGGTGGGCGGCACCGGCCGTCGACGGCGGCTCGGCAGTCACGGGCTACCGGGTCTACGCAATCAAGATCGGGGCGAACGGCAAGGTCAAGAAGGTGACCCGCTCGAAGCTCATCGACTCCGATCGCCGCAGCATCAAGATGCGCCTGCCCGCCGGTCTCTACCGGTTCCAGGTCATGGCCATCAACGACATCGGTCAGGGTGACCTGTCGGCGCGGTCCAACACCGTCGTCAGCAGATAACTCCCCACAGGGCGGTGGCGTCCGGAGGCTCGGGCCTCCTGGCGCCACCGCTTTGCCTTCCCGACGTCTCCCCCTCGGAAGTCGTCACACTCCGGGGTCGAGTGCGTGGCACCTGGCGCTCACCGGCGGGTACGGGCCGTGCGGGCCCTCTGGATCCGCGCCTAGGTGTTGCGTTGGTACGTCGGGCAGCGTGCACTCGGTCAGCCGCGGATCCTCGGGGGTCGTCGCGGCGCCGAGCACGGCGGTCGGCTCCAGGCAGTCGGACGGTGCCGTCGCCTGGGCGAGCAGCGCGCCGGCGGTGCCGGCGGCCGCCACCGCGGCAGCGGCCAGGCAGGCCCGCGAGGTCCTCGCCCAGGATGTGCGCTCGTCAGACCCGGCGTCCCCGAGCCGCCCGGCCTCGGTCGGTGAGCACAGCGTCTCCGCGGTTGGCTGAACGCTGAGCCCCGCCATCGGTGCGGCACCGTCCGGCGCGTCCCACTC
This sequence comes from Nocardioides sp., assembly GCA_036280235.1. Lineage (GTDB taxonomy): Bacteria > Actinomycetota > Actinomycetes > Propionibacteriales > Nocardioidaceae > Nocardioides_B. Next base: position 156,760 of record DASURB010000153.1, read on the forward strand.
GTCGCCGTTCCAGAACCGCAGCGCGGCGGGGTTCTCAGGGTCGGCGTACCAGCCCAGCGGCGCCGGCGGAGGCGGTGGCTGACCGGCCGGCGGCGAGGGCGGCGAACCGGCGCTCGCCCGGGTCTCGAGAGCGGGGGAGGGCGCCGGCGACCCGCGCCGGTCGGCGTCGTCAGAGCTGTTCCCCCGCTTGAAGAAGGTCATCGCCCGCCCGTGCTGAAATGGCTTCCTCAACTCTGCTGGGTTGTCGCCCGCTGCCGCATGACACGATCGGTTTACCCCGCATGGGTCACGGAAGGCGTACTACTCGTACGCCGTCTCGCCTCAGACCAGTCCGGTCTCGAACGCCAGCGCGGCCTGGTGCAGCCACCACGGCAGGGCTTCGCGCTCCCGTGCGCGTACGGCGGGATCGGGGTGCTCGACGATGTCGAGCGACTTGTTCCAGCCCAGCCAGGCGAGACCGGCCAGCAGCCCGAGCCGCAGCGCGGCCGGGTCGTGAGCGGGTCCGGCCGCCTCGCGCTGCAGCTCCAGGAGGTCGTCGAGTCGGGCCGTGATCGTCGCGCTGTCGGTCGCCGTACCGAGAGGGCCGAACAGGTGCGCGCAGCCGACGATGAGCCGGCCGATGTCGACCTCGGCCGGGCCGACCGTGGCCAGACCCCAGTCGATCAGGGTCAGTCGACCGGGCCGGTCGGGCTCGAAGGCCATGTTCACGGTGGCCAGGTCGCCGTGCAGCAGGGTGGTCGGCAGCGCGAGGCACGCCGCGGTGATCGGCCCGGTGTCCTTGGCCAGGGCGAGGACCCGATCCCCGACCTCGCCCGGTGCGACCTCGGGCCAGTACTCCCACCCGCGCAGCGCGAAGTCGATCAGCCGGGCGCCGGCGTGAGGGCGGATCCGGCCCGGCTCGAACATCGAGAGAACTGCGTCGAGCGGGGTGAGGCCGGCGGGCGCCTCGCCGAGGAACGCCGCATGGAGGTCGGCGCAGGCGCGGAGCATCGTGCGCGCCTGCTCTGGTCGTACGACGGACTTCCAGCTGAGCACGGCGTCGCCGAGGTCACGCATGACCAGCACGCCGAGCCCGTCCTCGCCGTACCACGCGTCGACCACGGGATGGAGGACGCTCTCGGGCAGCCGGTCGAGGATGCCGCTCTCGAAGAGTGCCACCTCACGTCCGCGGGTGTCGCCGGAGAGCTGCATGACCAGGTCGACGGACGGATCGAACCGCTTGACGATCACCCGCGAACCGTCGCGGAGCCGCACGCGCTCGAGGGTCGCGCCGGAACGCCCGTCGTCGTTCACCGGAGCACGTTCGACGGCGTCCTGAAGGAGGGCGCGGTCCATGGCTCATCGTGGCGTGCCGGTCGCATACGACACAGCGCCCGAAGGCACTAGCCCGAACGTGTCTTGTCGGCGGTCGTCCGGGCGGAGCAGCGTCCGTAGCGAGCCGACGGGCTCGCACAGTCCGGCACGGCTCCCACTGCTCACCGGGAGGCCCGCATGACCGCCACACAGAACATCGACAAGCCGCACGAGCGTCGCCCGTTCAAGGACCACGGCCACATGGACGTCGTCACGTTCGGCGACTTCACGCTGGGCCGCGGCGTCTTCGAGCCCGGCTGGCGCTGGTCCAACGACGTCAAGCCCATCGTCGGCACGGAGTCCTGCCAGGTGCACCACACGGGGATGTGCCTGTCCGGCCGGATGACCATCCGGTACGGCGACGGCACGGAGGTCGCGATCGGCCCCGGCGACGTCGTGGACCTCGACCCCGGCCACGACGCCTGGGTCGAGGGTGACGAGCCCTGCGTCATCATCGACACCGGCGTGGCGGCGTACGCCAAGCCCGTCGATGCCTGAGGCGCACGCCTCGTCGGGTGCGCGTCCGCGCGTGCTGCAGATGCGGCTCGTGGTCGAGGCGCCCGACTACGACGCGGCGCTCGCCTTCTACCGCGACGTGCTCGGTGCCCGCGAGGAGCTGACGGTGCACGGCGACAACGGCGAGAAGGTGACCATCCTCGACGTCGGACGGGCGACGCTGGAGCTGTCCAACCCGGCCCAAGTCGAGTACATCGACGAGGTGGAGGTCGGCCGCCGGCACGTGAGCCCGCGGCTGCGCGTCGCGTTCGAGGTCGAGGACGCCGCCGCCGTGACGGACGACCTGGTCGCTGCCGGCGCCGAGCTCGTCGCGCCGCCCACGCGGACGCCGTGGAACTCGCTCAACGCCCGCCTCGAGGCACCGGCCTCGCTGCAGCTCACCGTCTTCCAGGAGCTGGAGTAGGGAGCGGGCTCCCTAGTGCTGGGGGAGCGGCCAGCGCACCGAGGTGAGGAGCGGGTGCACGCCGCCGGGCATGTCGAGGCGGGCGAAGAGGCGCTCCCAGTCCGCGGCGATGCTCTGGATCGTGTACTGGTCGGCGTCGAGCAGCGCCTGGCGGCCCAGTCGGCGGCGCAGCTCGGCGTCCTCGACCAGCCGCTCGAGTGCCCGCGCGTACGCACCCACGCGGCCGTTCTCGATCAGCAGACCGTTCTCGGAGTGCCGGATGATCTCGCCGGGTCCGCGCGGGCAGTCGAAGGCGATCAGCGGGAGCCCCACGCTCATCGCCTCGATGAGCACGAGCGGGAAGCCCTCCCACCGTGACGCCATGGCGTACACGGAGGCGTTGCGCAGGGCGTCCGGCAGGTCGTCGGTGAAGCCGCGGAGCGTCACCTGCGACTGCAGCCCGAGCTCGTGGATGTGGGCGCGCAGCGCCCGGCGCTTGCTGCCGGTCCCGTAGATGTGCAGCTGCCAGTCCGGGTGCGCCGCGGCCACCGGCGCGAACGCCTTGATCAGCCGCCGCTGCCCCTTGCGGCCGGACAGCCGACCCGCGGACACCACGACCGGCGCGTCCAGGGCGGGAGGCTCGGCGGCGACCGGCCACGACACGGCGTTGCGGATCACCACGATCTCGGTGTCGATGCCGGGCAGCTCGCGCCGGTAGTCCTCCGCGTCGGCGTCGGTGAGGACGACGTACGCGTCCAGCCTCGGCACCGCGGCACGGATCACCCGCATCTGCCGCCGGTTCTTCGCGCGGCCGGGGTAGTTCAGGTGGTCCCAGCCGATTGTCCGGACCGTCGGGCGGGCGTACGTCGCCAGCGCGAGGTGCAACGAGGGCCGGGTCGACACGAGGAAGCCCGTCCGCACCTCCCGGATCGCCCGACGCAGCAGCACGTCGGTGAGCAGCGACATGTTCGCCTCGGACGGGGCCGGCCGGAGCCGGCTCTGGAACCGGTCGAGGCCCTTCCGGTCGCGGCGACGGTTGGGCAGGGCGCGCAGCACGCGTACCTCGACGTCGGGGTGCAGCGGGAAGCGCGGCTTCCGGCGCCGGCGGTACAGGCTGACCACCCGCACCGGGCGGCTCTCGACGAGCTGGTTGGCGAGGTTGACCACCGTGCGGGCGACGCCGCCGCCGCTGGAGATGTCGAAGACGAGGAAGCAGACAGGCTCGGCCGCCCGAGCACCCGCGAATGTCACTTGTTGCACCGTCTCCCCGTGAGCGCACGCCCCCGGGACAGGTAGGCGCGCGTGCTTCGCGAACGCTAACAAGCGAGCGGGCTCTCCGGCCCCGGAACGCGCGGGCCGGGCGGGTGGGCTGGACGTGAGACGGACGCTCTTGCGAACGAAGGTGAGGCTAGCCTAACCTTTGGCGACCCCCGAGGCGCCGCCTCTGCCCAGCCACACCCCGCGAGGAACCCGTGATCGTCTGCCACTGTCAGGTCGTCAGCGACCGTGACGTCACCGCGGCGATCGACGTGGGCGCCCGCACGCTGGGGGCGGTCTGCCGGAGCACCGGGGCCGGGCGCAACTGCGGTGCCTGTGTCTTCTCCCTCAAGCGCCTCCTGTGCGAGCATGGCAACCCGTTGCCAGCGATGCCGCCGGAGGTCGAGGTTGCAGCCAGTTAGCCCCCGTGTCGTCGAGCTCCTGAACGACGCGCTCACCTTCGAGCTGACCGTCACCAACACCTACTTCCTGCACGCGCGGATGCTCGACAGCTGGGGCTTCGGCCGGCTGGGGAAGGTCTACTACGACCTGTCGATCGACGAGATGCGCGACGCCGACGAGCTGATCAAGCGCATCCTGCTGTTCGACGGCCACCCCAACGTGCAGCGCCTCAACGCCATCACCGTCGGTGAGACCGCCGACGAGATGCTGCGCCTGGCGCTCGACAGCGAGCGTGAGGCCGTGCGCCAGTTCAACGCCAGCGCCCAGGAGTGCCACGACCTCGGCGACCACGGCACCGCCTCCGTCTTCGAGGAGATGGTGCGCGACGAGGAGACGCACGCCGACTGGTTCGAGAGCCAGCTCGACGCCATCGAGCGTGTCGGCCTCGCCCAGTACCTCGCCCAGCAGATCGAGCAGGGCGGGCCTTCGGACTAGCCGGTCCGCGACGAGCCGATCCTCCCTCGACGTCGGCGGCCCGCGCGCTGGCGACGTACTCCTCAGGCATAGGACGCACCCGTCCGGGGCACCGCCCCCTCCTGAGGAATCCGATGCGGCGTGCAGCGCAGCCGGCCTGCGCGCCCTGGCGAGGGAGAGACATGAGCACTGACGAGTTCGAACCTCTGACCCCCGAAGAGCTGGAGGGCGAAGGCGCGACGGCCCTGCCGGACAAGGAAGTCGTCTCGATCCTGGACCTGGCAGCCGACGTGGACCTGGCCATCGACGGTGCCGCACCGATCGACCTCGCGGTCGCCCTCAACGCCAACGTGGTGGCGCCCATCGACGCCGCCGTGAGCGCCAACATCCTCAGCGACAACTCGACGTCGCAGGCCCTCTCCGACCAGGGCGTCCAGATCACCCAGGCGATCGAGGCCGACGCCACGGCGACCGGCGTCCAGGACAGCACCATCGACCAGAGCGACACCACGGTCGGCGGCGGCACCACGCCGGCCGACGGTGGCAGCGCCGACGCCGGCGACCCCGGACTGCTCAGCGCCACCACCACCGAGTCCGGGGGTACGCCGGACGCGGGTGACGCCGGCGACGCGGCGGACGCCGCCGCGGCGAGCGGCCCCGTCGACGGCAGCGTCGTGGTGGACTCGGCCGGCAACGTCCTGGGTGTGCTCGACGCCGACTCCGGCAACGTCCTCGCGCCCGACGGCAGTGTCGTCGGCACGCTCAACGAGGCCACCGGAGTCGTGGTCGACTCGGCCGGCAACCTCGTCGGCACGGTCACCGACCTCGTCGGCGGCACCACCGTCGTCGACTCCGCCGGTAACGTGATCGGCGTGCTCGACGGTGCGACCGGCAATGTCGTGGACTCCGCCGGCAACGTCGTCGGCGCGCTGAACCCGCTCACCGGCCAGGTGCTCGATGCCGCCGGCAACGTCCTCGGCCAGGTGGGCCCGATCGTCGACGACGTCACCGACACCATCGACGGGCTCGACACCGGCGACCTGCTCAAGGGCGACCTGCTCAACGTCGACGTCAACGTCGACCTCGACGCCGACCTGGCCGCGCCGATCAACGGTGCCGTGGCCGCCAACGCCAACGTCGCGGCGCCGATCGACGCCGCCGTGTCCGCGAACATCCTGTCCGAGGGCTCGGAGGCGACCGCGATCTCCCAGCAGGACGCGATCATCACGCAGACGATCACCGGTTCCGCCGAGGCCACCTCGGAGCAGACCTCGGCGATCGACCAGGCCTCGGTCGAGCCGGTCGACACCGACACCGCCTCCGCAGACGGCACCGACTTCGCGGCCACGCCGCAGGGCACGACGATGCCGGCCGCCGACACGGGCACGCCCACCGGTGAGGCGGGCGGCGTCACGGAGCCGGCGACCGAGCCGGCCCCGGCCGACGAGGCCGCATCTGCCTCTGAGCCGGCGCCTGCCGAGCAGCCCGCTGCTGAGCCCGCTGCTGGGACGGACACCACCCAGCAGTGAGCACGCTGGTCGACGCTCCCGCCCGCGTCGACGGCGTCCAGCTGATCGGGGAGATGGTGGGGTCCGGCTACCGGACCCCACCCTCGCTGGTCCGGCGTGGCGACGGGCAGGTGCTGCAGCTGACCCCGCTGCTCTACCACGTGCTGAGCGCGGTGGACGGCGAGCGCAGCTGTGCCCGGATCGCCGAGGTCGTCAGCCAGGCCATGCGCCGGCAGGTGACCGAGCAGCACGTCCGGTCCGTCGTCGACTCGCACCTGCGCCCGCTCGGCCTGCTCAAGGCGGCCGACGGCTCCGACCCGGAGCTGAAGCGCTCCAACCCGCTGCTCGCCCTGAAAGCGCGGGCGGCGGTCACCAGCCCGAGCGCGACCCGACGGCTGACCGACCCGTTCCGGGTGCTGTTCCGCCCGGTCGTGACGGCCCTCGTGGTCATCGGCTTCGTGGCGGTGGTCGGCTGGGTGTTCTTCGACCGCGGCCTCGGGGCATCGGCGTACGACGCGTTCGAGCGGCCGCACCTGCTGTTGCTCGTCTTCGTGGTCTCGGTGCTCTCGGGCGGGTTCCACGAGTTCGGGCACGCCGCCGCGGCCCGCTACAGCGGCGCGCAGCCCGGCGTGATGGGCGTGGGGCTCTACCTGGTCTGGCCGGCGTTCTACACCGACGTCACCGACAGCTACCGGCTCGGCCGCGCCGGCCGGATCCGCACCGACCTCGGCGGGCTGTACTTCAACGCGATCGTCGTCTGCCTCACCTTCGTCTGGTGGTGGGCGACCGGGTGGGAGGCGCTGCTGCTTCTCGTCGCCACCCAGGTGCTGCAGATGGTGCAGCAGCTGCTGCCGCTGCTGCGGTTCGACGGCTACCACGTGCTGGCCGACATCGCCGGCGTGCCCGACCTCTACCACCGGATCAAGCCGACCCTGCTCGGCCTGCTGCCGCACCGGTGGAACGACCCGCACAACCGGGTGCTCACCCCGCGGGCGCGCACGCTCATCACGCTCTGGGTGCTCGTGACCATCCCGATGATGGCGCTGATGCTGCTCGGCCTCGTGGCCGCGGTGCCGCGGCTGGTGGGCAGCGCGATCGAGGTCGTGCGCGAGGACCTCGGCGTGCTAGGCCAGGCGTGGGAGGACGGCGCGGGCATCGACCTGGCCGGCCACACCGTGCAGATCCTCGGCGTGGTGCTGCCGGTCGTCGCGGGCGCGCTCGTGCTCGGCCGCGTCGGCGCCCGCTACTTCGGCGGGTTGGCGAAGTGGAGCCGCGGCTCCGCCCCCAAGCGACTCGTGGCCGCTGTTGTCAGCGCGGTCACCGTGACGGCGCTGGCCTGGGCGTGGTGGCCGGCGCCGGAGAACTACCGCCCGATCCAGCCCGGCGAGCGGGGGCTGCTCGCCGGGTTCGTACCTGAGCTCCTCGACGGGGCTCCCGGGCTGGCCCGTCCGGTCGCCGCCGTACCCGCGGGTGCGAGCGGTACGACGGCCGGCGCCGCCGCCACCCAGCGGCTGTCCGGCGACGAGCCGCTCTCCGCGGTGTTCGACAAGGAGGCGCCGCTGCCGACCGAGGACGACCCGGATCTCGCCGTCGTGCTGGTCCCGGCGGACGGCCCCGTGAACACCGACGAGACCCCCGACCTGTCCGCGAGCACGCAGGCCACGCCCGGCCCGAACGCCACTCCGTCGGCCACCCCGGCCCCGAGCGCGACGCCGACCACTGGCCCGACCACCGGCCGGACCACCGGCACCGAGCGGCCCGATGGCACCTGGGTGTTCCCCTTCGACAAGCCGTTGCCCGAGGAGGAGGGCGACAACCAGGCGCTCGCGGTCAACACCGAGGACGGGTCCGTGGTGTACGACGTCGCCTTCGCGCTCGTCTGGGCGGAGGGCGACGAGGTGCTGAACGTCAACGAGGCCCACGCCTACGCGTCCTGCTCCGACTGCGTCTCGGTCGCGGTGGCGTTCCAGGTCGTGCTGATCATGGACGACGCCCAGGTGATCGTGCCGCAGAACCTCGCCGTGGCCGCCAACTACGACTGCTACGAGTGCATCACCGCCGCGATCGCCAGCCAGCTGGTGCTCTCCGTGCAGGACGAGCCGGGGGAGGAGGACCTGCGCGCGCTCGGCGAGGTGTGGAACCAGCTGCTCCAGTTCGCGGGCTCCATCACGTCGTACTCCCTCACCGAGATCACGCAGCGGCTCGACGACTTCAAGACCCAGATCACGACCATCCTCATGAACGCACCGCCGGCCCCGACGCCGACGGCGGAGCCGAGCGACGGCGCGAGTCCGATCGACGGCGCCGGCAGCCCCACGAGTACGCCGACGGGCACCGCAACCCCGACACCCGGCACCACCCAACCGGGCACAGGCACGCCGACGCCGACCGGCGGCACGAGTCCGACCCGCACCACCTCGAGCCCGACGCAGAGCACGGCGCCCACGCAGAGCCCGACACCCACGCCGACCGGCAACGGCACGACGACCGCGCCGTCGCCGACCGCGGGCAGCACCCCGCCGGAGTCGCCGACCACCGAGTCGTCCCCGTCCCCCGTCGGGTCCGGCAATGCGTCCGGCACGACGAGCGGCACCACGTCGGTGACGCCGACGCCCTGACCGGAGCTCAGATCGCGGCGGCGACGATCGCCACGAGTGGCGGCGTGCTCGGCCCGACGGTGCCCAGCACGCTGCCGCCCCCGCGGCCGCCACCGTCGCAGCGCGTCCTCGAGGTTGTCGCGCGCGACGTGCAGGAACCGCTGCGCGGCCGGACGGTCGACGAGGAACATCTCGGCGGGTGCGGCGGCGAGGTAGGCGATCGCCCCGACGAGGGCGGCGACCTGGGTGACGACGTTCATGGCTTGGCCGACGCGATGAACCTGGGACTGCTGCTCTTCATCCCGTACCGCTACCTCGAGGACGCCGTGCTCTCGCGGCTGCGGGAGCACGGCCACGACATCCCGGTCAACCAGGCGCGAGTCTTCCAGCGCATCGACCCGGAGGGCTCACGGAGTCCGAGCTCGCCGAGGCCGCGCAGCTCACCGAGCAGACGCTCACCTCGATCGTCGACCAGCTCGAGCGCGCCGGTTACGTACGGCGTGAGGCGGACCCGGCCGACGCGCGGGCCCGCATCGTGCGGATCGCGCCGCGCGGGCAGGAGGCGATCGAGCTCGCGGCGCCGGCCGTCGCGGAGGTCGAGGCCGAGTGGGAGCGGCGCCTCGGGAAGAAGCGGACCCGGCAGCTCCGGAGCCTGCTGGCGGAGCTGTGCGAGATCACCGACCCCTTCGCGACGTGACGGGCGGGGAGCTCAGCGACCCGGCATCACGATCGTGGTCAGCATCCGCCGGGTGCGTTCGTCGGACGGTTCGAGCTCCATGCGGCTGCGCAGAAGTCCGCCGAGCTCTTCGACAAGCTCCCGCATCTCGTCGTCGGTGAGGTAGAGCGCCGCCTGGCGGTAGCCGACCAGGTCGCGGGCCAGGTCGACGTCACCCGCGTCCAGGTAGGCGTCGTAGTCGCGCAGCAGCCCGGCCACGAACACCCGGAACGCGTTGCGGTGCTCCTCGACCGACATCGCCGCGGCATCGCCCGGGCCGACGCTGGGCACGGGGTCGTGCAGGCGGTAGGTGCGCTCCACCGCGCCGCGCACGCGCCGCTCGTCGACCACGTCGAGCAGGCCGGCCTCGTGCAGGGTCGCGACGTGCCGGTACAGGGTCGCGGGCGCGACGTCGGGCAGGTCCTCGCGCAGCTGGCTGGTGGTGCGCGAGCGGTCGCCCAGCAGGCACTGCACGATGCGCAGCCGGACGGGATGCAGCAGCAGGTCGGCGCTCGCCATAGGCCTCAGATTATCCGGTTTGACAATGTTCTCAACACTGAGAATAGAATACGGTCATGGCTACCGTCGAGATCACCCAGGGCACCGTCCAGCTCCGCTTCAGCCTCGTCGAGAAGGTGCTGGGCCTGGTCCGCAACCAGGACGTGCCGCTCTCGGCCGTCACCACGGCGCGCGTCGAGCCGCACGGGCTCGGCGCGGTGCGCGGCCTGCGCGCTCCCGGTCTCGGCCTGCCCGGCCTGCGGATGGTCGGCACCTGGCGCGGCCGCGGCCGCACCTTGGTGTCGGTACGCCGGGGCGAGCCGGCCGTCGTGGTCGAGCTGACCGGCCACCGCTACGAGCGGCTGGTGATCGGGTCGCGCGACGCGGCGGCGGTCGTCGAGCAGCTGCGGGTCCGGGCGTGAGCCAGGTCGACGTCACGATCGCCGGCCCGGCCGGGCCACTCGGCGCGACGCTCGAGCTGCCGAACGGTCCGGGGCCGTTCGCGGCCGCCGTCCTGGTTTCCGGGTCCGGCCCGCTCGACCGCGACTCCGACCACCCCAAGATCCGCTTCGGGATCTCGCGGCAGGTCGCGGAGGCGCTCGCCGCGGCCGGCATCGCCTCGCTGCGCTTCGACAAGCGCGGGGTCGGCACGAGCGACCTCGACTGGCGCACGGTCGGCCTCGAGGACAACGCCGACGACGTCGCCGCCGCGGTGCGCACGCTGCAGGAGCGGCCCGAGGTGCGCGACGACGCCGTGCTGGTGATCGGGCACAGCGAGGGTGCGGTGCTGGCCGCGATGGTCGCGGCGCGCGGCTTGCCGGTCGCGGGTGTCGGCCTGCTCTCCGGCTCGGCCCGCACCGGCCGCGAGCTGCTCCGCTGGCAGACGACCGCGATCCTCCCGACTCTGCCGCGGCCGGTGCGCGGCCTGCTGCGGCTGCTGCGCGTCGACCTGGCCGCCAAGGTGTCGAAGAACCACGACAAGATCGAGCGCACCACCACCGACGTCGCGCGGGTCGGTGGCGCGAAGCTCAACGCCAAGTGGTTCCGCGAGTTCCTCGCCCACGACAGCGCCGCCGACCTCGCGCGCCTCCGAGTGCCGGTGCTGGCCGTCACCGGCGCGAAGGACCTGCAGACCCCGCCCGAGGACGTCCACCGCGTGCGCGAGATCGTCGGCGACCTGGCCGAGGTGCACGTGCTGCCCGACGTGACCCACGCGCTGCGGAGGCAGGAGGGGGCGCCGTCGTTGAAGAAGTACAAGCAGGAGGTGCGCCGGCCGGTCGACCCCGAGGTGCTCGATCTCGTCGTCGGCTGGGCGCGCCGGGTGACCGGGACCGCGGGGGACGGCGACTCCAGTCATCCCGACAAGCTCGACCACCCGTCGCTCGACCACCCGTAAGCGCCTCGACCACCCGTAGCCCGTCCGGGCCATGCCCGGCTCCCGCGCACCGCCGTACCTTCGGCCCATGACCACCCAGACGCCGGTCGCCACCGACCGAGTGCTCCGGCTGGCGGCGCTCGGGCTGTGGCTGCTCCCGGTGTACGCCGTGCTTCTCGCACTCGGCACGCTCACCCACGAGCCCGACCACACCGTCGACTTCGACGCCTGGTCGCGCTACGTCACCACCGACCGGTTCCTGGTCAGCCACATCGCCGGGAGCATCGCCGGCGCGGCGCTCGGGCTGGTCGGCGTCGTCTCGGCGTTGGTGCTGATGCTCCGCGGACCGGCGGCGCGCAGCGCGCTCGTCGCCACGGCCCTGACGATCCTGGGCAACGTCTTCTTCCTCTGCCTGTTCGCGGTCGCCGCGTTCGCCCAGCCCGCCATCGGCCGTGCGCACCTCGCCGGCCGCAGTGACGGACTCGTGCTGTACGACGACGTCTACGGCGCTCCGCTGCTCGGCACCTTCGCCGTGGGCGCGCTCTGCTTCGTGGCCGGAGCGATCCTGTTCGGACGCGCGCTGGCCGGCACGTCGGAGCGGCTGCGGATGCCCGGCTACGGCTACGCGATCGCGCTGGTGCTGTTCGTGGTCGCGGGGTTCACGGTCTCGGTCGCGCAACCGGTCATGGCGGCGGTCGCCGCGGTGATGGCCGGTCTCGTCGCGCTGCGCCTGCCCGCCGCAGTCGCCGAGCCCGACGCGCAAGGAACGCGCTGATAACGGTTCATCCACCGCTCTCGAAAATCCCCTTCGTCACTTGCGGGCCTGGCCGATCATGGTCTCGTAAGCGTGCTCGTCGTGCCGTCGAGCACCAGGGAAGCTTTCAGAGGGGAGGAACCGTGACCACGACCAGGCCCATCGATCGGCCTACCGACAGGAAGATCCGCAGCGTCGTCCTGGCCGGCCCGCCGCGCGCGGCCGCCGCCGTCCCGATCTGCACGATCGTGCGCGCACCCTCGGGTGGGTGGGCCGCGGTCCTGCACCCCAGCGACTGCGAGCCGCCGGTGCCGTCCCCGGACGCGGTGACGTTCCCGGACGTCGGGTCGGCCACCCGCTACGCCCGGACGCAGTACCCCTCGCTGTACGTCGAGGTCGCCGACGACGACGAGCCGACCGACGAGCCGTTCGAGCGGGCCTCGTAGCCCCGCGACACGTCACGCTCCGGGCCGCAATGTGCCGCAGGTGACGCCCCGCGCCGACTAGCGTCGTCGGGTCGCTCGGGTGACGCACGTGGGGTGGAGCTGAAGAAGGTTGGGGAACTCGAGGATGCCCGTTCGAGCCTGGGGGCAGGCGGCGGCAGGGCTGGCGCTGACGGTGGGAGCCGTCGTCGCCGGCGGCGGTACGGCGTACGCGGAGGACACGCCGCCCACGCCGCCCACGCAGGCGATACAGCCGGCGGCGCCCACGGTCGGCGTACCGGAGACCGGACCGGCAGGGCTGGTGCGCATCCCGGTGCGCGCCGACGCCGGGACCACGGTCACGCTGCGTGAGGGCCGCGGGGACGACGCCGTCGTCGTCGGCAGCGCCTACGCCACCGGCGGCGTCCAGTGGTTCGAGCTCACCGCGCCGACCGGCCGGCACACCTACGTCGTGCGTGCCACCGACTACTCCGGTGCCGAGAGCACGCCGTCGGACGTCCGGGTCCTGGCCGACGCCACGCCCCCGGCCGTGCGACGCGTCCGGGTCGTCCCGGCGACGCCGGGCGACGCGCGCACGACGTTGCGGCTGACCACCGAGCCCGGCACCTCCTTCGCCGCCACCGCCGACGGGCTGCCCGTCGCGGAGGGCACCACCCGCGGCGGCGTGGTGGAGGTGTCGACGCTGCTGGCCGACGGCAGCCACACCCTCTCGCTGCTGCTCACCGACGCGGCCGGCAACCAGCGCTACCTCGACCGCGCCGTCGATGTCGCCGTGCCCCGGCTGCGGGTCCGTGCCGAGGTGAGCATCGGACTCGGTGACGACACCCGGACCGTCATGGTCACGGGGACCCCGGGCGCGACCGCGACCGTGGTGGTCCCCGGCGCCGCCCGGCAGCGGGTCGTGCTCGACGCGGACGGCCGCGCCGGTGCGTCCTTCGACCTGCCGGACGGCCGCTACCCGGGCGTCCGGGTCCGGCTCGTCGACGACACCGGCCGGCGGGGCACCGCCCGGGTCGGGCCGTTCACCGTCGACACCGTCGCACCGACGGTGAGCGTCGAGGACCTCGGGGGACAAGGCGCCTGGGCCGCCCGCGTGACGAGCGAGCCGGACAGCGACGTCACCTGGATCCTGCGCGACGCCGAGGGCGGCACCGTGGCCGAGGGGTCGTACACCGCCGGCGACGAGCCGCGCCGGATCGAGGCATCCGGGCTGGGCGAGGGGTCCTACGCGCTGCGGGTCGTCGCGACCGACGACGCCACCAACACCGCGGCCCGCGACGTCTCCGTCGAGGTCGCCGGCGCGCCGATCAGCGCGGGCGAGGTCGCGACGGGCGCGGGATCGGTGCTGGTGCTGGTCATCGGTATCGGCCTGCTCAGCCTCATCGTGTCCGCTCAGCGCGAGAAGGTCTTGGCGCGGCGAGAGCGCGAGGCCATGCGCGAGGCCGCCGCGGCCGAGGCGCGTGACCGGGCACGTGAGGAGGAAGAGACCGCCCGCCGTCGCGCGGAGGAGCGGGCGGCGTACCACGACCGCCTCGTCGACTACGAGCACGCCGCGCTCCTGCACGAGCAGGACCTGCGCACCTGGGAGGAGCGGCGCGCGCACCTCGCCGACCTGCTGCGGCGCGCGACGATGGACCGCGGCATCCGCCCGTCGGGGTTCACGAAGTTCAAGCTGCGGGCGTGGGAGCAGGTCTACTGCACCGTGCCGGGGTCGATGGTCGAGGTGCGGCAGCGCCAGGGCAAGAAGCACGTCACCGTCGTGGACGACGGCGACGTGACGGTGACCAGCGACCGTGTGGTGTTCTCCGGCTACAAGCGCCGGGAGTGGTCGCTGGCCCACCTCGAGGCCATGGAGCACATGGGCGCCGACCGCACGATGATGAAGGTCAGCACGCGCAAGACCTGGTCGGGCGTGACGTACGGCGACCCGGCGCACACCCGGCTGTGCATCGCCCTCGCGGCCTCGGACCATGCGGGCACCCGCGACGAGGTCGTCGCCGCCGCGGAGCGCGCGCTCGAGGCCCACGAGGGCGAGCGGCCGCTGGCTCCCGAGCACCCGGGACCGCCGCCTGAGGGTTACACCCCGAGCTCGGCGATCTCCGCCGCCGCTGCGCGCGACCGGTAGAGCAGCGACCCGAGCGTCTCGTGGTCCGCGCTCACCCAGAGGACCGCGGACCCGACCGTCAACGCCGGCACCGACAGCACGACCGTGGCGGTGTCGCCGCTGCCGATCGCCAGCAGGTCGGCCGGCTCGGCGTCGTCGGAGGGCAGCACCGTCGCGGCCATCGAGAACACCGCGCTGGTCATCGCGCAGATCCGCTCGACCCGGTCGGCGGGCAGGCCGAGCGCGCACAGGTTGAACCCGTCCGCGGTCGCCACCAGCGCGCCGGTGGTCGTCGGCATCGACCGGACCAGCCGCTCGAGCACGGGCAGCAGCCGGGCGCCGATCTCGTCGGTGATCCCGTCCCAGGTCCGCGCCTCGTCGGCGCTGAGCTCGTACGTCGTACGGCCGGCGGTCACCTCAGCCGGCCTGCTCGACGACCCGGACGGAGCGCCCACGCAGAGCGGTGAGCACGACGTGGGCCACGTCGTCGTGGTCGCGGGGGTCGGCGGCGACCAGCGGGATGTCCGGGGAGAAGCGGTCGACGATCTGGCGGAACGCGTCCAGCCGGGCCTCGGCCTCGTCACCCGCGCCGACGCGCGTGACGGCGACCGTGATCCGGTCCAGCAGCACCTCGGCGGCGATGAAGTCCAGCCACAGCTCGGCGTCGAGGCCGGCCTGCTCGTGGTCGCCGAACAGCCAGAGCACGACCCCGGTGCTGCGCGGCATCGCCGACCGCCGTACCAGGTCGAAGCGCTCCTGCCCCGGGGTGCCGACGACCGAGACCAGGCTCCCGTCCGGGGCCGTCCACTCGCCGCGCTCCAGGCCGACGGTCGTCGAGGGCTTGACGTGGCGTCCCGCGCGAGCGCGGACCAGCGAGCTCTGCACGTCGGTGCTCGCCACCGAGTCGCCGCACAGCGTGAAGACCGCGGTCGTCTTGCCGACGCCGAACGGGCCGACGAAGGCGACCTGCTGCTGGGAGCGGGACCCGACGACCGGGCCGATGTTGCGGGGTTCGGGCACGGCGAGAGACTTGGGGGCGAGTAACACCGGACGGGCTCCTTCTCGATCGCGGCGAGCCGGAACCGCACCATTCCCAAGGTGGCGCGGGCCCGGACGACCGATGCGCTTCGTCAGGTTTGTCGGGTTTCCCGACGCCCGTCTTGAGGGCTGGTCCGGTCAGCGGCGCACGGGTGTGCCGCGCAGATGCCGCACGACCCGGCGGGCGCCGAGCGCGATGCCGGCGCGCGCCTCGTCGGAGAGCAGCACGCACATCGCGACGAGCAGCACGCCGGTGAACCCGGCCAGCTCGACGACGGCGACGGCGGCGATCACGCGGAGGCTGAGCCGGGTGGCGAAGAAGCCGGCACGCACGGCGTGGCGCGCGCGCTGGTGGGAGCGGGACGCGGCGGCGGTGAGCGTCGCGAACGCGACGACGAACGCCATGCAGATGAGGATCGGCACGATCCGCCAGATCAGCAGCGAGCTCGCGAGCCCGGCCAGGACCGCCAGTCGCAGCAGCAGCCGTTGGAAGATCCTGGCGGAGGACTCGGTCTCGAAGGGGTCGAGTGGCTCCGACCTGGTGAGAGAGGGCATGGCTGCTCCCGTTGGCTGCGACGTTCTTGTGGTGAGCAGCGCTCGCGTTCGGAGTACCCATCAGACCTGCAGGACACACACCTCCCCGGACGTATCTCGCGGATCGGAACGGACCGGGCGTCGGGTCAGAGCTCGTGCAGCTCCAGGAGCCAGCCGCGGACCGGCCAGTCCTCTGCGGCCTCGGCCGACCGCGGCTCGCCGGCGAACGCGTGCTGGTAGCTCATCGCCCGCGTCACCGCCCCGGTCCGTCGCGCGAGCGTGACCATCTCGACCAGCTCGGCCCGGTCGGCGTACCGCGTGAACGGCTCGAGGTACGCGTCGCGCACGCGCAGCACGCGCGGGTCGTCGCGCTCGCAGTCGGCGTGGTAGGCGATGGAGTTCAGCGTGCACAGCATCGTGGCGATCGGGTAGCCGACGGTGGTGTCGCCCCAGTCGATGATCCGGGCGGTCTCGACCGACCCCGTCCAGCAGATGTTGTTGGAGTGCAGGTCGTCGTGCTGCGCCGAGTCGGGTACGCCGGACGCGGCGAGCGTCGCGCACCACGCGTCGTACTCCGGCAGCAGTGCCTCGAGGCCGGCCACCTCCTCGGAGGTGAGCCCGCCGTCGTGGGGGTCCTTGGCCGCCAGCTCCTCGATCAGCGCGCGGAGCTGGCCGGGCAGCGTGGCGGGGGAGGCCTCGCCGACTCCGGTGGCCAGCAGCGCGTCGCGGTGGTCGGCGAGCAGGATCTGCGCCTCGGCGTAGCGGACGAGGATGCCCTCCCACCAGCCCCACTGCTCGTCCGGCGGCGCGGCGGAGCGCATCGTCGGGCCGGCGTCCCGGGTCAGCGACCACGCACGTTCGTGGTCGGCGGCGAGCACCTCGGGGACGAGGTCGGGCACGAGCTTGCCGAGCAGGTCGACCAGGGCGGCCTCGAACCGGATGCCCGGGCCGTTGACCTTGAACCAGAGCCGGCCGGCGTCGGACCCGAACCAGATCGCGCTGGACCAGGGCCGGTTGTGCGGCTGCTCGGACTCGCCGGTGAGCGTGATGCCCAGCGGCCGCACCTGCTCCTCCACCCAGGCACGCACCTCGGCGTGGAAGGCGGGGCTGCTCCAGACATCGACGGGCACGGTCGCATCCTTTCCGCCGGCTCACCGGACGGCAACGGATTTCCGGGTCAAGCCGGGGCCGGGCGTCGCCGACAAAGAGAGTGAGAGCAGCGAACGCTCGTGGACCCGCGCCGCTCAGGGTCCGGCGCGGTGCCGCGGGCGAACCGGCTCAGCGGAGGCCCCTCGGGTCGGGGGATGTCGAGGGGCCCCGCTTCTCAGCCGATCTGGACCTCGCCGCCGCCGTCGGTGGTGCAGCCGGCGATGCGCTGGCGGCCTGACCAGCTCGTGTCCACCGGGGTGCCGGCCTCGTCGAGCGCCGCCCGTTGCTCGAGGTGGATCACGGCGTCGGGCCGCTGCGGAACCTGGTCGAAGCGGAGCCAGGCCTGCAGGTGCGCGACGCCGTCGACCGGCGTGGTGCTGAACCACGGGCCGGGAGTGCCGTCGACGACGAACCGTTGCGCCACCTCGGCGACCTCCGGGGCGGTGCTCAGCCAGGTGGTCGCGCGGAAGCCGGTCAGCGTCTCCGCCTCGCAGCTCCACACCCGGTGGCCGTTGGTGAGCTCGACGACCGGCTCGCCGTGGCCGGCCTGCGGCAGCGGCAGCGTGGCCGGCGCGTCGGGGCCGGTCATGTCGCACATCCGGAGCTCGCGCTCCGCGGTGTCGGTGCGGCGCAGCAGCAGCACGGGGGTGGCCCCGTCCGGCGACTCCTGGAGTACGTCGTACAGCACCTCGACGGCGGCGGGGTCGTCCGCGAAGCCGTCGGCGCACGCAGCCACCGCGTCCTCGTCGTCGCTCGGGCCGTGGTCGAGCTCGATCACGTCGTCGCCCGCGGCCGGCGAGCCGGCCAGCGCTCCGGCCGCCCGCCCCGCGGCCGGGTCGCGGTCGTTCGAGAACGACGCGGCGGCGAAGCCGACGGCCACGGCCGCCACGGCCAGGGCAGCGGCGACGGTCGGGCCGCGACGGTGCGCAGGCCCGGGCAGGTCCGCCCTCATGAGGTCCCCCCTCGGGTCGAGGTGCCGCGAGTGCCTCCTGGCCCCACCACGGGCAGCTCGCTCCCGCGCAGCCTAGCGCCCAAATCGGCTCATCTCGGGCTTGATCCGGTAAACCCCTCTGCAGAGCCGCGAATCGGGCCTACCCTGCTGGGAATCGCGCCCGGCAGGCCTCCTCCCGGGCGGTCCGAGCCTCGGGGGAGTCGCTCATGACGGTCAGCCAGCCGGCCCGCACCCGCGGGCGGCGCCGCCGCTACGGCGTCAACCCGTACCGCGCCACCAAGGTGCCCACGCCGTACGCCCTGCACCTGATGAACCGGCTCGGCTGCGGCTGGTCACCCGACACGTTCGCGCAGATGCAGGCCCTGGGCGGCCCGACCGCGTGGTTCAACGCGCAGCTCGACCCGGCGAGCGTGCCCGAGCACCCGCGGGTGGGCTGGATCGACCGCTGGTTCCCCGAGCTCTGGGCGTCGCCGGCGGTGAAGTTCACCAAGAGCAAGGTCGGCTACGGGTACGCCGACCAGCTGTCGTCGTGGACGATGCTCCGCCGCATCTACAGCAACCGGCAGGTGCTGGAGACCATGGTCGACTTCTGGTCCAACCACCTCCACGTCGGCGCGGTCGGCGGTACGGCGTGGGTCAACCGGGTCGCCTACGACCAGACGATCCGGCAGCACGCGCTCGGCCGGTTCGAGGACCTGCTGGTCGCGTGCACGCTGCACCCGGCGATGCTCAGCTACCTCGACAACTACCGCTCGGTGCGCGACGCGCCCAACGAGAACCACGGTCGGGAGCTGCTCGAGCTGCACACCGTCGGGCGGGCGTCCGGCTACACGGAGCAGATGGTCAAGGACTCCGCGGTGATCCTGAGCGGGTGGCGGCTCGACGTCCGCGGCACCTGGGAGCTGCGCTACAACCCGCGCCAGCACACCACCGGCCCGGTCCAGGTGCTCGGGTTCAGCCACCCCAACGCCGACGCCGACGGCCGCCAGCTCACCCTCGACTACCTCCGCTACCTCGCCCACCACCCGGCCACCGCGCGCACGATCGCGACCAAGCTGGTGATCCGCTTCGTGGGCGACTACCCCAGCGCGGCGCTCGTCGACCGGCTCGCCGGGGTCTACCTCGCGGCCGGCACCGACATCCGCGAGGTGCTGCGGCACCTCGTCGCGAGCCCGGAGTTCCAGCAGTCCGCCGGCAGGAAGTACCGCACGCCCGTCGACGACCTCGTTGCCACCTGCCGGGCGCTCCAGGTGCGCGCCAAGAAGCCGACCCGGCCGTCGTCGTTCGCCCACCAGATCACCCACCAGCACCGGGGGCTGCCGCTGTACCAGTGGCCGCGCCCCGACGGTGCGCCCGAGCGCAACGCCGACTGGGCCTCCGCCGCACGGATGCTGAGCTCGTTCCGGATGCACTGGGACCTCGCGTCGGGCAGCCGCCCCGGGCGCGACGTCCGCTACCGCAAGCCGACGTACTGGCTGCCGCGCAAGCGGATCCGGCTCGACCGGTGGGTCGACCACCTGTCCCGCACGCTGCTCGGGCGTCGGTCGACGCGGACTCAGCTCAAGGCGGTGTGCCAGGCGACCGGCTACAAGCCCGACGACAAGATCGACAAGCGCCACCCGCTCGCGCGCGACGGCTTCGTCCGCGTCGCCGCCGTCCTGCTCGACTCACCGGCCCACATGACGCGATGACCTCGACACCAGAGCCGACAGAGACACCGGAGACACCTGTGACCGAGAGCTGCTGCGAGGAGTTCGAGCGTGTCGCCCGGCTGAGCCGGCGCCGGATGCTCGCCGGCATGGCCGCCGCGACCGGTGCCGCCGTCACCGCGTCGGTGTTCGGCGACGCCTTCCGGCAGGTCTCGTTCGCCGCCCCGTCCCGCCGCGCGGGCAGCACCAACGTGCTGGTCGTGATCAGCCTGCGCGGCGGCGTCGACGGCCTCGGCGTCGTCGTGCCCCACGGCGACCCCGCCTACTACGCCGCGCGACCGACGATCGGCATCCCCGCGGCGACGCTGGTCGGCGCCGACGCGATGTTCGGCCTGCACCCGGCGCTGCGCCCGCTCGAGTGGCTGCTCGCCACCGGCGAGCTCGCGGCCGTGCACGCGGTCGGTATGGAGGTGCCGAACCGCTCGCACTTCCGCGCCATGGAGGAGATCGAGGACGCCGACCCCACCTCGAGCGTCCGCCGCGGCTGGGTGAACCGGATGGTCGGGCTCGGTGGCGGCACCCAGCCGTACGACGCCGTCGGCCTCGGCGACCCGGTCACGCCGACCGCGCTCGTGGGCGACGCGCTGTCGCTGACCGCGGAGAGCCTGGCCGACGTGTCGCTCGCCGGCGCCGACGGGGACTTCCTGAAGCGCCGTCGCCGCCAGCTCCGCACCACCTGGAAGCACACGTCCGGCGCCCTCGGCGACGCGACCCGGGCCGCGTTGCGCACCGCCGACGACCTGCGCCCGGTCGTGCGTACGCCGTACCGGGCGGACGTGGCGTACCCCAAGCGCTACCCGGCCGCCGGCCTCGCCGCCGCGCTGCGCGACACCGCCCGGCTGATCAAGGCCGACGTCGGCACCGAGGTGGTCTCGGTCGACTACGGCACCTGGGACATGCACGCCGACTACGGCGTGCTCGACTCCGGCCGGATGCAGAGCATGCTGACCGGCTTCGCCGGCGCGGTCGACGCGTTCCTGCGCGACCTGGGCCCGGCCCGGTCGCGGGTGACGGTGGTGACGATCAGCGAGTTCGGCCGCCGGGTCGCGCAGAACGGCAACAACGGCCTGGACCACGGCTGGGGCAACATGATGCTGCTGATGGGCGGCGGCGTCCGCGGCGGCTACCACGGCACGTGGCCCGGGCTCGGCTCCGACCGGCTCGTCGACGGCGACCTGCAGGTCACCACCGACTACCGCAACGTGCTCGGCGAGGTGGTGGCCCGGCGCTTCCCGGACCGGTCGCCGACGTCGGTGTTCCCCGGGCTGGTCTACCGCCCGATCGGGGTCATGCTCTGACCCCGATCGTGGTCATCGGCGGACCCGCCGTACCCGTTGTGGGCTCACGACTCGGAATGCGGCTCCGATGTTGGTAGGGTCTCCTGCACAGCAGGTGCAAAGTTCCACAGGCACAACAACGCCTTCATCCAGAAGGTCGACGTCCGCGGAGTTTTTGTGATCCGGCGGCGTTTTCTCTTGAGTCACTGCTCGAGGGGGCACGGCGTTTCACCGCACCAGCTGCGGGGCCGCCGAAGTGGCGGTTCCAAGCCCCATCAGTAGGAGTAACAGAGCATGGCTCAGGGCACCGTTAAGTGGTTCAACGCCGAGAAGGGTTTCGGCTTCATTGCGCAGGAGGACGGCGGCGACGACGTCTTCGTGCACTACTCGGCGATCCAGACGCAGGGTTACAAGTCCCTCGACGAGAACCAGAAGGTCGAGTTCGACGTCACCCAGGGCCCGAAGGGCCCGCAGGCGGAGAACGTTCGCCCCGTCTGACCCCTCGGCCTTCCGGCCGACTCAGACACACCGAGGACCCCGACGGGCTACCCGTCGGGGTCCTCTGGTTTTGTCCCAAATGACTATGGGTAGGCGTCGCGCGGTCGGCGAGAATGGACGCGTCGGGAGCCGCGTCTCTTCGCTATAGGAGCACGTCCTCATGAGACTTGGAGGGAGCGGTGTCGTGGACGACCAGCTGAACGTCCCGCTCGAGGACGCGGAGCTGCTCGCCGAGGTCGAGCTGACGACCAACCTGATCATCGCCGCGAGCGAGGCCGACGCGCCGCTGGACCAGGC
>DASURB010000154.1:0-26384 GCA_036280235.1 Nocardioides sp.
CAGCGGCAGATCAACGAGACCTACAGCGCGTTCATCCAGGGCTTCATGCCCAGCATGGCCCGGCCCGACGTCGACCGCCTCGAGGGCCTCACCACCGCGATCATCGTCGACCAGGAGCGGATGGGCGCCAACCCCCGCTCCACCGTCGGTACGGCGACCGATGCCAACGCCATGCTGCGGATCCTGTTCTCCCGGCTGGCGCAGCCGCAGATCGGGCCGCCCAATGCGTACTCCTTCAACATCCCGACCGTCCGCGCCAGCGGCGCCATCACCGTCGAGCGCGGCGCCAAGACCAAGGCCGAGAAGGCGACGTTCACGCGGCTCGGCGGCATGTGCCCCAAGTGCGAGGGCATGGGCGCGCTCAACGACTTCGACCTCACCGCGATCTACGACGAAGACAAGTCGCTCAACGAGGGCGCGCTCCTCGTGCCCGGCTACAGCATGGACGGCTGGTACGGCCGGCTGTTCAAGGGCGTCGGCCTGCCGATGGACAAGCCGATCAAGAAGTACAACAAGAAGGAGCAGCACCTGCTCCTCTACGCCGAGCCCGAGAAGATCAAGGTCGAGGGCATCAACCTCACCTACGAAGGCGTGCTCAACAAAGTCCAGAAGTCGATGCTCAGCAAGGACGTCGACGCCATGCAGCCGCACGTGCGCCGGTTCGTCGAACGCGCGGTGACCTTCACGACCTGCCCCGAGTGCGGCGGCACGCGCCTGTCCAAGGAGGCGCTGTCCTCGAAGATCAAGGGCAAGAACATCGCCGACGTCTGCGCCATGCAGATCACCGACCTCGCCGCGTGGGTGCGCGGCATCAAGGACAAGTCCGTCGCGCCGCTCGTGAAGGGGCTCCAGCATCTGCTCGACTCGTTCGAGGAGATCGGTCTCGGCTACCTCTCGCTCGACCGGCCCGCGGGCACGCTGTCCGGTGGCGAGGCCCAGCGCACCAAGATGATCCGGCACCTCGGCTCCTCGCTCACCGACGTCACCTACGTGTTCGACGAGCCGACGATCGGCCTGCACCCGCACGACATCGCGCGGATGAACAACCTGCTGCTCCAGCTGCGCGACAAGGGCAACACCGTGCTCGTCGTCGAGCACAAGCCCGAGACCATCGCGATCGCCGACCACGTCGTCGACCTCGGA
Organism: Nocardioides sp.; assembly: GCA_036280235.1. Lineage (GTDB taxonomy): Bacteria > Actinomycetota > Actinomycetes > Propionibacteriales > Nocardioidaceae > Nocardioides_B. Next base: position 1,144 of record DASURB010000154.1, read on the forward strand.
CCGGGCGCGGGCACGTCGGGCGGCACGATCTGCTTCGAGGGCACGCTCGACGGCCTGCGCGCCAGCGACACGGTCACCGGTCAGCACCTCGACGACCGCGCCAAGCTGCGCGACGTGGTCCGCGAACCCACCGGCGCCCTGGAGGTCCGCGGCGCCTCGACCCACAACCTCAAGAACGTCGACGTCGACGTCCCGCTCGGCGTGCTCTGCGTGGTCACCGGCGTCGCCGGCTCCGGCAAGAGCTCGCTGATCCACGGCTCGATCGACGGCCGGGACGGCGTGGTCGTGATCGACCAGGGCGCGATCCGCGGCTCGCGGCGCAGCAACCCGGCGACGTACACCGGTCTGCTCGAGCCGATCCGCAAGGCGTTCGCGAAGGCCAACGGCGTCAAGCCAGCGCTGTTCAGCGCCAACTCCGAGGGCGCCTGCCCGACCTGCAACGGCGCCGGCGTGATCTTCACCGAGCTCGGCGTGATGGCGACCGTGGAGTCCACCTGCGAGGACTGCGAGGGCAAGCGGTTCCAGGCCGCCGTGCTGGAGTACACGCTCGGCGGCAAGAACATCGCCGAGGTGCTCGCGATGTCGGTGACCGAGGCCGAGGCGTTCTTCGAGGAGGGCGAGGCCGCCACGCCGGCCGCGCACAAGATCCTCGACCGGCTCGAGGACGTCGGGCTCGGCTACCTCACCCTGGGCCAGCCGCTGACCACCCTGTCCGGTGGCGAGCGGCAGCGGCTCAAGCTGGCCGCGCAGATGGGGGAGAAGGGCACGGTCTACGTGCTCGACGAGCCCACCACCGGTCTGCACCTCGCCGATGTCGAGAACCTCCTCGCCCTGCTCGACCGGCTCGTCGACGGCGGCAAGTCGGTGATCGTCATCGAGCACCACCAGGCCGTGATGGCGCACGCCGACTGGATCATCGACCTCGGCCCGGGCGCCGGTCACGACGGCGGCGAGGTGGTCTTCGAGGGCACCCCGGCCGAGCTGGTCGCGAGCCGCAAGACGCTGACCGGCGAGCACCTCGCGGAGTACGTCGGCGGCTGACGACGGCCGACGAGCTCAGTCGACCACCGGTGGGGCGAGGACTCGGGGGTCGGTTTCAGCCCCGGCCGTCGCGGGCGGCGTCCATGGCGTCGGCGACGTCGGCCTCGCGACGCCCGCCTTCGGCACGCATCCCGGCGGCCGCGCCGGCACGGTCCTCGTCGGAGCGGTTCTGGCTGAGCTTCGCCTTGGCCTCCACGCGCTCGACGCGCAGCTCGAGGCCGACGATCGCGCGCAGCTGCTTGGTGATGTAGCCGTCGGGCGCGTCGGTGACGCCCCATGGCAGGTCCCGACGCCGCTCGTGCACGTCGGTGAGCCGGGTGACGGCCTCCCGCAGCCAGTCGGCGTCGTCGTGCACGCTGACTCGGCCGGTGACGTGCACCGCCGAGTAGTTCCAGGTGGGCACGACACGGCCGTGCTCTCGCTTCGTGGCGTACCAGCCTGGGGAGACGTACGCCTCCGGGCCGGTCACCACCGCGAGCGCCGGCGAGTCGGGCTCGATCGTGCGCCAGTGGTCGTTGGCGCGTGCCAGGTGGAAGATCCACCGACCGTCGTCACGGAGGAGGGGGAGGCGGCTCGCACGCGGGTAGCCGTCCCGGCCCGTGGTGATCAGCTCTGCCGCGCCGACGGCGTCCACGAACGCCCCGACCTCGGCGTCGGCCATCTGGTTGAACCGGGGCAGGTACACGCCACGACGATAGCGTCGTGCGGCGGAGCGGAGTGGTCGGGTGCACCGCGCCAGCGTCGGGGGCAATTCGGACATTTCGCTGCGCGCCCCCGCGGTACTCACCACACTGGGACCGCAGGGGAGTGGGATCTCCTGTGCGCGCACGCGTAGGACTGCTGAGGGGGTGGCGGTGGGAGTGCCTGAGGGTGTCCCCGCAGGGGTGGCCTCGTCGACCCGCCCGGGGAAGGCGTTGCTGCCGGCCGTCCTCGCCACCGGCCTGTTCGCAGCCTGGCTCGCCGGGGACCTCGGCGGCGACGTCGGAGGCCGGTTCGCTCGGCTGCTCGTCTCGGACGTGGTCTTCGTCGTCGCCTCGGCCGTCGCCGCCGTCGCCTGCTGGCGCGCCCACCGGCGCGCCGCCACCGGACACACCGGCTGGCTCTGGCTGGCCGCGGGAATGGCGACGTGGGCCGTCGGCGCGGTGATCTGGGCGACGTACGAGCTGGTGCTCGGAATCGTCGCGCCGTTCCCGTCCGCCGCCGACGTCGGGTTCATCGGCTACGCCCTGTTCGTGGCCGTGGGTATCGCGCGCTTCCCGCGCCCGGTCGGGGGGTTCCTGAGCCGCGGTCGCTCGGTGCTCGACGGTCTGGTGATCGGCTCCTCGATCATGCTGATGGCGCTGGTCTGGGTGCTCGCCCCGATCGCCGACGCCGCCCCGTGGTCGTCCACGCACGCGGTCGCCCTGGCCTACCCGGTCGCCGATGTCACCGTGGCCTCGCTCGCGCTGATGCGGCTGCTCGTGCTGCCGCGCGGCCGCCGCCGCACCTGGCTCCTCCTCGGCGCGGCCCTTGTCGCGCTGTCCGCGACCGACAGCCTGTACGTCGCCGCCACGTTCCCCACGCAGGGATCGTTCGAGCCCGGCGGGCTCGTCGACCTGGGCTGGCTGGTCACGTTCGTGCTCATCGCCCTGGCCGCGACCCTCGCGGACGTCTCGCCGGAGGCCGACGAGCCGGACGACGACGTCCCGCCGAGCATGCTGCAGCAGCTGTTCCCCTACGTCACGATCGCCCTCGCCGTCACGGGGTACGTCTCCTTCACCCACGACGCTGACGGCTCCCACCGCTACCTGTGGCTGCTCGGGCCCTACGCGGTCCTCGTGGCCGTGCGGCAGGTCGTGGTGGTCGCCGACCACACCGCCGTCGCGCGGGACCTGCACCGGGCGGTCGAGCGCCGCACCGCGCAGCTGCGGCACCAGGAGCAGTGGTGGCAGGACCTGGTGCAGAACCTCTCCGACATCGTGATGGTCGTCGGCCCCGGCGGCGTGGTGGAGTACTGCAGCCCGTCGGTCGGCACCGGGCTCGGTCCGTGGCCGAGCCAGGTCGAGCACGTCACCGACGTGTGGGCCCGGGTGCACCCCGATGACCGCACCGCGGTACGACGCTCGATGTCACCGGTGCTGGACGGCCGGAGGCGGCAGTGCTTCGTGGAGTGCCGGCTGTCCCGTGCCAACGGGGTGTGGGGCTGGTTCGAGGTGACCGTCGTGGGCCAGCTCAACGAGCGGGCGCTCGTCGGCGCGGTTGTCACACTGCACGACGTCAGCGAGCGCCGGCAGCTGACCGACCGGCTGATGCACCAGGCCGACCACGACGCGCTGACCGGCCTGCCCAACCGGCTCTCGCTGATGCGGCGCATCGACGAGGTGCTCGAGCTCGAACGCGCCGACGGCGTCACCTCCGCCCTGCTGCTCATCGACCTGGACGACTTCAAGCTGATCAACGACACGCACGGCCACCCGGCCGGCGATCGGGTGCTGGAGGTCATCGCGCGCCGGCTGGCAGGCAGCGTGCGGGAGTCCGACACCGTCGCGCGACTCGGCGGCGACGAGTTCGCGGTCGTGACCACCGGGTCGGCGGAGGAGGTGCGGGCGACGGCCAACCGGCTGATGGAGCGCATCACCGCGCCGGTCGCAGTCGGCGGTCGCCGCTTCCTGGTGCGTGCCTCGATCGGCGCGGTGTTCGCCGGCGACCCGGAGCACGAGAACGCCGACGCGCTGCTGTCCCACGTCGACATCGCGCTCTACGAGGCCAAGGCCCGCGGCAAGGGCGGCGTCGTCTACATCGAGGGGTCCGAGCGCGAGGCGGCCGCCACACAGGTGCGCCTGCGCGAGCAGATCGCCCAGCCCGACCTGAGCCAGTTCCGCCTCGTCTACCAGCCGGTCGTCGACCTGGCCACGCGCCAGGTGCGCGGCGTCGAGGCGCTGCTGCGCTGGCAGCACCCCGAGCTCGGCAACGTGCCGCCCGACGAGTTCATCCCGATGGCCGAGCACGGCGGCTCCATCCAGCGGCTGGGCTGGTTCGTGCTCGAGACGGTGTGCCGGCAGGTCGCCGCGTGGACGCGTGAGGCGCCGCAGCACCGGCTGGCCGTGGGCGTCAACGTGTCGATCCGGCAGCTCGACGAGCCGGACTTCGCCGTACGCGTGTTGGAGCTGATCGACGAGCACGGCCTCGACCGCGACCAGATCATCCTCGAGATCACCGAGCAGTCGCTGGCGCTCGACTTCGAGAACGCCGTCGAGGTCGTCGCGCAGCTGCGGGCCGGCGGTGTGTCGGTGGCGGTCGACGACTACGGCACCGGCTACTCGTCGCTGCAGTACCTCGACCGGTTCGCGGCCGACGTGGTGAAGATCGACCGCAGCTTCGTCTCCAACCTGGTCGCCAACGGGCACACGCAGAAGATCGTCAGCTCGGTCCTCGACATGGCCCGCGGCCTCGACCTGCAGTCGATCGCCGAGGGCATCGAGACCGCCGAGCAGCTCGAGGTCGTCCTGCGGCTCGGGTGCGAGCTCGGCCAGGGCTACCTGTTCTCGCGGCCGGTGGATGCCGAGGCGATCAGTGCGCTGCTCGCGGCCGGTGCGCTCGCCCAGCCGGCGGCGCCGGTGCCGGCCTGACCTTCCGCCGTCGGAGAGGTGTCAGGCCCGCAGCAGCCGCTCGCCCAGCACCACCTCGTCGTCGCGCAGCTCGCCGGCGCCGTACCCCGTCAACCGCCAGCGCACCAGCTCGCCGTCCGGCGTCAGCAGCGACCCCTCGGCCAGCGCCGCGTCGATCAGCCGGCGCACCTGCTCCTCGGCCCTCGGCTCGCAGGCGAACACCACGCGCACGTGCATGCGCCCGTCGTCGGCCGGCGTCACCTCGGTGTGGTGCGCGGCGAGCGGGCACGGCGGCTCGTGCTCCCAGGACCCGCAGAGCGCCATCGTGACCGCACCGCCGAGCGCGCGGGTGTCGGTGCCGTGGTCGAGCCGTACGTCGGCCACCTGCACGTGGACCTGCCTCATCGCGCTCCCTGCTGCTTCCGCGGTCATGCGTCCTCGCCCCTCTGGTACACGTCCGGGATGTCGTCCCGGTTCTCGTCGCGGGTCTCCTGCTCCTCGATGTGCCGGTAGACCCGGTTGCGGGCCCGCAGCAGCACCGATGCCAGGACGGCGGAGACCAGCGATCCCGCCAGCACGCCGACCTTGACGTGCTCGTGACGCAGGTGATCTTCCTCGAAGGCGAGCTCCCCGATCAGCAGCGACACGGTGAAGCCGATGCCGGCCAGCAGCGCCAGCCCGGCGACGTCGATCCAGGACAGCTCGCCGTCGAGCTGCGCGCGGGTGAACCGCGCCAGGAGGTACGTCGTACCGAACACGCCGACGAACTTGCCGAGGACGAGCCCGAGCGCGACGCCGCCCGCGACGGGATCGCCGAGAGCGCCGCGTAGCCCGTCGAGCCCCCCGATGGCGACGCCGGCGGCGAAGAACGCGAACACCGGCACGGCGACGCCGGCCGACACCGGCCGGATCCGGTGCTCGAACTTCTCGGCGAGGCCCGGCTGCTCCCCGTCGCGGGTGAGGACCGGCACGGTGAAGCCGAGCAGCACGCCGGCCACCGTCGCGTGCACTCCGGACTCGTGCATCGCCACCCACGCGATGACCGCGAGCGGGACCAGCAGCCACGGCGCGGTGATCCGCCGCTGCACCAGCACCGCGAAGATCGCGATCGGGACGAGGGCAGCGGCGAGCGCCCACAGCTTCAGGTCGCTGGTGTAGAAGACCGCGATGATCATGACCGCGAGAAGGTCGTCGACCACGGCCAGCGTGAGCAGGAACGTGCGGAGGCCGGTCGGCAGGTGGGTGCTGATCACCGCCAGCACGGCGAGGGCGAACGCGATGTCGGTGGCGGTCGGGATCGCCCAGCCGCGCAGCGCGCCCTCGGTGTCAGCGCCCGTTGCGGTGACGTTGACGACGACGTACACGATCGCCGGCGCCACCATCCCGCCGACGGCGGCGAGGATCGGCAGCGCGGCCCGGCGCGGGTCGCGCAGGTCGCCGGCGACGAACTCGCGCTTGAGCTCGAGGCCGACGACGAAGAAGAAGATCGCGAGCAGGCCGTCGGCCGCCCAGGTGCCGAGGCTGAGGTCGAGGTGCAGCGCCGACGGCCCGACCCGGAGATCCCGGAGCGCTTCGTAGGAGTCGCCCCAGGGGCTGTTGGCCCAGGCGAGCGCGACGACGGATCCGGCGAGCAATAGTGCGCCGCCCACGGTCTCCTGGCGCAGCAGGCCCGCGACGCGGGAGTCCTCCGACCACGAGCCGCGACCGAAGAGGCGGGGAGAGGACTGGCTCATCGGTGTCGGGCTCCTGGCTTGTGGGGTCGCGGACGTCCTGCCGACCAGACTTCCCGGCGCACCGCTCGTCACGCTACCGGGTGGGGTGGGTGGGCGGTCCAGCACCCGGACTGCGGCGTTGGGCGCCGGTGCCAGACTGGCCGCCATGGCACCCGTCGACGCGGTCCACGAGCCGCTGCTCCCGCGCGAGGTGTCGATCGGCTCGAGCCGGGTGCGGCGCGTGCTGCCGAACCGGACCCGCCGGATGGTCGGCGCCTGGTGCCTGCTGGACCACCTCCTCGGCGATGACCGGGCAGGCGACGGGGCCGCCCGGTCGGTGCCGCCGCACCCGCACGCCGGGCAACAGCTGGTGACCTGGCTGTTCCACGGGGCCCTGCGCCACGTCGACAGCCTGGGCTCGGACGCGGTCGTCCGGCCCGGTCAGCTCGCGCTGATGACAGCCGGGCACGGCATCTGCCACGCGGAGCTCGCCCGGGACGGCGGCGCCTCTCCCGACGACCGGTCCCGGCTGCACGGAGTCCAGCTCTGGGCGTGCCTCCCGGACGACCTCCGCGACAGCGCGGAGCCGGACTTCACGCACATCGCCGGCCTGCCGACGTACGCCGAGGGCGGGGTCACGCTCACGGTCCTCGTCGGCGAGCTCGCGGGGGAGGTGTCGACGGCGCCCGTGCACTCGCCGCTGCTCGCCGCGGAGATCCGGCTCCGACCGGGGTCGTTCGCGCTGCTGCCGCTGGAGCCGGCGTTCGAGCACGGCGTGCTCGGGGTCGCGGGGGAGGTGCTGGTCGAAGGGCGACCGGTGCCGGCAGACGAGATGGCCTACCTCGGCGACGGGCGGGACGGCCTGCGGATCGAGGCGCCCGAGGGGTCCGGCGATGAGGTGGTGCTCCTGCTGCTCGGCGGCGAGCCGTTCGCCGAGCGGATCGTGATGTGGTGGAACTTCGTCGGCCGCAGCCACGACGACGTCCTCGAGCAGCGCGCGGCGTGGAACGGTCCCGGCGTGTCGTGGACCCCGCCGCGGTACGGCGAGGTGCGAGGCTTCGGCGGTGACCGCCTGCTCGCCCCGCCGCTGCCGCCCGTGCGCCTGCGCGCCCGCGGCCGGGAGGCCTGACGCGACCCGACACGCCGCGACCCGCGATATTTCTGGTGTTCGTTCTGGTGTTGTTGTGGCGAATGGGTTGACCCATGGGTCACAATGGCCTCACAACCGCACATTGGTGACACCCAGGACTTCCTGGATCCGCGAGACCGCTGGGGAAGGCGTATCTCGACGCCGGATCGACAGGAGGCCATGGTGACCACACGCACCTCGACACGCGGCGTGCTCTACGTCCACTCCGCGCCGTCCGCGCTGTGCCCGCACATCGAGTGGGCCGTGGGCGGCGTGCTCGGCAGTGCCGTCAACCTCGAATGGACCCCGCAGGCCGCCCAGGCGGGCACCTACCGTGCGGAGTACTCCTGGGCCGGCGAGACGGGCACCGCGGCGTCGGTGGCCTCCGCCCTGCGCGGCTGGAACCACCTGCGCTTCGAGATCACCGAGGAGCCGACGGCCGGCACCGAGGGCTCGCGGTACTCCTACACGCCCGACCTCGGCATCTACCACGCCGTCACCGGCCTGCACGGCGACATCATGATCCCCGAGGACCGGCTCAAGGCCGCGGTCGTCAAGGCCGCCCTCGGCGACACCACCCTGCTGCTCGAGATCGACAAGCTCCTCGGCAAGCCGTGGGACGACGAGCTCGAGACCTTCCGGCACGCCGGCGACGGCGCTCCGGTGCGCTGGCTGCACCAGGTCGTCTGACCCGCCCTCCCACACCACACCACACCGCGCCAGCTCCCAGACTTTCCGGCCCAGCCCCCAGCCCAGGGACCCCTACCTGGGCGCGAACGCCCGGACCCGATCCCCCTCGGGTTCGGGCGTTCGCATGCGCGCGAGGGCCGGTCTAGACGATGATTCTCCGCGTGACTTCTCGGATCACGCGGCTCGGCCTGGTCCCGGCCCTCGTGGTGGCCGCCCTGGCCGCCCTCGCGCTCGTCGTCCCTGTCGGCCCCACGCACCCGCGTGCGGTCGCGACGCCGGGCGCCCGCACGGCCGCCCTCGGCGCGCACAACGACACCAGCACGCCGTTCAACCTCGTCTCGGTCCCGGCGCTGACCAAGCACCGGTACGACGGCCGCGCGCTGCGACTGGACCGCGTGATCACGAAGACCCTGGCCTTCACCCGGTACGCCGTCAGCTACCGCAGCGGCGACCTGAAGATCACCGGAGTCATGGACGTGCCGAACCGACGCGGCCGGTCCCCGCTCGTGGTCCTCGCGCACGGCTGGACCGACCCGGCCCGCTACCGCAGCGGCGGCATGCTCGAGCGTGAGCGGGTCAAGCTGGCGCAGAACGGCTTCGTCGCGTTCCAGGTCGACTACCGCAACCACGGCGGCTCCACGCGCGAGAGCGCGGAGGTCGTCGCCGAGCCGCTCGGCTACCCCGAGGACCTGGTCAACGCGGTGCGCGCGGTCCGCCGCGCCAAGCTGCCGTTCGTCAACGCGCGCCGGGTCGGCCTGTTCGGCCGGTCCATGGGCGGCGGCGTCGTCCTCAACGCCCTCGCCGCGCGGCCGCACCTCGCCGACGCGGCGGTGCTCTACTCGCCGGTGAGCTCCTCGGCGGTCGACACCTACCGGCGCTGGGTGCGCCCGAACCCGGAGCTGCGCGCGAAGGTCGAGTCGGTCTACGGCACGCCGATCACGCGCGCCGACGTCTGGTCCCGGGCGAGCGCGCGCACCTACCTGGGTCGTGTGAACGTGCCGACGCAGGTCCACCACGGCAAGCGGGACGACGTCTGCCCGGTGCGGTGGAGCCGGGCCACCGTGAAGGCCCTGAAGGCGGGCGGGAACCACCGCGTGACGATGCGCGCGTATCCCGGTCAGGAGCACCGCTTCACGGGTCAGTCCTGGCGGCGGTTCATGACGCGCTCGATCGCCTTCCTGCGGGCCGAGCTGACCTAGGGTCCCGGCCGCCGATGTGTGCAGCGGCCACATAGTCGGACCGCGTCACGGCCGTCACGATGAGCGGCATGCGCACGTCGTCTCGGGCTCTGCGCCCCGCTCTCGCCCTGACCGCCCTGCTGCTCGGCGCGCCCCTCGGCGCCGCCGCCCTGCCCGCCGCCGCGGACACGGCGTGCCACGTCCCCGACGTACCAGGGGCGGAGCGGAGCGAGGGCGCCTGCCTCGACGACCTCACCACCGCGGGCACCGTCGCGACCGGGCACACCAACCCCGACGACTGGGCGGGGCTGCACGCCGCCGGCACGACCAACCCGTCGGGTGTGCCAGGCGTGCAGGTCGACGGCTACTTCCCGGACGACTCCACGACCAACACCAACCACGGCTGGAACCACGACAGCCAGTTCGTGATCCGGCTGCCCGACGACTGGAACGGCAAGGTGGTGATCTCCGGGTCGCCCGGCACGCGACGGCAGTACGCCAACGACTTCGTGATCGGCGACTGGGCGCTGGCGCAGGGCTACGCGTTCGCGTCGACCGACAAGGGCAACACCGGCGCCGCGTTCTACCGCGACGGGTCACGCCCGGGCGGGTCGATCCGCGAGTGGCACCACCGCGTCACCCAGCTCGCACGCGCGACCCGCACGGTCGTCGCCGAGCACTACGGCGAGCGGCCGCGTCGTACCTACCTGTTCGGGGTCAGCAACGGCGGCTACCTGACCCGCTGGCAGCTCGAGAACCGGCCGGCGTTGTACGACGGGGGAGTGGACTGGGAGGGCACGCTGCTGCGCGCCCGGGGGCCCAACCTGATGACCTACCTGCCCGCGGCGCTGGAGCACTACCCCGACTACGCCGCCACGGGTGACCAGGCGGCCCACGACGCGATGATCGCGGCCGGCTTCGCGCCCGGGTCGGAGTTCCTCTGGCCGTTCCACCACTCCTACTACTGGGACCTGACCCAGCGGATCTACCGCGCGGAGCTCGACCCGGAGTGGGACGGCGACCTGGACGCGGGTGTGCCGTTCTGCCGCAGCGGAACCATCCCGGCGTGCGACGCGGACTACGACTACGCGTCACGTCCGCAGCGGGTGAAGAACGCCGTGCGGTCGGTCGAGCTCACCGGCCGGATCGGCAAGCCGCTGCTGACCGTGCACGGCACCCTCGACGCGCTGCTGCCTCCGGCCACGTCGTCGGACGTGTACGACGAGCTCGTGGAGCGGGCCGGGCGGGACCGTCTCCACCGCTACTACGTCGTCGAGGACGGCAACCACGTCGACGGGCTGTACACGACGTACCCGGACCGGCTTCGGCCGCTGTTGCCGTGCGCCCGCGCCGCATTCACCCACCTGACGGCGTGGGTCGAGCGAGGGACTCAGCCGCCGAGCGACGGCTTCTACCCGAGGCCCGAGTCGGGTGACCTGCTGGACACCTGCGAGCTCTGACGGGCCGCTCGCCGGTGCGCGGAGCGTGACCGGGCGCGGGACGGGTATACGTCCGGCTGATGAGCGGATCCGAGGCGGACGAGCAGACCGACGCCGGGGCCGGCGAAACGACGACCACGGTCGTCATCGCCTTCTTCGCCAACCTCGCCATCGCCGTGGCCAAGACGATCGTCGCTCTCGCCACGGGATCGGCCTCGATGCTCGCGGAGTCGGCGCACTCGTGGGCCGACACGGGCAACCAGGTCCTGCTGTTCATCGCCGACCGGCGCAGCCGCAAGCCCCCCGACGACGGGCACCCGCTCGGCTACGGGCGTGAGGCCTACGTGTGGTCGCTCGTCGCGGCGTTCGGGTTGTTCACCGCCGGCGCCGTCGTCTCCGTCTGGGAAGGCGTGTCGAAGCTCCTCGCCGAGGAGACCGGCGAGGTGTCGTACACGTGGGCGTACGTCGTGCTGGGGCTCGCATTCGTCTTCGAGGGCGTCTCGTTCGCGCAGGCGTTCCGGCAGACCCGTCGTGAGGCGCGGCCGCTCGACCGGCACGTGCTCGAGCACGCCTTCGAGACCAGCGACCCCACGCTGCGGGCGGTCTTCGCCGAGGACGCCGCCGCCCTCCTCGGCCTGCTCGTCGCCGCGGTCGGCGTCTTCCTGCACCAGGTCACCGGCAACCCGGTGTACGACGCGATGGGATCGATCGTCGTCGGGCTGCTGCTGGGCGTGGTCGCGGTCGTGCTGATCAACCAGAACCGTCGGTTCCTGACCGGCCAGGAGAGCGACCCGGAGCTGCGCCGCGTGGCAATCGACCGGGTCAAGGCGCTGCCGGGCGTCGCGCGCGTGACGTACCTGCGGCTGGAGTACGTCGGGCCGCGGCAGGTGTTCCTCACCGCCCGGGTCGACCTGGAGGGCGAGCCGCGCGAGACCACGATCGCCCAGGTGCTGCGCGACCTCGAGGAGCGGCTCACGCACGAGCGCTACGTGCGTGCGGCGGTGCTGTCGCTCGCCACGCCGGACGAGCCGGACCTCTGAGTCGCGATCGGTGACCCGCGCTGGTCACCCGGTCAGGCCGTCGGACATCTCGTCGCCGGCGGGGTCGAACTCCTCGAACCGGCAGCCGGCGTCGTGCCAGTGCGACACGACCTCGTCGGCGATCCGGCGCAGCTTGACGTTGCCGTCCTGGGAGCGCCGCTGCAGGTACGCGAACGACTGCTCCGTGGACAGCCCGTAGCGGGCCATCAAAAGGCCCTGGGCCAGACCGATGCTGTGTCTGGTCTCCAGGGCGGTGTGCAGCTCGGCGACCTCGCGCCGCGCGTCGTTCAGGTCGACGTGAACCTTGCCTTCTTCGTGCCGAGTCACGCAGGCCTCCTTCAGCGCGGACACGGGTCGGGGCCGGGACCCGCGGGGTCCCGGCCCGGGATGGTCAGCTGGTGATCGCGGTCTGGTCCTGCGAACGACCGCGGGTGACCTCGATCTTGCGCGGCTTCGCCTTCTCGGCCACCGGGATGGTGATGCTCAGCACGCCGTCCTCGTAGTGGGCATCGAGCCGCTCCAGGTCGAGGTTCTCGCCCAGCACGAGCTGCCGGCTGAAGTGGCCGGTCGGGCGCTCGGCGGCCAGCGGCTCCCAGTCACCCGTGCGGGCCGGCCGCTCGGCCTTGATCGTCAGCACGTTGCGCTCGACATCGACGTCCAGGGTCTCGGGCGCGATGCCGGGCAGGTCGAACTCGAGCTTGAACACGTCGCCTTCACGCCAGGCATCCATCGGCATCACGGCCGGACGAGACGTCGTGCCGATGCCGAGCAGCTGCTGGGCCAGGCGGTCGAACTCACGGAACGGATCGGTGCGCATCAGCATGGTCGACATGAACATCATCTCCTCTCGGGTGATGTCGGAGGCGCCACATCTGTAGTGGCGGTTACAGTTTTTATATAGCGCTGATAACCTCTTCAATCAAGCCGGGACATCCGGAGGTGGACGTGGACGAGCTGCAGCAGAGGAGGGCGTCGGACGTGTCGCCCGCGCGCGGTCGCGCTGTCTACGCCATCTCGGTAGCCGCGGAGCTCACCGGTGCCGGGGTCCAGAACCTCCGGGTCTACGAGCGGCACGGCCTCGTCGTCCCGGCGCGGACCGCCGGCGGCACGCGCCGCTACAGCGAGGAGGACCTCGACCGCGTCCGCCGGATCCTGCACCTGCTCGACAGCGGGCTCAACCTCGCCGGCGTCGCCCGGGTCCTCGCGCTCGAGGACGACAACGCCGCGCTCCGGGCGGAGCTCGACGAACGGGACGAGCGGGCCCAGCGAGCTGCCCGTCGCGCCCGGCAGCGCGGGCGCCGTGCGGCCGGCTGAGCTGCTGACGGCACCCGGGCGCCGGGGCAGACTGGTCCCGTGCACCGCCGTACCGGCCTGCTCGCCGCCGTCGTGGGGACCGTCCTCGCGCTGGTCCTGACCGCGTGCACGGCGGCCGAGGAGCCGGCCGCGGAGCCGGAGGCGACCAGCCCGCCGAGCACCTCGTCCACCACGGCGACCGCCGCACCGAGCGCCGAGCCGGACGAGGCTGGGTCACCGGGGTCACCGGGGTCACCGGGGTCATCAGGGTCATCGGGGTCATCGGGGTCGGCCGAGCCCGAGGAGACCTCCGAGCCGGCGCCGAGGCCGCGTCCGGTCTCCCTACCGGCGCTGCTCGACCGGCAGTACGACGGCGGCGCGCTGCGCACCGGCTCGGTGCTCGCCCGCACCGACGCCTACACGCGCTACTTCGTGACCTACCGCAGCGACGGCCGTCGCGTCTCCGGGATCCTCAACGTCCCGCACGCCCGCGGGCCGCACCCGGCACTGGTGCTGGCGCACGGCTACATCGACCCGGCGATCTACGTGAACGGGCAGGGACTCATGCGCGAGCAGGACTGGCTCGCGCGCGCCGGGTTCGTCGTGCTCCACACCGACTACCGCAACCACGCCCAGAGCGGGAAGGACCCGCGGGCGGAGCGGCAGATGCGCCTGGGCTACGCCGTCGACACGATCAACGCGGTGCACGCGCTGCGCAAGACACCTCGGTTCCGCATCGACGACGACCGGATCGGGCTCCTCGGCCGGTCGATGGGCGGCGGGGTCGTCTACAACGTGCTGGTCGCGCAGCCCGGCCTCGTCGATGCGGCCGTGGTGTTCGCGCCGGTGAGCTCGCGGACGATCGACAACTTCAACCGGTGGATCCGCGACGACCCCGGCCGCAGCGGGCTCTCCGACTTCGTCCTCCGCCGGTACGGCGACCTCCGGGACAACCCGCGGTTCTGGCGCGAGGTCAGTCCGCGGACGTACTTCGACCGGATCAGCGAGCCGGTGCTGATCCACCACGGCACCGCCGACGAGAGCTGTCCGATCCGGTGGAGCCGGGCCACCACCCGCGCGATGAAGGCCGCCGGCGTCGACGTGCGCATGCACACCTACCCGGGGGAGCCGCACGCGTTCATCGCCGACTGGCCGCAATCGATGCGCCGGACGGTCGCGTTCTTCCGCCGGCACCTCTCCTGATCAGTCGCCGCGCGGCTCCGGCGCGGCGTAGAAGTGCACTCTATGCCGCTCGGGGTGCCGCTCGGGGTGCCGCTCGGGGTGCCGCCGCTCGGTGGACGAGCGCGAGCCCCACGGGTCCATCGCGAGCAGCCGCCAGCCGCGGCTCTCGAGGAAGGCGATCCCGTCGACGCTGGTGGTCACCACGTCGATGACCGGGTGCAGCCCCCGGCGGCGAATGTCGGCGACCGCCACGTCGAGCAGGTCGGTCGCGATGCCCCGGCGGCGTACCCGCTTGCGCACGAACAGCCGGCTGACCCGGCCCAGCTCCTCGACGGGCAGCCCGGTGATCTCCTGCCAGCGCACGCGCGACATGGCGTTGCGCGGCACGGTCGCCACGGCGACGTGACCGAGGATCTCGCCGTGCTGCTCGCACACCCAGGCGTCGAGCACGTCAGGGCCGGACAGCCAGGATCGTGGCGCGTCGGGCCAGTGCGCGGGGTACTGGTGCTCGCCGGCGATCACGCGCAGCAGCCGGGCGCAGGCGGGCACGTCACGCGCGGTGCGAGGGCGGATGCCCTGGGGGAGTCCCTTTTCGCCGCCGTCCGTATGGGGGGCGCGGCCTCGTCTCTGCTGCATCGGAACGCGCGCCGCATGCGTCCCCCGTCCGGCGACCCAACCCGCAAGGGTGCGCTTCATCGCTCCCTCCTCCCCGTCTAAGGGGAACTGTAGGCGCCTATTGAGTCCGGTGGGAGGGGGTTTTACCAAGCGGTAACGGGCCGTGACCTGGGCAGAACCTCTCGGCGGGGTCGAACCGGTTACAGCGGGATGTTGCCGTGCGCGCCGCGCTGGACGATGCCCGCGTCGGCGATGGCCTTGGCGAGCGCGGTGCGGGTCGCGACGGGCTCGACGACCTCGTCGACCACACCGATCTCGACGGCCTTGTCGACGCCGCCGGCGATCCGCTCGTGCTCGGCGGCGAGCTCGGCCTCGACCTGCGGGCGGATGTCCGGCGCGACCTCGAGCAGCTTGCGGCGGTGCAGGATCCGGATCGCCGCGACCGCGCCCATGACCGCGACCTCGGCGCCCGGCCAGGCGAACACCTTCGTGGCGCCGAGCGAGCGGGAGTTCATGGCGATGTAGGCGCCGCCGTACGTCTTGCGGGTGACCAGCGTGACCCGCGGGACCACGGCCTCGCCGAACGCGTGCAGCAGCTTGGCGCCGCGGCGGACCACGCCGTCCCACTCCTGGCCGACGCCGGGCAGGTAGCCGGGCACGTCGACCACGACGATGAGGGGTACGCCGAACGCGTCGCACATGCGCACGAAGCGCGAGGCCTTTTCGGCCGACAGCGAGTCGAGGCAACCGCCCAGGCGCAGCGGGTTGTTGGCGATGACGCCGACCGTGCGGCCGCCGAACCGGCCCAGTGTCGTCACGATGTTGGGCGCCCATCGGGCGTGCACCTCCTGGCTGGTGCCCTCGTCGAGGATCGCCTCGACGAGGGGGTGCACGTCGTACGCGCGCTTCTTCGACTCCGGGAGCATCTCGGAGAGGTCGACGTCCTGGACGTGCTTCACGTCCAGCGTGCCCTGCGCGCCGAGCAGCGTGGCGACGCCGCGGGCGCGGTCGAGCGCCTCGGCCTCGGACTCGGTGAGGATGTGCACCACGCCGGAGCGCCGTCCGTGCGGCTCGGGGCCGCCGAGACGCAGCATGTCGACGTCCTCGCCGGTGACCGAGCGGACCACGTCGGGGCCGGTCACGAAGATCCGGCCCTCGGGCCCGAGGATCACGATGTCGGTGAGCGCCGGCCCGTAGGCGGCGCCGCCGGCGGCCGGGCCGAGCACGACCGAGATCTGCGGGACCTTGCCGGAGGCCTGCGTCATCGCGTGGAAGATCTCGCCCACGGCGTGCAGCGACAGCACGCCCTCGGCCAGCCGCGCGCCGCCGGAGTGCCAGAGCCCGACGATCGGCGCCCGGTCGGCCAGCGCTCGCTCGTAGGCGTGCACGACCGCCTTGCAGCCGACCTCGCCCATCGCGCCGCCCATGACGGTGGCGTCGGAGCAGAACGCGACCACGTGGGTGCCGTTCACCTTGCCGACGGCGGCGAGCATGCCGCTGCCGTCGTCCTCGGTGATCAGCTCGAGGGTGCCCTCGTCGAAGAACGCCGCCAGCCGGAAGTTCGGGTTGCGCGGGTCCTCCTCACGGGGCAGCTTCGCCTTCTTCGCAGGTGCGGCAGGGGCCTGGGTCATGGGGGCTCTCCTAGGAGACGCAGCGGGTACGGCGCCGGTCAGGCGCTGCGGAAGGCGATGGCGACGTTGTGGCCGCCGAAGCCGAAGGAGTTGTTCAAGGCGGCCAGGTCGCCCTCGGGCAGCGAACGCTTCTCGGAGGCGATGTCGAGGCCGATGTCCTCGGGGTCCTCGAGGTTGATCGTCGGGGGTACGACGCGGTCCTTGAGCGCCAGCACCACCGCGAGGGACTCGAGAGCGCCGGCGCCGCCGAGCAGGTGGCCGGTCATGGACTTGGTCGACGTGAGCACGAGGTGCTCCGCGGCCTTGTCGCCCAGGGCGTTGCGGATCGCGAGCGCCTCGGCGACGTCGCCCTGCGGCGTGGAGGTGGCGTGGGCGTTGATGTGCGCGATCTCCGAGGGCTCGATGCCGGACTCGGCGAGCGCGAGCTTCATCGCCCGCGTGGCGCCGGCGCCGACCGGGTCGGGCTGCGCGATGTCGTGCGAGTCGGCGGTGATGCCGCCGCCGGCGGCCTCGGCGTACACCTTCGCGCCGCGGGCCTTGGCGTGCTCCTCGGACTCGAGCACGAGCACCGCCGCGCCCTCGCCGAGGACGAAGCCGTCGCGACCCTTGTCCCAAGGCCGGGAGGCGCGCTCGGGCTCGTCGTTGCGCTTGGAGAGCGCCATCATCTGGCCGAACGCCGCCATCGGGAGCGGGTGCACCGCGGCCTCGGTGCCGCCGCAGACGACGACGTCGGCGCGGCCGAGCCGGATGATGTCGATGCCGAGCGCGATCGCCTCGTTGCCGGAGGCGCAGGCGGACACCGGGGTGTGCACGCCGGCCTTGGCGCCGATCGCCAGGCCGATGTTGGCAGCGGGGGAGTTGGGCATCAGCATCGGGATCGCCAGCGGCGACACCCGGCGCGGGCCCTTGAGGTTGAGCGAGTCGTAGTTCGTCAGCAGCGTCTGCACGCCGCCGATGCCCGAGGCCATCGCGACACCGAGGCGCTCCGGATCGACGCCCGGCTCGTCGCCGGCCAGGCCGGAGTCGGACCAGGCCTCGAGCGCCGCGACGAGCGCCAGCTGGCCGGACCGGTCGAGCCGCCGTGCCTTCACCCGGTCGAGCACGTCGGTGGGGTCGACCGCAGCCTCGGCGGCGATCTGGGTGCTGAGCTGCTCGGCCCACTCGTGCTTGAGCGGGCGGACGCCCGACTCACCGGCGAGCATGGCGGCCCAGGTGGTCGCCACGTCTCCGCCGAGCGGCGAGGTGGTGCCCAGTCCGGTCACGACGACGCGCTTCATGGATGTTGCTCCTCGGGATCTCGGGTGTTGATGGGCGGACCGTGCCGGCACCGGGCGTGCCGGTGCCGGCAGGCCGGATCAGCCCTGGGCGCGCTCGATGAAGGCGACCGCGTCGCCGACGGTCTTGAGGTTCTTCACCTCGTCGTCGGGGATCTTCACGTCGAACTTCTCCTCGGCCGCGACGACGACCTCGACCATCGACAGCGAGTCGACGTCGAGGTCGTCGACGAACGACTTGTCGAGCTGGACCTGGTCGGCGTCGACCCCGGCGACCTCCTCGACGATCTCGGCAAGGTCGGCGCGGATTTCCTCGGTGGTGGCCATTCGGCGGCTCTCCTTCTGGGTGGGTTTCGTGTGGTGGTGCTTGCGGGCTGACCCGGAGGGGTCAGGGAACGGTGACGACCTGAGCGGCGTAGGCCAGGCCGGCGCCGAACGCGATGAACAGGGCGGTGTCGCCGCTCTTGGCCTCGCCCTCCTCGATCATCCGGTCGAGCGCCAGCGGGATGGACGCGGCGGAGGTGTTGCCCTGCTCGGCGATGTCGCGCGCGATCCGGACCTTCTCGGGCAGCTTCATGGCCCGGGCCATCGCGTCGATGATCCGCATGTTGGCCTGGTGCGGCACGAACATGTCGAGGTCGTCGACGGTGATGCCGGTGCGGTCGAGCGTGGCCTGCGCGATCTTGGCCATCTCGTACGACGCCCAGCGGAACACCGGGTTGCCCTGCATGACGAGGTGAGGCATCGACGGCATCTCCTGCTTGAGGACGTCGCGCCAGTCCTCCTTCTGCCGGATCAGGTCGAACTGCTCGCCGTCGGAGCCCCAGACCACGGGGCCGATGCCGGGCGCGTCGCTCGGTCCCACGACGGCGGCCCCGGCTCCGTCGGCGAAGATGAACGCCGTACCGCGGTCGCCGACGTCGGTGAGGTCCGACAGCCGCTCGACGCCGATGACCAGGACGTGCTTGGCGCTGCCGCCCTTGATCATGTCGGACGCGAGCGCGATGCCGTGGCAGAAGCCGGCGCAGGCGGCGGAGATGTCGAAAGCGGCCGGCCGGTTGAGGCCGAGCTCGAACGCGATCTGGGTGGCGACGGCGGGCGTCTGGAACATGTGCGAGACGGTCGCGACGACGACGCCGTCGATCTGCTGTGGGTCGATGCCGGCGCGCTCGATGGCCTTGCGCGAGGACTCGACCGACATCATCGTGACGGTCTCCTCGGGCGTGGCCCAGCGACGCTGCTTGATGCCCGACCGCTGCTGGATCCACTCGTCCGAGGAGTCGATCGCCTCGACGATCTCGGCGTTGGGGATCACCCGCGACGGCCGGTAGGAGCCGATGCCGAGGATGGTGGCGTGCCGGGCGCCGGGCGCGTCCTGCAGGTGGGTCATGACGGCACTCCCTCGGGGTGCAGGCGGATGAGGGGCTGACCGGGGGAGACCAGGTCGCCGTCCTCGACGAGCCACTCGACGACGGTGCCGCCGTGCGGTGCGGTGACCGGGGTCTCGTCGCGCAGGCTGGCGACCGACCCGATCGTGGCGTCGGCGGGGATCGAGTCGCCCTCCTGGGCGTCGACCCCGCGCTTGAAGGTGCCCTTGGCCGGGGCGACCAGCATCCGCCAGGTGGGGGCCGTGTCCATCGCCGACGCGGAGACTCCGTGCTTGTCGATGAACGCGCGGGCGTCGTCGAGCTGGTCGGGCGTCTTGAGCGCGAAGGTCTCGACGCCCTTCATCGCCCGCTTGGCGATGCCGGTGAGCGTGCCGGCGGGCGGCATCTCGAGCAGGCCGGTGACGCCGAGGTCGAGCATCGTCTCCATGCAGAGGTCCCAGCGGACCGGGTTGCTCACCTGCGTGACGATGCGGCGGAGCACCTCGCGGCCGTCGTGGAGGATCTGGCCGTCGCGGTTGCTGATGATCGGCGTACGCGCGTCGTGGGTCGACACCGAGCGGGCCAGCCGGCCGAGCACGTCGACCGCCGGGGCCATGTGCCGGGTGTGAAACGCTCCCGCGACCGACAGCGGCACCAGGCGGGCCTTGGCCGGCGGGTCGTCGGCGAAGGCCCGCAGCTCCTCGACGGTGCCGGCGGCGACGATCTGACCCGGGCCGTTGTCGTTGGCGGCGGTGAGGCCGTGCTGCTCGAGCTTGGCGAGGACCTCGTCGCGGTCGCCGCCGAGGACCGCGGTCATGCTCGTCGGCGTCTGCGCGGCGGCCTCGGCCATCGCGCGGCCGCGCTCGCGGACCAGCACCATCGCCTGCTCGGCGGTGATCGCCCGGGCGCCGGCGGCGGCGGTCAGCTCGCCGACGCTGTGCCCCGCGACGGCCCCGATCTTCCCGAACGCGTCGGCGGGGTGGGGGAACAGCTCGAGGGCGGCCAGCAGGCCCGAGGCGACGAGCAGCGGCTGGGCGATCGCGGTGTCCCGGATGGTCTCGGCGTCGGCCTCGGTGCCGTAGTGCACCAGGTCGAGGCCGGCGACGGCGGAGAGCCAGCCGAGACGCTCGGCGAAGCTCTCGATCTCCATCCAGGGCGTCAGGAATCCGGGCGCTTGGGCCCCTTGTCCGGGAGCGACGATGACGAGCACACGTCCATGCTGCCCGTCCAGACGCCGGGATCGCGCCTTCGCGGCGCACGAACTTCGCCCGCCGTGTCTTGTAGGAACCCTACAAAGTCTCCGGAGGCGTCGCCTCCGGTGCCGCGAGCCGGCCGAGCGTCAGCGCCACCCGGTAGGTGTAGGCGTGCCGGGGGTCGCTCGGCGACATCCCGGTGATCTCGGCGGCGCGCTTGAGGCGGTAGCGGACGGTGTTGGCGTGCACGAACATCGACCGGGCCGTGCCCTCGATGGAGCCGCCGTGGTCGAGGAACGCCGCGACCGTGTCGAGCATCGGCGCGCCCGCCTCGGCCAGCGGCCGGTAGACCTCCTGCACCAGCTGCCGCCGGGCGTGGCCGTCACCGGAGAGCGCCCGCTCGGGAAGGAGGTCGTCGCTGGTCACCGGGCGCGGGGCGTCCGGCCAGCCGGGCGCCGCCCGGAGGCCCGCGACCGCAGCGCGGGCCGAGATGTGCGCGCGGACCAGGTCGGGTACGACGGGACCGACGACGACCGGTCCGTCGCCGAAATGCGTTGCCACGCTGGCGCCTGCCTTGTCCGGGTTGTCCACTCCGCCGAGCACGACGACCAGGCGGTCGCTCTGCACCGCGCAGAGCGCGTCGAGCCCGGCGTGTCGGGCGGAGCGGCGCACCTCGTCGAACAGCGACTCGCGTGCGGATGCCGACTGGTCGGGGTCGGGGGCGTAGCCGAGGACGACCACGACGTCGCCGCGGGACTCCCAGCCGAGCGCGCTGGCCCGGGATCGGGTGGTCTCGTCGGCCTCAGCGCGCAGCACCGAGTCGACGACGAGCGCCTCGAGCCGCGCGTCCCAGGCACCGCGCATCTCGGCGGCCCGGGCGTAGACCTCCGCGGTCGCGAACGCGACCTCCCTGGCGTAGCGCACCACGGCCTCGCGCACGGTCCGGGCGGCCTCCTCGTCGTCCTCGCCGACCGCCGTACCGACGTTCTCCTCGACCACCTCGATGGTCAGCCGCACCATCTCGACGGTTTGGTGAAGGCTCACAACGCCGGTCAGGGCGCGCGGGGCGGACCCGAACACCTCCGAGGTGACCGGGAAGCTGCCGCCCGGCTCGCGGAACCACGTGACGAACGCGTTGATGCCGGCCTGGACGATCATGCCGATCCAGGAGCGGTCCTCGGCGGAGAGCTCGCGGAACCACGGCATGTCGCGCTCCATGCGGGTGAGCGCGGCGGTGGTGAGCGGGCCGATGGACGCCTGGAGGCGGCGGGCGATCTCGTCGCGCTCCTCCGGTTCCGTGCGGGCCGCCATGTCGCGAGCCTAGTCCTGGACACGCCGTACCCCCTGCCGCGGAGTGGCGGCTCCGGTGTGGTTGCGTGGGTTTGCGTGTAACGAAGTGCAAACGGGGCACACATCCAGAACGCGTTCTCGCTACATTCACCTCAGCCCACGTGCAAGGAGCCCCCGGCATGGTCAAGGCGCCCGAGGTCCAGTACCTCACCATCCACGGGCACCGTCGCGCGTTCGTGAAGGAGGGCAAGGGTCCCGCCCTGCTCCTGCTGCACGGCCTGGGCTGCGACCACACCACGTGGCTGCCGGTGATCAAGACGCTCGCCCGGCGGTTCACCGTCATCGCCCCCGACATGCTCGGGCACGGGCTGAGCGACAAGCCGCGCGGTGACTACAGCGTCGGCGGCTACGCCAACGGCATGCGGGACCTGCTGACAGTGCTCGGCATCGACCGGGTGACGGTCGTCGGGCACAGTCTCGGCGGCGGCGTGGCGATGCAGTTCGCCTACCAGTTCCCGGAGCGGACCGAGCGGCTGATCCTGGTGGCGCCCGGCGGCATGGGTCCGGACGTGACCCCGGCGATCCGGGCGATCACGCTGCCCGGGTTCCACACCGCGATGGGCCTGGTGACCCTCCCCGGCGTCCGCCACCTGACCACGACCTGGCTGCGCACGCTCGCCTCCAGCGGCATCCACGCCGTCCGGGACCTCGACGAGGTCGCCACGATCGTGGACTCGTTCAAGGACCCGAAGGCCCGCTCCGCGATCCGCCAGGTCGTCAGCGCCGTCGTCGACTGGCGCGGCCAGGTGGTCACCATGGCCGACCGCGCCTACCTCACCGCCGCGATGCCGATCTGCGTCATCTGGGGCGACAAGGACCGGGTCATCCCGGTCAAGCACGCCCGCCTCGCCGCCGAGATGGCCCCCGGCGCCGTCGTCGAGGTCATCCACAACGCCGGCCACTTCCCGCACAAGGACCACCCGCAGCGGTTCGTGAAGATCGTGACCGACTTCGCCCGCACCACCCAGCCGGCGACGTACCACCGCGGCCGCTGGCGCGCCCTCCTCAAGGCCGGCAAGCAGACCCCGCTCCCCGAAGAGGTCCGCGGGATGGGTGCCGAGCACATCGCCTGACGCTGCCCGCCGAGTCGGCGCGTGTTGCCCTCACCGCGCAGCCGACTCGGCTCGTCTTGCCCATGCCACGAGGCCGACCCGGCTCTTCCCTCCTGCTGACGATCGCCGACCCGGCTCCTCCCTCCGGCTGAGAGGCGCCGAGCCGGCTCCTACCTCCGGTTGAGAGGCGCCGAGCCGGCCACCGACATGGAGTCGACCGGCTCCTTCCCACGCGATATGGACGCTTAGCGCACGGCATTTCCCCTGGTGAGCGTCCGTTGGCGGTGGCAACCCCGCGTTACAGCTGACGCCCCCGATTCGTCCGCGGTACTGCGTCCGGTCGAGGCGGAGCCGATGCGGACGAATCGGGGTTCACGACTCGCCGCACGCGAAAGGCCCCGGCGAGCCAGGGCTGCCGGGGCCTTCCGATGGCGTGATCGCCGGGTGACGCGTCAGGCGTCGCCGCCCTCCTGCTTCACGCCGGCGACCGCGGTGGGGTCGTCGATGCGGTACTTGTCGAACGCCTCCTGGACGACCTCCGGCTTGACCTCACCTCGGGCGGCGAGGGCGGCGAGGGCCTGGACGACGACCGACTGGGCGTCGACCTGGAAGAAGCGCCGCGCGGCCGGGCGGGTGTCGGCGAAGCCGAAACCGTCGGTGCCCAGCGTGTGGTAGTCGCTCGGCACCCACTTGGCGATCTGGTTCGGGACGGCGCGCATGTAGTCGCTGACCGCGACGATGGGGCCCTCCGCCTCCTTCAGCTTGTGGGTGACGTACGGCGTACGCGGGGACTCGCCGGGGTGGTTGAGGTTCCACTTCTCGGCGTCGACGGCGTCGCGCGCGAGCTCGTTCCACGACGTGACCGACCAGGTGTCGGCCGCGACGCCCCACTCCTCGGCGAGCAGCCGCGCCGCCTCGGTGATCCACGGGAAGCCGACGCCCGAGGCGAGCAGCTGCACGCGCGGGGCACCGTCGCCGCCGTTGGGCAGCTCCGGCGGCGTCGCGACGTGGTAGATGCCCTTGAGCAGACCCTCGACGTCGAGGTTGTCCGGCTCCTTCGGCTGCGAGATCGGCTCGTTGTAGACGGTCAGGTAGTAGATGACGTCCTCGCCCTTCGGGTGGGCGTCCGTCGCGCCGTACATCCGGCGAAGGCCGTCCTGCACGATGTGCGCGACCTCGTAGGCCATCGCCGGGTCGTAGTGCACGACGGCCGGGTTGGTCGCGGCGAGCAGCGGGGAGTGGCCGTCGGCGTGCTGCAGGCCCTCACCGGTCAGCGTGGTGCGGCCCGCGGTGGCACCGATGAGGAAGCCGCGCGCGAGCTGGTCGGCCATCGCCCAGATCGAGTCGCCGGTTCGCTGGAACCCGAACATGGAGTAGAAGATGTAGAACGGGATCATGTGCTCGCCGTGCGTGGAGTACGCCGAGCCGGCGGCCGTCGTCGAGCCCATCGCGCCGGCCTCGGAGATGCCCTCGTGGAGCAGCTGGCCCTGCGCCGACTCCTTGTAGGTGAGGAGCAGCTTGCGGTCCACGGACTCGTAGGTCTGCCCGGCCGGCTGGTAGATCTTCGCCGTCGGGAACATCGAGTCCATGCCGAACGTGCGGAACTCGTCAGGCGCGATCGGCACGATGCGCGGGCCGATCTCCTTGTCCTTCATCAGGTCGCGCAGCAGCCGCACCAGTGCCATCGTCGTGGCGACCGACTGCTTGCCCGAGCCCTGCTTGAGCTCCTTGTAGACCTCGTCGCCCGGGAGCTTGAGCAGCTTCGAGCGGTTCACCCGCTTGGGCAGCGAGCCGCCGAGCTGCCGGCGCCGCTCGAGCATGTACTCGATCTCCGGGGCGTTCTCGCCCGGGTGGAAGAACGGCGCGATCTCGCTCTCGTCGATGTCCTTGTCGCTGATCGGCAGGTAGAGCCGGTCGCGGAACTTCTTGAGGTCGTCCTTGGTCAGCTTCTTCATCTGGTGGGTGGCGTTGCGACCCTCGAGGGCGTCGATCGTCCACCCCTTGATGGTCTTCGCCAGGATCACCGTCGGCTGGCCGCTGTGCTTGGTGGCGGCGTCGAACGCGGCGTACACCTTGCGGTAGTCGTGACCGCCACGCGGCAGCTTCTCGATCTGCGTGTCGGTCATGTGCTCGACCATCTTGCGCAGCCGCGGGTCGGCGCCGAAGAAGTGCTCACGGATGTAGGCGCCGTCCTCGACCGAGTAGGTCTGGAACTGGCCGTCGGGCGTGGTGTTCATCCGGTTGACGAGCACGCCGTCGACGTCGCTGGCGAGCAGGGCGTCCCACTCGCGGCCCCAGACGACCTTGATGACGTTCCAGCCGGCGCCACGGAACGTGGACTCCAGCTCCTGGATGATCTTGCCGTTGCCGCGCACCGGGCCGTCGAGCTGCTGGAGGTTGCAGTTGATGACCCAGGTCAGGTTGTCGAGCTCCTCGCGCGCCGCGACGCCGATCGCGCCCAGCGACTC
>DASURB010000155.1:0-11400 GCA_036280235.1 Nocardioides sp.
CATCGTGCGCAAGGCCGTCCAGGCCGTCGGGGGACGCGTCGCACTGATCCCGTGGGTGATGTTCGCCGTCACCGCGGTGCTCACCGCCATCGGTGCGGCCAGCCCGGCCGCCTGCGCGATCATCGGCCCGATCGCGCTCGGCTTCGCCGGCCGCTACAAGATCAACCCGCTGCTGATGGGCATGCTCGTCGTGCACGGGGCCCAGGGCGGCGGCTTCTCGCCGATCAGCATCTACGGCGTCATCACCAACTCCGTCATGGCCGACAACGGCTATCCGGGCGGCGAGATCGCGCTGTTCCTCACCAGCCTGATCGTCAACCTGCTCATCGCGATCGTGCTGTTCGTCGTGCTCGGCGGCCGTGACCTGATGTCGCGGCGCATCGAGGTGGACGACGTCGGCGGCGCGGGTGAGTCCGGTGGCGGTACGCCGCCCACGGCCGGTCCCGGGGCGGCCCGCGCTGCGGGCGCCTCCGGCACCACCGTCACCGAGACCCGGACCGAGACCGCGCCCGGCAAGGTCACCGGGGACCAAATCTGCACGCTGCTGGCGTTCCTGGTCGTCGCCGTGCTGTCGCTGGCGTTCGACCGCAACATCGGGTTCACCGCGATCACCGCTGCCGTCGTACTCACCGCGCTGTTCCCGGCCAAGCAGAAGGGAGCGGTCTCCCAGGTCGCGTGGGCGACGGTGCTGCTCGTCGCCGGCGTCAGCACGTTCGCGACGATCCTCGAGACCGCGGGAGCGCCGGAGTACGTCGGCAACTGGGCGGCCGGCCTGGGTGCGGCGGTGCTGGGTGCGCTGATCCTCTGCTACGTCGGTGGCGTCGTCTCGGCGTTCGCGTCGTCGACCGCGCTGCTGCCGATCATCATCCCGATCGCGATCCCGCTGATCGAGAACGGTGGCATCAGCGCCATCGGGCTCGCTGCGGCGCTGGCGGTCTCGTCGACGATCGTCGACGTCAGCCCGTTCTCGACCAACGGCGCGCTGATGGTGGCCAACCGGCCGGACACGATCAGCGAGGAGAAGTTCTACCGGCAGATCCTCACCTACAGCGCGATCGTCGTCGCGGTCGGACCGCTGCTGGTCTGGCTCGCGGTGGTCGTGCCCGGCTGGGTCTGAGGCCTGTCGCAGGCGGAGGCGGGTACGGGCGGTCGGGTGAACGGCCGTGCCCGCCTCCTGCCGACCCGCGAGCCCTCCGACCCGGACGGGCTCGTGCTCGTCCTGCACGGCGGCGCCGCCCGACGCGAGTCGATGATGGTCAGCCCGACCCAGCTGTCCGTGCTGCGCATGGTCCCGGTCGCGCAACGG
The DNA here is from genome assembly GCA_036280235.1 of Nocardioides sp. Lineage (GTDB taxonomy): Bacteria > Actinomycetota > Actinomycetes > Propionibacteriales > Nocardioidaceae > Nocardioides_B. The sequence continues at coordinate 1,307 of DASURB010000155.1, forward strand.
ATCGCCCGCGCAGGTCGCGGCCGGCTCGCGGTGCACCGCCTGCTCAACAGCTCACGCGGCTGGGACACCGGGCACACCCCGGTCCAGGACGTCGACTGGGCGCTCGCCCGGTTGCATGAGCAGCACGGCGACCTGCCGCCGGTCGCGCTCGTCGGCCACTCCCTGGGAGGCCGGGCCGCCCTGCTCGCCGCCAACCGCCCCGAGGTGCGGTCGGTCGTCGCGCTGAACCCGTGGGTCTACCCCAGCGACGGCGACCTCGACGCGACCGGCCGGCGGGTGCTGATCGTGCACGGCACCGAGGACCGGATCGCCGTACCCGAGCGAGCGGAGGCCGCCGCGCGACGACTCGCGCGCACCGCGCGCGTCGGCTTCATCAGCGTCGAGGGTGCGCGCCACGCGATGCTGCGGGACGGGCCGCGGTTCGAGAGGTACGCCGCCGACTTCGTCAACGCCACGCTGCTCGGCACCCGTCCGCGCGGGCCCGTCGCCGAGGTACTCGACGGACGTGACCGCGTGGAGGTGTGAGGTCTACTCGCTGACCTCTTCCTCCCCGGCCGCCTCGGTGCCCGGCGCGCCGCCCTCGCCGGTCTCCGGCGGTCCCTCGGTGCGCGCCTCCTCCTCCGGCATCCGCGACATGATCGCGGCGATCTCGTCGCGGTCCGCCTTCGACGGCAGTCCCCAGCCCGGCTCGTAGCCGTAGACCTCGTCGAGCAGCCGCCCGTCGGCCAGGGTGTCGAGCAGCTCCACCGAGCCGGGCCCGATCAGCCCGGGGTGCTCGACGCCGCAGGTCTCCGACACCTTGAGCAGGTCGCGGCGCAACGTGCGCACGTAGTTGGCCACCCGCTCCGCCTTCGACTCCGGGTCCAGGCCGCGTGCCAGCCACGGGTTCTGCGTGGCGACCCCGGTCGGGCACTCGCCGGTGTGGCACTTCTGCGCCTGGATGCAGCCGACCGCCAGCATCGCCTCGCGCGCGACGTTGACCATGTCGGCGCCGAGCGCGAACGCGACGACGGCGTTGTCGGGCAGGCCGAGCTTGCCGGCCCCGATGAAGGTGACGTCCTCGTGCAGGCCGCGCTTCGCGAACTCGCCGTAGACCCGGGCGAAGCCGAGCCGGAACGGCAGCGACACGGCGTCGGTGAAGATCAGCGGCGACGCCCCGGTGCCGCCCTCGCCGCCGTCGACGGTCACGAAGTCGACGCCGCGGTCACCGCGGCTCATCAGGTCGGTCAGGTCGTGCCAGAAGTCCATGTCGCCGACAGCGGACTTGATGCCGACCGGCAGGCCGGTCTCGTCGGCGAGCAGCTCGACGAAGTCGAGCATCGAGTCCACGTCGTCGAACTCCGCGTGCCGCGACGGGCTCAGGCAGTCGACCCCCTCCGGCACGCCGCGCGTCTCGGCGATCTCACGCGAGACCTTCGCGGCCGGCAGCACGCCGCCGAGCCCGGGCTTGGCGCCCTGGCTGAGCTTGACTTCCAGGGCACGCACCGGCGCGCTCGCCACGAGGTCCTTCAGCTTCGCGAGGTCGAAGCGGCCGTCGGCGTCGCGGCAGCCGAAGTACGCCGTACCGATCTGGAAGACCAGGTCGCCGCCCTGGCGGTGGTACGGCGAGATCGCGCCCTCGCCGGTGTTGTGCAGGCAGCCGACGTCGGCCGCGCCGCGGTTGATCGCCTCGATGGCGCGGCCCGACAGCGAGCCGAAGCTCATCCCGGAGATGTTGACGACCGAGGCCGGCCGGAATGCGTGCCGACGACCGCGCGGACCGCCGAGGATCTTCGCCGACGGCAGCTGCGCCTCCTGCCCGACGACGCCGTGCGTCGGGTAGGCGCGGCCGAACGTGCGGTGGTGCACGATCACGTTGCCGTCGGTGTGCTCGAGGTCGTTGTCGGTGCCGAAGCCGAAGTAGTTGTTCTGCAGCTTCGACGAGGCGTAGACCCAGCGGCGCTGGTCGCGGCTGAACGGCCGCTCCTCGTCGTTCGACGCCACGATGTACTGACGCAGCTCGGGCCCGATCGTCTCGAGCCAGTAGCGCGCGTGGCCGAGCACCGGGAAGTTGCGCAGGATCGCGTGCTTGCGCTGCAGCAGGTCGTGGGCGGCGACGGCGCCGAGCGCGGCGAGTGGTGCGGTCTTCCAGAACGTCCGCATGCCGACGACGTACCCCCTCGCGTAGGGGCACACACGTGGAGGCTCAGCGGGGCGGTGGTGCCGTCGACCCGCGCACAGACATCGTCAGCGGCAGCAGCACCGACCGCGTCGGGCGCTCCGGCTCCTCGATCGACTCCAGCAGCATCCGCGCGGCCTCGACGCCGATCTGGTGGTGCGGGATCGACACCGAGGTCAGGGGCGGGCGCAGCTTGTCGAGGAACGGCATGTCGTTGAAGCCCACGACGCTGACGTCCTCAGGGCAGCGCAGCCCGCGCTCGTTGAACACGTCGTAGCAGCCGAGCGCGATCAGGTCGTTGCCGGCGACGACCGCGGTGAACTCCTGGCCTGAGTCGAGGAGCTTGCGCAGCGCCTTGGCGCCGGCCTCCTCGCGCCACTCGTCGCAGGCCATGACGAGGCCGGGGTCGTCGTCGAGGTCGAGGTCGCGTACGGCGTTGCGGAACGCGCGCATCCGCACGACACCGGTCGACGTGGTGACCGGCCCGGCGAGGTGCGCGATGCGCTTGTGGCCCAGCTCGGCGAGGTGCTCGACGGCCATCGTGACGCCGGCCGCGTCGTCGGGGGTGATCGACGGGACGTCGACGCCCTCGGTGCGCCGGTTGACCATCACCATCTTCACGCCCTCGCGGTGCAGCTGCTCGATGAGCGGATGCTCCAGCAGCGCGGTGGCGACGATCAGCCCCTCGACCTGCCGCGACCGGAGCAGCTCGATCTGGGTGCGCTCGCGCTGCGGGTCGTTGTCGGTGTTGACGATCAGGCCGCTGTATCCGGCCGGCTCGAGCACGTCCTCGATGCCGCGGACGATCGGCGGGAACAGCGGGTTGGTGAGGTCGGGGATGACCAGGCCGACCGTGCTCGACCGTTGCGTCTTGAGGCCGCGCGCGATCGGGTTGGGGCGGTAGCCGAGCTGCTCGGCGACCTTGATGACCCGGCGCGCGGTGTCGGCGTTGACCAGCCCGCGGGTCGCGGGGTTCAGCGCGCGGGACGCGGTCGCGGCGTGGACGCCGGCGGCCTCGGCCACGTCGCGCAGGGTCGGTGCTGACACAGGCCGCAGCCTAGACCTGTCGCCGTCCCGCGACCGCGGCGTCACGCGGCGGGGCGCTGCCAACGCAACCTCCCCCAGCTCGCCGCGACGCCCAACGGCACGCAGCACACGGCGCCGAGCAGGTAGATCAGCGAGTAGCGGCCGGTGTCCGCCAGACCCGAGACGAGGATCGCGCCGAGCGCGCTGCCCACGAACAGCGAGCCGGCGAACAGCGACACCACGTTGGCCCGCGCCCGCGGCAGCACCTCGGTCGCCCAGGTCTGCAGCGACGAGTGCATCGACGTCCAGGCCAGCCCGAGCAGCAGCGCCGCCGCGACGCCGCCCCAGATCGTCGGGGACACCGCGACCGCTCCGCACGCGGCCGCCGCGGCCGCTGCTCCGCCGCCGATCAGCCGCGAGGGGTGCCACCGCTGGGAGAGGCGGCCGACCAGCCGGGCGCAGTACCAGACCGACGCGCCGTAGACCGCGGCCACGGCGCCGGCCACCGCGGCGTCGGCGCCGGAGCTCTCGACGGCGGCCGGCAGCAGGGTCAGTGCGCCGAGCAGGATCATCCCCTCGGTGAACGCGAGCAGCAGCACGAACAGCGTCACCCGCGAGCGGGCGATGTCGACGAGCGGCTCCAGGATCGAGCGCTGCCCGCCCTCGATCTCCGGCTCGGGCAGCCGGCGCAGCAGCACCGCCAGGACGAGCGCGGCCAGTGCCGTGATCACGAACGCCGCCCGCCAGGTCGTCCACTGCGCCAGTGCGCCGGCGCCGAGCGAGGCCACCGCGGTGCCGATCGCGACGCCCACCATCAGCCGGGCGATCTCGCGCTGACGGACCTTCATCGGCACGGTGTCGCCGAGGTAGATCAGCGCCGAGGGGTACGCCGCACCGAAGAACGCGCCGGTCAGGCCGCGCGTCACGCCGAGCATCAGCGGCGTCATCGCGAACGCCGACGTGAAGCCGAAGAGCCCGGCGAGCACCAGCGTCACCTGCATCGTGCGAACGCGGCCGAGCTGGTCGGAGACCGTTCCCCACACCGGCTGCATCAGTCCGTAGGTGAGGAAGTACGCCCCGGCCGCCTGCACCACCGACGCCAGCGACACGTCGAGGTCGAGCGCGATCGCCACCAGCAGCGGCGGCATCGCGTAGCGGTCCAGCGTGCTGACGACCGCGACCAGCTGGAGCAGCCGGATCGACGAGGGGGACCGCATCACGCCCCGTTCATCACGAGGCCGGGATCGTCGAGCGCCCGGTCGAGCAGGTCGCCGCCGTCGGGCGCGGGCGTCGGGAGGTAGCGCTTGCGCAGCTCGACCAGCGTGCGCAGCGCCTTGGCGTCGACGACCCCGTCGGGCACCAGCCCGTCGGCCGGGTCGCGCAGGCGGTCGACGTACCGCAGCGCCGCGTCGTCGTCGAGCCCCAGCCGGCGGGCCGCGGACTCGGCCGCCTCGTCGGTCAGGCCGCCGGCGACGATCGTCCGCGCGACGTCGAGCATCGCGTCGGAAGTGCGGCGGGCCAGGTCGAGGTGGGTGTCGCCGGCGATCGCCACCACGACGCCGAGGTACGGCGAGCACACGTCGGTCGCCCGGGCCAGCCGCACGCAGCCGGCGGCCTCGCCGGCGAGCTCGTTGCCCGCGTTGAGCATGGTCGCGTCGCACTCTCCGGCCAGCAGCGCCTGGAGCCGCTGCGGGGTCGAGCCGAGTGTGACCAGCTCGTAGTCGTCGCGGCCGACGCCCAGCGAGTCGGCCAAGGCGTAGAGGGCCAGCGCGAAGCCGGAGGTGGGCACGTCCACGCCGACCCGCGCGCCGCGGAGGTCGTCGACGCCCAGGCCCGGTCGCGCGTAGAGACCGAGCCCCATGCCGCGGTCGACCGCCGCGACCATCCGCACGTCGGCCAGCGTGCCGAGCGGGTTGGCCGGGTTGTAGCGGTAGGCGAGCACGTTGTCGGGGCTGGTCAGCGCGACCTGGATCTCGTCGTCGAGCAGCGAGCGGAACTGGCCGGGAGAGGACGTCACCGGCACCTCACGCACCGCGACGCCGGCCGCGTCGAGGCGCCCGGTCGACGCGGCGAGGTCGAGCACGACGGAGGGCGTGAACGATGCGACGACGGCGGTGCGGTCCGGCATGGCGGCTCCTCGAGGCGGCGCGGCGACGGGGTCACCGTAGCGCAAGATGCAAGCGTTTGCAGCACCGGTTGCAGCCCCGCGATGGGCTTGACAGCGCGCCATTCGTGCGTGAGGCTGCACTCGTTTGCAGGACGTTGCAGGCGCGGTCGATGGACGGGAGGAGCAGGCGCATGGTGCAGGACCTGCTGGTGGCGTCAGCCGTGGCGCACTGGGGTCCGCGATTCACCGTCAACGGCGTGACCGTGGCCGACTTCGAACGCGTCACCGCCGGCCTCGAGCACTGGGAGGACTGGTGCGCCGCCTGGTCGGCGGTCGCCGCCGAGCACGAGGCGCTCGGCCGCGAGGCGCTCGACGAGGGTCGCACCCGCTCGGCCGGCGAGCACCTGAGCCAGGCCGCGGTCTACTACCACTTCGCCAAGTTCGTCTTCGTCGTCGACCGCCACCAGATGCGCGCCGCGCACGAGAAGGCGGTCGCCTGCCTGAACGACGCCCTGCCCTACCTCGACCCGCCCGGCCGCCGTGTCGAGATCCCGTTCGAGGGCACACACCTCGCCGGTGTCCTCCGGCTCCCGAGCGGCGTCGGCCGGCACCCGGTCGTGGTGCTGTTCTCCGGACTCGACTCCACCAAGGAGGAGCTGCGCTCCACCGAGCAGACCTTCCTGGTCCGTGGCCTCGCCACCCTGAGCATCGACGGTCCCGGGCAGGGTGAGGCGGAGTACGACGTACCGATCCGCGGCGACTGGTCCCCAGTCGCGGAAGCGGTCTGGGACTTCCTCGAGGACTGCGAGGGCGTGGACCGGGCGCGGCTCGGCACCTGGGGCGTGAGCCTCGGCGGCTACTACGCGCCGCGCGTAAGCGCGGCCCTGGGCGACCGGGTCAAGGCGTGCGTCTCGCTCGCCGGCCCGTTCAACTTCGGCGAGTGCTGGGAGGGCCTGCCCCAGCTGACCCGGGACACGTTCCGGGTGCGGTCCGGTGCCTCGGACGAGGCGACCGCGCGCGCGATCGCGCTGACCCTGGGCATCGCCGACGTGGCCGGTGACCTGGTCGCGCCGCTGCTCATCGTCTTCGGCCGGCGCGACCGGCTGTTCCCCTGGCAGCAGGCCGAGAAGCTGCGCGCCGCGGTGTCCGGTCCCGTCGAGATGCTGATGCTCGAGAACGGCAACCACGGCTGCGCCAACGTCGCCCCGTGGCACCGTCCGCGCACCGCCGACTGGCTCGCCCGGCACCTGCTCGGCCCCGCTTGACCAGGCTTGACACCGACCCCTACCGTGACGCTGGTACAAACGATTGCAAAGGTGGCCCATGACTGACACCGTCGCCACGACCGACCCCGCCGCCGAGCCCCGCCCAGAGGACAACAGGCGGGACAGCAGCGAGGACAGCACCGGGCCCCGCGTCGGCTGGATCGGCACCGGCCGGATGGGCGCTGCGATGGCCGCCCGGCTCGCCAGGGCCGGCACCGACCTCACCGTCTGGAACCGCACCCGCGCCAAGGCCGAGCCGCTCGCCGAGCTCGGCTGCACCGTCGCCGACACCATCGGCGACCTGCGCGACCTCGACGTCGTCTTCACGATGGTGTCCACACCCGCCGACCTGGAGCAGGTGCTGCTCGGCGAGGGCGGCCTGATCGCCGACCCCGACCACGTGCCCGGCGCCGTCGTCGACTGCTCGACGGTGTCGCCCGACTCCTCGGCCGCGATGCGCGAGGCGTGCGAGGCCCGCGGCGTCGACTTCCTCTCCGCGCCGGTCAGCGGCAACGGCAAGGTGGTCCGCGCCGGCCAGCTCACCCTGGTCGTCTCCGGGCCCGAGGAGACCTACCGCCGCTACGCGCCGCTGCTCGACCACATCGGCAAGTCGGTGACGTACGTCGGCGAGGGCGACGTCGCCCGGCTGGTGAAGATCTGCCACAACCTGATGCTCGGCGTGGTCACCCAGTCGCTCGCCGAGATCACCGTGCTCGCCGAGAAGGGCGGCGTACCGCGTCACGCCTTCCTCGAGTTCCTCAACAACTCGGTGATGGGCTCGGTGTTCACCCGCTACAAGACGCCGGCGTTCGTCAACCTCGACTACACCCCGACGTTCACGCCGATCCTGCTGCGCAAGGACTTCGACCTCGGCCTCGCGGCGGCGCGTCAGCTCGACGTACCGATGCCGGTCGCCGCCGTGACTGCGCAGCTGGTACAGGCCAGTGTCGGCAGCGGCCGGGTCGACGAGGACTTCGCGATCCTGCTCGACCTGCAGGCCGCAGCGTCAGGCATCGAGCTGAAGCCGGAGAACGTCGAGGTCGACGACGGCCTCGGCGCCGCAGACGACGAGTCCAGGGAGGGTTGAGCCGTGACCGACGGGGGCCAGTCGCGCGGTCAGGCGCCGCTTCCCGCGCCGGGGCACATGGGGGTCGACTACGAGGAGCGTGTCGACTTCGCGCGGCTGCGTGACTATCGCATCGGGCGCGCCAAGTCGGCGCTGGAGAGCAGCGAGTGCGGGGCGTTCCTGCTCTTCGACTTCTACAACATCCGCTACACCACGCAGACGTGGATCGGCGGTGCCCTCGGCGACAAGATGATCCGCTACGCGCTGCTCGCGCGCGGCAAGCACCCGGTGCTGTGGGACTTCGGCTCGGCGGTGAAGCACCACAAGAAGTACTCCCGCTGGGTGCCCGACGAGAACTACCGCGCCGGCTTCCTCGGCTTCCGCGGCGCCGTCGCGCCGACCGTCGGCCTGATGGAGAACGCGGTCAAGGAGATCAAGGGGCTGCTTGTCGATGCCGGCGTCGCCGACATGCCGGTCGGCGTCGACATCGTGGAGCCGCCGTTCCTGTTCGAGATGGAGCGGCAGGGCCTGCGCGTCGTGGACGCCCAGCAGTTGATGCTCGACGCGCGCTGCATCAAGTCGCCCGACGAGATCATGCTGCTCAACCAGGCCGCGGCGATGGTCGACGGCGTCTACCAAGACATCGTCGAGACGCTGAAGCCCGGCGTACGCGAGAACCAGATCGTCGCGCTCGCCAACAAGCGGCTCTACGAGATGGGGTCGGACCAGGTCGAGGCGATCAACGCGATCTCCGGCGAGCGGTGCAACCCGCACCCGCACAACTTCACCGACCGGCTGATCCGGCCGGGCGACCAGGCGTTCTTCGACATCATCCACTCGTTCAACGGCTACCGGACCTGCTACTACCGCACGTTCTCCGTCGGCTCGGCGACGCAGCCGCAGCGCGACGCCTACAAGAAGGCGCGCGAGTGGATGGACCGCGGCCTCGACGGCATCAAGGCCGGCGTCGGCACCGACGAGGTCGCCGCGCTGCTGCCCAGGGCCGAGGAGTTCGGCTTCGGCAGCGAGATGGAGGCGTTCGGCCTCCAGTTCGCGCACGGTCTCGGGCTCGGGCTGCACGAGCGGCCGATCATCTCCCGGCTCAACTCCATGAAGGAGCCGGTCGAGCTGCAGGTCGGCATGGTGTTCGCGCTCGAGACCTACTGCCCCGCCAGCGACGGCTTCTCCGCCGCCCGGATCGAGGAGGAGGTCGTCGTCACCGAGGACGGCCCGAAGATCCTCACGCTGTTCCCGGCGCAGGACCTGGTCGTCGCGAACCCGTACTGACACCCGCCGGCTGGTCGAGCCTGTCGAGACCAGCCGAGCAGAAGGAGACACACGATGGGCGACTTCAGCCTCGACAAGATCAGCGACCTCTCCACCGACCTGTACGTCGGCGGCGCCTGGACGGCCGCGTCGGACGGCGGCCGCTTCGACGTGATCGACCCGGCGACCGGCAAGGTGCTCACCACCGTGGCCGACGGCTCGGTCGACGACGCGATCAAGGCCGTCGACGCCGCCGAGGCTGCGGCCGCCGGCTGGGCCGCGACGTCGCCGCGCGAGCGGTCGGAGATCCTGCGGCGCGCGTTCGAGCTGATGACCGGCCGCGCCGACGAGCTGGCTCACCTGATCTCGCTGGAGAACGGCAAGGCGCTGACCGACGCGCGCGGCGAGGTCGCCTACGCCGCGGAGTTCTTCCGCTGGTACGCCGAGGAGGCGGTGCGCGGCGCGGGCAGCGTGATGACCGCGCCGTCGGGCGCCAACAAGATCGTCGTGCTGCACCAGCCGGTCGGCATCTGCGTGCTCGTCACGCCGTGGAACTTCCCGGCTGCGATGGCCACCCGCAAGATCGGCCCGGCGCTCGCCGCCGGCTGCACGGTGATCCTGAAGCCGGCCAGCGACACCCCGCTCACCGCGCTGCTGATGGGGCAGATCCTCGCCGACGCGGGCGTTCCGGCCGGCGTGGTCAACGTGCTTCCCGCCCGGCGTTCGGGAGCCGTCGTGTCTGCGATGCTGCACGACCCGCGGGTGCGCAAGCTGTCGTTCACCGGCTCCACCGAGGTCGGCCGGATCCTGCTCAAGGAGGCCGCCGACCAGGTCGTGAACTGCTCGATGGAGCTCGGCGGCAACGCGCCGTTCCTGGTGTTCGCCGACGCCGACCTCGACGCCGCCGTCGACGGCGCGATGATCGCCAAGATGCGCAACGGCGGCGAGGCGTGCACGGCCGCGAACCGCTTCTACGTCGAGGCATCCGTGGCCGACGAGTTCAGCCGCCGCTTGGCCGAGCGGATGTCGGCGCTGCGGGTCGGGCCGGGCATCGACGACGACACCCAGGTCGGTCCGCTCGTCAACGAGGACGCGGTGACCAAGGTGCACGAGCTCGTGACGAGCACCGTCGACGCCGGCGGCCGCGTGGTCGTGGGCGGGACGCGTCCGGAGCGCGAGGGCTTCTACTACGAGCCGACCGTGCTG
>DASURB010000156.1:0-11347 GCA_036280235.1 Nocardioides sp.
CTGCTCGACCGGTGGTGCCGCGCCTGAACCGCTCGGCTTGGACCGGGTGCCGACGGGTACTCCCTCTCCGACGCCGACCAGGAGGAGAGGGCTGTGAGCAACGACGCCATCGTGCTGCTGCGCGAGGACCACAAGGAGATCCGCCGCGCGTTCAAGGAGTTCGAGAAGGCCGCCGACGGCGGCACCCCCAAGGCGCAGCAGCGCATCGTTGATCGGATCATCGAGCTGCTGACCGTGCACACCTACATCGAGAACGAGGTCATGTACCCGCGAGTCAGGGAGCTGCTGCCCGACCTCGAGGACGACGTGCTGGAGTCCTACGAGGAGCACCACGTAGCCGACCTTCTGGTGATGGAGCTCGCGACGATGGATCCCGACGACGAGCGGTTCGTCGCCAAGACCACCGTGCTCATCGAGAACGTCACGCACCACATCGAGGAGGAGGAGCAGGAGTGGTTCCCCCAGGTGCGTGAGGGGCTCGGCCGCAAGCAGCTGCAGGAGATCGGCGAGGCGATGCTCGAGGCCAAGAAGAAGGCGCCGCGCCGGCCGTCGCAGCCCAGCGCCCTGAAAAAGGCCGTCGACGCGGTGATCAGCTGACGCGGGCGGCCCGGGTCAGGCCAGGCCGTGCCGCGCGAGCGGGTCGACCAGCTGCTCCTCCTCGTAGGCCAGGTGCGACAGCAGCGTGTCCGTCAGCAGGTCCACCGCACGCCGCACGCCGGTGACGTCCTGCTCCGGGTCACCGACCATCGCGACCAGTGCCTGGTCGACCTGCTCGAGCACGCCGTGGATCGCGTGGTGCTCCTCGCGTAGCCGGTCCACAACGGGGGCGATCCGCGGCTCGAGGCGTCGCAGCCGCGGGAACAGCGTGACGTCCTCGAGCGTGTGGTGCGTCGTGACGACGCGGCAGTAGGACTCGCAGTAGGTGCCGAGCGTCCAGCTGTTCTGCCGCACGGTCATCCGGTTGATCTCGCTGCGGGCGGCGCCAACCTCGAGATGACCCTGCGCCACCTGCTCGATCAGGTCGCGCAGCTGCGCGAGCTCGGCGCGCAGGTGGTCGTGCACCTCGATCAGGTGCCGGCTCTGCGCGCGACCGCTGTCGTCGTACGTCGCCCGGTCCGGAGGCGCAACACGGGGGCGGGTCGTCTCGTCCCAGGGCAGCGCGTCGGACAGGAACCGCTCCGGCGGCGGGGTCGGCGTGACGCCGAGGACGGTGCTCGCCGGCCTCGTCTCGGCAGCCGCGGGCTCGGGCTCCGGCTCGGCCGGGCGGGTGTCGTCGGGCAGCAGCCGCTCGGCCTGCACCAGCTCGCGCACCGCCGGTGCGACCTCCTCGGCGAAGTGGCGCAGCGCGTCGTCGTCGCCGGGGTCGACCGACAGGATGAAGTGCGACATGCCCTCCTCGAGCGCGAGCTCGGCGAGCTGCTCTACCCACTCCCGAGTCTCCCGGGCGAAGTCGGCGCCGAGGTTGTACAGCCGGACCACGTCGGCCGGGTCGCGGCCCGCGGCGAGCGCGGCCTCGTCGATGGTCTTGTTGGCGGCCGGGAGCTCGGCCGGCGGCAGGTAGGGGCTCGACGGCAGCCAGCCGTCGGCGAGGCGGCCGGTGACGCGCAGCATGCGCGGCCGGTAGGCGCCCAGGTAGATGCCCACGTCGTGCACGGGGAACGGGCCGGGCTTCGCGCCGGCGAGCCGGTAGTGCTCGCCGTCGATCCGCGGCGTGCGGCCGGGCGTCCAGAGCGCCCGGATGATGCGCACCGCCTCCTCGAGCGCCTCGACCGACTCGCCGGGCGTGCGGCGCGGCCCGCCCATGGCGGCGATGGCGTCCCAGAACGCGCCCGCGCCGAGGCCGAGCTCGGCGCGGCCGTTGCTGAGGATGTCGAGGGTGGCCACCGACCGAGCCAGCACGGCAGGCGGCCGCAGGGGGAGGTTGGCGACGTTCGGGAACAGCCGGACCCGCTCGGTCCGGGCGGCGAGATGGGTCAGCAGCGTCCAGGTGTCGAGGTACGCCGGCTGGTACGGGTGGTCCTGGACGCTCACCGAGTCGAGCCCGAGCACGTCGGCGGTGACGGCCGTGCGCACGACCTGCTCGTGCGCGGCGGCGGTGGGGGTGACGAAGATGCCGAACCGCAGGTCGTGGCCGTAGTCGGGCACGGGGGCTCCTCCTCGCGTGGGTGCGCCTGGGACAACGCCGCTCGGCGTCTCGCGATTCCCGGACGTCTGGACGGCTCGGGAATGCGTCGGGAGGAGCCGGGGTTGAGCCGTCGATGTCCGAGTCGCGTGAAGCCCGTCGCCTGTCCCTGCTGGTGGGAGTGCTGTTCGGCCTGGCCGGCTTCGGCAGCTCGTCGGCGGCGATCGCCCTGCCCGTGCTGGCGGAGGACCTCGGCGTGAGCACCGGGGTCAGCGCCTGGGCGATCAGCGTCTACGCGCTGTTCCTCGCCGTCGCGACGGCGGTCTACGGCCGGGTCTCCGACCTCGCCGGGATCCGTGGCCCGATGACGTTCGGCGTCGTGCTGATGACCGTGGGCGCGGCCGCCGGAGCGCTCGCCCCGTCGTTCGGCGTCCTCATCGTGGCGCGGATCCTCCAGGGAGCCGGCGCGGCCGCCGTGCCGACGCTCGGGATCGCCGCGATCACCCGGCGGTTCGACGGCCGCACGCGCACGCTGGCGCTCGGACGGGTCGCCGGCATCGCGGCCGCGCTCAGCTGCCTCGGCCCGCTGACCGGCGGGACCGTCGAGGCGGTGCTGGGCTGGCGTGCGGTGATCGCGCTGCCGATGGCGGGGCTGGCGCTGCTCCCGCTGATGTACCGCGGTCTGCCGACGGAGGGCTCCGGGGCCCGGCTCGACGTGCTGGGCGCCGTACTGGTGGCCGCCACCTCGGGCGGGTTCATCATGATCGTGCAGTCGCCGTCGACCGGTGCGACCGTGGCGGTGGTCGGTGCGCTGCTGCTCGTGCTCGGTGTCCCGGCCGTGTCGGCCTGGGTACGGCGGCGGCCGGACGGCTTCCTGCCCCTGTCCGTGATCCGCAACCGGACCGCGACCGTCAGCGCCGTCGCCGCGTCGGCCGTCCCGGCCGCGTGGTTCGCGTTGCTCATCTCGGTGCCCGCCGTGCTGGTCGCGGACGGCTGGGAGCCCTGGCAGGTCGGCGTCGCGCTGCTGCCGAGCGCCGTCACGGGTCTGCTCGCACCTCGGCTCGCGACGCCCATGGTCGACCGGCTCGGAGCGTCGCTCGCGCTGGTGCTGGCCGGGCTCGCCGCCGTCGTCACGCTCGGCGTGGCCGCAGTCGGCGCCGAGCTCCACTCCGCCACCGTGCTGGTGATCGCGGTGGTGACGCTCACCCTGGCGTTCGGAGTCGGGCAGCCGGCGCTGATGGCCGTCGTGAGCAACGCCGTAGAGCCCGACGTGCGGGGCGTCGCCCTCGGGCTCGCGACGCTGACCTTCATGGCCGGCGGCTCGGTCGGCTCGGCCGTCGTCGGCGGGCTGACCGACGTGGCCGGCACCGCCGGGAGCCTCGCGCTGCTCGCCGTCCTCGCGGTGGTGCTGGTCGCGCCCGCGGCACGGGCGGTGCTGCCCCGACGTACCCCCGCACGCGCCGAGGTCGAGGCGGACTGACCTGAACGCGAAGGAGCCCCGGCCGGGTCGGCCGGGGCTCCTGTGCGTCAGCGGGTGGTCGAGCCTGTCGAGACCACCGTCGGTCCGACGTTCGGTCAGACCTTCGACGGCTCGCGCTCGCGCAGCTCCGCGTCCTCGGCGGGCGCGCTCGCGGGCCGGTCGGTGGCCCCGTGGTCGTCGATCATCGTGCGCTCGTCGAACGGGTCGTCGCCGGACAGCACACGGTCGAGCCGCGCCTTGTCGAGTGTCTGCGTCCACTGCCCGATGATCACCGTGGCGATCGAGTTGCCGGCGAAGTTCGTCAGCGCGCGGGCCTCGGACATGAACCGGTCGATGCCGACGATGAGGCCGACGCCGTCGAGCAGCTCAGGCCGGTGCGAGGAGAGCCCGCCGGCCAGCGTCGCGAGACCGGCGCCGGTCACGCCGGCGGCGCCCTTCGACGCGATGATCATGAAGACCAGCAGCGAGATCTGCTCGCCGATGCTCAGCGGGTCGCCCATCGCCTCGGCGATGAACAGCGACGCCATGGTCAGGTAGATCGCCGTACCGTCGAGGTTGAACGAGTAGCCGGTCGGTACGACGACGCCGACCGTGGTCTGCTGCACGCCGGCGTGCTCCATCTTCGCGATGAGCCGCGGCAGCGCCGACTCGGACGAGGACGTCGACAGGATCAGCAGGAACTCACGGCCGAGGTACTTCAGCAGCGAGAAGACATTGACGCCGGTCGTCACCTTGAGCAGCGTGCCGAGCACGACGAACACGAAGAGCACGCAGGTGATGTAGAAGCCGACCATGATCACGGCGAGACTCTTCAGGGCGTCCAAGCCCGTCTCGCCGACGACCGCCGCGATCGCGCCGAACGCGCCGATCGGCGCGGCCCACATGATCATCGCCAGCACGCGGAACACCACGCGCTGCAGGTGACCGATGCCGACCAGGACCGGCTCGCCGGCCTTGCCCATCGCCTGCAGGGCGAAGCCGACCAGCAGCGCGACCAGTAGCGTCTCCAGCACCTCGCCGTCGGTGAGCGCCGAGAACAGCGACGTCGGGATGATCCCGATCAGGAACTCGGTGGTCGAGCCCGCCTCACCGGCCTGCTCCTTGCCGGCCTCGGCCAGCTCGGAGGTCAGGTTGAGGCCCTCGCCCGGGTGCAGGATGTTGCCGACGACCAGGCCGATGGCCAGCGCGAACGTCGACATCACCAGGAAGTAGGTCAGCGCGAGACCGCCGACCTTGCCGACGCTGGCCGCGCTGCGCACCGAGCCGACGCCCAGCACGATCGTGCAGAAGATGACCGGCGAGATCATCATCTTGATCAGGTTCACGAAGCCCTCGCCGAGCGGCTTCAGCTTCACCGCGAAGTCGGGGGCGGCGAAGCCGACCACGATGCCGAGCAGCACCGCGGCGATGACGGCGAGGTACAGGTAGTGGGTCTTGTCGCGACCCGTGTTCGGCCTTGCAGTCGCGGCGGACGACGAGGTGTCGGGGGATGGCTGATGTGCCACGGTTCCTCCAGCGTCGGTGCCCGGGAACGGGCTGGGAGTGGGACGTGCTCCGCCGAGAGTGGTACCCACCTGTGACCGCAGTCACGCTTGTGTACGTTGTGTTCACGAGGAGGCCGGGTGAGTTCGCGTGAACGGTCGCTGGCGCAGCAGATCTTCGTGCTGCAGCTGCTCACCGTCCTGCTCGTGGCGGTCGTCGCGGTCGTGCTGGCCTACGTCGACGCGCGTCGCGACCAGCTCGAGTCCGCGCGGCTGCGCTCGGTGAACGTCGCCGAGGCGGTGGCCGACTCGCCGTACGTCGTACGCGCGATCGAGCGTCCCGACCCGTCGCGTGAGTTGCAGCCGTACGCCGAGCGGGTGCGCAAGGACACCGGCACCGACTTCGTGGTGATCATGGCGCTCGACCGCACGAGGTACTCGCACCCGAACCCTGCGGAGCTCGGCGGGAAGTTCATCGGCGACCTGGGCGGAGCGCCGGAAGGACGTGTCTTCACGCAGGAGTACACCGGCACGCTCGGGCCCTCGATGCGCGCCGTCGTACCGGTTCGCGACGGAGCCGGTGGCGACGTCGTGGCGCTGGTTTCGGTCGGGATCACGCTCGACCGGGTGGACCGCGCCTTGGAGCGGCGACTGGTGCCGATCGGGCTGGCCGCGGCCGCGGTGGTGGGGATCGGTGCTGTGGGGGCCGGCTTGATCAGCCGCCGGCTGCAGCGGCAGACCCACGGCATGGGCGCCGCCGAGATCACCCGGATGTACGAGTACTACGACTCGGTGCTGCACGCGGTGCGGGAGGGGATGCTGCTGGTCGACGCCGACGATCGCGTCCAGCTGGTCAACGACGAGGCGCGCCGGCTGCTCGGTCTGCCCGAGGACGTCGTCGGCCGGGGCTTGGCCGAGCTCGGGTTGCCCGAGGCGTTGACCCGGTCATTGCTCGACGGTGATGCCGGGCCGGACGAGATCCACCTGGTCGGCGACCGGGTGCTGCTCGTCAACCAGGCCGACGCGCGCTGGCAGGGGCGCGACGTCGGCTCGGTGATCACGTTCCGCGACCACACCGAGCTGCGGGCGGTGACGGGGGAGCTCGACACCGTGCGCGGGCTGGCCGAGGCGCTTCGTGCGCAGAACCACGAGGCCAGCAACCGCCTGCACACCGTGGTGTCGCTGATCGAGCTCGGTCGCGTCGACGACGCCGTCCGGTTCGCGACCGAGGAGCTCGAGACCGCGCAGGTCCTCACCGACGTGGTCGTCGGGTCCGTCCACGAGCCCGTCGTGGCTGCCGTCCTGCTCGGCAAGTCCGCGCAGGCGGCCGAGCGGGGGATCGACCTCGTCATCGACGACGCGACGACCGTCACCGATCTCGTCGTCGAGCCGCGTGACGTGGTCACGATCCTCGGCAACCTCGTCGACAACGCGTTCGACGCCGTCGCCATCGCCGACCGGAAGCAGGTGCGGGTGCGCGTGCACGCCGACGCCGCCGTCCTGGAGGTCGACGTCGACGACAGCGGGCCGGGCCTGCCCGAGGACGTCCGCGAGCACGTGTTCCGCCGCGGTTGGTCGACCAAGCGCGGCGACGACGCCGTGGGCCGCGGCCTCGGACTCGCGCTGGTGGGCCAGGTCGTACGTCGGCACGGTGGCGAGGTCCGGGCGGACCGGTCGCCGCTGGGCGGTGCGCGCTTCACCGTGCGGATCGGCGGCGCGGCATGACGTTCCGCGTGCTGGTCGTCGAGGACGAGGAGGTGGCCGCCGCGGCGCACGCCGCGTACGTCGAGCGGGTGGCCGGCTTCGCCGTCGCCGCGGTCGCCCGCTCGGGCGCCGACGCGGTCCGGATGATGCGTGAGGTCGAGGTCGACCTCGTGCTCCTCGACATGCACCTGCCCGACGTACACGGGCTGGAGCTGCTGCGGCGCCTTCGCCAGGACGGCCACCTCGCCGACGTCATCGCGGTCACCTCCGCGCGCGACCTCGACGTGGTGCGGCGGGCGGTGTCGCAGGGCGTCGTGCAGTACCTGCTCAAGCCGTTCTCGTTCGCCGGACTGCGCGACAAGCTGGAGCAGTACGCCGCCTACCGCGCTCAGCTCGACGACGCCGGCCAGGCCGTGGTCCAGGACGAGGTCGACGAGCTCCTCGGCCTGCTGCGGCCCGTCGGCGGCGCGACGTCGCTGCCCAAGGGGATGAGCGGCGAGACGATGCGCAAGGTCACCGACCACCTGCGCGATGCTGGTGCGGCGTCGGCCAGCGAGGTCGCCGAGGCCGCCGGCACCTCGCGCGTCACCGCCCGGCGCTACCTCGAGCACCTCGTCGAGAGCGGCCTGGTCGAGCGGCGGCCGCGGTACGGCGGTGGCGGCCGGCCCGAGATGGAGTACCGCCTGCTACGTCCGCCGTCCGGCGTACCGGGCTAGCCAACTTGCGCAATGTGCGCAGGTTACTCACGCGTAGGGCTTGCAGCGTGCAGTAAGAGACCGGCAGGGTGCTGGGAGTCCCCGACATCGGGGAACCCCTGTCTCGGAGGTTCATCGTGGATCTACAGCTGCTGCTCGCCCTGCTGCTGGGCATCGCGACGGTCGTCGTGGTGGTGCTGGCGACGCGCCTGGACGCGTTCGTCGGGCTGCTGCTGGCCGCGCTGGTGACCGGCTTCGTCGCCGGCTCGCCCGCGCTCGACACCATCACGTCGATGACGGAGGGCTTCGGTGCGACGCTCTCCTCGATCGGCATCGTCATCGGCCTGGGAGTCGGGATCGGCAAGATCCTCGAGGTCTCCGGCGCCGCCGACGCGCTCGCCCGCGCGTTCGTCCGCGTGCTGGGCCGCGGGCGCGAGCACTGGGCGATGGCCGGCACCGGCGCGATGGTCTCCATCCCGGTGTTCTGCGACTCCGGCTTCGTGATCATGAACCCGCTCGCCCGCTCCATCGCGCGCCGGATCCGCGGCCGCTACGTGACCCTGGCGCTGGCCCTCGGCTGCGGGATGACGCTGACCCACCACCTCGTCCCGCCGACGCCCGGCCCGCTCGGCGTCGCCGGCATCCTCGGAGCCGACCTCGGCGCCCTCGTCCTCGCCGGGCTCATCTTCGCGCTGCTCCTCCTGCCGATCGTCGTCGCCTACGCCGCGTGGATGGGGCCCAAGCTCGAGAGTGAGCTCGTCGAGGACGTGAGGGAGGCGGTGTACGCCGGTGCGACGGTCGGTGCCGGCTCGTCCGGCGGCGGCACCGCCACCGACGTCGCCGGCCGCGACGCTCTCGGGGACTACGAGGACGACGCGCCCACGCACCAGCTGGGCGAGACCCCCGAGGGCGAGAAGCCGCACCGCGTCGGCTTCCTGCTCGCCTCGCTGCCGCTGCTCCTCCCGCTGGCGCTCATCGTGCTCAACACCGTCGCGGTCGCGATCGACCGCAGCCAGCAGGGCGTGCTCGACCCGAACGCCGAGTACTCGCCGCAGGGCTTCGCCAAGATCATGTCGTTCCTCGGCCACCCCGTGGTCGCGCTGACCATCGGCATCGTGCTTGCCGTCTACACGCTGCTGCCGCGCTGGACGCCCCGCAAGCAGGTGCACTCCTGGCTGGCCGAGGCCGCCGCGTCGGCCGGTCTGATCATCCTGATCACCGGTGCGGGCGGCGCGCTCGGCCAGGTGCTGCGCGACTCCGGCGTGGGCGACGCGCTCGCCGAGGCGATCTCGTCGACGAACCTGCCGGGCGTCCTGGTGCCGTTCCTGGTCGCGACGCTGGTCCGTCTCGCGCAAGGCTCCGGCACCGTCGCGATGATCACCGCGGCGTCGGTCACCGCACCGCTCGTGGCCGGGATGGGCCTGTCGCCGCTGCTCGCGGCGCTGGCCTGCTGCGCCGGCTCGATGGTGTTCAGCTACTTCAACGACTCGTACTTCTGGGTGGTCACCCGGTTCACCGGTCTCGAGGGCGTCGCCGCCCTCCGCGGCTGGTCGGGCATCACCACCGCCGTCTGGGCCGGGTCGCTGCCGCTGCTCCTGATCGCCAGCCTGGTGATCTGAGTGGCCCGGGTCCTGGTGGTCGCGGACGACCTGACGGGCGCCAACGCGGCGGCCGCCGGGTTCGCCCGTCGCGGCTTCCGCGCCGCGACGGCGAGTGCCGCGGACCGGCCGGACGTCGTGGCGGAGATGGTGGCGCGGTTCGACGTCGTCGTCGCGACGACCGACAGCCGGCACGAGACACCCGAGGTCGCCGCCGAGCGCGTCGACCGGGTCGTCGAGGCCGGCTGGCCCGCCGACCTGGTCTGCAACCGGATCGACACCACGCTGCGAGGCAATGTCGGCGCGACCACGGCCGCGGTGCTCGCGGCGGTACGTCGGGCGAGCGACCGTCGTGTCGTCGCGCTGTGCGCCCCTGCGCACCCCGCCGCCGGCCGGCACACGATCGGCGGCACGCAGCTGCTCGACGGTCGCCGGCTGGAGGAGACCGAGGTGGCGCGTGACCCGCGCACCCCAGTCACCACCTCCGACGTCGTCGCGCTGCTCGCGCGGCAGGCGGACCTCGCCACCGTGCTCGTGCCGATGGCGGCCGTGACCGGCGACGAGTCCGCGCTGGTCGACGCGGTCGCCGCGGCCGTCGACGACGGTGCGGACGTGGTCGTCGCGGACGCCACCACCGAGGACCACCTCGAGCGGGTGGCCGCGGCTGCCGCAGCCGTCGCTCGGAACCGTGACCTGGTCTGGGTCACCACCGACCCCGGCCCCGCCTCGGCCGCCCTGGCCGACGCGCTCGGCCTCGGCGAGGGCGCCCACCAGGCGCCGCTGCTCGTCGTCTCCGGCTCCGCCACCGAGCTCACCCGCACCCAGCTCGGCCGGCTCACCACCGAGCGAGGCGTCGCCGTGCACCGCACGCCATGCGTCGGTGACACGGCCGTGCCCGACGTCGACGCCACCGGCAAGCTCCTCGACACGCTGCTCACCGACGCCGCGCCCGGTGAGGTCGTAGCGCTCGCGACCGTCGTCGACGAGTCGGACCTCCGCCCGGTCTCGCCCGAGCAGGCCGAAGAGGTGCCGCGGACGCTCGCCCGCGCGGTGCGTCGCAACCTCGAGGAGCACGCGGTCGACGGTCTCTACTCCACCGGCGGCGACGTGACGGCCGCGCTGCTCGCCGAGCTCGGCTCGCGCGGGCTCGAGATCACCGACGAGGTCGTCCCGCTCGCGGTCGCCGGCACGTTGGTCGGCGGCCCCTTCGACGGCCTGCCGCTCGTCACGAAGGGCGGCCTCGTCGGCGGCCCGGACGCCGCGCTCGCGTGCCTCGACCACCTTCGCCGTACCGCCGACCTGCGCCGCCGTCAGGTCGCCTCCGCCCGTTCGCGCACCCCGTACTGAAAGGCACGCTCATGACCCGCCACGTCCTCGCCCTCACCCTCGGCGACCCGGTCGGCATCGGCCCGGAGATCACCGCCGCCACCCTGGCCGACCCCGCCGTCGCCGGGGCCACCGACCACCACGGCATCGCCGTCGGCGACGCCGAGGCGCTGCGGCGCGGCGTCGCGGCGATGGGCCTCGACGTCGAGGTGCGGGTCGTCGACGACTTCGGCGTGGAACCGGCCGAGGGCGTCATCGACATCTACGACACGGGTGTGCTCGGCGACGACGTACCGGAGTGGGGCCAGGTCGACAAGCGCGCCGGCGAGGCCGCCGTGGCCGCCATCGAGGTCGCCACGAAGGCCGCCATGGACCGGCGCGTCGCCGGCATCGTCACCGGCCCGATCAACAAGGAGGCGATCTGGGCGGCCGGCTCGGAGCACCTCGGCCACACCGAGATGCTCGGCGCGCTCACGGGTGTGACCAAGCAGGACACGATGTTCGTGGTCCGCAACAGCGCGGCCGAGGGGCACCACCTGCGGATCTTCTTCACGACGCGGCACGTCTCGCTGCGCACCGCGCTCGACCAGATCACCAAGGACCGGGTGCTCGAGTCGATCCACAAGGCGCACACGGCGCTGACCGTCTTCGGCGTGGAGAAGCCGCGGCTGGCCGTCGCCGCGATCAACCCGCACGGCGGCGAGAACGGCGCGTTCGGCGACGAGGAGATCGTGCACATCGGCCCGGCCTGCGAGGCGGCGCGCGCCGACGGACTCGACGTGAGCGGACCGGTGCCCGCGGACTCGGTGTTCCACCAGGGGCTCGTCGGGCGGTACGACGGCGTGCTCTCGCACTTCCACGACCAGGGCCACATCCCGGCCAAGACGTTCGACTTCGACGGCACGATCTCCGTCACCGTCGGCCTGCCGATCCTGCGCACG
>DASURB010000157.1:0-24624 GCA_036280235.1 Nocardioides sp.
GAGCACGGCGGGGACGGGGCCGATGCCCGACAGCATGGTGGATATGAACCGCTCGTGCCCAGGCACGTCGACGAACGCCACGTCGCCGACGGCCGGCAGTGTCGTCCAGCAGTAGCCGAGCTGGATGGAGAGACCGCGCCGGTGCTCCTCCTCGAGCCGGTCCGGATCGGAACCGGTGAGTGCGGTGACCAGCGTCGACTTGCCGTGGTCGACGTGCCCTGCGGTCGCGATGACGTGCACGTCAGACCGGCTCCGTGGTCGCGCTCACCGCGGCGCGGCGCACTGCCCCTACCAGCAGGGCGTCCTCGTCGGGCTGCACGGCGATCAGGTCGAGCAGAAGCCGGCCACGTTCGACGTGCCCGACGACCGGCGTCTCGCCGCGGCGCAGCGGTTCGGCGAGAGACGGGGCGAGCGCGACGGCGGCGCTCGGGAGCTCCACCCCGGGCGCCCCTCCGCCGCCCACTGCAGCGGTCGAGGTGACGACGGACGAGGAGACGGTCCCCGAGAGGGCGGCACAGATCTTCTCGGCGCGGGCAATGAGGTCCTGCCGCGATGCGGACAGCGCAATGCGAACAGGGGACGGAGGACCGGTCAGCGTTGCCTCGAGAGCGGCAAGGGTGAGCTTGTCCACGCGCAGCGCCCGGGCGAAGGGGTGCCGCCGGAGTGCCTCGACGAGGTCCGCGCGGCCGAGCAGCAGCCCGCACTGCGGCCCTCCGAGCAGCTTGTCGCCGGACGCCGTGACCAGGTCCGCGCCGGCCGCGAGCGAGGCGGCGGCGCTCGGCTCGTCGGGCAGCCGCGGGTGCGGCCGCAGCAAGCCGGAGCCGATGTCGTGCACGACCGGCACCGGCAGCGTGGCCAGGTCCGCAAGAGGCACGTCGGCAGTGAAGCCGCTGACTGTGAAGTTCGACGGGTGCACCTTGAGCACGAACGCTGTCTCTTCGTTCACCGCGTCGGCGTAGTCGGAGAGCCGCACCCGGTTGGTGGTGCCCACCTCGCGCAGCCGCGTGCCGACGGACTCCAGCAGCTCCGGGATCCGGAAGCCGTCGCCGATCTCCACCATCTCGCCCCGGCTCACGATCACCTCGCGGCCCATGGCCAGCGCACACGTGACGAGGGCGAGCGCCGCGGCGCCGTTGTTGACCACGTGCACGCCACCGGCCTCGGGCACGGCCTCGGCCAGCGCGGCCAGCGCGCCACGCCCCCGACGGCCCCGACGGCCCGTCGACAGGTCGAGCTCGACGTCGGTGGCACCGGAGGCCAGCCGCACCGCCTCCACCGCCGCCGGCGACAGCGGAGCGCGGCCGAGGTTGGTGTGCACGACGACGCCCGTCGCGTTGAGCACCGGCCGCAGCGTCGTGGCGGCGGCCGGCAAACCGTGCAGCACCTCGTCGACGACCGCGTCGGGCGCGACCTCGCCGGCGCGGCACCGGTCGAGCACCGCGGCGACCTGGCGCTTCACCAGCGCGTCACCGAGCCGGTCGACCGTCTCGCGCACACGCGGGTCGGCGAGGACCGTGTCGGTGCGCGGTGTCGCGCGCCGGGAATCCTGCACGGTGCCTCCAGCGAAGCGGGTCGGCGGAACGTATGGCGGAGGCGGACGGGAATCGAACCCGCCTGGCCGGGATGCCCGGCCACAACGGTTTTGAGGACCGCGCCCGTCACCAGACGAGGTACGCCTCCGCCGTAAGACTAGGGGCGCCCCCCTAGGTTGTTCTCGTGCGACTCACCCAGTACGCCGCCGGCGGCGGCTGCGCGTGCAAGGTCCCGCCCGGCGAGCTCGAGCGGGTGCTGTCCGGGCTCGGCACCGGCAAGGCCGGTGGCGACCTGCTCGTCGGGCTCGACCACGGCGACGACGCGGCCGCCGTACGCATCGACGGAGACCGCGCCGTCGTCACGACCGCCGACTTCTTCACGCCCGTCGTCGACGACCCCTACGACTGGGGTCGAATCGCCGCCGCCAACGCGCTGTCCGACGTCTACGCGATGGGCGGTACGCCGCTCGTCGCGGTCAACCTGCTGGCCTGGCCGCGCGACGTCATCCCATTCGACGTCGCCGCCGAGGTGCTGCGCGGCGGGGGTGACGTCTGCACCGAGGCCGCCACTCATCTGGCCGGTGGGCACAGCATCGACGACCGGGAGCCGAAGTACGGCCTGGCCGTCACCGGCCTCGCCCACCCCGACCGGCTGCTGCGCAACGACGCCGGCAAGCCCGGCACCCCCCTGACGCTGACGAAGCCGCTCGGTCTCGGCATCCTCAACAACCGGCACAAGGCCACCGGCGAACGGTTCGACGAGGCGGTCGCGGTGATGACGACGCTCAACCGCGACGCGTCACGAGCGGCTCTCGACGCGGGCGCGACGTGCGCGACCGACGTCACCGGCTTCGGCCTGCTCGGCCACCTGCTCAAGCTCGCCCGCGCCAGTGACGTGACCGCCCGCATCGACGCCGCGGCCGTGCCCTACGTCGAGGGCGCGCGCGAGTCGCTCGCGGCCGGCTACCTGCCCGGAGGCAGCCGCCGCAACCTCGACTGGGTGCGGCCGCACCTGCGGTCGTTGGTGGACGACGACGAGCTGCTGCTGCTCGCCGACGCGCAGACCTCCGGCGGTCTTCTCGTCGCCGGCGAGCTCCCCGGCCACCCGGTGATCGGCGAGCTGGTGTCGCGCGGCGAGACGCTGCTGGAGGTGTGCTGACGACGCATGCATGAGTCTGGCAAGGTCGGGTAGGTACCGGGCGGACCCCGGGTCCGCGTGGGCGGGACGCGAAGGAGGCGGAGGGTGAGGACACCTCTGGAGTGGCCGGTGCTGCGTCAGCTGCGCGGCCCGGACATGCTGGGCCGCGGGCCGGCCGCCCGCTCCCGCCGTACCGAGGAGCTCACTCCGCGCACGTCCACTGCCGACCGCGTGGTCGGCAGCGTCTGCCCCTACTGCGCCGTCGGCTGCGCCCAGCGCGTGTTCGTCAAGGACGAGAAGGTCGTGCAGATCGAGGGCGACCCGGACAGCCCGGTCAACCGCGGCCGGCTCTGCCCCAAGGGCTCGGCCAGCAAGAACCTCGTCACCAGCCCGCTGCGCAACACCACGGTCCGCTACCGGCGTCCCTTCGGCACGGAGTGGGAGGAGCTCGACCTCCACACCGCGATGAACATGGTCGCGGACCGCGTCGTCAAGGCGCGCAACGACACCTGGCAGGAGCTGGACGACCACCAGCACAAGGTGCGGCGCACGCTCGGCATCGCCAGCCTCGGAGGGGCGACCCTCGACAACGAGGAGAACTACCTCATCAAGAAGCTGTTCACGGCGATGGGGGCGATCCAGATCGAGAACCAGGCGCGTATTTGACACTCCGCCACCGTCCCCGGTCTGGGGGCGAGCTTCGGTCGTGGCGGCGCCACGACGTTCCTGCAGGACCTGGCCAACGCCGACTGCATCGTGATCCAGGGCTCCAACATGGCCGAGGCGCACCCGGTCGGCTTCCAGTGGGTCATGGAGGCCAAGGCTCGCGGCGCCAAGGTCATCCACGTCGACCCGCGGTTCACGCGCACCAGCGCGCTCGCTGACCAGTTCGTGCCGATTCGGGTCGGCACCGACATCGCGTTCCTCGGCGGGATCATCAACTACGTCCTGGAGAACGAGCTCGACTTCCGTGAGTACGTCGTGGCCTACACCAACGCCGCGACGATCGTGAGCGAGGACTTCCAGGACACCGACGACCTCGACGGGCTGTTCTCCGGGTTCGACCCCGAGTCCCGCACCTACGACCCGACGAGCTGGCAGTACGCCAGCACCGAGCACAAGCAGGACGGCGCGGAGCGCCAGGAGCACGAGCAGCAGC
Organism: Nocardioides sp.; assembly: GCA_036280235.1. Taxonomy (GTDB): domain Bacteria; phylum Actinomycetota; class Actinomycetes; order Propionibacteriales; family Nocardioidaceae; genus Nocardioides_B. The sequence goes on from DASURB010000157.1 coordinate 3,830, forward strand.
GCGAGACCGCCAGCGCCCTGCAGCACGAGACGCACGGCATGGACGTCCAGGGCGACCCGCCGCGCGACCCCACGCTGCAGCACCCGCGCTGCGTCTACCAGATCCTCAAGCGGCACTTCTCCCGCTACACGCCGGAGATGGTCGAGCGCGTCTGCGGCGTCTCGCAGGAGGAGTTCCTCGAGGTCTGCCGCGCCTGGACCGAGTCCTCGGGCCGGGAGCGCACGACCGCGCTGGTCTACTCCGTCGGCTGGACCCAGCACAGCGTCGGCGTGCAGTACATCCGCACCGGCGCGATCCTCCAGCTGCTGCTCGGCAACATGGGCCGGCCGGGCGGCGGGATCATGGCACTGCGCGGGCACGCCAGCATCCAGGGCTCGACGGACATCCCGACGCTGTTCAACATCCTCCCCGGCTACCTGCCGATGCCCAACGCCAACCAGCACGGGTCGTTCGACGAGTGGATCGACAGCATCCGCAACCCCGGCTCCAAGGGCTTCTGGGACAACGCCAAGGCCTATGCCGTCAACCTGCTCAAGGCCTACTGGGGCGACGCAGCCACAGCGGACAACGACTTCTGCTTCGACTACCTGCCGCGCATCACCGGCGACCACGGCACCTACCGCACGGTCATGGACATGATCGACGGCAAGGTGAAGGGCTACTTCCTGCTCGGCCAGAACCCCGCCGTCGGGTCGGCGCACGGCCGCGCCCAGCGGCTGGGCATGGCCAACCTCGACTGGCTCGTCGTGCGCGACCTGTTCGAGATCGAGAGCGCGACGTTCTGGCGCGACAGCCCCGAGGTCGAGACCGGCGAGATCGTGCCCGAGGAGTGCCGCACCGAGGTGTTCCTGTTCCCTGCCGCCTCCCACGTGGAGAAGGAGGGCACGTTCACCCAGACCCAGCGGATGCTGCAGTGGCGCACCAAGGCGGTCGAGCCGCCGGGCGACGCCCGGTCGGAGCTGTGGTTCTTCTACCACCTCGGCCGGCTGGTCCGGGAGCGCCTGAAGGACTCGAGCGAGGAGCGCGACCGGCCGGTGCTCGACCTCGCCTGGGACTACCCCGTGCACGGCGAGCACGACGAGCCGTCGGCCGAGGCCGTGCTCATGGAGATCAACGGATACGAGGTCGCGACCCGCCGGCCGCTCTCGGCCTTCACCGAGATGAAGGACGACGGGTCGACGCTCGGCGGCTGCTGGATCTACACCGGCGTGTTCGCCGACGGCGTCAACCAGGCCGCGCGGCGCAAGCCCGGACGCGAGCAGTCGTACGTCGCGCCCGAGTGGGGCTGGGCCTGGCCGGCCAACCGGCGCAACCTCTACAACCGCGCCTCGGCCGACCCCGACGGCCGCCCGTGGAGCGAGCGCAAGAAGCTCGTCTGGTGGGACGAGCAGAAGGCCGAGTGGGTCGGCGACGACGTGCCGGACTTCCAGAAGACCAAGCCGCCGACGTACCAGCCCGACGAGGGAGCCGGTGGTGTCGAGGCGCTCGCCGGTGACGACCCGTTCATCATGCAGGGCGACGGGAAGGGCGCGCTGTTCGCGCCGCAGGGGCTGATCGACGGGCCGATGCCGACCCACTACGAGCCCGTGGAGAGCCCGTTCCGCAACGTGCTCTACGGCCAGCAGGCCAACCCCACGCGCAAGGAGTACGACCGCGACGACAACCCGATGAACCCCAGCCCGCCGGAGGAGCACAGCGACGTCTTCCCCTTCGTGTTCACGACGAGCCGGCTCACCGAGCACCACACGGCGGGCGGGATGAGCCGCTACCTGGAGTACCTCGCGGAGCTCCAGCCGGAGATGTTCGTCGAGGTCTCCCCCATGCTTGCGGCCGAGCGCGGGCTCGAGAACGGCGGCTGGTGCCACGTGGTCACCTCGCGGGCGGTCATCGAGGGCCGGGTGCTCGTCACCGACCGGCTGCGGCCGCTGCGGGTGGATGGTCGGATCGTGCACCAGGTCTGGCTGCCGTACCACTGGGGCCAGGGCGGTCTCGTCACCGGCGACTCCGCCAACGACCTGTTCGGCGTCACGCTCGACCCCAACGTGCTGATCCAGGAGTCCAAGGCCGGCACGTGTGACGTGCTGCCGGGCCGTCGCCCCCGCGGCAAGGCGTCGCGCGACTTCGTGACCGACTACCAGCGCCGCGCCGGCACCCTGGACGACCCGGGCACGCCGATCGTGACGACCGGTCCGGGCGCGGGCGGCGACGACCAAGGCGACCCGTCGACGGGCCAGGAGGGCAGCCAGACGTGAGATCCCCCATCGGTGAGCACAGCCTGTTCGGGCCGGTCGACCCGGCGAAGGAGGCCGGGTACGACGACCCGCCCTCGCGCAAGGGCTTCTTCACCGACACCTCGGTGTGCATCGGCTGCAAGGCCTGCGAGGTGGCGTGCAAGGAGTGGAACGAGGTTCCCGACGACGGGTTCTCGCTCACCGGGATGTCCTACGACAACACGGTCTCGCTCAACGCCAACACGTGGCGCCACGTCGCGTTCATCGAGCAGCCGGCAAGGACCGACGGCGACGCGGGCGGCACCGCCCCGGTCGACCTCGGGATGCCGGGACCGCCGCCTCCGACCTCGCCCGAGGGCGCGGAGGCGAGCGAAGACCGCCCGGACTTCCGCTGGCTGATGTCCTCCGACGTCTGCAAGCACTGCACGCACGCCGCCTGCCTCGACGTCTGCCCGACGGGCTCGCTGTTCCGCACCGAGTTCGGCACGGTCGTCGTGCAGCCCGACATCTGCAACGGCTGCGGCTACTGCGTGCCGGCCTGCCCGTACGGCGTGATCGAGCGGCGCACCGGTCCCGAGGGCGCGCGCAACGTCGGCATCGCCCAGAAGTGCACGCTCTGCTACGACCGGCTCAAGGACGACCAGCGGCCCGCGTGCGCGCAGGCCTGCCCCACGGAATCGATCCAGTTCGGCGACGTCGACGAGCTGCGCGAGCGGGCGAAGGAGCGGGTCGCCCAGCTGCACGAGGCCGGCGTGATGGACGCCCGGCTGTACGGCGCCGACCCGGACGACGGCGTCGGCGGCGCGGGCGCGTTCTTCCTGCTGCTCGACGAGCCGGAGGTCTACGGTCTGCCGCCCGACCCCGTCGTGACCACCCGCGACCTGCCGCAGATGTTCCGTCGCGCGTCCGCCGCGGCCGGGGCGCTGCTGGTCGGAGCCGCGGTGGCGTTCCTCGGGAGGAAGTCGTGACCCCGGGCGGGCGTCCGGGTCCGGGCCCCGGCCCGGTGCAGGGCGACGAGGCGCCGGACTCGAAGGTCACCGAGGACGAGCTGCGCGGCGCGCAGCAGGACCAGCGGCTGCAGCACGCGGTCACCTCCCGGCACCGCGGCAGCCCGGGCGCACGCCGCGACGGGTCCGTGGTGCCCGAGGCGGAGTTCACCTCCTACTACGGCCGGCCGGTGGTGAAGCCCTCGCCGTGGGAGGCCGACATCCCGGCCTACCTGTTCTCCGGCGGTCTCGCGGCCGGGTCCTCGCTGCTCGCGGCGGGCGCCGACGTCACCGGACGGCCGGCGCTGCGCCGCGCGAGCCGGCTGACGGCGCTCGGCGCGCTGGGCGTCTCGATGGTCGCGCTGGTGCACGACCTCGGCCGGCCGGGGCGGTTCCTCAACATGCTGCGCACCGCCAAGCTCACCTCGCCGATGTCCGTGGGCACCTGGATCCTCTCCGGCTACGGCCCGTTCGCCGGGCTCGCGGCCGCGGCCGAGGTGGTCGACCTGCTGCCGCCCGCAGCGCGCCGCGGCCCGCTGCGGCTGGTCTCGGCGCTCGGCCGCCCGGCGGGGCTCGCCGCCGCGCTCATGGCGCCACCGGTGGCGTCGTACACCGCGGTGCTGCTGTCCGACACCGCGACGCCGTCCTGGCACGAGGCCTACCGCGAGCTGCCGTTCGTGTTCACCTCATCGGCCGCCGCGGCGTCCGGCGGCATGGGCATGCTGGCGTCGCCGGTGGCGCAAGCGGGTCCCGCCCGTCGCCTCGCGCTGGGCGGTGCGGTCGTCGAGCTGCTGGCCGAGCATCGCATGGAGCAGAGCATGGGCATCACCGCCGAGCCGCTGCACCAGGGCAAGGCCGGCCGGCTGATGAAGGCGTCGCGCTGGCTGACGATCGCCGGCGCCGCGGGCGCGCTGCTCGCCCGTCGCAGCCGCACTGCCGCGGTGCTGTCCGGGGCGGCGCTGATGGCCGGCTCGGCGTGCACCCGGTTCGGCGTCTTCGAGGCAGGGCAGGAGTCCGCGAAGGACCCGCGCTACACCGTGGTGCCGCAGCGCGAGCGCGTCGAGCGCGGGGAGGCGGTCCGCTACTCCTGAGCCGTCACCCTCGGTCGCCTCGCGTCGCGACCGTGAGCAGCACGGCCGCGTCGGTCTCCGCGGTGAGGTCGTGCCGCGCGGGCGGGATCACCACGTGGTCCCCCGCCTCGCCGCGCCACACCTCGTCGCCGGCCTCCAGCCGCACGGTGCCGTGCAGCACCTGGAGCGTCGCCTCGCCGGGCGACTCGTGCTCGCCCAGCGACCGGCCCTGGGCGAGCGCGATCACGGTCTGGCGCAGGTCGTGCTCCTGGCCGCCGTAGATCGTGGTCGCGGCCCGTCCGCTCGACGCGGTGCGGGCCTCCTCCAGGCGCAGGCGCACGAGCTCGGTCAACGACGTGGTGTCCATGGTCTCGGGGGTCACAGGTTTCATTGGACTCTCTCCCAGCCGCGCCGCTGCGGGCGGTTGCCCAGCTGCGCGTCGCGGCTGCGGTAGACGATGTAGGGCCGGGTCAGGTAGCCGACCGGCGCGCTGAACACGTGCACCAGCCGGGTGAACGGCCACAGCGCGAACAGCCCGAACGCGACCAGCGCGTGCAGCTGGAAGCCGAGAGGCGCGTCGGCCATCAGCGACGCGTCGGGCTGGAAGGCGAGGAACGAGCGGTACCAGACCGACACGCCCTCGCGGTAGTTGTACTCACCGCCGATGGTGAGGATCGAACCGGCGATCGTGTTCCACATGCCCAGCACGATCACGGCGGCGAGGAAGGCGTACATCACCTTGTCCATCACCGTGGTCGCCGAGAACACCGGGCCGACCGTGCGCCGCCGGTAGATCAGGATCGCCATCCCGACGACCGTCATGATCCCGGCGATCAGCCCGCCCACGACGGCGACGTAGTGATAGGTCTCGTGGCTGATCCCGAGCGCGTCGGTCCAGGACTGCGGCACGAGCAGCCCGATGATGTGCCCGCCGACGACGCCGAGCATGCCGAAGTGGAACAGCGGCGAGCCCAGCCGCAGCAGCCTGTCCTCATAGAGCTGCGAGGAGCGCGTGGTCCAGCCGAACTTGTCGTAGCGGTAGCGCCAGAAGTGTCCGACGACGAACGTCGCGAGGCAGAGGTACGGGACGATCACCCACAGGAAGACGTCCATCAGCGCGCTCCTTCCCGTCCCACGGATGATGGCAGCGACGGCATGGTGGGCATCGGCAGCTCGACCGGACCCGTGGGCGTGGCCGGGCCTGGGTCGAAAGCGGGTGTGGCGTACGGCGTCAGCCCGACCTCCTCCTCGGGCGGCCCCTCGGCGGCGAGCCGGCGTACCGCCTCGACCTCGTCGCCGCGCAGCGGCGGCAGCGTGGCGGTGACGGCCTCGACGGCGCCGGCCCAGCGGCTGCCGGTCTCGACGAGCCCGATCCGCAGCAGCTCCAGCCCGGCGCGGTGGTCGAGGATCAGCTTCCGGCCGGCCTCACGGTCGATCGTCGCGGCGAACTCGAGCACCAGGCAGAGGTGGTCGGGCAGCTCCTCGGGCGCGGGCTCGAAGCCGGCGGCGAGGTAGGTCTGCTTGAACCGCAGCAGCGCCACGCCGCGCTTGCGGGTGTCGCCATGGGCGAAGTAGGTGAGGAACAGGTTGTGCCGGCGGCGGCTGTCGAAGGTCTCGACGTAGTCGGCGGCGAGGTCGCCGAGGGCGACGCCGTCCAGCCGCTCCACCGTCGCGCGCAGCGGGCCACCGACGGCGTCGGGCAGCGCGTCGTACGCACGACGGGCCAGGGCGAGCCGCTCGGGCAGCGACTCGTCGGGGTAGTCGAGCAGCAGCGAGGCCGTCTGCCAGGCGATCGTCAGCTGCTCGTCGGTGAGCGGTCGGCTCTCAGCAGCCTTGCGACGGAGGAGGTTCATGCTCATCGGTGGTCCGCCCCTCCGGTGAGACCGCCGGTCCCCCCCGGGCCGGTCGCGCCGTCGTCGGTGGTCTCCGGCGGGCCGGTGTCGACGACCGTGCCCGGACCCTCCGATCGCGGCGGGAAGAGCCCGCTCGGGCGGCCCTTCCCGTCCCAGTTCAGCAGGTTCACCCGGGCCGCCTTGTCCGACGGCGCCGCGATGCTGTCGGAGGTCTGCCGGTCCTGCAGCATCTGGAAGTTCTCGACCGCGATCGGGACCGGTGCGCCCGAGCCCTCGCCGAACGGCCCGGAGCCGCCCATGCCCGGTCCGCCCTCGTAGTCGAGCGCGCACTCGGTGGCGAGCTCCTCGAGCGAGTGTGCCTGCTCGGCGTGGGCCGGCGGGATGACGTAGCGCTCGTCGTACTTCGCCAGTGCCAGCAGGCGGTACATGTCGTAGAGCTCCTCCTCCCCCATGCCGACGGCGGCGGGGATGGAGGCGTTCGGCTCGCGGCCGAGGTTGACGTCGCGCATGTAGGAGCGCATCGCGGCGAGCTTGCGGAGCACCGAGTCGACGGGCGCGACGTCACCGGCGGTGAACAGCTCGGCGAGGTACTCGATCGGGATGCGCAGCGCCTCGATCGCGGCGAACAGGTTGCCCGGGTCCTCGGCGTCCTCACCCGTGTCCTTGACGACGTCGACGACCGGCGACAGCGGCGGGATGTACCAGACCATCGGCATCGTGCGGTACTCCGGGTGCAGCGGCAGCGCGACCTTGTACTTGTTGATCAGCGCGTGGATGGGCGATCGCTGCGCCGCCTCGATCCAGTCGTGCGGGATGCCGGCCCGCTCGGCAGCGCGCACCACGTCGGGGTCGCCGGGATCGAGCAGCACCGACCGCTGCGCCTCGTAGAGGTCCTTCTCGTCGGGCGTCGCCGCCGCCTCGAGCACCCGGTCGGCGTCGTACAGCACCAGACCGATGTAGCGCAGCCGACCGACGCAGGTCTCCGAGCACACGGTCGGCAGGCCGACCTCGATGCGCGGGAAGCAGAACGTGCACTTCTCGGCCTTGCCGGTGCGGTGGTTGAAGTAGACCTTCTTGTAAGGGCAGCCGGACACGCACATCCGCCAGCCACGGCAGCGGTCCTGGTCGACGAGCACGATGCCGTCCTCGGTGCGCTTGTAGATCGCGCCGCTGGGGCACGACGCCGCGCACGACGGGTTGAGGCAGTGCTCGCAGATGCGCGGCAGGTAGAACATGAACGCCTGCTCGAACTGCATCTTCACGTCGGCGGAGACCTTGCGCAGCACGGGGTCGTGCTGGGCGGTCGCCGCCGAGCCGCCGAGGTTGTCGTCCCAGTTGGACGACCACTCGATCTTCATGTCCTCGCCGCTGAGCAGCGACTTGGGTCGCGCGACCGGCGTGTGCTCCTGGGCAGGCGCGTCGGTGAGCGTGGAGTAGTCGTAGGTCCAGGGCTCGTAGTAGTCCTGGATCGACGGCATCTTCGGGTTGGAGAAGATCGTGGCCAGCTTCTTCAGCCGCCCGCCGGCCTTGAGCGTCAGCCGGCCGCGCTTGTTGAGCGTCCAGCCGCCCTTCCACTCCTCCTGGTCCTCGTAGCGCCGCGGGTAGCCCTGCCCGGGCCGGGTCTCGACGTTGTTGAACCAGACGTACTCCGTGCCCGTGCGGTTGGTCCACGCCTGCTTGCAGGTGACCGAGCAGGTGTGGCAGCCGATGCACTTGTCGAGGTTCATCACCATCGCCATCTGCGCCATGACCTTCATCGGCAGCTCACCTCGGCTTCATGGGTGGTCGAGCGTCGGGTGGTCGAGCCTGTCGAGACCACTGTGGTGCCCGTCGAGACCACTAGTAGGTCACCTCCTGGGAGCGCTTGCGGATCACGGTCACCTCGTCGCGCTGGTTGCCGGTGGGCCCCAGGTAGTTGAAGGCGAAGGCGAGCTGGGCGTAGCCGCCGATGACGTGGCTGGGCTTCACGAGGATCCGCGTCAGCGAGTTGTGGATGCCGCCGCGCTTGCCGGAGGTCTCGGCGATGGGTACGTCGATGAGCCGGTCCTGCGCGTGGTGCATGTAGACCGTGCCTTCGGGCATCCGGTGCGAGACGATCGCGCGGGCCACGACCACGCCGTTGCGGTTGACCGCCTCGATCCAGTCGTTGTCCTCGACGCCGACCTTGGCGGCATCGCGGTCGGACATCCAGATCGTCTGCCCGCCGCGCGAGAGCGAGAGCATGAACAGGTTGTCCTGGTACTCCGAGTGGATCGACCACTTGTTGTGCGGGGTCAGGTAGCGGACGGTCACGCCGAGCTCGCCGGTGGTGCCCACGTCGGGCTCGGCGAACAGCGCGCCCATGTTCAGCGGTGGTCGATAGACCGGGAGGTTCTCGCCGAGCTCGGACATCCAGTCGTGGTCGAGGTAGAAGTGCTGCCGCCCGGTCAGCGTGTGCCAGGGCTTCAGCCGCTCGACGTTGATGGTGAACGGCGAGTAGCGCCGGCCGCCGGTCTCCGAGCCCGACCACTCCGGCGAGGTGATCACCGGCACCGGCGCGGCCTGGGTGTCGGCGAAGGTGATCTGCTTGCCCTCGTGCTCGGCGGCGAGGTCGTGCAGCTGCGTGCCGGTGCGCCGCTCGAGCGTCTTGAACCCCTGCGTCGCCAGGTGCCCGTTGGTGGTGCCGGACAGCGCGAGGATCGCCTCGCAGGCGTGCACGTCGCGGTCCAGAGACGGCCGGCCGTCGGCGACACCGCCGCGCACCGCGCCGTTCTTGGCGCGCAGGTAGTCGACCGAGCCGGTGACGTCGTACGTGACGCCCTTGGTCGTCGTACCGAGCGTGTCCATCAGCGGGCCGAGCGCGCGCATCTGGTCGCCGACCGCGGCGTAGTCGCGCTCGACCGTGACGATCTTCGGCATCGTCACCCCCGGCACCGGGTCGCACTCGCCGTGCTTCCAGTCGCGCACGAGGCCGTGGGGGTTGGCCATCGCGTCCGCGGTGTCGTGCAGCAGCGGTACGGCGACGACGTCGGTGCGGGTGCCGAGGTGCGTGGCGGCGAGCTCGCTGAACTTCGTCGCGATCGTCTTGAACGCCTCCCAGTCCGTGCGGGTCTGCCACGGCGGCGCGATCGCCGGGTTGAACGAGTGCACGAACGGGTGCATGTCGGTGGTGTTGAGGTCGTGCTTCTCGTACCACGTGGCCGCGGGCAGCACGACGTCGGAGAACAGCGTGGTGCTGGTCTGCCGGAAGTCGAGCGTGAGCAGCAGGTCGAGCTTGCCCTCGGGCGCCTGGTCGTGCCAGGTGACCTCGCGCGGCCGCTGGCTCTCGGACGCCTCGGTGGCGCGCAGCGAGCTGTCGGTGCCGAGCAGGTGCTTGAGGAAGTACTCGTTGCCCTTGCCCGACGAGCCGAGCAGGTTGGCGCGCCACACCGCGAGCACGCGCGGGAAGTTCTCCGGCGCGTCCGGGTCCTCGGCGGCGAACTTCAGCGCACCCGACCGCAATTGGTCGACCACGTGCTCCGCGGCCGGCCTGCCGGACTCGGCCGCCTCGTCGGCGAGGTCGAGCGGGTTGCGGTCGAAGGTCGGGTACGACGGCATCCAGCCCATCCGCGCGCTCTTCGCGATCACGTCGGCGGTGCTCAGTCCGGCGAGCCGTCCGGTCCCCGTCGCGGCCGCGACCGTGTCTGCGGAGAACGTGTCGTAGCGGAACTGGTCGGTGTGGAGGTACCAGTAGGCCGTGTGGATCATCTGCCGCGGCGGGCGCTTCCAGTCGAGGCCGAACGCGAGCTGCGCCCACCCGGTGATCGGGCGGCACTTCTCCTGCCCGACGTAGTGCGCCCAGCCGCCGCCGTTCACGCCCTGGCAGCCGGTGAGCGTGGTGAGGCCGAGGAACGCGCGGTAGATCGTGTCGGAGTGGAACCAGTGGTTGGTGCCGGCGCCCATCAGGATCATCGAGCGCCCGTGTGACTCCTCGGCGTTGCGCGCGAACTCCCGGGCGATCCGGGCCGCGGCTGACGCCGGGACGCCGGTGATCGGCTCCTGCCAGGCCGGGGTGTACGGCGCCGTGGCGTCGTCGTACGACGTGGCGTAGTCGCCCGGCAGCCCGTCCCGCCCCACGCCGTACTGCGCGAGCATCAGGTCGAACACCGTGGTGACCAGCCGGTCCCCCACGCGCCGCACCGGGACGCCCCGGCGCAGCGAGGTCGGCGTGCCGTCGAGGTCGTCGAAGCGCGGAAGCTCGACGAGCGCGCTGTCGCCGTCGGGCTGGTGCAGCGACAGCAGCGGGTCGACGCCGCCGAGGTCGAGGTTCCAGCGGCCGGCGCCGGTGTCGCCGAAGCGGTGGCCGAGCGAGCCGTTGGGCAGCACCAGGCTGCCGTCACGCGCGTCGAGCAGCAGCGGCTTGAAGGCGGCGTTCTCCTCGCCGGCCCACTCCGGCACGTCGGCCGCGGACAGGAACTTGCCCGGCCGGTGCGCGTCGTCCCCTGCCTCGTCGAGCACGACGAGGTAGGGCAGGTCGGTGTAGGCCTTGACGTAGTCCGTGAAGTATGGCGTCGGCCGGTCGACGAAGAACTCCTTGAGCACGACGTGGCCCATCGCCATCGCCAGCGCGCCGTCGGTGCCGGGCCGCACCGCGAGCCACTCGTCGGCGAACTTCACGTTGTCGGCGTAGTCGGGCGAGACCACCACGACCTTCTGGCCGCGGTAGCGCGCCTCGGTCATCCAGTGCGCGTCGGGCGTGCGCGTGACCGGCACGTTGGAGCCCCACATGACGAGGTAGCCGGCGTCCCACCAGTCGCCCGACTCGGGCACGTCGGTCTGGTCGCCGAACACCTGCGGCGAGGCGACGGGCAGGTCGGCGTACCAGTCGTAGAACGACAGCATCGAGCCGCCGATCATCGAGGTGAACCGCGCGCCCGACGCGTGCGACACCATCGACATCGCGGGGATCGGCGAGAAGCCGGCGACGCGGTCGGGTCCCCACTTCTTGATCGTGTGCACGTAGGCCGCCGCGACCATCTCGACGGCCTCCTCCCAGGTGGCACGCACGAGACCGCCCTTGCCACGCGCGGCCTTGTAGGCCTTCGCCCGCTGCGGGTGGTCGACGACGTGCGCCCAGGCCGCGACCGGGTCGCCGTGCTGGCGCTTGCCCTCGCGGTACATGTCGAGCAGGACACCGCGCACGTAGGGATAGCGCACGCGGGTCGGCGAGTAGGTGTACCAGGAGAACGCTGCCCCGCGGGGACACCCGCGGGGCTCGTACTCCGGCTTGTCGGGACCGACCGAGGGGTAGTCGGTCTGCTGCGTCTCCCAGGTGATGATGCCGTCCTTGACGTACACCTTCCACGAGCACGACCCGGTGCAGTTCACCCCGTGGGTCGAGCGCACCACCTTGTCGTGGCTCCACCGGTCCCGGTAGAAGTTGTCCGCCTGACGCCCTCCGGTCTTGGTGAGAGTGCGGAGGTCCTCGGACACCTCCCCCCGCGTGAAGTAGCGGCGACTGCGCACCAGTGCTTCGGTGAGGGACCCGTCCATGCCCGCTTCGGTGGTCGTCACGCGGTGGCTTCCTCCTTGGGTAGGCCGCCTCCGGCCGCGTGGGCCTCGGCGGTACGGCGTACGACGGTCAGCGTGAGCAGCAGGGTGAGCACCGCCGTGATGGCGAGCAGCCACAGGCCGATGGCGTAGGACTCGGTGCGGCCGTAGACGTAGCCCATGATCAGCGGCGGCACGAACCCGCCGAGGCCACCGGCGGCACCGACGAGGCCGGTCACACCACCGACGCGGCTGGGCTCGGTCACCGCCGCGATCAGCGCGAACGTCGCGCCGCTGCCGGCACCGAGCGCCGCGGCCATGACCAGGAACGCGACCGTGCCGATCCCGTCCAGCGGCGGCGTCCCGGCGGAGATGCCCGCGCAGACCGCGACGGTCGCGAAGACGCCGGCGAGCACCGGAAGTGCGCCGAACCGATCGGAGAGCCAACCACCGACCGGTCGCATCAGCACCGCGATGACCACGAAGCCGGCCATCCGGTTCGCGGCGTCGGCGGGCTCGAGCCCGTGGGCGGTCTTGAGGTAGGCGGGCAGGTAGACCGAGAACGCGACGTAGCCACCGAACGCCACGGCGTAGAGCACGCACGCCTGCCAGGTGATCGGGAGCTTGGCGTTGGCGACCAGGCGGGTCATCAGCGACGTGCTCGACACCGTGCGGCCGGGCGCGTCCCGCATCAGCACCCACGCGAGCACGCTGTAGACGGCGAGCACGGCCGCGGTGATCAGGAACGGTGCGCGGGGTCCGAGGTTCTCGTAGAGGGGCACGGTCGTCAGCGCGCTGATCGCCGTGCCGCCCATGCCGGCGCCGAACACGCCGATGGCGAGACCGCGGCGCTCCGGCGGGAACCACGCGTTGACGAACGGCACGCCGATCGCGAACGCCGTACCGGCGATGCCGAGGAAGAACCCGCCGATGATCAGCAGGGTGTAGGAGTCGAGCGCGACGAACGCGATGAACAGGATCGGCAGGATCGTGATCGCGGAGATCAGCGGGAACATCACGCGACCGCCGAACCGGTCGGTCAGCGCCCCGACGATGATGCGGCCGAGCGACCCGACGAGCACGGGTACGGCGACCAGCAGCGCGACGTCCGACTCGCTGAGCTCACCGAGCGTCCCGGTGTCCCGGAACATCGGGCCCAGCGGGCTGATCAGCGCCCACGCCCAGAAGTTGACCGCGAAGCCGACCGTGGCCATGACCAGCATGAGCATCGGCGACCCGGCTCCGGTCCCCGTGTCGTTCGTGGGGCCGGTTGTGGGGCCGGTTGCCTTGTGTCCTGCCGCCCGATCAGCCATCACTGTCTCCTCAGGAGTTCACCACGCCTCCACCTTTGCCGAAGCGCAATCTGGTTGTCCATGGTCGGAGCGGGGGGCGTGTCGGCACAGGGCCGTTCGGCCCGTCCCGGCCGGGACCCTCAGCAGCCGGGTGGTCGAGCTTGTCGAGACCACCAGCAGGCGCGTGGTCGAGCTCCTCGAGACCACGCCCACCCCCGCTGCCGCACGTAACGATTCGATGAGGATCTTTACCGGTGCGGCAGCGCAATGGTTGCAAGACGCATCTCGATGTGAGAGCAAGGTAAGGCGCCCACGGGGGGCGCGGCGACCGGCCGGGCGGCGCCACGGGGTGTCTCGGGTGTTCTCTCGGTGGTCGTTTCCACGCAGTACTGCACCTCTGGGAGAAACAACATGCGCAAGAAGCTCGTCGCCGCAGCCGTCGTCGCCGGGGCTGCCGCCCTGGTCGTCAGCAACCCGCTCGTCGCGGACGCGGCCCGACTCATCACCTCGTCCGACATCGCCAACGGCACGATCCAGTCCCGCGACATCCGCAACAAGTCCATCAAGCCGATCGACATCAAGCCGCAGGGCGTCAAGAGCTGGAACATCGAGAACCAGTCGATCCTCAGCCGGGACATCGCCAACGAGAAGATCCTCAGCAAGGACATCAAGAACGGCACGCTGCAGGCGGAGGACTTCGCGGCCGGTCAGCTGCCGGTCGCCGCCTACGGTCGCGTCACCGCCGACAGCACCAACGCGACGCTCGACACCGCCCGCACCAGCAACATCGCGTCGGTCACCCGCCTCGGAGAAGGCCGCTACTGCCTCGAGCTGGCTTCGGGCGTCGACCGCGGCGTCGCCGTGCTGGCGCAGGCGGAGGGGAACGGCGCCTTCGCCACCGACGAGGCGGCGTACTCAGGCCTCTGCGGCACCAACGGCGTCGAGATCAGCACCCACCGGATGACGCTCGACGGCACCACCCTGACGTCGGCACCCAAGAACGACATCTCGTTCAACGTGATCGTGCCCTGAGAGGCGACCTGACCCGTGACCTGCGGGTCAGCCGCCGACGGGCCGCTTGACACCTACGCGGTCCGCCGCCTCGGCGAACGCACGCATGGACGCCCCGAACGCCTGACGCGTCGGGGCGTCCATCGCGTTCAGGATCTCCTCGAAGCGCCGGCGCCGGTGCTCGATCACCTGCGCCACGAGCTCCCGGCCCTTCCCGGTCAGCGTGAGAGTGACGTTGCGCCGGTCGCGCAGGTCGCGCCCGCGCTCGATCAGCTCGGCACGGACGAGCCGGTCCACGATGCGGGTCGCGTTGGACGGGTGCACCTGTAGGTCCTCGGCGACGGCGGAGACGTTCGTCGGCCCGGACGCGGTGAGCACCAGGACCCGCCACTGGGGCATCGTCACGGTCTCGGTCGCGTCGGCGAGCGCCCGGGCGATCACCGCTCCGAAGGCGAAGCTGCCCTGGACCACCTCGTCGAGCACCTCGTCTGCCACGGCGCAATCATGGCACCAGCGGGTCGCGTGGTTGGTACGCCGCGCAGCGGGTACTGCTGAACACATGAGTGCGCAAGCGCAATCATCCACCGAGCGTGTGCGGGACGTCTGGGGCCCGCGGACCCCGCACGGGCCCGGCGAGGAGTGGCCGACGCGCGTCGACCTGCACCTGCGGGACGGTCTGTCCGAGGCCGACGTCGACTCCTGGACGCCGTCGGCGTGCCTCCTGTGCAGCAACGGCTGCGGGCTGGAGATCGCGGTCAAGGACGGGCGCATGGTCGGCGTCCGCGGCCGCGCCGAGGACCGGGTGAACCACGGCCGGCTCGGACCGAAGGGACTGTTCGGCTGGCAGGGCCAGCTGCACGACCGGCTCACCACTCCCCTGGTCCGGCGCGACGGCCGGCTGGTCGAGGCGAGCTGGGACGAGGCGATGGACCTCGTGGTGGCTCGGTCGCGCGACCTGCTGGACAGCAAGGGCCCGCTCAGCCACGCGTTCTACACCTCGGGCCAGCTCTTCCTCGAGGAGTACTACACGCTCGCGGTCATCGGGAAGGCCGGCATCGGCACCCCGCACATGGACGGCAACACACGACTGTGCACGGCCACCGCCGCCGCGGCGCTGAAGGAGTCCTTCGGCACCGACGGCCAGCCCGGCTCCTACACCGACGTCGACCACTGCGACGCGCTGTTCTCCTACGGACACAACGTCGCCGAGACCCAGACCGTCCTCTGGGCGCGGATGCTCGACCGGCTGGAGGGCCCGAACCCGCCCCGGCACGTCACCGTCGACCCGCGCCCCACGCCCACCGCGGTCCGCTCCGACGTGCACCTGGCGATCAAGCCGGGCACGAACCTCGCGCTGATGAACGCGCTCACCCGCGAGATGGTCGAGCGGGACTGGATCGACCGGTCGTACGTCGAGGCGCACACCTCGGGCTTCGAAGCCCTCGCGCAGGTCGTGGAGCCCTACACCGTCGAGGCGACCGCCGACATCTGCGACGTACCGGCCCGGGACATCTCCGCCGCCGCCGAGATCTTCGGCACCAGCGAGCGGGTGCTCTCCACCGTGCTCCAGGGCTTCTACCAGGCGCACCTCGCCACCGCGTCGTCCGTCGCCGTCAACAACCTGCACCTGCTGCGCGGCATGCTCGGCCGGCCCGGGGCCGGGATCCTGCAGATGAACGGCCAGCCGACCGCGCAGAACAACCGCGAGACCGGCGTCGACGGCGACCTGTCGGGCTTCCGCAACTGGAACAACGAGTCCCACGTGCAGGAGCTCGCGAAGCTGTGGGACGTCGACTCGCTGCAGATCCCGCACTGGGCTGAGCCCACGCACGCGATGCAGATCTTCCGGTACGTCGAGCAGGGGTCGATCAACTTCCTCTGGATCGCCGGCACCAACCCGGCCGTCTCGCTGCCGCAGCTGCCGCGGATCCGCGAGATCCTGGCGTCGGAGTCGGTGTTCGTCGTGGTCAACGACGGCTACCTGACCGAGACCACCGAGCTCGCCGACGTCGTGCTCCCCGCCGCGCTGTGGGGCGAGAAGACGGGCACGTTCACCAACGTGGACCGCACCGTGCACCTGTCCGAGCGTGCGGTCGACCCGCCCGGCCAGGCGCGCAGCGACCTCGACATCTGGGTCGACTACGCCCGCCGGATGGACTTCCGCGACAACTCGGGACGACCGCTGCCGCCCTGGGACACGCCCGAGGACGCGTTCGACGGCTGGCGGGAGTGCACGCGCGGCCGGCCCTGCGACTACACCGGCCTGAGCTACGACAAGCTGCGCGGCGGCGGGGTGCAGTGGCCGTGCAACGACGAGGCACCCGACGGCACCGAGCGTCTCTACACCGACGGCGTCTTCAACACCTTCGACGACCAGTGCGAGACCTACGGCCACGACCTCGCGACCGGCGCGGCAGTCACCCCGACGCAGCACGCGGCGAAGCGGTTCGACGGGAGAGCCAGGCTCAAGGCGGTGCCGTGGACGGAGCCTCCGGAGACCCCGTCGGTCGACTACCCGTTCCGGCTCGCGACCGGGCGCACGGTGCACCACTTCCACACCCGCACCAAGACCGGACGAACCCCCGAGCTGCAGGCCGCGGCGCCGCGTCCGTGGGTGGAGATCTCCGCGCAGGACGCCGAGCTGCTCGGCGTACAGGAGGGCGACGAGGTGACCGTCGCCTCCGTCCGTGGCTCGATCACCGTGCCGGTGCGGTGCAACGGCACCAGGCCCGGCACTGTGTTTGTGCCGTTCCACTACGGCGCCCTCGACCCGCACCCCGACGGCCCCGCCACCCCGGCCCCGGCGCCGCAGGCGGCCAACGAGCTCACGATCACCGCCTGGGACCCGGTCTCCAAGCAGCCGTTGTTCAAGGGCGCCACCGCGGTGAGCATCACCCCTGCGAAGCCCGGCGAAGGGAGCTGACCATGCACCTCGCGACGTACGTCGGGCTGCTGGAGACCGGCAGCGAGACCCTGGCCGCGTCCTACCGGCAGGTCGCCGAGGGGCACGCGGCGGAGGCGGACGTGCACCACCTGTGCCTGCAGCTCTCAGCGCAGTGCGACGAGCACCGTCGCAAGGTCGGCAAGATCGCCGAGCGGTACGGCGACCACCCCGACGGCGAGCCCGAACGGCTGCACGCCGAGGGGCTGTCCGAGACGCGCTCCGGCGGGCTCGGCCTGCTGCGCGACCTGCACGACCTCTACCTGCTCGCGACGTACCTCGACGTGGCCTGGATGATGGTCGGCCAGGCCGCCAAGGGTGTGCGCGACCACGAGCTCAACTCCCTCGTCGACGCGTGCGCCGCGGACATCGAGGGCCAGCTCGCCTGGCTCACCACGCGGATGAAGTCCGCGTCGGTGCAGGCTCTTGTCGCCGCCGACTGAGATCCGGCGAACGCCGGTGCCGGGCGGCGCCTGGAACCTAGGCTGCCCAGGTGCCGGTGCTGGCCACGAAGCTCACGCCTCCCGCGACGCGCAGGAGCGTGGTGTCGCGCGCACGGCTGCTGCGCGCGCTCGACGCCACCCTCGAGCCGGGCCACCGGCTGACGCTGGTCTCCGCACCGGCCGGTTTCGGCAAGACGACCGTCGTCGCCGAGTGGTGCGCCCGACGCGAGGTCGCCTGGGTTTCCGTCGACGCGGAGGACGGCGCACTGCCGCGCCTGCTCGCGCACGTGACCGCGGCCCTCGCGGGAGCCGGGCTGCCGGTCGAACCGACGTCCCTCGACCTGTTGCCGGACCAGGAGTCCCGGGACGAGGCACTGGCGGCGCTGGTCAACGACGTCGCGCGTGCCTGCGCCACGGACCCCGACCAGCGGTGGGTGCTGGTGCTCGACGACTACCACGCGGTCACCGACCCCAGCACGCACGCGGCAGTCACGTTCCTGCTCGAGCACCTGCCGCCTCAGCTGCGGTTGCTGCTCACCACCCGCGCCGACCCGCCGCTGCCCCTCTCGCGACTGCGCAGCCGCGGACAGCTCGCGGAGCTGCGCGCTGCCGACCTGCGCTTCACCGTCGAGGAGACGCAGGAGTTCCTGCGCGACGTGATGGGCCTGCGCCTCGAGGCCGACGCCGTGGCCGCGTTGGAGCAGCGCACCGAGGGCTGGGTGGCCGGCCTGCAGCTGGCCGGGCTGTCGCTGCAGGACATGACGGACGCCGGCCAGGTCGGCGCCTTCGTCGCGGACTTCGCCGGCAGCCACCGGTTCGTCCTCGACTACCTCGTGGACGAGGTGCTGTCGCGGCAGCCGTCCGAGCTCCGGGAGTTCCTGCTGCGCACATCCGTGCTGCAGGCACTGACCGGCGGACTGTGCGACGCCGTCACGGGTGACGCCGATGGCGCGCGGACGTTGGAGTCGCTCGAGCGCGGCAACCTGTTCGTCGTACCGCTCGACGCGCACCGAGCCTGGTACCGCTACCACCACCTCTTCGCCGACGTGCTCGCCGCGCGACTGGCGGCCGAGCGGTCCGAGGAGGTGCCGGAGCTGCACCGCCGGGCGAGCGACTGGTACGCCGCGCACGACCGGCCGGAGGACGCGATCCGGCACGCGCTCGCCGCCGGCGACCACGACCGGGCGGGACGTCTCGTCGAGGTCGCCCTCGCCGACGCACGTCGCGCCCGCCGCGACGACCTGCTGCTGGCCTGGATCGCCGCGCTTCCCGACACCGTCGTACGGCGCAACCCGGTGCTGTCCACGGTCGCGGCATGGTCCCAGCTGATGTCGGGGAGGCTCGACGCCGCCGACGCGTGGCTCGACACCGCCGAGGAGCTGCTGGCCGCCGCCCGGCACGGCCCCATGCTCCGGGCCGACTGGGCGGACACCGAGGACCTGCGCATGGCCGACGGCATGGTCGCGCTCTACCGCGCCTCGCTCGCCCAGGCACGTGGCGACGTCGAGGGGACGATGCGACGCGCTCGCGAGGCGCTGGACCTGGCCGGGCCGCAGGACCACATGGTGCGTGGCGGTGCCGCCGGCTTCCTCGGCCTCGCGCTGTGGGCCTCGGGCGACGTCCGCCCCGCATTGACCACGTTCACCAGCGCGGTCGAGAGCCTGCATGCGGCCGGCAACCTCGTCGACGAGCTGGACGCGACGATCGTGCTCGCGGACATGTGGCTCGCGCGCGGCCGGCCCAGCCGGGCACGCGCCCTGTACGAGGAGGCGCTGCGGTCGGCGACGGCCGACGGTCCGCCGTACCCGCGTGCCGCGTCCGACCTGCACGTCGGCCTCGCCGAGCTCGCCCGGGAGTCCGGTGACCTCGCGGACGCGCAGGCGCATCTCGACACCGCGCGAGTGCTCGCCGAGCGCGCGGCGATCACCGAGAACCGGCACCGGTGGTACGTCGCCGCCGCGCAGCTGCGCTCCTCGCTCGGCGAGCACGACGCGGCGCTGGAGCTGCTCGAGCAGGCACAGGCGAAGTACCGGCCGGGTTTCTACCCGGACCTGCGCCCGATCCCCTCGCTGCGCGCCCGCGTGCACGTCGCGGCGGGTGACCTCGAGGCAGCGCAGGCCTGGGCCGACGGCGTGACGCTCGAGGGCGGTTACCTGCACGAGCACGCCCACCTCACCGTGGCGCGCCTCGTGCTGGCCCGGCACCGCGACGCGCACGACCGGGACTCGGCGGCGGCGCTGTCCGCGTCACTGGTCCGTCTGGTCCGGCTCGGCGAGACCGCGGCGAACCACGGTCGCGCGGCCGGCGTGCTGGAGGCGGGACTGCTGCAGGCGCTGACCGAGCAGGCACTCGGCGACCCGGACCGGGGGCGCGACACGCTGTCAGAGACGCTCGGCGAGGTGCCCGAGCGGGACCACTACGTGCGGCTCTTCCTCGACGAGGGCGCGCCGCTGGTATCGCTGCTCCAGGGCGCCGGGCCGGACGACGTACCCGTCCGTGCCCTCGCCGACCGGCTGCTCCGACCGGCACCCGCGGCCGGCGCCGCCTCCTCGCAGCGTCTCGCCGGGATCGTCGACCCGCTG
Organism: Nocardioides sp.; assembly: GCA_036280235.1. GTDB lineage: Bacteria > Actinomycetota > Actinomycetes > Propionibacteriales > Nocardioidaceae > Nocardioides_B. The sequence continues at coordinate 23,747 of DASURB010000157.1, forward strand.
AGCGAGCGCGAGGTCGAGGTGCTGCGGCACCTCGCCGGCGAGCGCACCGGTCCCGAGCTCGCCCAGGACCTGTTCATCTCGCTGAACACGCTGCGCACGCACACCAAGCGGATCTTCACCAAGCTCGACGTCAGCACCCGCGCGGCGGCGGTGCGGCGCGGCCGGGAGCTCGGCCTGATCTGACTCACTTCTGGGTCACCCCGCCGGATCACATCATGTGGTGACGCGGCGTACCCGCGCTCCGGCCTACGTTCCGGTCATCCCCCGGCGACCCGCCGGGACGCGACCGGAGAGGACCCGGACATGAGCGTCACCCCCACCACCCTGACCCGCACCACCGGCGTCGCCGCGGCAGCAGCCGGGCTCGTCTTCATCGGCGTCCAGGTCGGCCACCCGCACCTCGACGTCGACAGCATCACCACCACCGAGGTGTTGGTCCGCAACGTCGCCAAGCTCGTCATGGTGGTCCTCGCGCTCGTCGGGTTCGCCGGGATGTACCTCAGCCAGGTCCGCCGCAACGGCGTCCTAGGGCTGGTCGGTTACGCCGTGATCAGCCTCGGCTACCTGTCGATCCTGTTCACCACGGCGGTCTCCGCGTTCGTCCTCCCGAGCATCGCCGGCTCCGACCCGGCGTACGTCGGCGACGTGCTCGCCGTGGCGACCGGCGGCACGGCCAAGGGCGACATCGGCACGCTCGGCACGGTGTTCCAGCTCCAGGGTGCGGCGTACCTGCTCGGCGGCCTCGTCTTCGGCATCGCGCTGTTCCGCGCCCGCGTGCTCACCCGCTGGGCGACGCTGCTGCTGGCCGTCGGCGGTCTTGTCAGCGCGGCGCTGTCGATGATGCCGGACGCGTTCTACCGGCTGCTCGCGTTCCCGAA